>JAJECO010000053.1 GCA_022822005.1 Candidatus Poribacteria bacterium
AAACCGCACCTACCGGGGGCGAAAGTATTTATTTTTAGAATTCACTATAGTTTGCGTCTAATTCTTCAACGGCTTCCCTGTCTTGAGGGTGTACTCAATTCGCTGATGCGTTTTCTCCTCACCACAGAGACCGAGAAACGCTTCCCGCTCCAGTTCAAGGAGATAGTCCTCGGATACAGATTGCGGGGTAGAAAGTTCCCCACCACAAAGGACGTATGCCAATTGATTCAAGATTTTCACGTCGTGGTCGCTGAGCTGCCCGGCACGATGTGCAAGATCAATCTCCGATCTCAATCGGTCAAGCCCCGTTTCACCCAGTACAAACACCCCCCTCGGTTGCGGCTCCTGATACCCTTCTGCGCCCACCGCCAACACCAGCTGCTTGGCATCCTGAAGGTGATGCCCTCGATTGATTGAAACGGTGTCGGTATCACGGAGGTAACCGAGCTGCTTTGCGCCCACAGCGCTTTCAGACACTTTGGCGTAGGCAATGGTTTCAAAGGCACACTTAATGTATGGAAACGCTTCATCACCTGTATCCAACGGAACACCCTCCAAGCAGCGGATTGCCATCTCCTTTACGCCGCCCGCAGCGGGGATAAGCCCAACTCCCACCTCGACTAGGCCGATATAAGTTTCAGCAGCAGCACAGATGCGGTCTGCACCGAACGCAATCTCGCAGCCACCACCAAGCGCCATGCCAGCGGGGGCAGCGACGACCGGCTTCGGGGAGAGTCTGAATCTCATGTTCGCCCTTTGATAAGCGGAGATCATCGTCTCAAGTGCCTCCCAATCCCCGTTTCGCGCCCGCTCAAGCATCAAAGCGAGGTTGGCACCGACAGAGAAGTTGTCCGCGTGATTCCCGATGACAAGTCCCTCAAAATTACGTTCCACCTCATCGAGTGCTTCAAACATCATCTCAATGCTCGGGTTATCGATCGTGTTCATCTTACTGTGAAATTCGAGACATAGGACACCATCACCCATGTCGATGAGACTTGCGTCTGCATTGGATTTCACAGGCTTACTTGTGGACGATGTCTTGTAGAATGAAGTATGCCCCGATTCCAGTAGGTTCTCCACAAGCGACGGAATGGCATAGTTCTCGGATTTTATCCGTGCAGCAGATTCCGGCACACCGATCGCGTCCCACGCTTCAAAGATCCCAAGTTCCCAATTGAACCCCCACTTCATTACCTTATCAATACTCTCCAGATCGTCGGCAATTTCGGGGATGCGTGTCGCCGCATAGCACATCGTATGACTGAGGCATTCCCACGCAAACCGACCCGCACGGTCAGCGCTGCGAATTAGTTCCTTCAGTTGCTCCTCCGCATCGGCAGTTCGTCTGACTTTACCGATCGAATCAAACCGCACCTCCGAACGGGGTGCGTATTCAAGTGTATTGTAGTCCAGTGTCCAGATTTCGCTGCCGTTTTCGCCGCGGCGTCTCTGATAGAAGCCACTCCCAGTTTTCTCACCAAGCCACCCCTTTTTAACCATCTGTAAGATAAAATCAGGAACCCGGAACACTTCACGTCGTTCATCGTTAGGCGCATTTTCGTAGACGTTGTTTGCCACATCCACGAGAACGTCGAGACCAATGATGTCTCCCAAGCGAAAGGTCGCGCTGCGAGGACGCCCCATTGGAGGACCCGTAATCGCATCCACCTCATCAATAGTATACCCCTCCTCAAGCATTAGGTGGATGGCATGCATAATTGAGAAGATACCGATCCGGTTGGCGATAAAGTTCGGTGTATCCTTACAACGGACGACCCCCTTGCCAAGCGTGTGTTCTGCAAAACCGGAGATGAATTCGACCAGATCCGGGCGGGTTACCTCCGTTGGAACGACCTCGATCAGGTACATATAGCGCGGCGGATTGAAGAAATGTGTGCCGAGAAAGCATTCTTGATAATCCGCCGAGAGGTCTTCAGCAATGGTGCGAATTGAAATCCCGGACGTATTGGAACTCACCAGTGTGCCGCCCCTGCGATGCTGGTCGATCCGCGCATGTACCCGCTTCTTAACATCAAGGTTTTCGGTTACCGCCTCAATAATCCAGTCCACATCCGCCAACCATTCGGCGTGATCGTGAAAGTTGCCAACCCGAATCAACCCCGCAGCGTCGGGGACATAAAACGGCGATCGAGTTTTCGCGCCTTTCATCCGATCCAGAGCCGATTGTGCGATCCGATTCCGTACAACAGGATTGTCGAGCGTCAGGTAATTGGCACGTTCCTCAGCGGTTAGTTCCGTGGGTGGGATATCCAGCAGATCACATGGAATTCCGACGTTGGCAATATGGGCAGCAATCTGAGCGCCCATTGTCCCTGCCCCAACCACAGCAACTCTCTTGATTTGGCGATACTGACTGTCTTGCAAGGAGCTATCCTTTCTTACAACGGCAGCTTTCTATTGCATCGGACGGTGTAACAGTAACATACGTTTTCTTTCGTTTATTATATCATCCTTCAGTGGAGGGGAGGAAAAAAATTGACAGGGGCAAGCCTTTCTGATATGATGAGGAAAAAGGCAAAAGGGGGTAACTCAATGAACATTCTCATTACCGGTGGGTCCAGTCAACTGGCACAGGCGATAGCGTCTGAACTGAAGGCTGACCACAGCGTGCGCCTCATGGACAGTGTACCGGTTGACGTAGCAGAAGGCTGCGACTTTATTCAGGGAGATATCTTGGATCCCGACGATTCGTGGGCAGCGGTTCGGGGGATTGATCTCCTCATCCATACCGGCGAGCCACCGACAAACCTACCGTCCGACGAACTAAAGCGTGAACAGACCTTGCTCGACTTAGCGACGCGCGGCACCCACGTCCTTTTCAGCGCAGCGGTTAAGGCAGGAATAAAGAAACTTATCTGTGCAGGCACCCTGTCCATTTTCAATGGCTACTCCGACGATGTGTACATTACCGAACTCTGGAAACCGCTTCCGTCGCCGGAAATCGTGGAAATGACAAAGTATCTGGGTGAGTTGACTGCCCGCGAGTTTGCGAGGGACCACTTGGTTACAGTAACAGGGCTGCGGTTAGGCGAGTTGGTTCTTGAGGAAGCGGTTCAGGGAGACACACCAAACCTTGCGTGGCTGGATATCCGGGATGCCGCGGGTGCGTTCCGCTGTGTTTTAAATCGCGATAACAGCAACAGCGCAGAGTGGACGCAACGGTGGGCGGTCTATCACATCTGCGCGGATATCCCTAATCCCAAATTTCTGATCGATCAAGCACGCGGGATTGGGTATCAGCCTGCTCACAATTTTCAGAACCTCTTCCTGAAGACAACCGGGTAGAACGCATGAAGGAACTCGTCTACGCAATCATATTACATTTTAAGGTTCACGCATAGGAGAAGTCAGTTATGAGAAAGGTGCTTGTGTTGGGCGCGTCGGGCAATATCGCCCCTTACGTCACGCCAGACTTGGAAAAGGACTACGATCTGTATCTCTCGGATATCGTGCCGCATCCAGATGGAAAACCGATTATCAATGTTGACATAACCTCATACCCGGAGGTATTGGAAGTGTGCCGCGGGATGGATGCCATCATAAACTTTGCCGTCTTGCGCGATGATCCGGTAATCAGTTTTGAGGTGAGCACGAAGGGGGCATATCATGTGATGAAAGCTGCCGCCGAACTCGGGATCAAAAAGGTGGTTCACACCGGTCCTCAGCTGGTACGGAACGCATACGATCACGAATTTGGCATTAGTGATCCGCCGTTAGCACCGGGCGTCGGATATTACGGAATTACCAAGTACCTCAGTATGGAGATATGCGAGATTTTTTCGCGGACATACGATATCCAAACAGTCTGTTTCCTCTTTAACGGTCTCGGTTCTAAGCCAACGGAGGCTGCCCAAGGCGATTTTCCGCCCTTCACAGTGGTGTGGGAAGATCTGCAACACGCGTGCCGTTTGGCGTTAGAGATTGAGTCCGTTCCCGGTAACTTCCAATCTTTCAACCTACTGAGCTATTTCGCGCAAGGGAAATATGAGGTCGAGAAAGCGAAACAGATGCTGGGATTCACGCCTATGGGTGGGCTTGAAGATTACTTCCGGCGGACGACGGATTGACAGGTTGCTGCTCTCAACCCAATCTGTGTTTGTAATGTTTTCTATTACTCGCAACTTAGGTTAATTCATGGTAAATGTGGGCTGCCCTCGGCATCGATTCTATGCCGTTATTGATAGCTAATATTGATTTCTAACACCCTATAGGGTAACACACGTTAAGTATAACGTCAAAAATTATGTTAATTTTTTCTCTGTCTGATGCGCCGAAACCCAGTCAGGGAGGGGGTTTGGCGGACACGGCAAATTTTGAAAATCACACCGACAAACCGGCTGGAAAACGTTGAAATTTTCTCAAAAGTGTTAGATTTTGTTAGATTTTGCCAGGTCATTGTGGATAACTTTTCACCGCTGATTCACCAAAGATCTCCACAGCACTTTGCTTACGCATTACGTAAGTTGGTAGTTACCTGATGGAGGGGTACAAGACCTGCCGCTACAGCGATCCATCATCCACTCTACACGCGCATTTTGCCAAAAGTTTGCTAATGTTCGATTTTGTGCTGGAGCAAAAGCTAAAAACCTCCAACCTTAATCGCAAACCGCTGGTTTTTTAACACTAGCTACTTACATTATTCTTAGGCAGGTTCTACACTATCAGAGACATTGGCTGCAGCAAAATAATTATCGCACGTCTAAAACTGTCCGTCAAAGATAACACCATCATCTCTGAAGGTCAACGCTACTGGAGAGAATGTGTTCCGTCATCGCCTGCTGCGCCTGATCCGCGTCTCCCTTTCGGAGAGCATCAAGGATTTTCTGATGCTCCAGTAAGGACAGCTTTGCTCGCGTATCCGTTCTATCCGTTGATGGCTCGGCAAGGCTCCCTTTAATCCACTCTTGCAGATACCCCCGTATCATGCTCAGAAGACTGTAGAGTATCGAATTTTGTGTTGCGCGTGCAATGGTCAGGTGAAACTGTAAATCAAACTCCAAGTATTTCTCAGGCTGCCCGATAGACACTTCCATCCCCCGCAAGGTCTCCTCGATTGCTTCAATATTCTCAGGTGTGACCCGCTGTGCAGCCAGAAACGCCGTTTGGGATTCTAACATAAGCCGGGTTTCGATCAGGTCTTGGACTCTCTTACGGTCAAGTAGCAACCCCCACTGTAGCGTTTTTTCTAGATACCGCTTGTTACTGTTAGAGACAAAGGTGCCATCCCCAACCCGTCCGTCTATAATTCCCATGACGGCAAGGGAACGCAACGCCTCTCTCAAGGAACTCCGCCCCACCCCCAACCGCTTACACAGTTCCCTCTCAGAAGGCAATCGGTCTCCGGGTTTCAGCACGTCGCGGGAAATAAGATCAACCACCTGCTCTACAATCCCATCACTCACGGAGGTGCGGGTATTGGGCTTCCTCTCCTTCATCGTCAATTTTTCTGGTTCTTGCGCTTTCATAACATAACCTAAGTTGCTAGTGATTGGAAATCCATCAGAACCTGTAGGTCGAGATGCACATCTCGACACAAAACCGTCGATTCTGGAAAATCGACCTACAGAAATGCTACAATTTGCACAGGAGTTAGGGACTATTGGTTTGAATATGCTAGCTACTAGCAACTTGCGTTAACATACAATAATGAATCACTGAATTATAAAGTTTAGAGGGTTCAACCGCGTAACCCCTAAGCATGTTATTTTTCTGTCTCCGCAAGAGACCAGCCCTTGGCCATTCTCTTCAGTTCCGGCAAATGCTCATGCCAATCATGTAAGGTCGCTGGATCAAAATCAGCCCCATTTGGCCATACCAACGTATGGACCTCTGGATCAATCTGAACTTGATTGAATAAGGAACCATCGCGAAGTGGACCGAACAATTCTCCTTCTAATGTGTCTCGGAAGTCTATAATCTGTTCTGTATCGTCATCAAAACAGACTCGAAGTGTGTAAGGTGCCTGCATTTCAAAAAAAACAACGCGATATATTGGATGGCTCATGGCGCCCTCCTTTATCGAAGCGGATCGATACAGTGCTATTGTCTGTACACGGGTTACGGCATACGGAGTATGCCTACTACTAGCAAGAGGGTTACAATAATGAAAATTTCGCTTTACAATTTCTCAGTTTTGAGTTAAACTTATGCCTTAAAGGTCAGACCATTAATTATTATGCGAACAAATTTCTCCATTGTCAAGCAAAAAGAGTGAAACGTGATGCGTGAAACGTGAAGAACGGCAAAGCGGTAGAAGTGTGGAAGATTGCTCGCCATCCTGCCTATCTTCCACACTTCCAATTTGAATATCCCTTGCGTCTTTGCGTCCTTGCGTTTATTTAACAGAGCCAAAATGATAACGAGGAGATAGCCATGGGTCAAACAGTCGATATTGGAAAACGTATTGAATTGGTCCCGATGGACCCTCATTTCCACGACATAACGATCGCGCTATACCAACAGGGACCGGATGAGAGCCCCCTGTTCTTAGTGCATACCTACAGCCAGATGGAAGGGGCTCAGGAGCGTATTCAGTTTGCGATCGAAGCGATGACGCACATGGGAAACTTGGTTGTGACCGCGAACGGGATGCTCCAGTTCCCCTGTGGGTCAGGACATCAACTCGCTTGCAGACGGACTTTTCTAGAGTCATGTAAGCTCTCCCCGAACGATTCGGTAGAACCACGTCCCTTACAGATTTTGGACAAAAAATCGGGGCTGACCATCACGGTCGATAGTCTTGGAGAAGGGATTTACCAAGTAAAGGCTGATGGCGAGGGTAGACGCGCCGACAGACGCATCTCCGCGATTGCTGGCGGTTTAATGAAATTGGGAGAGATGGAAGAGGTAGATGGAACGCTCGATACGGTTGCGTTTCCGTGTGGCGACTCCCACGACGCGTTGGTCGGTTTACTGCTCGTTCGTGCCCCGAATGTTCGAGCCATCGTACGGGAGCAAGAGATGGCAGCCTCACGCGGCGTCCTTGCAGCACCCAGCCAACAGAATTAGGAGGAAAATATGGGAACCGAACAACAAACAGTCGGACCGATGACCGGCAAAGAACGGGTTTTAGCAGCGTTGAAGAGAGAACCTGTGGATCGAACGCCGATCTGCAACCCAACGTCTGTCGCCACAGTAGAACTGATGGACTTGGTGGACGCACCGTTCCCGGAAGCCAACAGACAACCTGAGTTGATGGCACGTTTAGCTGCCACCGGGTATACCGAGTTAGGTTTCGATACAATTATGCCTGTTTTCACGATCATCCAAGAATCCTCTGCGCTCGGGTGCAAGATCCAATGGGAGCAGAAAGACAATTGGCCCACGGTTAGAATGCGCGAACCGATCTGGGAGGATGTCGATGAAATCAAGATTCCATCAGATTTCCTGACCCATCCGGATACCAAATGCGTACTCGACGCGATTAAAATCCTTAAGAAGGAATACGGGGATGACGTTGCTATTATTGGAAAAACGATGGGACCTTGGTCTCAGGCCTATCACTGTTTCGGCGTGGAGCCGTTTTTGCTGCTATCTCTAGATGATCCGGGCACAACGAAACTCGCGCTGGATAGGTTGAAGGAAGCCACGATAGAGTTTGGGGTCGCACAGATTGAAGCGGGAGCAGATGCACTGACCCTACCCGACCACGCAACGGGCGATCTGGTCAGTGGTGAATACTATGAGCGTTACCTCCGCGATCTACACATTGAGTTCGTCGAGCGGATTCCTATCCCGCTGATTCTTCATATTTGTGGGCGGACAGTCGATAGAATGGAGTACATCGCTCAGACAGGAATGGCAGCCTTCCACTACGATTCTAAGAATGAGCCTGGTGAATCTATGGAAGTGGTTAAAGAGCGAATCTCTCTAGTGGGCAACATTAATAACCCTGAGACGCTCTTCTCGAAGGGTCCCGAAGACGTTCGTGGGGAAGTCTACAAGAATCTGGAATCCGGTGTACATCTTATTGGTCCAGAGTGTGCGATTCCGTTGCAGACCGCTATTGAAAACCTCAAAGAAATTCCCAAAGCAGTGCAGGATTGGCACAAGGAACATGTGAATTAGTGGAGAAAGCTATGGCAGAAATTACCGACATTCAGAATGAAATTATTGTAGACGAGATTGAAGAGTTTATTGAGCGTCCTGATGAACGGGAGCGCACCATTAATACATTCGCCCAAGCTGCTCCTGAGATGCAGGATATCGCCGCAGCACTCATCGACGGAGATAATGATGGTGTGGATGAGATGACCAAAGCCGCTTTAGAAGCGGGCACTGAAGCACTCGAAATCATGGACGACGGACTGATCGCCGGAATGGGGATCGTTGGGATTAAGTTTCGAGAGAACTTTATCTTTGTCCCGGAAGTGCTTGCTTGTGCGCGTGCAATGAAGGCTGGGATGGCGTATATTGAACCCATTCTATCCGCCTCCGGCATTGACCCCATTGGAACTGTAATTATGGGAACGGTGAAAGGCGATCTTCACGACATCGGCAAGAACCTTTGCATAATGATGTTGCGTGGCGCGGGGTTCATTGTGCACGACTTGGGAGTGGACACTTCGGACGAAGAGTTCATTGAAGCGGTAGAGGAGCATGAGGCACCTGTACTCGGAATGTCGGCGTTGCTGACCACAACGATGCCGAACATGGGTAAAACAATCGAAGCCTTTATTGATGAAGATCTCCGGGAAGATGTGAAGATTATGGTGGGCGGTGCCCCGGTGACCCAAGAGTTCGCCGATGATATGGGTGCGGACGGCTACGGCAAAGACGCGCTTGAATGCGTGGCACTGGCAAAGAGGTTCGTTGAAGAAGAAGAGGACGAAGACTGGGCAGCAGGTTAGAGGATTTTCTCAAGGCGATCGGGCGTTACTCTGGTTTAACCCCAAAAATTAAGGCAAATTTATTGAAACCATAAAAATGAACAAAGAAGAATACCAGAAACGTTTAGATAAAATAACAGACATGTTTTCAAACATGGTAACCCATGCTGACCAGCAATCGAGGCATCGGTGCCCTTACAAAAACCGCTTCGATCAATGCACCGCTAAGTTCGGGTGTCGAAACCAGCGAAAACCGTCTACCGAGAATGTGGTTGTTGAGCAGCCCCGCGCCCGTGGCGTACCAAAGGAGAATCTGCTCTTATGTGCTGGGGACGATAAGATTGACTATCGGACCGCGTGGGAAACTGAAGTTGCTCAGGGGGCTTTCCTCGAAAATGAAGAAAACTACGGAGCGGGAACAGTAACACACGACGGCAAAACGCATCCGCTCGCAGCCGGAAAGACCATTTTCGATTACGCTGATGAACTCGCAGTTCAGGTGCCGACCTCCTGCTTCCGGACGGGACAGTGCCACGAATGTATTGTGGAGATTAAAGAGGGAATGGAGGCGCTGCGAACTCGGAACGAAGCAGAATCGTTTTTGCGGGAGAACTATCGGCTCGCCTGCCAAGCGGTGGTTAAAGACCCCGATATCGACATAGTGTTCTCGCCAATACGGCGCACCCCCAAGATCCTTACCCATACGCACGAAAAATCCCTTCAAATTGACCCGTTAGTGACGCGTCGCGAAGATATGGTTTACTATGACGATGAGGTGGTTGATAAATATCGCGGTCATATCTACGGCTTGGCAATTGATCTCGGCACCACAACAGTGGTTATCGACTTGGTCGATCTGGAGACCGGTGAGAGCGTTCATGTCAGTTCCTTTGAGAACCCACAACGGTTCGGCGGCAGCGATATCATGCACCGCATTTCGTATGATGGCGAGTTTGGCGGGGAGCTGCGCTGGTCGGTCATCAACGCGCTCAACCATGAAATTCAGGAGATGGGGGCACAGTTAGGGTTCGTCCGTCAAGAAATTTACGAAATTGTTGTGGTCGGAAACTCGACAATGCGGGACATCTTTTTTAAGCTGGATGTGCAGAGCATCGGTCAAAAGCCTTACCAATCAACAATCGAGGGTCAATATCACGCCGGTGAGCGTGAAACCACTGCGCTTATTGAGAAGACACGGCGGCTTGGGATTCGAGCCAATCCCAAGGCGTGGGTGTATGGACTGCCGTTGATTGGTAGCCATGTCGGTGCCGATGTTGCAGCGGACCTGGTCGCACTCGACATCGCATCCCAAAAAGAGGTTGTCATGCTGGTGGATGTCGGCACGAACACCGAAGTGGTGGTCGGGCATCCGGGACGGTTGATCGCAGCGTCCTGCCCGGCGGGTCCCGCTTTCGAGGGCGGTGGTATCAAGTACGGGATGCCGGGCTACGATGAAGCGATTGAGTCTATTCGCTGGATAGACGGTCAGATTGAATATAGTACGATCGGCGGCGTTGCGCCTCAAGGGATTTGCGGTTCCGGCTTAATCGATCTATTGGCGGAACTTCGTCGCCACAAACGGATGACCGAAATGGGGGTGTTCGGGGATAGAAAAACACGCGAGATACCGATAGTCCCGGAATACGGCATCACCTTCTCCCGTGAAGATGCCAGCAATCTCGCTCAGGCGAAGGCTGCCAACTACTGTGGTCAGTTCATCGTTATGCGAAAGTTCGGGATCAATCCTGCGGATGTGAGTCGCCTCTATTTAGCGGGTGGTTTCGCCAATTATGTGGATGTTCGTAACGCGATTGAGATCGGCTTTTTGGCACCGGTGGACGAGGATCGCATCGTCAAGATTGGCAACGCTGCGGTACAAGGTGCGAAGGAGGTTCTCCTCTCGCGGGAGAAGCGTGAGGACATCGAGCGTTTGGTCAAAGGCATTGAACATGTAGAATTGGAGACAACCGCCGACTTCTTTGAAGTGTTTGTCGAGGGCTGTCAGTTTAAGCCGATGCCAACAGATTTTGTCGAAAATAGTTCCTAACCGGTAAGGGTATCTGATTGTGGACGGATAAAGGGGGCAACATGCTAACGGTTCAACAAAAGCAGCACTTTGAGACCTTTGGTTTCCTTGTCCTGCGCCAACTCTTTGCGCCGCAGGAAATTGACCTCATCCGCCGTGAATCCGATGCGGTGTTACAAGAAAATCGCCAAGGCAAACCGTTCCCCGGAGAGAAGCGTCAAGCCATGATCCCGTTCTTCGAGTTGAACCCCCGGCTCCAATGGCTTATTGAGGACGACTGTATCTATGCGCTGGGCGAAGACCTCCTCGGACCTGACTTCATCCTGAACGCTACTGAAGGGAACCTTCACGTCGGTGATACCCAATGGCACGGCGGTGGGCATGATATGGAACCGGTGCCACATATCAAGATCGCGTTCTATCTTGAGTCGAACACCAAAGAGACAGGGGCGCTGCGTTTCATTCCGGGATCTCATAAGTTAGAATTTAGGAAACTGATACAACCGTTGACTGCCCAACAGGAAGATCCGACTGCGATGCCGTTCGGGGTGGCAGGTGCGGACGTTCCCAGCGTTGTCATCGAATCGCAGCCCGGCGATGTCATCGTCTTTCCAGAATCGCTATGGCACGGTGCGTTCGGCGGTCCCCCAGGACGCTCCCAACACGCCATCAGTTTCATGGCAAATCCCGTAACAGAAGAACAGGTCGCTTACGTAAAGGGGCTATACGACGGCTGGAACTATTCACTGCATCCACCAGAAGAAATGGTCAACAGTGATCGTCCTCGTCTCCGACGAATGGTTTCAAGGTTGGTGAAACTCGGTTTTGGTCCTCCGGAGCCGACACCCCTTTTTGTATGAAACGTAAAACGTGAAACGTAATCGGTTGGACATTATCGTTGATTTATTCAGTTTTTCGCTCCAGCGGAGCGATATGTCTATAGAATACCGATACCTCCAAACCCCGCGCTCCAGCGGAGCGCAATTTCGGGTGACTCTGCTTCTATCCACCTTCAGGTAAATCAATCATGAACACATCTCCCACCGAAACAGACCACAACCTTGACGCCTCGCAGCAGTCTTCATTTCGCTCTCTGCTTCAGGAAACAGATACATTCCTCACCTGTGTGGAAGTGGTAACCTCGCGTGGAACTATCACCGATCCCGACGGACGTCAGGTACTGGAGTTAGCGCAAAAACTGGCAGATAATCCGCGGATACACGGTCTGAGTATCACCGACAATCCGGGCGGTAACGCGATGATCGGTCCCGACACCTTGGGGCGGGATCTCCTCTCCCGCGATCAGGAAGTGATTATCCACCTTTCCTGCAAAGACTGGAACAGAAACGCGCTTCAGAGCCGGGCTTGGCAGCTTGCGAGCGAAGGATTTCACAATATCTTAGCTTTATCGGGCGATTACCCGATCGATGGCTATCGTGGTCAAGCGAACCCCGTCTTTGACACCGACTCAGTAGGATTGCTGAAGATGTTCACGGACATGAACGCCGGTATGAAGGTAGGGGCAGGGAGCAGATCGCAGGTACTGGAGCGCACCAACTTCTTTGTAGGGGCAGTGGCCAATAACCACAAACGTTACGAACGCGAGGTTATGCCGCAGTACTTCAAACTGAAAAAGAAGATTGAGAACGGTGCTGCGTTTATCATCAATCAGATTGGTTACGACTCACGCAAACAGGATGAGTTGTTGAAATATATGGCAATCCACGATCTGGATGTCCCCGTGATTGGCAATGTCTACGTCCTAAATCGGGCCGTCGCTCGCTTCTTCAACAAGGGTAACATCCCCGGCGTGACCGTAACCGATGCGTTACTGGGTTTAGTCGAAAAAGAGGCAAAATCGAAGGATAAAGGCAAAGCCTTCTTTTTGGAATTTGCTGCCAAGCAGTGTGCCATCGCCAAGGGATTGGGCTATCGAGGCGCGTATTTAGGAGGTCATATACGCTACAGGGACTATGAGCGAATCCTGAAGATGGTAGACCGTTTTGGAGAAAACGATTGGAAGGACTTCGCAAAGGAGATCTGTTTCCATTACCCCGACGAATTTTACCTTTTTGAACCGGAACCGGAGACCGGACTCAGTTCAACCGAGATTAGCCGCCAGTACCTCTTTTCAAAACGGCCAGAAGCCTTAAAAACTGGTAAACAGCAACTCTCCTTGATCTATAAGATTAATCGCGCGGTGCACGATCAGGTTTTTGAAAAAGGCAGCTGGGGATTCACAATCGGCAAGCGGATCGCTCAGGCAATCGACGGGGCAAGCGAGGGGGTCAAGAAAGTCATGCACGGTGCTGAACAAGCGGTTAAGGTTACTGGCTTTGATTGTCGCGACTGCGGTGACTGTTCATTGCCGGACATCGCGTATCTGTGTCCCGAATCGCAGTGTGTGAAAAACCAGCGCAACGGACCGTGTGGCGGGACCCGTCAGGGCAAATGCGAAATTGGGGAGAAGGACTGTATCTGGGCACGGGCGTATGACCGCCTCAAAGCCTACGGCGAAGAAGAGAAGATGTTGGATGGCCCAGCGATTTTCAAGGATGGAGCCCTCAAAGGCACAAGTGCTTGGGGCAATACCTTTCTGGAGCGGGATCATCATGCCCAGAAAAAATCTGACAACTGATGTCACGCACAGACACAGATCTCAATCGGTGCCAGTCATGCACAGCGTCAGGAGGAGTAAAGATGCAACTAAACGGTCAAGATTTTATCATTATCGGCGAGAATGTCCATACCACGCGTGTGGTACGCCGAACAGGAAAACTGGTTACTAACAACCCAGACGGCCTTGAATCCGTTCGCTATCTGAACACAAACAAAAAACGCCGCTACCTTGTCATTCCCGACTCGATTAAGAAATCCCAAGAGTATGAGGAAGGGCGCGTCAAACACGTCATCATCGCGGTTCAAGCAGCAATGTCGGGTGAAGAACCCCACGCCAGCGAAGGTATAGAATACATACGCAAAATCGTTCAACGGCAGGTCGATTCCAACACTGACTTCCTCGATGTTAACGTGGATGAAATTTCGTGGCGGCTTGAAGAGCAGAAGGAAGCCATGCGCTGGTTGGTGCAAGCCCTTCAGCAGATGTCCGATACACCCCTATCCATCGATTCGTCAAATAGCGAAATTATTGAAGCAGGTCTCGAAGTGTATGATAGCAGCGTCGGGCGAGCGCTACTCAACTCCGCTTCACTGGAACGCGTTGATGCGTTGGACCTCACCAAGCAGTACAATACGAAGGTTATGGTGACAGCCGCCAGCGAGTCTGGAATGCCACAAACCCCCGAAGAGCGTGTTACCAACGCCTCGCGCATGGTAGACGCATCGAACGACAAGGGAATAGCGATTGAGGATATCTTCATCGACCCGTTGTTCTTCCCGATCGGGGTGGACACGGAGAACGGAAACCACGCCTTTGACGCTATCCGGCAACTCCGTGAGAAGTACGGTTCAGACATCCATATCAGCGGTGGGTTCAGCAATGTCTCTTTCCAAATGCCCTCCCGTCGTCTTATCAATGACGTGTTTATGATTCTCGCGGTCGAGGCCGGTGCGGATAGCGGGATTATCGATCCTGTGACCAATAACCCGAAAAAAGCGCTTGACCTTGACCGAACCTCAAAGGCTTATCAACTGACGGAAGATATGCTGCTGGGCAAAGATCGCTTTTGCAGGACATTCCTGCGTGCCTATCGCAAAGGAGAATTGGAGGGCTGAAACCGTGGCAATGTATCAGATCCTGTATTGGAAGGATATCCCGGCGCAGGTCAGAGTCTATGAAGGCAGGAAGCCTATTTCAAGGCAAATGCCTAAGCGTTTTCAGGTTGAGATTGATCGCACCGCGATGGAACTGGGTTTAGCCGGAACTGACGATTATCTTGATCAGTGGCAGTGGACAGAAAAGCGAGAACGCCCCGGCGAGCCGGAGGAAATTCTGAACGCACTTGTACAAGAGCTTGAAACGGAACACAACGCTAAAACCCAATAATAAAAGGCGTCATAAAAACTTGCCCTGACCGGACGAAATAGCAATACATAGATCAGAAAGGACTTTTCATGCCTACATTCCACCCCGATGCCTTGCGGCAGATCGGCTATGATCTCTTTGAAGCCGCAGGTTGCACAACGGAAGATACTCGATCGGTTGTTGACCACCTGATTGAATCCAACCTTTTCGGACACGATTCCCACGGTGCAATCCGTTTCTACGAATATGCCCGCGCCATACGAGATGGCAGATTCCAACCCACCGCAAAGCCCGAAATTGTGAGTGACAATCCCTGTGCCGCGGTGGTAGATGGACACAGTGCACTTGGACAGGTTGGGGCAACCTTCGCAATGAACCTCGCGATCGAAAAAGCACGACAATACGGAACAGGCACTGTCGCGCTACGGAACACGAGCCATGTCGGGCGGGCGGGCGCCTATCCCTTGATGGCGGCTCGGAATGAGATGCTGGGGATCGCTTTCGTCAACGCTGGTAACCTCGGTTACCAGATTGCGCCCTTCGGTGGCCTCGACGGTCGCCTTAGCACAAATCCAATTGCGTTCTCCGCCCCACGCCGAAACGACGAACCGATCTTAGTGGATATGACCACCTCCGTGGTGGCTGAAGGTAAGGTCCGCGTCGCAATCAATCAAGGCAAGCAGGTACCGGAAGGCTGGCTGATCGATTCAGAGGGCAACCCGACCACCGACCCAAATGACTTCAGAGCGGATCCGCCGGGCGCGATCCTTCCGATGGGCGGTGTCGTGGCACATAAAGGTTACGGTCTCAGTTTTGTGGTGGAGCTTTTGGGTGGAACTCTCAGCGGCGAAGGGTGTGCTGCCGGTGAGCGCACCATGGTGAGCAACGGTGTGCTCTTCACCGTTTACAGTATCAGTCACTTCACCAGTCTCAATGCCTATTACGACGAGGTAGAGGACCTAATTCGGCACGTCAAATCAAGTCGCCTTGCTCCGGGCTTTCAGGAGATTCTGAGTCCCGGCGAACCTGAATTCCGCACCGCCGTGCGAAAGCAGGTTGAAGGTGTTGAAATTGATGAGACAACGTGGTCGGCTATCTGCGAGGAGGCACGCGGCTTCGGTCTTAATCCAGATCGTTGGGCAACAGAATAGAAATTGTCTAAACTGGATTCGATAGATCGAGTAGGAAAGGAGTGAACCTCGAAGTAGGAAAAATTATTGATGAAATATCAGAGGATTTTAGATGAAGACATTTTTGGATAGATTAAAAGAGCCCACCCCAATGATTTATGACGGTGGGTTTGGCTCGCAGCTTTTTATTGCGGGCATCGCATTGACAAACAGCACCCTTGCAAATGAATTGCACCCGGAAGCTGTTGTTGACATCCATTCGGCTTACATTGAAGCGGGCGCGGACGCAATCGGAACGAACACATTTGTTGCTTCTCCCCTGCACCTCGAAATGGCAGGAAAAGATGCAGCCGAAGCAGAGAAACTGACAAGACAAGCCGTGGCACACGCGAAGGCAGCCGTTGAGAGGGGTGGCAGAGATGTATACATCGCCGGTTCAGTCGGACCTTCGCCGGGCGCGATTGAAGCCGATAGTGGTGGCGTTGATTTTGGTATTGCAAATGACGCTGTCAGAGATGCACATGAGCGAATAGTAAATGCCCTTGCAGAGGAAGGGGTGGATTTTCTCTGTATTGAAACCATGTTCTCCGCAAAGGAAGCAGCAATCGCTGTTGATGTGGCAAGAAACACGGGACTTCCCATCGCCGTGAATATGACCTATAAATATACCAGAGATCGGCGGACGAAAGAGGTAATATACAAAACGGATTGGGGCCATTCGGCTGCATCCCTCATCGAGATTTTAGCCGAAGGTGAATTCTCCAACGGAGATAATCTACTCGATAATGTCCAGATCTTAGGATTAAACTGCGGCGCAGAATCAAGGCGTGATGAGCATACGGGAATGCCCTATGCGATAAGTGGAATCCAGCAGCTGCGCAAAGCGATGGAGGAGAGGGGAATTAATTCAAAACGATTGATGGCTTATCCAAATGCAGGTATGGCGCGTTTAGACAAAAATCAGCAGACATATTGGCCCCAGGCACCGGAGGATATGTCGCCTTACCTACTGGAGTTGATTAAGGAGGGAGCCTACCTGATCGGTGGCTGTTGCGGCACGTGTCCCGCGCACGTCAAGGCGTTTCGGGAAACCTTATCTCAGATAGAGCGAATCGGCATAGATGTAAATCCCATTCATTAGTAGAACGCAAACCCACAGATTTATTCAAAATCGTATGAGGAAGCCGAAATGAAGATTACGAAAGTAGAGCAGTTCATCACAGCCGTACCGCACATTCCTGCTATTGAGAAAAATCGTCCCGGCGACTACCTCGAACGCCCAATCCCAATCATCAAAGTCCACACAGATGAGGGCATCTACGGCTTAGGGGAAGGTGGCAGGGGACAGCGATTTGATGACGCAATTGAGGGTTGGATCGGTGTAGACGTGATGGAACTCAAGTGGCAAAATCTCGGCGGTGCCTTCGGTTCGGCGGTCTTCGATATTGTCGGCAAGGCGCTCGGCGTGCCCGCTCATAAACTGATGGGCGCGCAGCACTGGGAAAAGGTTCCCGTGGGCTACTGGTCGTGCCCGATGGAGCCGGAGGAGTTCGCTGCAGAGGCGGAGGTCGGTGCCAAGCTGGGTTTCAAGACACACAAGCTCAAGGCGCGTCCGTGGAACATCGTCGAGACCGTTCACCTCATGACAGAGGCAGCGGGGGAGGATTACGGGATTATCGTCGATCCGAACTTTACCTTTGAGACTCCAGAGCAGTCGATTCAGCTGGCACACGAACTGGAAAAATACAATGTCGAAGCGTTTGAAGATCCATTTTCGTATCGTGAATACGGCTGGGACAGTTATCGTGACTTTCGCAGTCAGACCCGAATTCCTCTCGCACCCCACGTTGCAGATCCAAAGATGATTATAGACGCTATCAAAGCAGATGCTGCGGATATGTTCAACACTGCTGGCAGTCCGATGAGCGCGCAGCAAAACGCCGGCATCGCCGAAGGGGCAGGATTGCCGGTGTGGCTGCAGGTTGTCGGACTCGGCTTGGGCGTGTCGGGCGCTTTTGGCACGCACGTTCACGCGGTCATCAAAAACGCAACAATTCCGAGTGACTCCCTCCATTTCGTCCGCGAGAACGACCTCATTCACGGCGCATTGACCCCGAAAGATGGTTTTGTCGAAGTACCCACTACGCCCGGATTGGGGATTGAATTGGATATGGCTGCGGTGGAGAAGTATCGAATCGCGTAATGGAACTCCCCAGAACGTGCACCCGTCGCAAGAGAAAAGGCAATATCATGCACGTAATCGGTTGGAAAACATTATGCTACCTGTTCTGTTTGCCAATTATTCTGATTCTTAGCCTGTCCCCACTCCCGCTGCATGGTGAAACTGAGGAAGCGTGGGAGGTGCTCGAAAGTGAGCATTTCCTGATCTACTACCAGCTCGACGAGACCCAGCCCCAAGCTATCGCCGATATTGCCGAGGATTTCTATCCACACATGAATCGCCTGATGGATGGGATGGAGATCGGCAAAATCGAGATTTGGATGTGTAAGACACAAGAGCAATTCCAAGCCGCCGCCCACGCCCCCATCCAAGACTGGGCGGTCGGTTGCGCGTTCCCTCTCAGTCGCCGTATCGTAATTCAGAACCCGCGCGTTATCATTGATCGGAAGTTTCAACTCTCCCAAGTCCTCCGCCACGAAATCGTCCATATCGCTTTTGGGCAACGCACAAAATCCACAATCGGAAATATACCCTTATGGTTTATCGAGGGGGTTGCGATCTACCTCTCCGGGGAGTGGGCGCCCCACCGTCACGATGTCATGTTCGAGCACATCCTATCGAGATCAATCATCCCGCTCGCAGATCTGACGGAACGGTTTCCAAGCGCCGAAAGAGGCGCACAGTTGGCTTACGCAGAAAGCTTGAATGCGGTTGCGTGGTTGGTAAAAATTGCGGGGGTCGAAAAGCTGTGGGAGGTGATTGACCTTCTCAGCGCAGGAAACGATCTGGATACCGCCTATAAACAGGCAATCGGCTGGGATCTCGCAACATTCGACGCGGAATGGCAAGCCTCGCTCTCCCAGCGTTACTATTGGGCAGCGATATTCTCAAATTCATATCTCTTTTGGGGAAGCCTCGGGTTGGTGTTTATCGTTGTGTATATTCGATGCCGCCAGCGTACCCGACGACGACTCAACGAACTTGAGCAGGAAGAGTCACAAGTTGATGCGTTTTTCGAGCAAGATCACCAAAGCTAATCCGACGGTGGGGGAGATTGTAAATCCTACCATTACTTTCATACCCTCAATGTACAGCTAACCCCCTAAATCCCCCTTGTCAGGGGGACTTTGAGGCTTCAATTCTTCATCACCAATGCGGGGTAGGATGCCCCGCCTACGATGGAATTGAAGGCTGAACATCGCCTCGACGTGCAATGAACTGCGCTACTACCAACTCAAATGCGTAAGTCTTAGGGCTTTTCGACCAGTTCGACGGGTGCTTGGCAACATACGCAATCCCCCGGCGCAGCGGCACGTATCGCACAGGTGTCGCAGTAGTAGTAGAGGTCGTGGACAACCCCATCGTGCAGGGATTGGAGCCGAATCGCTTCCAGCAGATGCGTTTTTGGAAAGGTTCTTCCCGTAATGATGAGTGTTCTTTGGTGCAAGCGTTCATCTACGAACAACGCCTCCGACAGATCTGTGCGAAGCAGCGTGTAGAATACATCTTCTGCCGTTTCAAAGCCATACAGGTGCTCGTGATTAGCAGGGAGATCTGCACGGTACAAATTGTGCATCACTTCCGCAAGACACACTATACGTCCCTGGATCTGAATCTCCTTTGCAGCACCAGCATTATCTACGACCTGCGATTCCGTTGTTTCGGTATTTTGACCCGCTATGTTAGCTGCTGCAACGACTGCAAGGCCAAAAATCAGCGCGCCAAACCAAAAACCCCCGTACTTTTGTCGATCAAAGATCGGGGACCTCTCCTTGTTTTGAATGCCATTAATGAATTCCATTTCTATCGCTCCCCTCGTTGCACAATATCCTATTAGTGGCTAACCCTCTGTCATGTTGGGTGATCTCATCTCACCGCCTTCATATTTTCCCATCCGAGTGGAATTCTGTCCATCCATTTTTGGCTTGACTTCGATTTTTTCAGGTGATAGACTTCTGCGAACGAGAGGAGGGGAAAATGCCCTTCCATATTTCCTTTTTCACTCACGTTTTCGCGTTGGGTTTCACTATTGTTCAACCCAACCTACTTTTGCTATAGGTACCACATACAATTCATAAGAACTTATGTAGAAGGATAAGGAAAAATGGCAATATCAACGCAGAACACAGAGACAGAGAACACCCATAATCTCCCTACCGATGCACCTGTATCCATGACGCCAGAGCAGAAGTTTTTCTTCGATCTTCGCGGCTGGATACTCCTGCCCTCCGTACTCCCGGAAGCCGACATTGAGGAGATGAAGGCAGAGGTGTATGCCGGTGCCAGACAAAGCTATGAAGGTGCGCTTCAGCGATTGTTAGACCATCCGGCGATTGTGGGCGTTTTGAACGAGATCCTGTCTGAAGATCCTTTTGTGAAAGATGATTGCTACGGGTTTCGATGCGAGGGTTCTTTCACCACCGTCCGACCGACCGGTTGGAGTAAGTCAGAACGAGGCGACGGAGGGCTGCCACATGTCGTACGTCCACCACAGCAAGCCAACGCCATGCGATATCAGGTCGCAGGCGGCAAGATATTCTCCGGACTTACACGGGTGGTATGGGAGCTTGAGGAGGTGAAGGAAGGAACCGGAGGCACCACCTTTCTTAGTGGGTCACACAAAGCGCATTTCAATTACGGCGGTCCGGATCCATACCGTCCAAATATTAGTGATTCTCCATGGGAAACGAGCATGAGAGCGGCAATGGATGAATACAGCTGCCCACCGGGATCGGTGGTTATTTTCACAGAAAGCCTCGTTCACGCGGCAAACGACTGGACCAATCCGGACAACCCACGCTGCGCGGTCTTTAACTGTTATAACTCGATATGGGCGCAGTGGCACCGGCTCAACCTCAGCCACGAGACAATCGAAGCGATGCCGCCGAAACGACAGTCCCTCTTCCGCGGCACTTGGGCAATTGGCGGAGGCCCTGAGGGTAACCGTGAGTACTCGCTGGATAATAGAACTGTGTAACAGTAAAGGAGAAACGCGAATGCACCTCGACCTAATCGATCCGAAAAGATACAGGCAGCTTTTCTTAGATGACTACGCGATAGAAAGCACTAAGAGTATCAGACGTACGCTGCACTCCCCAAAGAAATGGGGCCCCGTCATCAATGGCGAGGGGGTTCAGAGCCGATCCTGTCCGCAATGGAATTCGGAGAAGCAATTGTGGGAATGGTGGTACTTCGGGCAGCATTTGTACTACGCGGTTTCTGAAGATGGCGAGCATTGGGAAAAACCGTCCCTGGGGTTGTACGAATCGAACGGTTCCAAAGACAACAACATTGCCTTCGACCCAGAGTACAAGGGACCGGGACGGCCATATCATGTTGTACGCGATGAAACAGATCCTGATCCCGGACGCCGCTATAAAGGCTTGTTTGGCGCTCACAACCGCCCTCCCGCTGTGTCGCCGGATGGATTTGATTGGACCTTGGTTGATACGCCTCCCATACCCAGCCAAGACGAATCTCAGTTCACACACGATCACGAGTCGAACCAATTTCTCGCTATGGTCAAGCTAAGCACAGAATGGGGACGTTCCGTGTGGCTCTCGACCAGCACCGATTTCAATACCTTTTCTGAACCGAAGCTGATTTTTCACACCGACGAAACCGATCGAGAAAACCGCCGTCGTCGTGTCCGCAAAATTATTGAAGATCCAGCATATATCACCCCACCCATCATCGACGACGAGGATTACATCGCCGAGTGTTACAACATGGCAGTCCTACCGTATCAAGGATTTTATATCGGCTTCCCAACCATATTCAATCCTTTCGGTGCTGTTCCGCCACCGGCGACAAACTATACCCGCATCAATCAGATTGAAATGACAGTTTCACGCGATCTCCACCACTGGGAACGTGTTGCCGATCGTAAGCTGTTCATCGAACTTGAACCGTTTGATGGTGAGAATTATGGATGCAGCCAACTCCTGATGGCAGGACACCCCATCGTGCGTGAGGACGGTGAGATCTGGTGCTACTACAACGCCCTACGAATGCCTTCAAACATCGAGCGGTATAAAGAGTTCAACCGTGCCAAGGAACTGTTCCGACTGAATGTCAAACCCGAACATTTTGAAGATACGGGTGCGTTGAGCCTTGCCAAGCTACGACCCGACGGTTTCGTGTCGCTCGACGGGGATGAATGCGGGACGATTATAACAAAACCGTTTGAACTGAAAGGCGAAGAGGTCTACATCAATGCGGATGCAACTTGGGGCGAGATATACAGCGAAATTATTGATGCAGAGACACAGCGACCGCATGAGGGATTCTGGGTTCCGGGAGAGGAACCGCCGCCGTTTACCGGCGACAGTACCAAAGCAAAGGTTCGGTGGAAATACCCACACGACTTGGTCTTTGAGAAGCCGGTCCGTTTGAAGTTCTATCTGCGTCAAGCGCAACTCTTCTCATTTTGGATCGAGTAAAAGAGGTCAGACATGAGTCATACATCCTCCCCTGGGCGTCGTTTACATGAGGCACTGGCGATTGAAACCCCCTTGCAAGTGGTTGGGACGATTAACGCCTACTCCGCGTTGATGGCGGAACGCGTGGGTTTTCGGTCAATCTATCTGTCAGGCGGGGGCGTGGCGAATGCGTCCTACGGTCTGCCAGACTTAGGTATGACCACCTTGAATGACGTTCTGGAAGATGTGCGCCGGATCACCGGCACAACAGAACTTCCACTTCTCGTTGACGCTGATACTGGTTGGGGGAATGCGTTTATGATCGCCAAAACCATCCGCCAGATGATTCGGGCGGGCGCCGCCGGTGTGCATATCGAAGACCAGGTACAGGCAAAGCGTTGTGGCCACCGTCCGAACAAGGAGATTGTGAGCACAGCAGAGATGGCAGACCGGATGAAAGCCGCTGCCGATGCCAAAACAGACGCAGACTTTGTCCTGATGGCGCGGACAGACGCCGCAGCTGTCGAGGGATTAGACGGTGCCATTGAACGTGCATGTTGCTACACGGACGCTGGGGCAAACATGATCTTTGCCGAAGCCCTGACCGAATTGGATCAATACAAAAAGTTTGTAGACGCGGTTGACGTTCCCGTTTTAGCGAATATCACTGAGTTTGGTAAAACCCCGCTTTATACGATAGAGGAACTCAGGAGTGCTGGAGTCAGTCTCGTACTTTATCCGCTGTCGGCATTCCGCGCAATGAGTGCGGCTGCGCTCAACGTGTATACGACGTTACGCCATGAAGGAACACAAAAAAGTGTGATTGATGCCATGCAAACGCGGACAGAATTGTATGAGTTCTTAGACTACCACGAGTATGAGCGTAGACTCGATCAATTGTTGAACGCGGACGGAGAAGAAGATTAGCCCTTCCAACAGTTCTCACTAAATGAACAGAGGAGGAAACCAATGCAGTCTAAAAAAACTGGCGGTTTAGCAGGTGTCATCGCAGGCGAAACCGCGATCGCTACGGTGGGGAAGGAGGGGGTTGGCCTCACCTACCGCGGGTATTCCATTCACGATTTAGCAGAACATGCTACCTTTGAAGAGACTGCCTATCTGCTAATCCACGGCAAGTTACCGACCCAGACCGAACTCGATGATTATAGAAGAAAACTGATGGATCTGCGCGGACTGCCGGATGGACTCAAAATAACCCTTGAGCAGGTGCCGGAGGATGCACATCCGATGGACGTCCTACGCACCGGCTGCTCAGTTTTGGGAACGATCAAGAGTGAAAACAACGACAGTGATCCGCTTCACATTGCTGACCGACTGACCGCTTGTTTCGGCTCAATGCTGCTCTATTGGCATCATTTCCATACGAACGGCAAACAAATCGACGTTGAAACAGACGATGAAACTACCGCCGGACACTTTCTACACCTGCTGCACGGAAAACAACCGAACGAATTGCAACGCAGAGCCGTTGATGTATCGTTAATTCTTTACGCGGAACATGAATTTAACGCATCAACGTTTGCAGCGCGGGTCGCAACGTCCACCCTATCCGACTTCTACTCCGCTATTGTTGGGGCTATCGGAACGCTGCGTGGTCCCCTACACGGCGGTGCAAACGAAGCCGCGATGGAACTGATCGAACGATTCCAGACGCCGGACGAAGCCGAATCCGCTATTCTGGATATGCTTGAACAGAAACAGCTGATCATGGGTTTTGGTCACCGCGTCTACACCATCTCCGATCCACGCTCGGATATCATCAAGGGTTGGTCGCAAAAACTCTCCGAATCGAGCGAAGACAGGTCGCTTTATGAGGTCTCCGAGCGCATTGAGCAGGTAATGTGGCGGGAAAAGGAACTATTCCCGAATCTCGATTTCTACAGTGCCTCTGCGTATCATTTGTGCGGTATTCCAACACCGATGTTCACGCCCATCTTCGTGATGTCGCGGATCACCGGCTGGGCTGCCCATGTCATTGAACAACGAGGCGATAATCGACTGATTCGTCCGCGAGCAGATTACATCGGTCCCGAACCAAAGATATTTGAGCAGATCGAAGAACGGACGTAGAACTCAATTGGAGCGACAGGTTATAGCAACACTAAAAAATTAGGAGCAATACTCATGCTTACAACTATTGAAGGCGTATATCGCGATGGCAAGATTGAATTCTCACAAATACCCCATGATGTGTGCGACGGCACACCCGTTATTGTAACCTTTCTATCATCTGATTCAGTAGATTTACAGGAACGTGGTATTGATAGAGCACAGGCGGCAGGTTTGCGTGCCCAGTTAGCAACCTTTGCCGAAGACTGGGAAAGTCCTGAGATGAATGTCTATGACAACTATGACGAAACAAAATCCGACCTATAAACGCGGTGATGTAATCTTAGTGCTCTTTCCAAGCTCCAATTTGCTTACAGCCAAGCGACGTCCAGCGTTAATCGTCCAAACTGACAATCTCCAAACAGGTTTGCCGCAAGTGATCGTGGCGATGATTACTAGCAAGATGTTCCGCGCCAATCACCCCAGCCGTGTCCCTATTTTACGTTCCACACAGGAGGGGCAACAATCGGGGTTACTTACGGACTCAGTAGTAGTAACTGACAATCTTGCTACAATTGTTGAATCAGCAATTGACTGTGTCATTGGTTTTATTCCAATGACCGACATTGACATCGTTTTACGACATACGCTGAATCTATAATTTGATGCGGCAATCATCAGCCCCAAAGCCTTAGCGGGGCAAGAAATGTATTACAGTTACAATTTCATAAATAAAAAATTATGGCTACTATTCTCATTGTTGATGACGAAGAAAATGCTTCAAAGATGCTCGCGCAAGCTTTAGAATCAGAAGGCTACGACACACTGATAGCTTCGAGCGGTGAAGAGGCGCTGCAGCTGTGTGCGTCGAAAACCGTTGATTTGGTATTACTGGATATCCTGATGCCCGGCGGTATAGATGGCGTTGAGACGTTGACTCGGCTGCGGCAGATTAAGCCACAGTTGAACATTGTGATGATGTCTGCACAGAAAGAGATTGAAACGGCAGTCAAAACAATGGAACTGGGTGCGAAACGTTACCTGACAAAACCCTCCAGCATCGACGAAATTGTGTACGCTATTGAGCCATTTCTGGAGCTTTCACGCCTATCCCAAGAAAACGAGGTGCTTAAAGAACAGATAGGGACTCAAGATCAGATGGTTGGCGAGAGTGTTGCAATGCAGCAACTCCGATCACAGGTCAGCCAGGTGGCGTCGAGCAATTTGGGGGTGCTGATCGCTGGAGAGAACGGCACCGGCAAGGAATTGGTCGCCAACGCAATTCATCAGCAGAGCCAGCGCAATCGAAAGCCGTTTATCCGACTCAACTGTGCGGCATTGCCAGAGGAACTCATCGAAAGTGAGCTGTTTGGACATGAACGCGGTGCCTTCACGGGCGCAACAGCACGGCGACAGGGAAAATTTGAACTTGCAGACGGAAGTGCACTATTCCTTGATGAGATTGGTGATATGAGCTTGAAGGCACAAGCGAAGGTGTTGCGTGTGCTGGAATACGGCGAACTGGAACGGCTCGGTGGCTCCCAAACGCTGCATGTGGATGTTCGGATCATTGCTGCGACCAATAAGAACCTTGAGCGAGAAATTGAGGAGGGAAGGTTCCGGCAAGATCTCTACTATCGTCTGAGTGTGGTCCCGATTACTGTTCCTCCGCTCCGCAACCGTACTGACGATCTCCCAGTCTTGGTGAAGCACTTTGTTGAGCGGTTCCACAAAGATAGCGCGCGCACCCCCAAAGTCATCGATTCATCTGCAATTCAGGTGATGCAGTTATACCATTGGCCCGGCAACATACGGGAGTTAAAGAATATTGTCGAACGCCTGCTCATCATGGTCAATCAAGATGTCATCCTGCCGGCGGATGTGGAGAACGTTTTGCCAATTCCAAAGACCATTTCCCAACCTGATACTGTCGCCGTCTCCCAAGAAAATCGAATCCAAGCAGGTAAATCCTTGCTGGAGATGGTTGACAACGCCGAAGCGAACCTCATCCGCAATGCCCTTGACGCAAATAGCTGGAACATCAAACGAACCGCAGAGCAGTTGAAAATCGAGCGTAGTAACTTCTATAAAAAGCTGGAAAAATTTAACATCAAACGTCCCGATGATCTATGAAATATTCGCTTGGAATCGCAATCATGGAAGGAGAATAAGCACCGATGATAGCGATGCCCATCCTCATATTTGCGCTCGGATTGGCAATCGGCAGTTTTCTGAATGTGTGCATCTACCGCCTCCCCCAAGGGCTCTCCATCCATTCCCCGCGCCGTTCATTTTGCCCCGAATGTCGAACAACCATTCGCTTCTACGATAACCTCCCACTCCTGAGCTACCTCTTCCTGAAAGGACGTTGTCGATACTGTGGCACAGAAATTTCAAAGGTCTACCCGTTGGTTGAACTGACGACAGGGATCTTGTTTCTGGTCTCGCTGTACCGGTTTGGACCGACGCTCGCACTCCTGCACAGTTGTCTGTTCATAGGTTTACTAATCCCCATCGCTTGGATTGATGTACGATGGTATATCATCCCAAACGCTATTATTCTTGTTGGGTTGATTGCCGGTACTGTAGTAACTCTCCTCATTGCATTGACTCGCCATGATCTGGGCTATCTGATTGATCACCTAATAGGAGCAGTAGCGGGGGGCACCTCAATGGCATTAATTGCGGGTGCGGGATCGCTTGTCTTTCGCAAGCAGGCGATGGGCGGCGGCGATATCAAATTGATGATCCTAATTGGACTGTTCCTCGGCGCATGGCCCCATCTGCTGATTGTGATTATGACCTCTGCTATCACCGGTTCACTTGTCGGATTATGCCTTATCGTGCTCGGCAAAAGAAGTGGGGGAGGCGGTCGGATACCTTACGGTCCTTTTCTGGTGATTGGTGCAGTCTTAGATATGTTTTGGAGCAGTCAAATTTGGAATTGGTATTTAAGGCTTATCGGCTGGCAATAGCCAAATGTGCCATCCCACCTACCCGTTTCATTTTTCATCCCACTTTACAGAGATAGAATTTAGTGATAAAATATTTCCAAAATCAAGGGGATTATTTAGGGGCAACAGAACTGAACGGTGAAATCAAGAGATAGGAGACTGGCAATGGACGAATTGGTCAGAAAAGCAGAAATTTTGATCGAGGCGCTGCCCTACATTCAGACTTTCGCTGGAAAAACCATCGTGATAAAATACGGTGGCGCTGCAATGGAGAACGACGCCCTCAAACATAGTGTGATGCAGGACGTCGTATTGATGAAGTATATTGGCATGAATCCCGTTATCGTGCATGGTGGTGGCAACCAGATTAGCGAATGGATGCGGCGAATTGGCAAAGAGGCAGAGTTCGTACAAGGCTTACGGGTCACCGATGCGGAAACCGTTGAAATCGCTGAAATGGTACTCGCGGGAGTAATCAACAAAGAAATTGTCTCACTGATTAACCTACACGGTGGGAAAGCCGTTGGGCTTTGTGGCAAGGATGCGAATCTCATCCGCGTGCAGAAGCACTGTCCAGAGGTCGTCGATGAAAACGGAAATACAACCACTGTGGATATCGGTTTTGTCGGAGAGATTATCGGAGTTAAACCAGATGTGCTCTTCGCTCTGGATCGGGACGGTTATATCCCGGTGCTCGCACCAAACGGTGTAGGCGACGACGATTGCACATATAACATCAATGCGGATACCATGGCAGGGAAAATAGCTGCCGCGCTGCAGGCGGAAAAACTGATTTTGCTGACCGATCAACGCGGCATCCTACGAGATCTGGACGATGAATCCACGCTGATATCCAGAATAAGAACGGACGAAATTGAAGGGTTAATTGCCGATGGAATAATTAGTTCAGGCATGTTACCGAAAATCATGGCATGCGTGACGGCCCTCGAAGGCGAGGTGTGGAAAACACACATTATTGACGGTCGAGTTAGCCACGCAATTTTGCTGGAGGTGTTTACGCAATCGGGCATTGGCACTGAGATTCTCGTATAGGCAGCACGAAGTCTAAGTGACTTTGACCGCTGCACCAACGTTGCTTGCCCGCGTAATAAAGCAGCTGCCGCCTCCCGGCAGCGCTTGGAGAAACGCCTCCGTCTGCTCCTTTAAGACGCACAGGTCCTCTCCAACGGCAAAAATCGCTGGTCCCCAACTGCTCACCCCTGCGCCCATAGCACCGTTGTCCCGTAAAAAATCGAGAGTCTGTTGCAGAACACCACCTTGCGCATCAATTTCGACCTTCTTCCAGCCAAAAGTTTGAATCTCATTGATTGCGGCTCCAAAGGCACGACGATCCGCCTCGAAGATTGCTGGCAACAGCTGGAGGAGGATGAGATGGGAGAGCTGTTCAGCGGTGGATCGAGGTTGGGGGCAGAGGGTTTTGAAAAGTTGGATCTCTGTTTCGCCAGAGATATGCGTGCAGCGTGGAATCACAATGAGTAGTTCCCAAGCCGGAAAGGGATGACGGAGGAGGAGTGGAGGCGCGGGAACGTTACCCGCTGCGGAAGAAGGCAAGAACGAGGATTTTTGGTCGGGATAACGGTGCCCACCATCGAGGATGAACCCACCCCGTTCAAATGCGGTTATGCCGATCCCCGATGTCCCACCGCGCCCAACAACTTCTGCCAAATCTGCTACGCTCAAGTTTAGGTTGTAGAGCATATTTACCGCTTGGGCAATACCTAAGGCAAGCTGCGTCCCGGAGCCAAACCCGGAATGTGGCGGAATTTCGGAGACAAGCTGAAGATTGATGCCCGGAAAGCCGTACTCTGCCTGAAGCTTTTCGAGGATGCCTCCCGCTCGTTCTGTGTATTGGGTAGACTCGATCTGGATCTGATCTGCCGTAGTAGCGACAATTTCAAAATGCGGGTCATTGATTGCGAGACCGATACTCCCGTCGATCCTGCCCAGCGAGCCGTTGAGATCAATGAGGGCGAAGTGGAGCCGGGCGGGGGTCCTGATTATAACCAGGTTGCCGTCAGCGTTCATTCGTCTTCGAGAAGTATCTGCCAATCCACTCATTAACCTGTCTTTTCATCTCTCTCAATCAATCCATCTCGGATGTGCAGGATGCGTCGGGCATGTGCTGCAACCTCAGGCTCGTGTGTGACCATGATAATAGTGTTCCCCACTTCGTTTAAGTGGTCAAAAATCGACATAATTTCTCCGCCAGAACGGGTATCAAGGTTTCCCGTCGGCTCATCAGCGAAAATCATAGACGGGGCGTTCACAAGTGCGCGTGCAATTGCTACGCGCTGGATTTGGCCCCCTGACATCTCATTCGATTTGTGATGAATGCGATCCGCGAGTCCGACAGCTTCCAACGCCTCAAACGCTTTGCCTCGCCGATTCTTGCGCCCCAGTCCACTGTAGATGAGTGGTAACTCGACGTTGTGCAGCGCGGTGGTTCGTTGTAAGAGATTGAATGACTGAAAGACAAATCCGATCTTACGATTGCGAATCTCAGCAAGGCGATTATCCGACAGTTTACCAACCTCTTCCCCTTCGAGATAGTATTCCCCTTCTGTCGGCTTTGCAAGACAGCCGAGGATATCCATCATCGTGGATTTCCCTGAACCGGAGGGTCCCATAATGGCAATAAATTCACCACTTTCGACGGTAAACGTAACACCTCTCAGCGCGTGAACCTGCACATCTCCCATTTCATACACTTTTGTCAGATTACGAACATCAATTAGCATTGTCGCCTCTCTATTTAGTATCAGAAACCTTTTTTGTGAGTTGTTCCATAGAGGGAACAAAGACACGGTCTTCCTCGACGAGACCGCTAAGCAACTCAAAATGGGTGTTGTTCCGTTGTCCGATCTCAATACGGGTCCGAATTCCCTTCTCGTCCTCTTTCTTGTCCTTCTTCTTTTTCTTCCCGGCATCCGCTTTCGACGCTTCTTTGTCAAGCATAACGAAATATTTCTTTTCGCTCTCGACCTCCGCCTCAAGCCGTTCAATCTTATCCGTCTCAGAGAACAGGACATGCACCTGAGTGGGCCCCGAGCGTAAACCGCGCGGTGTGCCGTCAAGTAAGATCTCGACATTGCCACGTGCGCTGCCTGGCGAAATCTTACCGACCTTGCCGGAAAACTTCTTCCCAATAAGATTCTGTACCTCCACCTCCTGATCAGATTTGAAACGATCTATCGAGTTAGAGGGCACATTGACCTTAACCGTCAACACCTCAGAATCGATCACCGAATCAATGGGAAGTTGGAGAACACTATCCTCTTCCATGACAATGATGTCTACATCCGCTGACATACCGGGCAGAAGTTCGGGAGGCGATCCAACCACTTCGATCACGACCTCAAAGGTAATCGTGCCATCTCCTTGTTGACCTCCCCGTGGATCAGGTGTATACGCACTCGGTGCGATCTCGCTGACTCTGCCGGCAAAGACCTTATCGCGGTAAGCATCAACGCGGATTTCTACCCTCTGTCCCAGTTCGATCTTAGCAATATCCACTTCGTTGATCCGCGTTTTGACAACCATTCTGGAGAGATCTGCAATGGCCAAGACAGCGGGACCTTGCGAAAAAGCAGAACGACCGGAGGTGACAATCTCGCCCTCCTCAACGTTAAGGCGCGTAATCGTTCCTGACATCGGTGCGACAACGGTTGTCCAAGTAACACGTTCTTGCTGGGCTTTCAGGGTACTATCCGCTTCCAGGAGCGCTGCTGCTGCACCGGCCTTCGCATGAACAGTCAGCTCCTTTTCTTCATCCGTTGTTCCTAAGATCTGTTGAAGTCGAGTATCCGCATTTTCCAACTCGGCGGTCAATTGTTTTCTCTGCGCCTCCTGTGACTCTTTAATCGTACCCAGATTCTTTGTATGAAGTTCAAGGGTTACCTGACGGCTTTCAAGCGCCTTTTTCCGGGCATCAATGGTTTCTTGCTCGGATTCAACCGCCTTAATCTGAGATTCGACATTTTTTTTAGCGGTTTCGTGTTGGGAAAGGGCATTTGCACGGGCTGCTTCCGCTTCTTCAAGCACTCGCTTCGAGACCAATTTTTTCTCGAACAGTCCCTGATTTCGCTTCAACTCCGATTCAGCCGTCTCAAAAGCGACCTTTGCTGATTCTTCTGTCGCGCGTGCACGCTCAAGTGTGAGAGCAGCTTGCTCTCGTCCGATTTCGGACTGACGTAGCGAAATTTTGTCCTGCTGAAGTGCGTTTTGCGTTGTGGAAATTTGGGTTTCCGCTTCCGTAACCCGTTGACGCGTGTTTGCATCCAGCGAATCGAGCGCCGCCCTTGCAGCTGTGACAGCGTTTTGGGCTTGCGTGATTGCACTCTCCTGCTGTTTCTTTGTCATTTCAATGCGCAGTGATGCCTGTTCCAGTTGTGCCCGTCGCGCATCTCGATTCGCCGATGCCTGCTTCTTCTGTTCAAGGACCTGCTCATCATCAATTTTGAGTAATGCCTGTCCTTTTTCAACAACATCGCCCTCTTTGATATAAAGCGCCTCAATCTCTCCTTCGACATTTGAGCGCACATCAACAGAAATCAAGGGTTCAAGATTACCAGATTCCCTAACTTTGACAATGAATTCACCGCGCCGGACCACCTCTTTTTTTTCGTCCGCGCCCTCATTTTTATCTTTCTTGCCGAATATCTTGGTCGCCCCGATGGCAACCACAGCAACAAGAACCAACACACTGATGATAAAAACAATTGTTCGTTTCCTGATCACTAGATAACTCCCATCGCCCGCTGCAAAGCAACTTGCGCAATTTTGTAATCATAAAAAGCTCGGACCTGATTGGTCAAGGCACGCGCAAACTTCGTCTGGGCATTGAGTAGTTCAAGCAGAATGGAGAGTTCCTGCTCAAAACGTCCCCGGATAACTTGGAGGCTTAGCTCGGCGTTCCGCACCTGCGTATTAGAGATGTCCACCGCCCTTTCTGCTCGCCGCAAGTTTAAGTAAGCTTGACGAACGTCGAGGGCAACAGAGCGTTCAAGATCGCTCGCATCCTCACGGACCTGCTCAAGCGATAGCTCCGCCTCCTGAATCCGCCGTGTCCTGAAACCGCCATCGAAAATTGGAAAATTCAGCGTCGTTCTGACTTCCCAACTTCGGAAGTCCGTGAAATTCTCACGCTCATGGAGGTAATCATCGAGATTGACGTTGTAATTATACTCTGCATTGAGTTGGGGCCAACGACTCAACCTTGCCAGCGTCAAGTCCCACTCCAACCGGTTTATTGTTGATTGAAGTTCCTTAAATTCAGGGCGAGTCTCAAAAGCTCTTTGGATAGCCTCCTCAATAGATAACACTACGGCTTCAATCTGTCCTTTATCCCTATATAGCGCGTAATCGGTATCTTCAGCAACAGTGATAAGCGTAGCAGGATCTAATCCCATGATCCGGGGCAAGGTTGCCATTGCAATTTCCAGCGCATTCTGATCATTCAGTAGACTTAGTTCATCGTTTGCTTCCGTGACTTGCGCCGTTGCAACATCAGCTTCAATCTGAATACCCGCCTCAACAAAGGCTCTCACCCGGTTCGTATTCTCTCGCGATCGTTCCAAGATTTCCAGATCGACCTTTACCAATTCCTGCGCCTTGAGGACGTTATAGTATGCTTGCGTGACCTGAAAAATCAGGTTCTGCTTTGTCTGTTCGTTGCGATTTAACGTCGCATCACGTCGGTCCTTTGCCTGCGAGAAATTTGCCTCTCTTTGTCCGTTGTCCCACAACGTATACTGGCCGCCCATACCTAAGTCATAATTCTCACGCTCAAATCCAAAATCCACTGCATCTGAAAAATCGTAACGACCGTTCACGAAAATATCTGGATAGTAGCGGGCACGTGCGTCTTTGACACGTAAGCCATCGATGGCAAGATTGATGCGCGCATTCCGCATATCGGTGGAATTTTCAACGGCAAGCTGAATACATTGTTCTAAGGTAAGCGGTTGGGCGAGATCAATCTCTTGTTCTTCTTGGGCAATGGCTGTGAGGGCAACAAGGATTAAGGCACAAGTCAAAACGGACCGCATCCTCCATCGGATCATTCTAATCTCCTATCGGTTATTTATATTAATTTGTTTCGTTCGGACAGAAGTAAATTCTGTGAGATTACACTAAATAGATGACATGCAATATTTTTGCCACTGACTTTGTAGTATATGCCTGTAGTTGATTTGACAGTGATTTTTGACGGAATTCAAGGTCGAAAGTTTAGACTGAAGACAGGAGCCATATCGGTCAACCTATTACCGTCAGCATCACTCAGCGGAAAAAGTATCGTTCTCAAGTGAAATGCGATATGCGGTAAGGAGTTTGCCACGGTTTTGAGAATCCCTGTTTTTCCTTGCAACCTCTTGATAAATTCTGCTAAACTTATTTTGCACTTTGATCCCCAGAAGGCGTGGCTTAAACAGTCAATATTGACCCATGCAAAAGAGCAGTTTGGTCGGTCAACCTATGATTTACATACGCTCAACCCGAAGTGTAAAGCGCAAAGAGAAACCGAGTTTTTTGGCTTTTGTGTTGCATACTTCGCCACTGTGGGGTAAATGATGAAACAAATTTTAGTATGTATCGTATTTTTTATTGGAGTCTCACTTATCACGATTTCATCGTTAGATGCTCAATTTGTCGATACGAAAACTTGGTGGCTGATTGTGAGTCCTGACGCTGACACGCGCTCTCGAAGCAATCTGGATTCGCTGGTTAGATTATTGAAAGAGCGCGGAAAAATTCCGTCGAACCATATCCGCCGCATCGAAGGCAGCGAGTGCACCCACGACGGTATCAAGGCTGTCTTGGACGATCTTGATAGTGAGATGCGAGAGGGGGACCACCTCATCTTCTACTTTCGTAGCTTTGTTACAAAACCGAGAAGATCAAACTCAATCTCCTTTTTCACATACGGAGCAACGCGGGAAAATTTGGCGGATGCGCTCAAAGACCGTCAACTAAACGGTTGGCTCCGTGAGCTATCCCCAAATAAGGTGTTCATCATTCTTGACGGTTATACCAGAGATCGGAATTTAATGGCTTACTACGGCAATCGTGGGATGCCTGGATCCGGAGGGTTTGTATCGATTCAGCGCGCGGCTTTAAGTACAGAGGATCTATTAGCGCAAACGGTATTGGACGTGCTGGGAACCGACGAAACGGACCTTGATGACAATCGGCAGATCTCGATTGAAGAACTCCATGCAAACCTTACTTCAAATATGGATGAACGCACCTTACCGCTTACACAGGGAGTTTTGCTATCGCTGGGAAGGGTCCAAGAGAAGACAATCCTCAAATTAAGCCCAATGCTCAGAATTGTGACGGTGCCTGAGGGTGCCTCCGTCTCCCTCAACGGACAAGAGATAGGGGTAACGCCGCAACAGCTGACCGAGAATCTCGAACAGGGGACGTTTAGCGTAGAAGTCAGTAAACCGGGATACCTGACCCCACCGGCACGTTCCATAGAAATTAAACTGGTTCAGGGAGAGTCGATAAATCTTTTATGGGATTTGGAATCTATCGCTGTTCACGGCAGTGTCGAAGCGCCCGATGGTGTTCCCCTTGAAGAAGCAGCGGTGTGGATAGATGGAACAGCCTATGAACAGAATCCACTATTCCTCAAAGCAGACGGTCAATATAGACTTTCTGCCAATGTAGCAGAGGTTACACCCGAAGCAGGTCGATTGGATAAAAAGGTATTAGAGCCGGGTACAACATATACCCTGCGGGCTGCAAGCGGTGCACTCTATCATGCGGAGGTAAATTTTACACTCGCCTCACACGAGTCCACTGAGCGCAGCCTGACCCTTAGTAAAAAGACGTGGTTTGAAGTCGCTCAAATGCAGTTCAATCGAAAAGCGTACGAAGACGCAATTGCCGCATTCCAAAATGGTATCGAGGAAACCATCGAATTTCCGCCAATGTCCCCGGAGTTTACCAAATTGCTCTTCGACTCCTTCTCGGAGGTAGTAGATAAAGTAAACGTCCAAAACATCGCCTACGTCCTCGTAACAGCAAAACTGGCAGATAGACTTAACCTTGAAGAGAAATCCAAGGTTTATTGGGAACAAGTAAAATCACAGGCGGTAAAAGGTTCTGTATCTTATGAACTTGCAGCAGAGCGATTGCGAGAACTTAATTTGGGACGTCGGTTAATGAATATTGGCATTTTGGTCTTATTTATTGTGGTGCTAATATCTGGAGGATACGCTATCCGTAAGGCGATGCGTCGTTCCAAAACATGATGTCGGTTAAATTCTAATGATGATAAAGTGTGGTGAGTAGTTGCTTCTACGGCTTTAGCCCTCATTATACCAAATAACAGATTACATCGGGAAGATCAGGCGCACCTTCGATTGAGACACATTGACCGCCCTTCAACTTCCCGATCCTTGACGATTTCGGCCACGCCCAAAGCAGCAAAGGGGATGAATTGATGTCTTTGTTTGGATTTAGGATTTTAAATCGCGCACAATACCATAATCTGACTAATCGGCAAAAGAATCTGCGCCGCCAACTCCATGAGCTCGAAGAACAACTCAAAGCTGTAAAAGCGGAGAAAGATGAACTTGAGGTTCTTCATCAGGAGGAAACATCGACACTCAATCAGCAACTAGAAATGCTGCGGCAGCGCATCGCAGAAGATGTGGAAAGTGTGATACAAGAATTTGGGTTAAGTCGAACGCAAATCGAGACACTCTGGGCGGATAGATTAGACCTTATCAATCTATATATTGATAAGCTGTACTCGCTCGCGAAGGATTTCGCGTGCGCCAACCGGGAGATGCGCAAAAATCGTGGGTTGTTTTTATTGTTGATAGATCGCCGGGCTATGGATCAGAACAACTTTTCGGAATTCCACGATGGCCAGATCGAGCACTTAACAGAGGAGCGGTATCAGGGGATCGGTCAGATACCGCAGATTTTTTCCCCTAAAATCGAAGAGATATTCAGCTATATGGGAGAAAAAGTCATATTAAAGGACAAAAGCGGTGAGATCACTGGACATGAAGAACGGGACGGCGCAATCTTGATCGATTTGAATGGAGTTGTCTTTAGATCTCGTGTGATGGTAGAAGGAGTACGAACACATCGTGTCTTCGATAAAGTGGAACGTTTACACAAAGGAAGTGCAAGACATAACGCTGCGATTTATGCCTCAGCGCTCGATGAGGTTCTGGCATCTATTGTGATTAGCGAGGAAACGAGTGAGGTTACACTCTTCCGGGAGGGACGTTTTGTGGAGAGCTACGATCCCTACACCGATCAGGGAACATTGCGTGAAGAAAAAGTAGTACCTATGAAGCGTAAAGAGCCTTCGGAAGAATCTACGGATATAGAGGTTGAAGAGGGCGCAACAGTGACTCAAGGGGCCGCAGAATGATTAAGCCAGTCAATAAGACGCGATGTCCTACAAAATAGAATTGTTACATTTCCGACAACAGATGGGGTGAGAAGTATCCATTTCGCAAAATTGATATTGGTCATCCAAAATTGCATAACGTAAGAGGCAGAGAAGCGCCCCGGCGTCGAGATTTGGCATCGGGGCGTTTTAGGTTGAACGGCGTTTTGTTCAAACGGAGGAGACATCTCATCAATATCTCAAACAGCTGTCACACCCCTCCTTCGCTAGCCGTCTAACGCCACCCCTAGGGTCATTTAGTTTTTCTGTAGGAGGGATTTCCCAATCCCGACACGTCGCTCTATGAGCGACTTCCCGACTCCGACTTTTTAAACAAAACGGGTAAAAAGCCTAAAACTGAATAGCCCTAACGCCACCCCAAAAAGGCTTGAAAAGGGTGAGGGGCGGTGATATAATAGCTATTTTGAACCGGCGAAATCCTGAAAGGTCAACGATGACACGCCAAGCAGCACTCTCATTTTGCAAAATATTGGTCATCATAGTAACTACTACATGGATGATCTATCCCACATTTGCGGGTGAGCGGGATGAATACGTTTTTGCTTACAAACTCTTTCAAGAGGGAGTCTATGTTATTGCCAAAGATGAACTTAAAGCGTTCATCCAAGACTACCCACAGAGTGCAGATGCCGATGACGCACGTTTTCTCATAGGAGAATGTGCGTTGCAGCTTGAGCAATATGACGAGGCAATCCAACATTATAAGCAGCTCCAAATTGATTATCCAGACAGCCCACTGCGTTTAGATGCAGTTCGCGGCACAGCAACGGCTTGGTTCCGTCAGGGTAGATATGAAGAGGCAATCAAGGCTTACGAAAAAGTTGTCACAAGTTCAGACGACGCTTCTGTCATATCGCACAGCCTCTATCTCATCGGCGAGTCCTATGATAACTTAGGGCTCTACCAGAAATCCGGCGAATATTATGAGCAAGTCCTTACTAAATATCCTCAATCGGAGGAAGCATCGGACGCTTTATACGCAAAGGGTTGGAGCCTATATAGACTTAAAAAATATGGTGAGGCATACGACGCACTAACAAATTTTATCAAACAATATCCCACCCATTATGCGATCCCAGAAGCTTCCTACCGTGCAGCCGAATCCCTCTTCAACCTTGGAGAGTGGGCAAAGGCACAACAGGCTTACCAACACGTTATTGATACCTACCAGACAGACGAAACACACCGGCAACTTGCTGTAGATGCGCGATTCAGACTTGGTGAGTGCTATTTTCAGCAGAAATTGATGGGAGAGGCAAAGAATACTTTTGAACTCTTGCTACGCGAACACGGAGTGTCGCCTATCGTAGCGGAAGCGCAATATTGGATCGCCGAAGTGCTACTGGAAGAAGATAAATACCCCGAAGCAATACATGAATATCAAAAGGTTGTTACCCTGTACCCACAGAGCGAGGTTGTCGATGATGCCCAATACGGCATTGCAATGGCACATTTTCTAAAGGGCGACTACCCTAAAGCAGGTAGTGAGTTCAAGAAGGTTGCAGAGAACCGGCGTTCTGAGCTCAGCGATGCTGCCCGTTTCCGTTTAGGCGAATGCTACCGTTTACAACGAGAGTTCAATACCGCTATCCTTCACTATAAGAAAGTGAGAGCAAAATCTGGGTACATAGATGACGCGCTGTATGGAAAAGCTACCAGTGCATTTGAACTGCGAGATTATTCGCAAACTATCGAAGTATTAAATGCGCTGTTGAGTTCTCAGCCCTCAAGTCCGCTCAGACCTTATGTCCTTTACCAACTCGGACTCGCGTATTTTAACCAACAAGCATATCAGGAAAGCTCTCAAGCCCTTGATAGTTTCTTATCCGAAAACCGTGACGCCAACCTGGAAACTGCCCCCACCGATGAAGCGCTGTTTTGGAAAGCGCGTGCCCGGTTTGAGTTAGAAGATTATTCGGCTACCCTCCAAGCCTGTGAGGAGTTGCTTCAGCGCTTTCCGAATAGCCGCCTACGCTATCGGGCAGAATTCTTTATTGCAGAAAGTACCTACTGGCGTGAGCAGACCCCACAAGCCTATCAATCAGCACGCCAAAAATATCAAGCGTTGTTGGAGAAACAATCGCAGATTGCGTCCAACGCTCTCGGGGCTGAGTGGGCTGAAAAATGCCGCTATGGAATCGGTTGGACCCACTTCTCGGAGGCAACGCTCTCAAAAGACAGTGCTGAGCAGCAGAAACACTATCAAGCAGCGGTATCAGCTTGGAAGGAAGTGCTCGCAAACCATCCAAACGGTGCACTTGCCGACAAAACGCAGTACCACATCGGTATCGCTCATGTCAATCTCAAGAAGTATAATGAGGGAATTCAGGCTTTCAGAGAGGTGCTGTCTAACTATCCGGGCAGCAATTGGGGTGATAATGCACGGTATCAGACAGCCTGGGTACTCTATAAACAGGAAAGATATCCCCAAGCAATTACCGCCTTCAATGAAATGCTCAAAGTGCACCCCGGGTCACAACTCGTTCCGAGAGCCATTTTTGGTATCGCCAATGCCTACTTCAAGCAAGGAAAATACGCACAAGCGATGCGCGAATACCAACGGGTCGTCGACAAGTATCCTAACCCTATTCGCGAAGCGGGTGCCGAGAAGGCTATAGATCTCCGTCCCGAAGCGCAATACTATATCGCGGAAAGTCTCTTGAATCTTCAGAACTATTCTGAAGCAATTGCCGCTTATGAAAAGGTGCTCCAACACCATCCCAAAAGTGACTGGGCAGATGATGCACAGTATGGGATTGCAATTGCTTACGAAAATTTAGACCAAAAAGAGAAGGCAATACAGGCATATCGGACCCTAACGCAGAAATATCCTAACCGCGAACTTGCCCCAGATGTCCAACTCCAGATCGGTCGTCACTACTATAATGAAAAAGACTATAAACGAGCGATTGCTGAATTTCAGAGCGCGATTAATCAATATCCCGACACCTCATCGGCGTGGTTAGCGCAGTACAACATCGGTAAATGTTACATCGCGCTCGGATCCTACCGCCAAGCGATTGGAGCATTTGAAGCGGTTGACCCGCGGAGCGACTTTGCAGCGACTGCAGCGTATGAAATCGGTTACACGTGGTACGACCAAAATAACCCAATCCGCAATCTCGGTAATGCAGTGAAAGCCCTTCTTGCCGTACCTGAAAAATATCCGCAAAGTGCTGATGTTCCGCGCGCCCTATTGGTTGCCGGTGAATGCTACAAAGAGTTGGTCGAATTGGACCAAGCCGTTGCGGTATACCATCGTCTCCTAAACGACTATCCTGAATCGGAACAAGCACAGTGGGCGCAACTGGCATTGGGAGAGACCTATCGCGCCCAGCAAAAATATGAGCAAGCGATTGAAGCTTACGATGTAATTCGCAAAGCGGGTACGGACCGATTCTCTGTTGATATTGTAATCGAAGGGTTACTCCGTCTGGCAGATACGCAAGCACAGACAGGAGCACATAGAGATGCTGGTACAACCTATCTGCGCATCCGCTACCTGTATAAGGATCATGACCCGTTCAGGGCATTCCAAGCGACCGTTTATGCTGCCGATTCTTTTGCCAAAGCCGGTGACACCTTAGCCCAAGCAGCATACACTCATCAGGCGAAGGATGAGTACGAAAACGCGATTGAGTTTTATGAATCAATTATTTCACAGGTACAGGATGCGGGCGAGCGGAAGAAATGGGACGCACTATACGATTATGCACAAAGCAAGCTTCAACAACTTTTTGAGTAAATTTGGATGACAGGGATGAACAGAAGAAGGACGAGTAAGAATAGAGGGCGGAACCGACAGGCAAAGCATTCTATGCGATATGCTCGACGCAATACCTTCTCCGTTTTATGTTTTACGCTTTGTGTTCTGATCAGTTTATCACAAGTCTACGCTCAAACGTTGAAACCATCGGAAGAACAGTTAGAGTCAGATCTACCGGATGAAGTCATCGCAGAGGTCATTGATACCACCCAAATCGTACTTGAACCGCGGAGTCGCTTTAGCGACCCGCTGGTGCCCCAACTAATTCACGCTATCGCACTATATCCCAAAGAACGTCTCTGGAATCTACCCGCCACGACCACACCCCAAAAAGCTGTCAAGCCCACCGCTCCACCACCAAAAAACTATAGGGTTCACCTCAGCGCTTATCCAAGTTTGCCAGAATCATTGGCCTATCAGGTCCTTTTTGCGGGGCGCACGGCACAGACACACGGTTTCCTCCACCTGAACCGACAGCAATTGGGTGATACACGGACCAAGGAACGAGGAGATTATAACCTCGATGGGATTCGCGGTGGATTTAGTCATCAGTATCAGAAGTTGAGTGAAATCTCCCTTGACCTCGGATTAAATCTCAAGTCCTTAGAGTGGCTGTCCACAGTGGAGAATTTAAACCCTCAGAAGGATCTGCTGCTTGTCCGCTCTGATCTGAATTGGCACCACCAAATTTCCGATACAACATGGTCAACATTGAATCTCGATACGACGCGACTCCGCGTTGATCATAACGGATCTGAGTTGTGGGATGAAGCGGAGGATTGGCGCTTTAACTTTGATATGGCAGCTTCGTGGCCCTTCTTGAACCCAATCCACACTGGCGGTAAGGTAGAATATTTTTCCGCGGGAGATACCAGGGAAATAATCGCTCGACTGTATGCCCGCGATGAATTCACGCCATTTGGTCCCTTTGTCTGCAGCATAGGCTTGGAGGGGGTTAGTCTCCGCAAAGATGACGACGCCCGCGGGGATACCGCAGGCACGCAGTCAATCATGGAAGACGCAACTCAACAGTCTAACACTGAAACTGGCGAAGAGATGTCGGACTTGCCGTTAAATATGGAAGCTGCAACCAGCGAAGAGACACCAGGCCTACCCTCAGAGATGGAAGGCAAAACGCAACAACCTGGCACCGAAGTTGGTAACGACGAAGCCAATTTTCAGTTAAATCCATCGTTCGCGTTGACAACCCATCTTAACAATAACTGGCTAATCCAACTTGACGGATCCCGGGCAATCGCACGGCACCGATTGTCGACACTTTATTTCGACACAGATTACATAAGCCTCAATCCCACCCTTCGTCCGGAAAAAGTTTGGAATGGACAGATCACACTAAAGCATCATCGCGGCGCAAAGTTTGAAGTGGATTTCTCGGGTTTCGTAAAACAGATTAATGATCTTGTTACCTTGATTCCTCAAACGGAACCTCCCGAAGGGAACGGTGTGCAACCGACCGATACTGGTGAAACGGAACTTGCGTGGATGCCGACGAACATTGATGCGTCAATTTACGGCGGGCAGCTGCTTATTTCCGCTCGTATTGTTGAGCAGCTCGACCTACGATTTAAGTACACACATGAGATCGCTGTACCAGAGATGGGTGAGCAGATTCCTTATAGGGCAGCGGATCGCATCGATTTGGATGCGGTATACCATCTCCCATCGGAGTTCCATGTTACCCTTAAAGCCGAATTGCGGGGACCGAGGTATGTAGACAGCACCACCGATGAAACGCTGCAAGGCTATCTCCTATTGAAACCTAAACTGAGCAAAAAAATTGGGGGCTATATTGATGCCTTCGTTGGTGGGGCATTTGCGGTTGGAGAGTATCGTCTGTTAGAGTTGTACGAACTTTCGCAGAGTAATTTTGATTTTGGGATTGAGTTGAAATTTTGATCGCTTTGATAGTCGATAAGGAGAACCAACTATCATGGGCAACCCGATTGAGATGATAATTTCAGGATTAGAGCAGTTAAGCGGGGGCGGGATCCTCCTCATTCCCCTGATTGGTTGCTCAATCTGTGCACACGCGATTATTATGGAACGTATTTATCATCTGCGTCGCGAGCGGGTCATCCCATCACAGTTTGTAACCCGTAGCATCTACCACGAGCTTGTGCAGGGCAATCCCGAAATCGCAATCCAGATGTGTGAGAGACGCCCAGGTCCTTTGACAAATATCCTCCGTGCTGGAATAGAACACAGAAACGCCGATGAAGAAACACTCAAACGGGTCATTCGTTTATCCATCAGCAGCGAAAAACCGAAATTGACGCGATACCTCCATATTTTGGGGATGCTGTCCGGTGTTGCGATATACACCGGTCTACTCGGCACGTTTCTCGGCATGATAGTCTCATTTGGCAACCTGTATGAGATAGAAGGGCAGGTGGGGCAGTCGAGTGAGATTGCGAGCGGCATCTCGCAAGCCTTAATCACAACAGCCGCCGGATTGATGGTTGCGCTACCAACATACGTCGCTTACTATTATTTCAACAGCAAGACACAACTCTTTTTAACAGAGTTGGAAAGACACGGCATGTCCCTGGTCCGTTTTCTTGTCGCTGAAGAGCATAAGCTGTTTCGGGACGGATTTGAAGATATTCAGCGTTTGATCCAAGAGGAACCGAACTGATGAACGCGAGAGGTGAAGTTAAACTCAGCACCTTTTTTGGGATTGCAATCGTTGAACATCTGGTTCTGATTCTGGTGTTGGCAATGGCAGCCTATACCAAACCTGTGCCAAAGGTTCATGACACAGCCATAACTGTGGACATTTTGATAAATCAGCCAGAGCAGAAGCGTAGGGAAGAAGAAATTTCTATCGCAATCCCCCCGACGCTCCGCCCTGAAACCTCCACCGAATTGCCGCCAATCCAAGCTTCCCACGATGTCCAGCGATACCTAAATCCTGGTGGTCCGTCCGGGGGTTTACCCACCCGCGCCCTGGCGCGGACCACCAACCAAGATCCAAATCGTTTGGCGTTAGGTGCAGCCCCTGCAAAAGGACGAAACCAGCCCCTGATAGACGACTTAGAGTCAACGAATGCAAGGGTCAGGGACAAACCGCGAGTTGATGAGGAGGGACACTTCGGTGCTTCAGCGCGTCGAGGTGTTCGAAATACGGATAGAGTGAAACATAGAGGAGAACGTGGGCGCAGCTTGACCCGACACGTGTCCACAGGAAACGGCACCCAAACCGGGCAAAGTAGCGTGACCGATGGTGTTGGTTTCGAGTTTGAAATTTCCGGTGAAGTTAGCGGGCGCGGCTATCGTCTGGGTAAACCCATTCAGACACAAGGCAAGCAGGGCGGAGGCGTCCAACTCAGTTTCAAGGTGAGACCGGATGGTACGGTGTACGAGGTTCGAGTGAAACCCGGTTTTCTGACAACAGTAGGCGAAGTTCGACTCAAAGAACAAGCCAAACGCTATGTCGAAAGGATTCGATTCAACGCTTTGCCCAAGACAGGGCCGCAGATTAGTCAATCCGGGGAGATCTTCATTAACTTCACAACACAACTAAGCGATTGAACTTATCTTGCGTAATGCCAGATTATCTAACGATATCGGTTGCTTCCCCAGAACACTTAAAATGGTTGTTGACAATTTTTGGGAAAACGATTATAATGGGATAATAACCTCAAACAGGATTCCTGAGAATCCTGCTAATCCACCAATATAGTTAAAGTTAGGAGGAATAACCATGAATCGCTGTTTTGTAAACCTTGCCCCATACATCGCGCTCGTAATAATAGCAGCGGTGATCACCGGCTGCACAGGTATGATGCCGTTAAGTATAAAAGTACAAAATGCAGACCGTAAATTTGAGGCGGCAGAAGGTATGAACATTCGTGCGGATACCCTAGAAAATAAAAAAGAAGACCTCGCCAAACGGAAAGAGCTGTTTGATACCGCACTTGAAGGGTATCTCGAAATTATTGCAGCCGATCCGATCGGAAAATATGCAACCTATTCACACTTTCAAGCAGCGGCAATCTACAAAAAACGTTTTGAATGGGATAAATCCACAGAGCATTATCAAGCTATCGTAGATATGGCGCCCGCTGGCTTCTTGGGAGGCCGTGCAAAGAGTAGTATCGCTGATATTCGCAAAAATCGGGACGTTATTAAAGAGAACAGGCGTACCTATCAGAACCACGCGCCTCTCAGCAAAGACTTAGCCCAGCGCGCGAAGGCGGCTACTGTCCCTGAGGATATAGAGCTGTACACGCAACAAGCACAAGATAGCAACGATAAAGCTGTACGTGCGCTTTACGATGAAGCACGCGCGTACCAAACACTCGGTAACTCCGAAGAAGCAATTAAGAAGTTTGAAAGAGTGGTTACAGAGTTTCCCGAACATAGATTGGCACCCCAAGCCCAATTCCAAGTTGGTAACATCTACTTTTATGAACTCTACGACTACATAGGTGGATGGCCCGCGTATGTTAAAGTCATTGAGAAATTTCCGGATTCTTATGAAGCCTCCGACGCGGAGACCTTGCTGAAGGAATCAGAAACGACTCTGACAGAAATTGCTCAAGATCAAGCTGACATTAAAAAGTACACCAACCAGAAAGCACTCGCTTACCTAAAAGCGGGGCGGAAGGTGCTGCCAAGTGATCTGTACGTCGCAGGGTACGCAGACCGTATCGCCCAGAATTTCCAGAATATCGGATCCGGCTGGGTGAAGTTGAGAAACTACCCGGCTGCAATTGTTGCGTATCGCACATTGGCAGAAAATCTGTCATACAAAAAGTTTCACGCTGCAGACGCACTGTTCCGAATCGGCGATTTGTACCAAAAAGATGGGCAATATCAGCGTGCAATCTCCGCGTTCCAAGATATGTTAGATAAAGCACCCGAGTCCACTTGGCGGGACGAGGCAGTATATCAGCAAGCCGTTTGCTTTCGGGCTGTCCGTGAATTCGAGGAAGCCTACAGGGGCTTCAAGGCTTATATGAGTTTGGATAAAGAAGGAAAGTACTACCGTGAAGCCGAGCAGATTGTCCGTCAGTACGAACTAGACCAAGATGGAGATGGCTTTGAGTTCTACGTCGAACAGGAAGCCGGTACTTCCGATAAAGATCCTAATGACAACCCGGACGTCAAGAAACAACAGGCTGAAGCAGCCGAAGACGCACAGGCTGGCGGAGAGTAAGGCTTACGCAGCTGACTGTAGGTGCCTACATCCCGATTTATCGGGGCGGGGCATTTTGCCCTACCCTTAAATGCGTAAGTTTAATATCTGCAGAAAAAAGCAGGGAAGACCATTCCCTGCTTTTTTTATTTCTACATTCTGATCTCAATTCTAAATCTAATAAGACAGCGGGTTGAGTGACAACTGATTCTCAATCGTACAGCTTCCCTTTCTGTGATGCAGCGAAAATCTCCCGGCAGTTGGAATCACTTTTGGCGTGAACCGTCCCTCTTGATCACCGTCATTCTCATCAATACGTTGCTCGTCCTGTTCGTGGTGTTTCCGCTGTTTCAGGTTTTCAAAACCTGTTTCATCGCGAAAGATGGATCAACGCTCACTCTGAAGTATGCCTGGGAACTGTTTTCCAAATCGTACAATCGACAGCCGCTCTATAACAGTATCGTCTTGGGCATCTGCGTCGCGTTGCTCGGCACAATCGTCGGATTCGCCTGCGCGTACGCCGTCACAAAGACGGATATGCGGTTCAAACGATTCCTCCAAGCTACTACCCTCTTGCCGATTATCTCCCCACCTTTTGTTATCGCCCTCTCCGCAATTCTCCTGTTTGGCAGAAACGGCATAATCACCCGGAAACTGCTCCTCGACAGGCTCGGCATCGATCTCTACGCAGCAGGTTTCGACATCTATGGCTTGACGGGCTTGGTCGTCGTTGAAACGCTCGCCTACTTCCCGACTGCCTATCTGGTATTGGTCGGTGCGTTGTCGTCCATTGAGCCGGCGTTGGAAGAAGCCGCATCAAATCTCGGTGCGTCCCGGTGGAAGGTCTTCCGAACCGTTACCGTGCCGCTTGCACTGCCGGGAATTGCGAGCGCGATGCTGCTGCTGTTTATCGAGTCAATGGCAGATTTTGGGAATCCGCTTATCTTGGCGGGCCGATTCAACGTCCTTTCCGTGCAGGCGTATCTCCAGATCACCGGCAACGATAACCTTCCCGGCGGTGCAACACTGGCGATGGCACTGCTACTTCCCTCTCTCGCTGTCTACTTCTTACAACACTATCTCCTACGTCAACGGGCCTTTGTCGCAGTGACAGGAAGGGCTTCAGGAGCGGGGATGCAAACGACTGATAAGCGGATACACTATCCGCTGATAGCTATCTGTTGGGGAGCGGTGGGATGTGTCTTTCTTTTTTACGGATTGGTCCTGGTTGGATCATTCACCAGGTTGTGGGGTGTCGATTATTCACTGACGTTGAACAACTACGCCGAAGCCTTTCGACTGGGAGCGGATTATATCTGGGACTCTCTCCTGCTCGCGGCGATTGCCACGCCGTTAACTGGACTGCTGGGAATGGTCGTTGCCTATATAGTTAAGCGAAAGCAGTTTGTGGGGCGCAGGCTGACGGATATAACATCCATGTTAAGTTTTGCTGTGCCGGGGACGGTGGTCGGCATCGGCTACATCCTCGCCTTTAACCAGCCACCGCTTATGTTGAGAGGAACAGCGGCCATTATTGTGGTGCTGTTTATCTTCCGTAATATGCCCGTCGGGATCCGTGCTGCCGCCGCCTCGTTGGACCAAATAGATTCATCGCTGGAGGAGGCGTCGACCAATTTGGGGGCGGGCAGCCTGACCACGTTTCGTCGGATCCTGTTGCCGCTGATCGCGCCGGCGTTTTTTGCTGGGCTCGCCTACAGTTTCGTCCGATGTATGACCGCTATCAGTGCGGTGATTTTTGTTGTCTCCGGTCAGTGGAATCTGATTACCGTGGCAATTCTGGGGTTTGTTGAAAACAGCGACTTCTCACAGGCGGCTGCGCTCTCGATTATCCTCATCGCCTTTGTAATGGCTGCTTTGGGACTGATTCAGCTTATGTTGACGTTGGTTTTCAAGCGGCGTATCACGGATTTTTTTGGATATGCAAACACATCTTGCAACTAATTTGAAGCGTTATGACATATTATGTCAAAACGCCCCCAAAGGTGGTTGGTATTTTTATTAGTTGGATGGTATTTTATAATTGCGACTAGGATAGATAGTGATGATGGCTCCGAGTTACCGCTCGGAACCACCTTGGAGCAACACGAGACACAACCTCGAATCGCTTCGTCATTGTTAGGCATTCACCCTAACAATTATTTTATAGTATAACCCTTTTAGCCACCTGTTTCTACCTAAAACAAAGGGCGGCGCGATTCGGGATTACCCATCATGCAGCCCTTTTTCTGTTTTTAGATGGAAACATGGCACTTCAGGAGAGAAACGATGTCAGTAAAAGAACGCTTCAAAACGTTAGTGTTTGCTGTTAGCCTATTGTCCATCGGGCTTGTTGGTAATTTCCCCCCGCTTTTGTTTGAGGCTGAAGCAGGCGCAGACAAGAAGATAAAGATAACAAATTATATAAAATATTACGATGCAGGTGGTGCTTACTGCGCTAACCTTTCAGGACCTGTAACCTCCTATGAGCCAGTTGTATACAACGGATATGGTCACTACTATAACTACCATATCATGGGTCAATCAGGACACCCCAATGGTCACGGTTATTTGGTCACGGGAAAATACGTGATTCATACTGTTTTTAACATTTCCAGTTGTTATACTTAAGCACTTTAGCATCGTTAGAAAGATAGGCAGCCCAGCCTCTACCAGCGTCTCCGTAGAGGCTGGGCGTCAGACGTCTGCCGTCACAGCGGTAAAATCTTCAAACGAGAATAGTATGTGACAAGGGGAAACACACATTTCAGCGATTTCAGAAGGGACGGTATTTTGATGCGAAAGTTTATTCTATTTATGTCAGTGATAGTCGTTCTAATAGCAGGCGGGATTTTCTACTTAAACGAGGAAAAAAAGCACTTTATAGAAAATCTACTTCAATCCCCTGTAGCTGTAAACCAATCTATTGACAAATCCTCCTCATCGGGAAATGAAATGTTTGAAGTGGATGGGGAGAGATTCATTCCTGAAGACGGCGTGCATGAGACACTTCCACAGGAGCAGACCGCAACAGCAGAAAAAACGTCTTCAGAAACGCCCTCTCCGGACGAGAAAGCGGACGAGAAAGCAGATTTTGTCCGCGACCAATGGATTGAAATGTTTGGAGACATTCCAGAGGTCCATGCCGCCTCCGAATACATGCGAAAAATATACAAGAAGGAACGACATATACCCATTAATGAAGTGATTTCTGGCTTAGAAGCGTCACATTACCTTTTCCCAAACGGTGGGCATGGAATACTCTTGGAAATGCGAAAATCTCAGAAAGCACTGGGGATCCACGAGGTTGAGTTCATATATGAGGAGGATCCTGAGAATGTAAGGTATGCGGAGAATCTTGAGGTGATTTATTTAAATTCCCCTGAGCCTTTTCCGTCCCATCCCCCTGCATCTGATAGTGTTTCTTCAGGAAGTATTGATGAGGATATAGATGTTCTGCCGGCTCGCTCTGAGGGAACCCCTGTAATGCCAGAATCTAAGACCTCCGTCATGTCTGAGCATGTTCACCACGAAGATGGGCATGCACACGAAACACAAACTATCAAAACACCTGCGCCGGCAGCTGCTAAAGGCGTTGAAGCAGACGGTTGGGTGGGATTATCGTCTGAACAACGGGAGCGGGCGAAACGGTTATTTGACGAATATGGCACAACGGAGGGGCTTCGTCGGTTGAAGGAGTCTGACCCGGAAGCGGCGCGGCGGTTTGAGTCCGATCCCGATTCCATCGAGGATGCCGAGAATCGGCATAAATCGAGATCCCGACGAGTCGGGACAGGGCGGGAGCGTCGTCCGGTGCCTTCCCGTGATGTGCCTGATGGGGGGCAACCGGAATCAGGATCAAAAGATTAACGCGATTTTCAGGATTAAGCGGTTGTTACCCAAGCTATCCTGATACAGACTGGGGGTATATCTTCGGAATTTGAAGAATATGCCCCCTTTTTTTATGTCTCGTCCCGCGTAGCAAGGATTTCGATTCGATCGAAGTTTGCTCTTAGGGGTGGTGAATAGTTTTCCGATGTGTGCTGTAAAAAAGAGTAAGACGAGGACAGAAGCAGCTATCTGAGAGCGGTATGTCGGAGGGGCGAAAGTAGAGGTTCACAAGAGGGAAAATTCTTAAGTATCGGAAAGGCTGATATAAAAAGAAAGTGCAATACACGAAGCAAAACCGCAGCTGTTGAAAGTGAGGGGCGGGGTGGAAGAGGGGAGGGAAAATCTCAGATTCTCGGTACGGAGATTGGCTCAATTCGTCAAATCTCAAAAACAATGAAAAATTTATCAAAGTATTTTCTTCAACTTGAAACTATTTGTTTCAAGTTGAAGAATTCAAATTTGCAGCTGCACATTTTTTGTTGTATAATCGGACATTAGAAAGGAAAATGGTCCAGTGGGCCGGTTTCCAGCTTTCTAATCAAGGATATTCCTTGAGTTTTGTGGGAGCTCCGAGTTGCCGCTCGAAGCCCCCTGAAGCAACACGAGACACAACCTCGAATCGCTTCGTCATTGTTAGGGTGAACGCCTAACAATTGTTTGATAGTATACCCTTTGATGCCATTCGTTTCAATCGAAAACAAGGGGGCTGCGCGATTTGAGGACGCAGCCCTTTTTTTGTTTTCGGTCGGGACGGTGGTAATGAGGAGATTTGAGTATGTTAAGTTTTCGGCGTTTTATAGCAATGTTTCTGATTATCGCGTTAGTCGCTGTCGTTTTCTATGTACAAGAGGTTAAGGCGGATCCTTGTGAAGACGCCATGGATTTGTGTAAATCATATTGGGATTTTGCAGATCTCGTATGTGACCATTATGGCCATTCCTCCCTTACGTGTTTAGCGGCAATAGATTATACGATTCAAGTCTGTGCATACTATATTGCTCGGCATTGTAATACAGCATAACGCAAGTTGCTAGTGGATTATTTAATAAAGAGTGTAATCATAGTAGTAATTAGAAACAAAACCACCTTAATCTCAAATCCAGCGGCAGTGACCGCATGAATAGCACGTGGCATGCGTTGGGTGATTAGACTATTTGTAACCTCCACCTGCTTCCTGCGGTGATGGTGTAGGTAAACTTTCCATGGTGGATATTGCCGCTTACTGTTTCTCTTACGCAACGGTTTGAGCAGGATGCCAGCTTCAGTCAACGCATCTTCAATCCCATAATTACAGTAGGCTTTATCTGCATAAACAACCGCTCCGTGAGGTAAGTCAAAAGGATAACACCGCACCCCCCCAACATCGGCAAAGCTACCCGGTGTTAAGAAAAACTCAACCGGTACACCACTTTCAGTGACCATCAGATGCAGTTTGAGTCCATAGAAGTATCTACGTTTACTGGGTATCACCCCTCGCCACACTTCACCTTGATACCGTTTGGCACCAGAGATACGAATGGGGTCACATGCTGGGACGGGATAAGAGTCAATCGCATAGATTTGATGCGAGTTTTGTGCTTTACAGTCTGTGGCAAGGGAGTCAAAAAGTGTCTGAAACATCGGGGCAATTTGGTGGAGTCTTCGGTTGAATCGTGCTTTACTGAGCATATTAGGAATATACCCCTGTTCTTTGAGGACCTGGCGTGCCGTCTGTTGATTGCCACCGAACAGTTCTACTGCTACTAATGCCGTTGTCATCACTTCGGCGGCAGACATTTTGGTTCGTGGGTCATCTTGGTATCCCTGTTGAATTAACAGATCGTCACAAAGCGTATAAAATACTACAATTACTAAGTCCATGGGATTCTCCTGTTTATCAGTGTTGTTATGGATAACAAACACTCTAACGGAAATTCCATGGATATTCAAATAGCAACTTGCGTTAGCATAGTAGACTGATGAGTCACAATAGGAGCGTCAAAGCATGAAAAAAAAGTGTTTTTATATGGGTGGCACCTTGTTGATAGGGGTAATTGTTTGTGTATCGGTGTTTTTTTTACTTCGAGAGCGCAAGGGAAATGAGCTTCAGCGCCAACTTCCCCCCACTACCGTAAGGCATCGGAATAGGGAGGCAAGCCCAAATAAAAACCTCCCACAACAGGGAAAAAACCCTGATGCCCGCCCGATTCCTATTGAGAAAATCATACAGCAAAACAAAAGTCAGATGATGTCCATATTGAGCGAAAAACAACTCGCAAACCCTGAGATACAAAAACGGCTTGCGCTTATGGATTCGCCAGCGTACCGCGAATTTATGAAAGACGCTTATGCAACAGGACTGAATCAACGGAAAATGAACGACTTTTGGGAATCGCAAGGATTCAGAGTAAAACGGGAGTACCCTGAGATGTTCCGTCATTACTTTCCCACCGGTGAACCAGAGGATTATGACCAGAAGATGCGTCTAAAGATAGCGGAGATGTTTCTCACCCAAGAACCGGTAGACTTGACAGACCCACTAGCAGCAGCTCGCCAACGTCTTAACGTCGTTAGCGAGCTGATAAAAGACAAGACTGATGCGGTGTGGTATCTTGGACGTTTCGGTGACGAGTGGGACGGTCCAATGCAAGGGGTTATGGGAGTGGAACAGGGAGAGGAGCGCAGAAACGCTGCAACTGAATGGATGATTGACATACAGCGAAACGCGGCGAGTATTGTAGAAGCCGCAGAGACAGCAGGCGTTGGTCAGGCATCAGCTCCTTCATGGGATATGTCGTCCGTCGTAGAAAGCTCCTCAGCACCTCATAGCGAAACGGAAGTGTCCACTACGGTTGACACATCAGAGCGGGATCCAATGACTGGCGCAGAGATTGAAAGATCGTTGACACGTCAGCCGCCCGATATACCCCAAAATCAAAAGCCTGATACACCCAGCGAGCTTCCAAGCAATTTGGAAGCTTCCCTGAAATCGCAGTTTTCATCAGAGCGTTTCGATCGGGCGATGTCTACTTTAGAGCAGTATGGACCCGAAGAAGGGCTCCGCCGTCTTCGTCAAAGCGATCCAGACTTTGCCAAGCAAGTAGAACAACATCGTAACCGAGAGGAGGTTTCCAAATGAAAGTGTTTATGATAACGTGGATAGCCCTCTGCTTCTTGGTGGTTGTGGGATTGTTCATTGCGTATGCAACAGACAACTTTCCCGGTGTCCCCGCTCCCCAATCCCGTTCCGAGTCGCCCGATAAATCGGGACAGGTTGGGTTGGAAACGGAGGAGGAGTGTTCGCCGTGTGAAGAAAATCTGAAACGGCTAAAAGAGGTAATAGAACAGGCAGAGCGCAAGCGACAAGCACGCAAAAGCCTAGCACAGTAAGATAGTCTTATTCTGTATTGACAGTTCCCTAACTACCAAAGAAAGGATTTTCACATGAAATCACGCAGTTTGAAAGTAGCGATTCTGATAATAGTGATTGTGTCAGTCGGATTTGGACTGTTGCCAAGTCCATTGGTTCAGGATGCCAACGCGGTAAGTTGTGACGATGCCATAAAATTATGTGAAGCGGATTGGAGGATGACAGATATCGTATGTGATTTTTATGGCTATGACTCATCGGTGTGTTACGCGGCAGTACTTGATACCTCTGAATATTGTGCATACCTATTTTGGTATTGTGAAGACTAAGGCGAAAGATGAATCATAAACAAAAGGCTTTATATACCCTATTTGGTGCTGCAATTATGCTGATGGGGTTAAGTGTAGGGTCACTCGTTTGTCCCCCGGTGATTGCACTAAAAGAAAAAGTCCTCGATGAGATTTACTGCACTGGACTAACGGTGATCAATTCGTCGGGTGAGCCTGCGATCGTCTTACGCACCGATGAAACATTGGGCAACGGGCTTGTTATCCACACGCCTCGGGGTGAGCCTGCGCTGCTCTTGGTCGCGGATGAAACCGCAAACAGTGTTGCTGTTACTGACAAGTCGGGTGAGCCTGCGGTTCTCTTACGCACCAGTGATTTGGCGAATCGTGTTATCGTCCGCAGTCCTTTAGGGAAAGATGGGGTTCGTTTATCTGCGGGTAAAGTTGCCAATCGGGTAACGGTATCCAATCCTGAGGAGACAAATGCGGTACAATTATACGCCGATGAAGTTGCCAATCGTGTTACCGTTCACAACCAAGTGGGTATCATCAGGTGGGAAGCACCGTAACAGGCAATCTCAATCGAATCAGAATAGGGGTGTATCTTTGGATTTCTAAGGATACACCCTTTTTTTATGTCTCGTCCCGCGAAGCGAGGACTCCGATTCGATCGGAGCTTGCTCTTGGCTTGGTGAACAGTTTTCCGATGTGTGCTGTGAACGATGGACGGGTTCCGTTTCGAGAATCCCGACGAGTCGGAATTAGTTTGCGGGGTGGATCACAATCTAACAGATCGTGCTACAAATTTGGGTGCGTATGGGTATCGAGCAATGTTGTGCCTTGAATTACGGATATGCCTCACATAAATGTCAGCATATCCTAACAACTTGTGTTAAAATATCATTCCTAATCCAATAATAACCCATTTCAGGAGGAGTATATTTATGGCAGCATCACAATTGGCGGCACAACTGTATACGGTCCGCGACTTCACAAACACCCCAGCCGAGATTGCCACAACAATGAAGAAAGTCAAGCAACTCGGTTATGACGCTGTGCAATGTTCGGCACTCGGCACTATTGATGCCCACGAATTGAAAAGAATCGCTGATGGCGAAGGCTTAACGATATGCGCTACACATACAGACTATGAGCGTATGCGTGACGAACCGCAAGCGGTCATCGACGAGCACAACCTCTGGGGCTGCAGACATGCAGCAATCGGTGGCTTGCCCCAAGCGTATCGCAGCGCTGAAGGCTACGCGAGGTTCGCCAAAGAAGCCTCGGAAGTTGCCAAACGGCTCGCGGAAGGCGGACTGACCTTTTCCTACCACAACCATAGTTTTGAATTGGAGAGGTTCAACGGGCGCACGGGACTGGAAATCTTGTATGAGGATAGCGATCCAAAATATTTCAAGAGCGAACTCGATACATACTGGATCCAGCACGGCGGCGGCGATCCGGCGGCGTGGATCCGAAAACTGAAAGGACGTGCGGATATCGTTCACCTAAAAGATATGGCTATGGACGATCGCACACAGTTGTTCGCAGAGGTCGGTGAGGGAAATCTGAATTGGCCCGCAATCCTTGATGCCTGTAAAGAAGCTGGCACGGAATGGTATATCATTGAACAGGATACCTGCCAGCGCGATCCGTTCGAGAGCCTGGGGATTAGCCTGAAGAATCTCAAGGCGATGGGGCTTCACTAATAATGAATGGTGCTAGCTTGCAACTGTTAATACGAAACGTGAAGTGTAAACACAATTGGTGACAGGTTCATTAGCACATTGGTTCATTGGGTAATTAATGAACTTAGGACTTACGCAGCTGAATGATGAGGCGTTGTAATTCGATGCTTCGTCGCTAGTGCGGGGCAAGATGCCCCGCCTACGGAGGGTTCCAAAGTACATAGATCCTATGATAGCTAAAAATCGTTGAACACTTTCACCGGTTGTCCCGTTTGGATCGACTCCCATGCGGCGACGCCGACGGCGACCGATTTCGCCCCATCAACTGCGTTCGGTGATGGCTCCAGATCTTCTTCGAGACAGGTCTGGAAATGTTGCATATAGCGGATGACAGTTTGACCATGCCCGTAAACGCTGGTATCAATCTCAGGCGGGCACGTCATCTCCAACGGTTCTTTCGATGCCAACTTATCCAAGATTAATTTGACCTGTCCGCCTTTGTTGTCGGTGAAGTCCCCGATCATCGTGCCGCCTGTGCCGTACATCGAAACTTGCATCATCGGCATAGGGGGATGGACGATGTCATACAGTCCCATCGCTCGCGCAATCTGCCCCTCCTTAAACTTTAGGTTGAGGAAGAAGTTATTCATTATCGGATATTCGGGCGTGAGTTTCCCTTTTGCCCCGTAGGCGTGTACCTCTTCGACATCGCCCAAGAAACTGCGCAAGATATCGACCGGATGCACCACGCCGCCGAACATCAGATCCTGCGGATCGTGCAACCGCCAAGGAGTGAAGTCATAGACAGGGCGCATATCGTGGACATAGTAAGCGTCTGCCGCCATAATCTCCCCAAGTTCACCGTCATCGAAGAAGCGGCGCATCGTCTGGAATTGTAGATCAAAGCGCATCGTTTGACCGACCAGAAACTTAACTCCCTTTTCCCGGACCAGTCCGACCAGTCGTTTGGCGTCCTCAAGATTCGTCACCATCGGTTTCGTGCAGACTACGTGCTTTCCGGCTTCAATCGCGGCAGCACAGTGCTCGGCATGAAGATGATCGGGCGAATAGACCGCCACCACATCTATGTCGTCGCGGGAAACCAACTCTTGATAGTCTGTTGTCCAAAAACCCACCCCAATCTCCGCTGCATAACCCTCTAAGACATCCGCCCTTTTAGCGCACATCCCCCGAAGTTCGTATTTGAGATCGGGTACATCCTTGAGCAACGTCGCAGTCGACCCCATGTTGGTGGGGTTCATTCCAATAACGCCTAATCCAATTGCCATCTTATCCCTCCTTAGTACGAAGAAACCGAGTTTTTCCAAAAAACTCGGTTTCTCTAAGCTGCTTTATTCTTTCTTTTAAAATGAGTCTAGTTGTTTAACACAACTTTTACAAAAAACCGCCTCTTATGTTGAAGATGATTCCGTATAGCGGATACGGTTTTTTGAGTTTACCCAGAGGTGAAAGTTTGGTATATTGTAACTCATAACCGAACCAAAATGAATCTTTTTCTGGGAGCAACACACTATGGACTTCACATTGACCGCAGACCATGCCGCTATCCGTGAGACCGCGCGAGCGTTCTGTCGCCGCGAACTTGTGCCACACCTCCGTGACTGGGACCGCGCAGCGCAGCTGCCGCGCGAAGTTATACAGAAGATGGGGGCAGCGGGTCTGTTGGGAGTTTGCATCCCGCAGCGTTACGGTGGACTCGGCTTTGATTACTTGAGCCTCGGCATTGTCTCCGAAGAACTGGAGCGTGCAGACAGTGCGTTCCGTGTACTGATTGCCGTCCACCTTGGGCTGAACTCGCTGGCGTTGTTGCAGTGGGGAAATGAAGTGCAGAAACAGGGTTATCTTGTCCCGCAGGCGCGTGGTGAGAAGTTGGGGGCGTTCGGATTGACAGAACCGGGTGCCGGCAGCGATGTCGCCAATATCAGAACAACCGCCCAGCACGATGGCAGCGTTTACCTCCTCAATGGCGAGAAGATGTGGATTGGCTGCGCCGATATCGCGGACCATCTCCTTATTTTCGCTTATACAGATCGCGCAGCGAAACACCGTGGTATCTCTGCATTTATTGTTGAACGAAATTATAATGGCGTCTCCACTTCCAGCATCCAGCACAAATTAGGGGGTCGCATCGGCAACGTGGGCAGCATCAGCTTGAAGGATGTGCGTGTACCGGTTGCAAATCGTGTCGGCGAGGAAGGCGATGGTTTTAAGATCGCGATGAGTGCGTTGGACAACGGACGCTACACTGTTGCGTCAGGCGCGGTCGGTTTGATAGAGGCGTGTCTTGAGGCAAGCGTGGCGTATGCAAAGAAACGTGAGACCTTCGGGCAACCTATCGGCAAACACCAGCTTGTGCAGCAGAAAATCGCTAACATGGTGGCTGGACGCGACATCGGGCGGCTGCTTTACCACCAAGTTGGCTGGTTGAAGAATCAGGGGATGCGTTGTACACGTGAGGTGAGCTTGGCTAAGTGGACGAACTGCCAGAACGCCTTCCAAGCCGCGGACGACGCGATACAAATTCACGGCGCACACGGCTATAGCGATGAATACCCTGTGGAACGTTATTTTCGCAACGCGCGTGGGGCACTGATCTACGAGGGGACACAGGAAATCCACCAGTTGATTCAAGCGGGATACGCGCTCGGAGATCGGGTTGATAAACCGGTGACACAACCACTGCCAGCTTATCCGTTTGAGTAATACACCGATAGTAGAAGGAGGAAAATGCATAAATGACCGTGAGTCCATTGGATGGTATCCACGTTCTTGACCTGTCACGGCACTTGGCAGGACCCTACTGCGCCATGATGTTAGGCGATATGGGTGCAGAAGTCATAAAAGTTGAGCGCCCCGGCATCGGCGACGAAACCCGTCAGTGGGGACCGCCATTCCTCGGTGACGAATCGGCATATTACCTCTCCTGCAACCGCAACAAAAAGAGCCTCACACTCAATCTCAAGGACGAACAGGGCGTCGCTATTGCGCGGAAGCTTGCAGCACAGAGCGATATTTTCATTGAGAATTTCCGCATCGGTGGCTTAGACGCAATGGGGCTGGATTACGCAGCGCTCAAGGAGATTAACCCACGCCTGATCTACTGTTCCATCAGCGGCTTTGGACACACGGGACCTGACCACGAGTTGCCAGGTTATGACTTTATGATTCAGGGACGTGGCGGTTTCATGTCCATTACAGGCGAACGCGACGGCACCCCTCTGAAAGTTGGCGTGGCGATTGTGGATCTTGCGTCCGCGCTGTTTGCGTGCAACGCTATTCTGGCTGCGTTACTTGCCCGTGGGCGCACCGGTGAAGGGCAGCATATCGACATCGCATTGCTCGACTCACAGATCGCACTCTTAGCGAACGTTGGCAGCAACTACCTCTGTTCAGGTGAAATACCAGAACGTTGGGGTAACGCGGTATCCAGCATTGTGCCGTATCAGGCATTTCAAGCGAAGGACGATTACCTTATCCTTGCCATTGGCAATGATGGACAGTGGGAACGCTTCTGCGCGGCGGCGGGGGTAAGCGCGTGGTCGGCGGATGAACGGTTTGCCACGAACCCACAACGCGTCGCTCACCGAGCGGTGTTGCTCCCGATGCTGGAGGAGTTATTCCGTCAAAAGACTGTTGCGGAGTGGTTGCAGCACTGCGCTGACGCAGATGTTCCTGCGGGACCGGTCAACTCTCTTGATAAGGTATTCGCCGACCCACAAACGCTGGCAAGAGGGATGCGGGTGGAGATGCCACATCCAACGGCGGAGACCGTGCAAATGGCTGGCACACCCCTTAATTTATCAGGGACACCGACACAGATGCGCCTGCCGCCGCCGCTGCTTGGAGAGCACACCGACGAAATTCTTACCAACCTGCTTGGATTGAATGACGAAACGATTGCAGATCTGCGCCAAAATGGAGTCATCTGAAAATGTGGAAGATATCAAAAATCTGTATCTGGTTTTGCACACTGCTCTGTTGTACTGTATTGTACAGTTGTGGAACACCTTCAACGGTCGAAGTTTCACTACCCCCACCGCCTGCACCGCCAAAACCGTCAGAAGCCGTTCAACGATTACAGGCAGAAATCGAAGCTATATTGAACGATCCGCTCCTCGCCTCGTCAAATATTGGGATAAAGGTTGCCTCACTTGGGACGGGAGAAGTGCTTTATGAGAAAGCCTCCAAGAAGTTGTATCATCCAGCCTCGACGATGAAATTGATTACCGCAGCAACGGCACTGGTTAAAATCGGTCCAAACCACCGTTTTCATACCACGCTTTATATGGGGCATCTTGAAGACAATCAGACCCCGAGAAATATCTATCTCAAAGGTGGCGGAGATCCTGTGTTCAACAGCAACGATCTGGAGAAGATGGTTGAAAAATTGGTAGAAATGAACCTGAAGGATCTTCAAGGCGATATTGTGGTAGATGAAACCTACTTTGACGCTGTCCGGTGGGGCAAAGGTTGGATGTGGGACGATGGTCCTATCGGTGGATACTACCCGCATCTAAGTGCGCTGACGATTAATCGTAACGGTGTGCTTGTCCGTATCTCCCCCGGTACTGAAGTTGACGATCCTGTTCGCGTTCAGCTTCACCCGCCCACACAATATATGAAAATTGTTAATGAAGCCATTACCGTAGGACACTCGGAAAAAACACGCCTGACGATTAAACGGAAGGATGGATCCATCAAGCAGAACCTCCTAATGATTGATGGAGTGATGGCAATAGGTCAAGCTGGGATGAACCGACGTGTAGATGTACTTGATCCGGCACTCTACTGTGGCACTCTATTACGAGAAATGCTCGCAAAGCGGGGAGTTACCCTCCAAGGAAGAGTGCGTTATGGCGAAGTACCTGAAGGAACAGCGGAAATCATCACGCATGTATCCCCACCATTATCCCGTATCCTTTGGGAGATGAACAAGCCGAGCGATAATCTGATTGCCGAACTTCTGTTGAAAACAATCGGTGCTGAACTGAGCGGAAGTCAGGGAACGGCGAAGAAGGGACTGGGAGCGATTAGCAATTTTTTAGGTGAAATTGGGATGGATTGGGAACATTATACCCTTGCCGATGGTTCGGGGGTATCTCGCTATAATTTAGTAACCGCTTCCCTCCTGACGGATCTGTTAGTCTATATGTTCCGCAATTTTGCGGTGATGCCGGAATATCTGGCGTCGCTGCCGGTTGGGGGGGTGGATGGAACGCTGACACGACGGATGCGGGGCATGAAAGCGGAAGGGGTGTTACGCGCCAAAACCGGAACCTTGCGGGGGCTAACAGCACTTGCTGGTTATACCGTAACTGCGGATGGGGAAACGGTGGCGTTCTCGATTATAATGAGCAATTATCACGGTCTCGTCAGCCCGCGGCGTGCCCTACAAGATAAAATTGGCGATATACTCACACGGTTCAGCAGGCAGGATTCTTATGAAGAATTGGAAAATAGAAAAAGGGACAATTAGGGCCAATCGAGGAAGGACTCAGAACCTGAGAGTCAATTATCTTTTTTCATAATTCTTTATCTCTTGTTCAATCTGTTCGATATGTTCACGGACTCCTAATGAGTAAAACTCGAAATCTTCAGGGCGGGGGTGCTGTTTTTTTAATTTTAAGAATGCTTGTCGAAATTCTTTTAATCGCTGCTGCGATATTTTTAGTTCGTGTTCATTTTTAATCATAAGAGTACCTCCACAAGTCCTTTTGGAGCTCCGTTTCTGTCATGTCCAAAGAATGCTATCCAGTGTTGGAAGAATTCATCATCTCCTTCTCGCACAGGAAAAAGATGGATGTTGAATCGAATTCGTGATTCCAACAAAATACGAGCCTCGCGGGTTGTTGTGTCAAAGGTATCAGGTAATACAAGAATCACGTCAATGTCAGCGGGGTTTTCCTTGGCTGTGACGAAAGAACCATCAAGGATAAGTTTTTGTGCACCAACGCTACGGACAAGTTCTACAAAATTATCAAGATGTCTTAAAAGTGCTCTTCTTGTGTCATTACTTCCAAATCGTTGCTGAACTTCCACAAGCTCGGCACGATGCAGTCCCGGGGGAAGATAACCGCTCTCACTGAATTCTGGAAGCAAGATATGCCTTTCGTAACGTGGTAGCAAACTTTTTTGGGAGAACATTCCCGAAAAGGCGCGACAAAAAAGCCGATCCCTAAAATAGCGGCTCCACCATCAGAGGATATGGTTGTCACGCAACCGCAGCGCAAAAGTTTCCGGTCTTACCTACACAAAATATATCATAATGTTACTGGGTCGTCAATAGATCTTTCGTCATCTCAGAAACTGTCTATCCGACCTCGCATAACTGAGGAGGGAACGATGTCCACGACCATAGAGAATAGAGAGACAGAATTCGGGGATGTCATTATCGAGCGACCTGCGGCGGGGCAACCTCATAAAGGCAAGGTGCTAGCTGCAGTTCAACCACATGCGGACGATATCCCGCTTTTCTGTGGCGGCACAATCGCAAAATTCATCGCAGAAGGTTACACAGGCTACATCATCCAAACGACCAACGATGAAAAGTGTGGACCGACAACAAGCATCGGCGAAACTATCTTGAGCAACGAGCGCGAGGTTGACGAATTGGCAAAAGTGTTGGGATTCAAGGAGGTCTTTAATCTGGGATACCGAAACCACCGCCTTGATGAAGCATCACCGTTAGAACTGCGGGCGCGGCTGGTTTTTCTCTTTCGTACCCTAAAGGTTGATACTGTATTCACCTTCAACCCTTGGGGCCACAGCGAGGAGAACCCGGACCACTATGTAACTGCACAAGCAGTCGAAGCCGCACGTTGGATGGCTGGCATGGGCAAGGATTATCCAGAACAGGTAGCACTCGGCGTTGCACCGCACACAGTGAAAGAGCAGTATTATTGGGTTGCGCGCCAAGGACAGTCCTACAATCGCGTGGTGGACATCAGCGATTATATGGAGGAAAAGGTGGCTTCGATGAGCGTCAATAAATCGCAGGGACCGGCAGGCTCAAGCGGATCGAGGCTCAAGACGCGACTCTCAAAACAGGGACTACGCCTGCCCGCGCTCGACGGCGATGACGAAACGGCAGACCGTGCGTACATCAGGCTGTTCGGTCTAAAAGCGTACCAAGAAATCGGTCAGGAGTACGGGCTTGAATATGCGGAAAATTTCTACTATGTCGGTCCCGGAGGGACCTTTGTGGGTTGTGTGGAGCAAGAAGAGGTTGAGCAGTATATCGCCGAAAACGCAGCGCCCATCAAATAGCGGAGAAGCCAAGCGAACTAAAGAGAGGTAAATTCAGATGAAAACCGACGCAAAACTAACCCCGGCACAACGCTACTTCTACGATGTAAACGGCTACGTCCTACTCAAGGGTATCTTCAGTCCAGCGGAATGTCAACATCTCATCGATCTCGCGGATCAGATGGACACCGATGACGGGTGTGCCTACAAACACGATGGATATCCGAAAACGCCGATACTTACTGTTCTTTCACGGTGCGCTTGGTATCATCCGCATCTGCTGGAGACAGCGATGCACCCGATTTTACTCCCTATTATTGAGGAAGTGGTCGGCGGTGACGTGCGCCTTGAGGAGCATCAATATCTGATTAACTATCCAAATGTAACGGAAAATGGAAACGGCAATAAAGCGTCCGAGGTCAAGGACGAAGGATGGCACCGGGGCACCGCCCCGAACTTCGGCAGTTTTGAGGCGGACGGGCACTATCACTGTATGTTCAGCAAAGCCTTCATCTACCTGACCGACAACGGTCCGGGTGAGGGCACTTGGGTGGTGCCGGGCAGCCATCGAATAGACATGCCCACAAAAGCACTGCGCGAGTTCATGGACGAAACCCTGGCGAAACAGCTACAATCCCAAGCCGGGGATGTCCTCATCTTGAGCGAAACGCTGATCCATGCCGGTCCAAAACTCAAAGCGGGTTCATCTCCGCGCTATTCATTGGTCTACGGATACACCCCGCCGTTCATGCAAACGTGGCGGCGCTATGATCCGCCGGAAGATCTGGTTGGACGGGTGACACCGGAGCAACAGCAGTTTTTGACAGGTGAGATTCGCTACGGATTCCGTCGAGGCGAATTTTGATAGGCAGGTTTCACAGTGTCAGGACTTACACAAATTTAGCAGGCGGCGCGAGATTGTTCTATTTTTAACCCCCTAAATCCCCAACCCCCTAAATCCCCCTTGTCAGGGGGACTTTGGAAAATCAGGGGGACTTGTGAACCAATTGCATACGTAAGCCCCAAGTGTATTAGATGCCGGGTGAAAAGACGAAAATCGCTTCGCGGAACTGTCCGAGCGGACGTCCATGATAAGTTACCTCCAGCGGAATAACGGTGCGTTGTACGCCGTTAGCGTGTATCGGAATTGGGATCGAAAAGGTGATATGACCCTCCTGCTTGGGTGGGATAGTCGCCGTCTGTTCGGGAACGTCCACGCCCCACGCTTCAGGCAGGATCAGACGGCAACTCGCAACCCGTGCCTGTGAGGAATGATTGGTAACAGTCAGCTGCAAGGTTGCTGTCTCGCCGGGGATAACATCTTGCTCGTAGGGAGAGGGACGTACCCAGTGTTCGTCCATTCCGTAGTTGGGATGGTCCCACGGAAAGAGTTCGGCATAGAGGCGTTCTCTTTCAGCGAGGTTCGTGCGCATCTGCTTAATCTCTTCGTCCGTAAAAGCAAAGGCACACTGCACGTGGCAGTTGAAGATATGGGTCGGTCGTAGTTCAGCAATCCAAGCAAGGCACCGATCATAACCCACCCCTTCACCGAGCAGGTTGCGATTCCCGGAGCAGTAATCATCAATACCCGACATTGTGAAAGAATCGCCAGCGAAGAACAGACGCACACCCCGTCCTTCGACGAGCAATCCGCCGTGATAATAGGTTTGACCGGGAAAGTGGTACGCGGTCATCTCAAATTCGTTCCACGTCCACGAATCGCCGTCTTGGGTATGATGATCAATCCGTGCGAGGGCGGGCGAGATGCAGGGGATACGGAAAGCGCGTGGGTTCTCCACAACCTCAGCCACAACTGAATCGGTTCGGGTCATGCACGGAAAGCTTTCTTGAAATTCGGGGACAGCGTCCACATGATCGTCGTGATAGTGCGTAATCCAGAACTCTGTCACATCGGAGATCTCCCCTTCAGCTTTGAGACGCTGAATCTGTTTCAGGATGCCGGGGCTGCCGCAATCCATTACGAACGCCTCCCCGTTCTCCGAGATAACTATCCATGTTGTTCCGTAGTGGCGCAGGAATTCCGGCACCTCCTTGCCTTCACGGATGGGCATGTGCCCCGCGTTGCCTTCAAACGCAGTAAACAGCTTCGGGAAGTAGTATCGGAGCGCGGAAATGGCAACATACTTATCGTAGCAGATATCAAGTCGTGACAGGAGCGCATCAACCGCGCCTGCTGGGTCACGCATAATTTTTCCGTGTGAGGGGATGAGAACTTCGGGCGACTGTCCCTGTACCTTTTTGAGGCTATGGGTCAAGCGTTCTCTACCACCGAGGAATCCGTGATAATCCGTTGTCTCTCCCCCTTTTTGGAGGCTATACAGTTCCCAGATCTGTCCCGTGTCGTAAATCAGATCACCACAGAAAGCGTAACAGATTCCATCAATTTCGACCATATAAGATACACTTCCGTCGGTGTGAGCGGGTGTATCAATTACACGAATTTTTGCGTTTCCCCATTGGAGGCTTTCTCCCTCGGCATAGACATCGGTGACGGGAACAGACTCAGCGAGCATTAGGTTGTGCGGGTGATAGTTGTAGAGATGCCAGCGCATCTGTGGATCGTTCCAGAAGGTTTCGACCGACTCGAACCATTGACGTTCCTGCGAGGGGACGCCAATGCGGGCGTTATCTGACGTTACGAGTCCAATCCCCGACGCTTGATCGCGGTGATGATGTGTGAACAGCACCATGTCAACAGCCGAAATTCCGAGCGCATCAAGGGTTGAGCGCACACTGTCATCGCCACAGTCAATCAACAAGGCACGATTACCGTCGCGCAAAATGCCGACATTGATAGAACCGTGATGAACGAAAAGTTGGTCGCTAAGTTGAGAGTATTGGTTTGACATTTGTGGGCCTGAATTTAAAAAGTAAGGAACGCAGATCTGCGTTCCCTACATCGGGAGGGTTGGACGTTGCTCAAGTCCTTAACTGAGAAATTGTTATGAAAAAAATTGTCATCAGCGCGTGTCTCATCGGTGAAAAGTGCCGCTATAACGGTCGCGACAGCAAGAGCGATGTAGTCACGAACAAATTTGAAGCAGATTCACTGATTCAGATCTGTCCGGAGCAGATGGGTGGGCTTTCGACCCCTCGACCGGCTGCGGAAATTGTCGGCGGAGATGGAGAGGCTGTTCTCGACGGAAGGGCGCGAGTCATCACAGTCGATGGTGAGGACAAAACCGAGGCTTTCCTAGGGGGTGCATATCGTGCATTAGAAATTGCTCAGGCACATGGTGCGACCTATGCCATCCTCAAGTCGAAGAGCCCTTCCTGCGGTTGTGGAAAGATATACGACGGATCTTTCACCGGCAAGCTCACCGATAGTGATGGCGTTACTGCGGCCCTATTTCGTCGGCACGGTATAGAAATTATGACGGAAGAGGATCTGGAGAACGAGGCGTAAAAAAGACGGATTTTCTTCCGAAAACCAAAATAGAGCGATGAACGCTCAAGCCGCCACCGCCTCCTCGCCGAGATGCTCCGCCAACCAAAGCTTCAGTGGGACATCTTCATCGGTCGGTGATGTATAGCCATGTCCACCTGTGCTGGCACCGAGTAATTGTCGTCGAATCGGATCACAGCGATCCATAAAGTGATCCACGGTCATGTCATCTCTGGGTCGCAACCACCGGTAGCTGTAGCCGTAGAAGAGCACCTTTCGCGGGATCTCGGAATAATTTGGACTGGCGGAATGCCAGAGTCGGCGATCAAAAAATACCGCTGAACCGGACGGCACCTTCACAGCTAATGCCTCTTCAGGATCCGAAACGCCATCTGAGGGAAAGTCAGGTGTTTTCCTTAGCTGGCTGCCGGGTAGGACATAGAAATTACCTCTACCCTCTTCTGTGGTATCGGTCAGAAAGAAAGCCACTTTGAGGGAGATGCGCGGTTGAGGAGTGGTCTCCAACTCATGATTCAAACGTGCACTATCCTGATGCCATCCCAAACGCTTCTTCACCGCCCCTTCGTCAGGTGGTCCCGGAGGGGTGACTGTCATATGGGAGTGGTAAAGCTGGATGTTCCATCCCAAGAGCCCCCACACCTTCGGGAACGTCTTATACCAATCGAGCAGTTCCAGAAAAATTTCGTCCTTCCCCACAAAGTCCATCAAGTTCAGGCGGTCATACGGACCTACTAGCTCCGCTGGCGGTCGGTTCGGATCGATTGTAGCAGGCTTTTGATTTGGTGAGGCCCCTGTGCTCCGGTATTGAGCATCGAGCCGGTCTACTACAGTCGTGAGGTCTTTGACCATCTCCGGTGGTAAAACGTTTTCTACTATAAAAAAACCGTTCTTCTCAAATTCAAGATGTTCATCTTCAGTCAAGCAATAATCAAAACACGATGTGTCCATACATGCCTCCTTGATTTATCGCTCATTCTTGCGTGCAAGTCTGCATTGCAATAAAGTGGCAAACAATCTATCATTTATGGCGTACTTATACATTCAAAGTATTATATCAGATTCAACCAAACCTGTAAACCAGAAAGGTTACGCGAATTTCGTTTCCAAAGAAGTAGTTTCAGGGTTGAACGGATCATTCTTGATGTTGATTACTGGAACGCTATGTTAGCGTGTTATGGAGTGTAAGTTATCAAAAGTAAGCGCGACAGTTGAACGGCTACTCCAAGCCGAGCGAGCGTAAAGGGAGGCACCAATGGATGCCTTTAAGGAGAGGGAACTCTCTGACTCTCGATTGCAAACAGGAGAAAAGACGGAAAAGCCGAACGCCTTTGGTCCCAATCACACCCAAGGGATTTCATGGAAGGCAGTCGTTTTTGCCGTCGTACTCATTCCGCTTAATACCTACTGGATCGCTGTGACCGAAATGGTGTGGTCCGGATTGCATTTCACCGCTGTATCACTCCCGCTGAACGTAATCTTCATTCTGTTTTGGCTCATCGGCTATAACGCGGTTGCGCGTCGAATTTCCCCTCAACTGGCATTTTCACAGAATGATCTCTTGGTAATTTACATCATCTTGGCGACATCAAGCGCGGTTGCAGGCTACGATAGCCTTGTTGGACTGATAGGCGTTTTGCCACACACGACATGGTTTGCAACCCCTGAAAACGATTGGGGTAATCTGTTCACAGGGCATCTGCCGACGTGGCTAATCATCACCAACAGAGAAGCCGTTCGGGCTTTTTACATTGGAGAGGTCGATTTTTACGGAGCGAATTATTGGCGATACTGGTTAACTCCAGCGATCAGTTGGACTTTTCTTTTCCTAATTTTAACTGTCTTGCTACTCTGTATCACGGTCATCCTCCGGCGCCCGTGGACGGAACAGGAAAAATTGACCTATCCGATCATACAGCTGCCCCTTTCGATGAGCAATCCCAAAACTCGACTGTTTTACAGTAGGTTGTTCTGGATTGGTTTTGCAGTCGCAGCGATTGTCGATATCATTAACGGACTAAACTACCTCTATCCCAGCGTTCCGTATATTCCAGTACGGGGCATCCGACTCGATCACTATTTCACGGAAAAACCGTGGAACGCCATCGGGTGGACACCCATCCGTTTCCGTTTCTTCATGATCGGCATGACCTATCTGCTGCCGCTAGATCTATCCATCTCTTGCTGGTTTTTCTACATACTCCGCAAAATTGAACGGATTGGTGGCGAGATCGCTGGGTGGTCAAATATTCCGGGATACCCCTTTTTGGGGCAACAATCAATGGGCGCTTTGCTGGGAATCTGTATCATTGCCCTTGTCTCGATCAACCGTCATCTGCGGGAGGTGATCAAAAAGGTCTGCTTCGGCACAGAAATTGACGACTCTAGCGAACCGTTGCGTTATCGTGGAGCGGTTTTTGGCATTGTGGTTTGTAGTATACTGCTTGGTATTTTTGCACAACGGATGGGATTGTCGCTTTGGGTGGTGGTCGTTTTTTTCCTTCTTTTTCTGATAATGTGCATCGCCATGGCACGCATCCGCGCTGAATCTGGCGTACCGGAGCATATCATGCACGTAGTCTCGCCACAAGATTCGCTTGTAAGATTGTTGGGAACTCGAATTTTTGGTCCCCGCAACCTTTCGGGTCTCTCACTTTTCGTGTGGTTCAGTTATCGCAAGAGAAACTACTTGATGCCACATCAACTTGAAGGCTTCAAGATTGCCGAACAGACCGGTTTTTCAAGCCGCCCCGTCTTTTGGTTTCTGATCTTTGCAACCGGAATGGGGCTCCTTTCGGCGTTCATCATTTTTCCGCAGGTTCTCTATCACTACGGCGCCGAAGCGCGCGCCGGTGGGATGAAGGGGGTCGGGTGGAATTCCTTCAACCGCTTGTCTGACTGGTTGCAGCATCCCCGCTCACCGGATTGGATTGGCAACGGCTTTTTGCTTTTGGGGTTATCATTGACATTTGTTTTAGCCTTTTTACGTCGCACCCTGCTCTGGTGGCCATTTCACCCAGCGGGCTATGCGTTAGCGACGAGCCGTGCCATCGACGACTACTGGTTTACGATAGTCTTTGCCTCAACCCTAAAATGGGTGATTCTGCGAAGTGGCGGTGCCCGGGGGTATCGCCGATCACTCCCGTTTTTTCTGGGACTGATTCTGGGGGATTACATCCTCGCGTGCGGTTGGTCGCTGCTTGGGATCGTCTTAGATCGCCCCATGTATACGGTGTGGGTGTAGCACTTTGAGAAAAGTATTACCCGGGCAGCGCGCCTCGATAGTCCACCCCTGTGAACATGCCGATGACCATCCACAACCCAACGATACCATATTCACCGAGAATCAACCCCATAAACAGCGGTCTGAGTTTACGGTAGCTCCCAACCCCTCCGGTCTTCATAATTACATACTTCAAAAGCCAACCGATAAACATCGACGCCCAAAGAAAATAGGATGAATAGACCGCACCCATGACATAGCCGATTGGGTGCAACTTCCACCAAATAAATTGATGCCGCATGACGAGGAGAAAAGAGATAATTCCGGTACCGACAAGCATGCTGTAAACTTCAGCCCATTTTGGGCCCTTTGGAAACTGTATCACCGACGTTATGTGGTTAAAATACCTGGGAGACCTGATGAACGGTCCCTGTTGTAAGTTTAGCGCACCTTTGTCATAAATCAGCGGTAACGACGCAACATAGGAAACGCCTATCGAAAAGAGAATAGCGAGTGCCATCGCCCAAAATAGACCTCTTCGATTAAGTTTCACAGGGTCTGCAGCTTTGAATCCGTGTAGAATGCTCGGCATCAAAATCCCGCCCCAATCGCGCATCATGACCCGTTGGAATCCCAAGAAGCTCCAACTATTCGCTCCGATGATTCTCGTGCCGACTGTAGTCTCGAAGTATTCCGAGGGGTACATTGGGGCTTGGATGAGCAATAGTCCGCCATTGACGACCATCCATGTCAAGGCGGTAGAAACGATTAGAAAGAGAGCGATAATGCTCAGTGCAACCCAGAGCGTCATCCCGGCGTAGGCACAGAGGAGCCCCAGTAGCAGAAATCCAAAAATCAATCCCAGCAATGCCCATCTATAAGGGAGCGGTTCGTTGGAATCGTCAATTGCTCTGGTTGTAGATCTTTCGGCAAACGTCTTTTTCAGTATGTCGCTGAGATGGCGACGACTGTTATATATAAAAGCCAACGCAAGCACCACGTAGACCGCCATCGTTTGCCCCCGCGCACAGATCCACGGATTGATTGGGATGGAAAGCGCATTGATTATCAAATACTGAACTTTGAAGAACAAAAAGAAGAACCAGCAACTGAAGGAAACTTCCATGCTGAGAAGATATGTGATACCGATAACTGAGAAATAGAGAAACAAGCGGAGTTGGGGCCACCAGCGCATCACAATCCACGGCCTTTCGGTGAATGGTCCGTAGAGGTCGTAGCGATTCGGAATGCGGGGAAGTGCAGGGAAGTATTCGTGAAAACCGTTGAGCAGATGAAATATGGCAGCAATCGCAAATCCTACCCACATCGCTCTGCTCTTGAAAAAGCCGCTGAGTAGCGAATTAGGCTGTGTGCGCTGCACCATCTCGGCGGGCACGGCAACAAGCGGGAAGATGAACCGTTCGTGCTCAACCCACTGCTTCCGCAGAACGACCGATAGACAGATTATGACCAAGTATAGGATGATGATAAATATCGTCCAAGTAAAAAGTGGCTTTGCCCACAGTGCCCATGGAACGAACGTTTCGCCGCTGTAGAAATCTGAAGCCGCTTGTTTGTCCCAGATCACAAGCCACTCTGGCAGGTGCGGGTAGAGCGTATCGACCCATTCGTTCTCTGGCGTAGCAAAATAACGTGGTGCGACTATATAGGGAAGCAGGTACCCCATCATCCCTTTGGAAGGGATAGCGGAAGTTACAATTAGCATCACCCATACAGTCATCAATTCACCGGGATTCAACTCCGCTTTCGGTGTTATCTTTTTGAGGACAGGGTTGATGCCAAGGGCAAGAACAACTAACGCAAATAGCGCTCCCAGAGGGAAATGACTGCCGGAAATATCTGTCCCTTGAAGGTAGTAGTCATTATACGGTGTAATCGCTGTCTGTGTGATGACCAAGGCGATGCCAATGATAATCGCTCTTAAAGACATATCACTCTCGCTGACTAGTATTTCTGCGGGCCGGTTCGATGATGCAGTGCGTCTGACCATCCACGCTCGGTCAACCGATCACCCAAAGGATGAAGGAAGTAAAGAGGTAACCCCCTTTTTTCCAATCTTCCCATCTTCGATTCGATACCATCAACGTGATGCAACATCAAAATTATAGCACTTTTCTCGCTAAACACGGCGATAAAAAATACCGAACTGAGCGCGACATATACGGAAGATTAACCACTATACTGTAGGCAGGGCATCTTGCCCCGCCCGAAAAATTATGGTGAACTTTAGAATTACTTGGATACTCTGTACCGGCGATGGGAAAATCCGGGCTATCACCTCGGTAGGTGCGGTTTCTAACCGCACCGCATAGGCGCAGTTAGAAACAGCGCCTACCAAACATGGGGAGCGAAAGTGTATACATATTTTGATAATTCACTATAAATGACCCTACGTTTTGAATTAAGAAATCGTTACAAAGCGTATAAAATGCTACAATGATTAAGCCGATGGATATTCAACTAGCAACTTGCGTTATCTTAATGCCGACATGCGGAATGGAGAAGTCACCATCCTAATGAAACAAAAACGCTAACCATAGAAGGAATACAACGAATGAGACATCAACGAATGAGACATCATTTAACTTCCACAGCTTTTGCCGTAAAATTGTTGTGTATCGGTTTCGTATATCTCATATCAATCTCCCTTTGCGCTGCACAGGAGACAGGACAAGAAAGTGTTGCCGAACTTATTGACAAACTTTTCTCTGATGAAGGGAAAATCTGGCGGTTGGCTGTACATCCTCTCGCCCAGCTAGAGGAGCAGATTGTACAACCTTTGGCTGAAGAGGCGAAAAAGAGGGGGGCAGATTTCTACAGAGTGCAGAGGGTTTATGAGCATCTGACAACAGCAGCGGCAAAAAAAGAACTTATCGCACTCCTCGACGAGAAAGATGAGCGAATTTGCCAGATAGCGGCTGAGGCCTTATGGAAAGTCGGGCCGAATGACCAATCTGCCCAAGCAATCTTAAACGTCGCCAGAAAATACAAAGGACAAGACAAGGAAGCATTGTTTGAGATTGTAGATAATCCGATTGGTCGCAGACACATGACTGAAGCAGAAAGGTTAAATTTTCTGCTTAATTACAAATTGGGAATGATCGTTGGCTATCCTGAAGCCCTGGCTATTAGTCTGGATCCCCCGAAAGAATATGAACAGGACTTATTGTCCGATAATGATGACCGGTTGTTCTTGGAGAAACACCGGTCCCAGGTGATTGATATTATGCTTGTCTGCCTACGCGATAGCGGTTCAACAGTGGCGGCTTTGCTACTCGGCTACTTTAAGGAATCAAAGGCTCTTCCAGATCTCCAAAAATGGTTTATTGAATCCGACAGTTTCTATGGGTGGGAAGGCAATTGGAATGAACTGGACTACTATCAATTCCCCGACCGTCATTGCTATGAGGAAGCGATCAAGCACATCACTGGAAAACCGATCAACGAGGTCATCAAGTTAACAGATGAACAGGTGATGCAACTGGTCCAAGGATACCGTCAAGCCAAGTCTTATGAGCGGAGATCTAAACTCTACGTGTTGTTTCGGTTAAAACCGCATATTGCTCGCGAGGAAGCCACTCGGAAATTCAGGAATGCAACGAAGGAGGAGCGTTTTAGATTTTGTCACTTGATGCCAGATCTCTTGCCAAGGGAACTTTTGCTAACCGAAGTCCGTAGGCTATTGGGAGAACCGGACAAAGTTCGGGAGTCATCATGGTTGTACGACTGTGGCAACAGCCCGATTGCCAACAATCCCTATGTTTTGACGATTACTTTTGGCAATGATAGGATTATAAAAATAGACGCTGATCGACACTAAGATGAGCAGAAATAACGGCACATTTGAACGTATTGGCACACAAACTCACAGTTTGCACGACTTAAAACTGCGTTGAAAAAAAATAAAAAATAATCTTAACATTTTAGAGGTTACGCAGTTCCGTTTGTAGTAGCGCAATTCATTGCGCGTCGCGACGGGCGATAAATCGCCCTACTACAAACCTAAAATCTTCCCCTAGTTGGCTGATTCATTGAGGGTTGGAGCCGGTGTCTAGCGGTGATTCATTACTGAACTACAAAGCTTTGAGCGTTCAAGTGTGTAAACCCTACATTTTTGAATAATCTTCCAAAGGCTAGTGCAGCCTCATCGCAAAAAAATAGCCCTCAGTCGCATCCACGACCGAGGGCTAAACAATAACCAATTATAGTAAATCCTAAAAACAGATAGACGCTTTCGCTCCCCGTGTATGGTAGGCGCTGTTCCTCCCGACAGGTCGGGATCCCGATTTATCGGGACGCGCCGATGCGGTGCGGTTAGAAACCGCACCTACCGGGCATAGGGGCAATGTGATTCGGTTTGGACTAAGATCTACTATAAAATCAAACTATTCTTGATGAAGCGTCGGCGACCGCCTCGGGGGACCGAACTCTTGTTCCGTTAGCGGAATGGCGTGCTTCTTATAGACCTGCACCCGATAGGAGCAATTGTCCGCTACGAACAGCAGCCCATCTCCATTGATTGTCACTGATATCGGGCGCCTGAACAATTTCTGTGGCTCAAGATTCGCCATATCTCTCATACGATTAGGACCAGCATTGGTCATCATATAATCAATCGCGGTTTCTGACAGTGTTGCATCTCCCAAGAATTTTTCCACGTACCTCGATTCGGAATTGAACAGTTGTACGCGGTCATTTCCACAGTCAGCCACGTAAATGTCGCCGTGTTCGTCCACCGCAACGTCAGTCGGTCTATTCAATTCGCCATCCTCACAGCCGGACTTGCCAAATGCAAAGATAAACTCCCCCTCAGAATTGAACTTCTGTACCCTGTCGTTACGCCAGTCTACAACGTAAACGTCTCCTAACTCATCCACGGTTATGCCCCAAGGCATATCGAATTCGCCTTCTCCATCACCATGGCTGCCCCATTTCGAGATAAACGTGCCGTCCTTGGTGAATTTCTGGACTCTGTGATTCAGGGCATCGGCAACGTAGATATTCTCTTCGGCGTCGAAGGCAATCCCTGCGGGAGCATTGAGTTGTCCGTCTCCATCGCCATGTTCGCCCCACGTACCGAGGGACTCACCATCTGCATTGAATGATGCGATACAGTGCTTCGCTTCGTCGGAGATGTAAAGATTCTCCTCATTGTCGGTAATAATCGCAACGCCCCACGTAGCCACGCCACCAATCTCGCCTAAGTTATCCTCATCCACGGTGTATTTTCTAACCATCGATGCGTCGCCGTTTCGACATAATATGTACAGGCGGTTTTCCTTTCCAAGTGCAACATCAACAGGAAAGTTGGTGTGTCGCCGCATACCTACAGTCTTGAAAAATGGGAAACCTGCGCGTAGCAGTCCGTACGGCCTACCCATGATTCACCTCCTGAAATCTGTGACGAGTGATGAAAGGGAGTGGGGAAACAGGGGAAAACCCAACGCCTCGAAATAAAAACGCCTCCCTATTTCCCACCGCTCCACTGTTCCTTGCCTTACCTGTCAGCAAAAGGATGGATCTGTTCAAAAGTTCCATCCACAACTGGGGTGGGATCGAGACCCATCCACTGTTCAAGGACTGTCCCGTATATGCCGCGGAAGTCTATCGTATGCTCAAGATCTTCGCCGTTTGCCCACCGAGCAGGGTCGAGGGACGGATACTCAGCATACAGCCCTCCTTGGACATGGTCGCCTATGATGAATGCGCCACCGCCTGTACCGTGGTCGGTGCCGCTGGCGTTGTCCCTGATACGTCGTCCGAACTCTGAGAAGACCAGCATAACCACCTCGTCGGAGGCGTCATGATCGCGCAAGTCCTTGAAGAAATCGCGAATCGCTCCCGATAGCTCTGCGAGCAGCTTCGGATGCGACGGAACCTCATTTGCATGGTGATCGTAACCGCCGTGCTGCGTGTAAAAGACTCGCGTTCCAAGATCGGCAAGATGTACTCGCGCAACATCCCGCAAACTCTTGGCGATTGGGTTTTCCTCGTACTCGACCTCAGAGGTGTACATCGCAGGTGCTTTCTTCAGTGCGTCAGAGCCTTTAATCACATCAAGGCCTGTCTGCGATAGATAATCCATTACAACACCGGTGCCGATAGCGGGACTGTACATCTCCTTGAATATCTCAAGGGCTTGGAGGCGCTGCGGGTCAGCCTCTATATCAGTCATCAACCCGTAGGTGTCGAGGTTGTCAATAGAGGTAGCCGGCACACCGGAAAGGGCGAGCGCCCTCGGCAGTCCTTTGCCAAAGGAGACACCCGTTAAGACGTTCTCCCCGTTGGGGTCGAGTTCCCGAATCACTCTGCCGACCCAACCCTCCGTGCCGATCTCTATCGGTTCGCAGGTATGCCATACATCCATCGCTCGGAAATGGGAACGACTGGAATCGGGATAGCCAATCCCCTGCACAATGGCGACCTCGCCTTGGTCGTACATATCTTTGAGGGGTTCGAAGTTTGGATTCCAGGCTAAAGTATCGTTGAGAGGGAGGACTTCTTCCTCCTTGAGCCCCACCACTGGACGGGAATCGTAGTACACGCCCTCGGTATAGGGAATAATTGTGTTCATGAAGTCGTTGCCACCCTTCAGTTCAACAACGACAAGGACAGGATCTTTCTGACTGACTGCCATGTGACTCACTCCTTCCCCGCAGAGCGTCTCACCCTGCGGCGCGTAGAACCTGAAACGTGAAGACAATTGACTCATTAATGAACTAATGAAACAATGCACTAATGAACCAAATTAGGCAAACTGATATTCTCTCGAAGATACAATTAACTGTAGCATACGCACCACGCGAGCGTTGTTCTCTTCCGCAGCGTCATCGGCACCTATGTTGAGATCGCCCTGAGATGCTGCAAACCGGCTTAAAGACTCGCGCGTTGTCTCGCCGACATCTAACGGACCCACCAATTCAAGACATCTGTCCACAAACTCGTCGGGAGATAGAGCACTCCCATTCGATTTAAGCCGACTGATGATCTGTCCAATACCCGGCTTGCTGGCGTCGCTAAGTTCACCGACAGAGAAATTAATGCGCTCGGTAAGTGTACCGCCATCAATCCACTCTCTACCGGTGTGCCAACCTTCCACAGTCGGAGGATTCAATAGTTCCTGCCCCATCAGCGTGGTGGCTCCCGGATATTTCGCCATGCCCAGTTCGGGCTTCTGATAAGTCCCTACCAACTTCAGGATACCTGTGACAAGCTCGGTAGGACTCTTAACCTTTTTGAATCGCGCTTCTTTGAAGAAATCGGAGTTAAAGAGCGTTCTGAGTATATGACGTATATCTCCATCCGAGTCCAAAAAGGCGTTTGATAGCGTATCAATGGCGTCTGGGTCTTGCGGCGGGGTCACGCTCCAAGATGGGACCTGCGGTTCATCGGCAACAAAGAAGTTGTAAAGGTGCCTGGATATAAACTCCGCGCAGGCTGGCTGCTTCACGATGATGTCGATTATATCATCACCGTTAAGATTACCTGTATTCCCCAAGAACGTCTTTTCGCCATTGTCGTGCTCCTCTTCGATGAAGGCGAAGTGTGCAGGATAGTAACCTTGTGGGTACAAGGGCGGGGGCTGGGTGAATGTCCATCCCGTAAAGGCGCGGGAACAATCTTTAATATCGTCCTCTGAATAGTTTCCAACGCCCATTGAGAACAGTTCTAATAGCTCTCTGCCGTAGTTCTCATTCGGTTCACCTTTTCGGTTCTCGTTATTGTCAAGCCAGAAAATCATCGCAGGATCTTTCGAGAGCGCGAGCAGAATCTCCCGCATGTTTGAAAGCCCTACACCCCGCAACATATCAATCTGCATGGAAGAAGCAAGTATATGCTGATTTTTCCCAACACCTGTAGCAAATACATGGTGCCAGAAAAGCGCCATTTTTTCTTCAAGCGGGCGCGGACTATTAAGCATACGATACATCCACGTCGTCCGATACCCACCCTCAGACGCACCGAAGTAACGATCCACAACGTCCTCGTCAATCGGCGGACAACGTTCTATATCTACCAAGTCTTCCACAACATTTTCGTAGCCCTTCTTGACATACTCTTCTAACTCTGTTAGCGTTGTGCCAAACCCCGCACGACGCATTAGATGAGCAGTTAAAGCAACATCGGCATTCGACATTTTCTCCTCCTTGGACTGACGAACAACTGTCGCCCCAAAAATATCAAGGGATCTGGATAAAAGACATCCCCTCCGATACCATAGCGTGGGAGATTATGCTATCAACCGGCGTCAATCCGTGCATCGGGCTAAGGATACCTGTTCTTGGATCCCAACCTGGGCGATTTTGGATGATGATCTCCAATCATATTTGAACCGTGTAAAGTTTTTTCATTTTATCGCAGTTGCCAAAAACTGTCAATCTTTTTCTATTGTCTGTTTCGCCTGTGTCAAATCGGAAAGCGGGGAGTGGAACAGTGCAATCTCCCGCATCCCTATTGGATCGAGGGAATCCACAAATTCTGTAGATCGGCTGCCCCCGTTGTGCTATAATGGATCGATCGCTTACCCAAGAGAATATCGCTGAGACAAAGTGAGAAGGAGGCATTCATGGCTGAACCCAAATATACCGTGGCAATTATTGGTTGCGGACGCCTCGGTCAGCACTACGCGGAGGTGTATCAGACACTGCCCAATACCGAGTTGGTCGCCATCGTCGAACACAATCCGGAGAGATTGCGTGCTGTCGGGGAACGTTTCGGCATCAAGGCGCTCTACCCGGATGCCGAAGCGATGTATCGGCAAATCGTTCCGGACATTGCGGCTGTCGTTTTACCCGGCAAGTATATAAAAGAGGCGGTGATCGCGAGTGCCCAAGCGGGTGTCAAAGGCGTGTCCACTGACAAACCGATTGGGGCATGTCTGGCAGACGTTGATGAGATGGTGGAGGTATGTGAGGAGTGTGGCGTGGTTTTTGCCGGTGGTAATCTCCAGCGTGCAATGTCGGAGGTTCAAGAGGTTGCCGGTTGGCTTCGCGCTGGCAACTACGGCGAACTACGCGGTGCCTGCGTCCACCGCTGGAACGGCGAGATATCGGGCGGCGGGTGTCAGCATATCGCCGTGCTGCGGCTTCTGGCACAGGCAGAGATCACCGAGGCAATCGCTTGGGGTACACCCGAAGCAGCCCTCCAAAGCGACAACGACGAGGATTTAATCATCAACGGACAATTTCGTCTGAGCAACGGTCTCATCTGCCCAGTTTTCGGTCAGGAGACCCCTTACCGTGGTGTTGACGTATGGACCGACGATACACTCATTCGATGGAATTGGGGACCACCCGAAATCTATCGTGGCTTCGATCAGAACGGGGCGCGGATTAAGGAGGAAACCTCCTACACACCGGTACAATATCCCCGCTTCTCCTATATGGTAACGTCAATCATCTCTTTCCTTGACGTGATATCAAACGGAGGAGACCTGGCTATATCCGGGCATGATCTGCGGCAGTCCCTTGAAGCGGCAGTTGCCGCCAAGTATTCCGCTCTATGGGGCAGTGCTCCGCTAAAGCTACCGCTGGAAGATCGCTCACTGACGCTCTATCCGCGGCCCTACCGATGGCTCGGCGGCGATCAGTCGGGACGACGGCAAACCTATCAGGAGGCGTTGTCGGATCCCCTATTTCCTAAGTCCACTGGATAGTTCGTAGGGAACGCAGATCTGCGTTCCCTACTAAGAATCGGCAAGTCTTTGTGAGATTACGTCGGAGGCTTAGTCGAACTGTTCCTTACTCTGGCGAACCGCTTTACCTTTGCCCCGAATGATGTCGTCTCTGTGCCATGTGTGAATGGCGCGACTGATATAGTCGTCATCACCAAGTAGCTGTTCCACACGATCTTTCGAGACCCAGTCATAGCGACCATCGGTGAGCGGCTTGGATCCTAACGCCCCGTCGGAGTAGCCGTACACACGGCAGATACCGTCCGAATCTTCGGCATCTTCGATATATGACATCCACGGGACTTCCAATCCGAGCTGTGTTTCTGTGAGATCCTGCAGCGAGGCGATACGTGCGCCGATATCCCAGCCGACCCCCTCTTCTTCTTCCCAACCCGCTCCACCGGGCAATTCCCAACGGTCATTTTCGCTATCGTGGTGGAGCAAGTACTTTGATTCACCGTCAGACGGACACTCAATGAGCAGGCGTGTCGTCGTGATGGGTTTGTCGAAACAGACAGGGATAAGGCGTTTACCGGTGTTGCTCAATGAGCCAAGTGCCGCGGGATTATAGGGATAGTAGCCTGCGGCGGGAGGCGCGTTGATCGCACAATATTTGTGAAAAATCCCGCAACGATCATCCGTAGCGGTGCCCGCGGGTGCTCTGTGCCACGTATGTTGGTTTGTGATAAGCAGGTCGCCTGCCTTGAGCTCCGGATCAATAAAAGGCGCGAGTTGCTTGGCGTCGGGACGGGTGAGATCCAAGATATGCGCTTCCTCGTCAATGACCTGAACCAACTTATGAGATCCGGGGGACACCATGAAGGGACCATACACCTCATCGAAATCGGTCAGTGGGATGATAGCGAAAACCCAGTTCATGGATGAACCGACCGGGCGCCAACGTTTGTAGTCACAATGACCGCCAGAGCCTCTATCACCCGGGCTCCGTAGGTACGCAACGAAAGCGGTCAGATGCGCTGGCTGACCGAGCGCACACTCAACAGCATTCACAACCGTTGGGTGTTCCGCAATCGAGGCAAGGCTCGACTCCGCCATCTTATTGCCGGCGATCGTATACTTCCCCGGTTCAGGATACTTCAGCGAATCCGGGTACGAATTGCATTGCGCTTGTTCTCGAACAACACGACGATATTCGTCCGCTTCGTCAGGGGACAGCACATTACGAACAATCGCATAACCGTTCTCATGGAAGTCAGCTATCTGTTGATCATTAAGAATTGGAGTGTTAGTCGTAGTCATAATGGAAGGCACCTCGCAGGGGAAAATGGTGAAACATTGTAGTGGTCGCTTTCGAGAATCGTGAAGCCGCAACCATCTGCTATCCTCGTTAAGCTGCCGCGGCTAAATCTCGATACGTCTCATAGAGTTGATGGCAGTTCATAATTGGTACGTTCTCTTCCTGTGCCATCTCAATCAACCATTGGATGTGCTTCAGTTCTGGGTCAAAGCGGTATACCGACCACGGGTGCATTGCCGGCGAATAAACGAGATTGCGATCAATAGCGTACTGAAATTCCTTTCTTCGTGCCCAAAACCCCTCCTCTATCGTTGCGGGCAACGTTTCCAGAACCGTTCCGTCCGCAAATCCGGGAGCAGGTTTCCAGCTATCGCTCTGATGTCCCGTATTGAACAGTAGATTGCAATGCCACCCAGTTACCGGTATTTCAAATAGCTCTGGGTATCCATCCTCAACATACCAGTACGGTTGGGTGAAAGGTGCAGGCATCGGCTGCTCCGGTGGTCCTATACCATCGGTAATAATAAACTGATATTCCTGCTCCGACAAAATAGCGAGCTGCTTCGGGTGTCCCTGTAGTCCCCGGTAAAAACCGCCGGGCGCACAAAAACCGATAGGACCGGTCCCAAAGTATCGCGCAATAAGGTCTGATGTCTGTTCGAGTTCCGCGCTGAACTGTCGGAGCACCGTGGGCGCATCGCTTGAAATTCCCATGTGGCTGTAGGTATGCGATGCAATGTCGAAGAGGGGATTGTCTTTTAGCAACCCGGCGAGATCATCGCCCGCCCTTTCGAGCACTTTACCCACAATACAAAAGGTCGCTGGCGCATCATACCGGTTCAAAACCTGTGTAATCTGCTTGACGCTGGCAAGGGTTTCCTGCAGCCAGATCTCCCAGTTTTCGTCGGATTCAATACTTGGATGGAGCGCGTACGCGCTCTCGACATCAAATCTAAGAACAAACATAGATCCTCCTCCGATGTTTCCCCAATTGTATCACGATTCTGTTAAAAATCAAACCAATATTTATAGGACTTACGCAGCGCGTTCGTAAGTCCCCCTGACAAGGGGGATTTAGGGGGTTGGGGATTTAGGGGGTTAAAAATAAAAATCTACCCCCGTGTGCTAAATTTGCGTAAGTCCTGACTTTATTTAAGTCGTTATGTCTGATAGGCGTCTCATTCAGAAACTTCAAAACAGCATTTCAAATCGATAAGGAGTCCTCCCATGGGCGCATGGAACTGTGTCTTGGAACTCAACACAGAACGTCATACGGTAACGGGCAGCGAAAAAGCCCTCACCGATGCCATAAGACGTGGCTGCGATCTACGGATCTACACCGAATTTATCCATAACGAGCACATCGATGTCACCTCTGACAGCACCGAGCGCATACGCGAAGTTGCCGAATTCGGCGTCACCTATCTGCTTGAGGATTCTTGGGCAGCGGGCATAATGAGCCTGCGTCAACCCGTTTCGTTGCCCGATGGCTTCGGTCCCCGGGCGTCAATGTCGTTTTTCCTCTACAATCAGAACGGACAGCAGGCGATTGCCCGTCCACATCTCGACGGACAGCAGGCAGCGCAAGCCCCCAGCGCCTTACATATTGACGACAATACAGACATGCCAAAATACCACCCGCACGATGGTTGGGATGGGCAGACCAATGCACCGAGCCAGAACTTTATCTACGATTTTGACCTATATCGCTTCTATGTGCGTGACGAGTGGCGTGAGGTGCTCTCCCACGACGCCGAAGGAGCGGTTCAGTCCGGATCGGTTCGCGACCTTGCCGATGCCTTCTCGCAAGGATGCGAAGTGAAGGTTGGGGTTCGGGGGTTGTGTGCTGATCTGGCAACGGATCCGGCTACAACAATAGATCATGAGATGTTCGTACAAACCGGATCATGCTACTACTACACGGCCCAGGAACTGTTTATTGCCGGAACGCATCCAGCCATCCGGGTTAAGCCTGCTGTGCCTCTGATATACACGAGCCGAGGTTGGGACTTTGGTTGGCTGATGGTACGGACGGATGGATCGGTCGTATACAGACGTTGTGACCCGTACACCTTGGCGTTCGAGGGCATCGTGGGCAATTATGCTTTGCGTTGGTTCGTCCGCTGACAGGAGAAAGTAAGAGATAGTAGGGTCATTTAGTTTTTCTGTAGGTGCTTGCATCCCGCCTGTCCCGATTCATCGGGGATTTATCGGGGAGGGATTTCCAAATCCCGACACGTCGCTCTAGGAGCGACTTCCAGACTCCGACTTTTCAAACAAAATGCGTAATAAGCCTAAAACTGAATAGCCCTATTATACGCCTATAAAAAGTATTGACAAATTAACTATCAATCTGTATACTAGAGAGAGTTATCACTTAATCTATCTTTCGTGTTAAGGGTTTTGAATTTCAGCTAATACTACAATGTCACCCCCTACGCAGTGAAAGTCCTCACAATGGCGCGATTTTTCGTCTCAACGAGAATGGTAGCCTGAGTTTTGACTGCTCCCCAGCATTTTAACAAACGACTTGATATTGTAGTCCAAACGTTCAGGAGAAAAAGCTAATGAAAACACTCAGAAATATTTCAACAGTTATCGCATTTGCATTTATATTGGCAGGGATCTCCGGATGCAGCGGCTGCAATCCGCCCCCTGAACCAGTCAGTTTCAGCCCAACGGAAGGTCCCGAAACAGGCGGGACAACCATCCGAATTACGGGCGACAAGTTCGATATGAAAAATGGCGTTACGGTGAAAATCGGTGGGAAGAATGCCGCAAGCGTAAATGTCCCCAGTAAGATGGAGATTACAGCAGTGACACCGGCGGGGATGGCAGGCGAATCGGTTTCAGTCGTTATTACCAATAATGGCAACACAAAACCGGAGGGCACTGTCACACTGAGCCAGCAATTCACCTACACCGATGCAACCGCCCCGACAATCACGGCAGTCAGTCCCGCAGCTGGAACGGTCATATCGGAATATGAAGACTCGTTGAGCGTGACTGTTCCTATCTCAATCACCTTCAGTGAAGACGTTGATAGCACATCTGGGAGCTTGACCGTCTCCGTTAAATCAACGCCGGACTCTGCCACCGAACAATCTGGCGAGGTCACCGGTACCGTTTCCGGCAGCGGAAACACAATGACATTTACTTCCAATGAACCGTATCGGTCAGGGCGTAAGTATACTGTCAACATATCGGGTGTCAAAGATACCGCCGCCGCGGGGAATACCCTTGAGGAGAGTCACACCTTTAGTTTTACAATCACCTTGCCGGAGAAAGTCAGTCGATACCTCGTGAAGGAAGGCGACACGCTTCCAATCATTGCTTCACGTCCAGAGGTATATGACAACGAAGAACTTTGGCCCAGGCTCGCCGAAGCCAATCAGGACGATTATGACTTCGATCGTCAGCGGCTCTATCCGGGACGGCAATGGTTGTGGGTGCCGCGCGGATCCGCTTGGGGAGAGTAATAGTCAGCAAACTCCACAAAACAGGGGGCTATCATGAGACCTCGTTACCTCATTTATACCGTGCTGGTAGCTTCGCTTGCAGCCATATTTTTGGCGGGGTGCAGCGTCCGCACAGTTCCTCTTGAAGAGGAACAGATCGTCTATGAAGATGAGTATTATCGAGGGTATGATCGCCTCCCACCCAGTCTCCTCTATGATACTTGGCAGCTGTCCCAGTACCGTCATTACTACGGTGCCACAGCTGCATTGGGATATCCACCGCCCTATCGGATGAATTTCGACCCGAACCCGCACGATAGCTACCGTGCAGATGAGCAGCCGGTTCAACGTGCTCCCGCTCACACATCAATCCAGTCAAACCGGCGCGTTGGAGAACGTCGGGATCAGACCGAATTCCAACAGCGGGTAAGTCGAAGCAGACATGCGCGCTCGAATCGTCTGACGGCTGATTCTACAGAGGACAGGAGCCGTTTACGGAAACAGTTGCAACGACGTCACCGCCAACGGAGGACAGACACGGCGGATGATGAGGATCGCAAGACCCAGCGACGAACCACTCGCCGCCGCGCCAGACGGTAGCTTTTGGTAGTTTTGAAGAAATAGGTTAATGCAATAAAAAGAGCCATGTAGAACCCTCTACATGGCTCTTTTTATTTGTGGAGTTCCCCAAAGCAAAACTGAAGAGCTAAATCCAGTGCGGGAGAGATGTTATATTGGAAAGACTGAAGGTGACTACGGAAGCGTTTGGATGTATTTTTCAATATCCGACGCATGGTTGACTAGCTTTGTAACATCTTGAGAATTGTGAATATATGCATGGTATCGTGCCCTTATGCTCGCTGTGTACAGTGCAGAATACTTACCGTGTATATTCCCAAGATAGTACTTGACCTGTCCATCCCTTTCTGGGTGGCTTTTATCGTGCCTTCCATGGTCAATCCCCTGTTTTGCAAAATAAGAATCAACAGCGTGTAAGGCTTTATAGAAGGCAAGCGTCACAATCCAATCACCATGTTGAGGACTATTTTGAGATTGTCGAAGATCAGAGAGGGCGACCTGTGTTCTGTTTTGCTTATTTATATGTACTTGCTCTGTTGGCATACGGATAAGCCCTGTTTTCATCCCTCCTCAACAGGGAGTTTAGAAGGAAGCAGGCAATATAGGAAGGATAGGAGTAACTTAAGAACGAGTTTAATAAAGACATTCAAAATCGTTCAACTCCAAGTAATCTTCTGAAAACTTATATTCCACAAAAAAAGAGAGAGGACGAAATTTCAGATTTATCTCCAGATCGATTTCAGCTAATTTTTCGATTCGATCCACAGAATATTCGGAAAGAACGATTACGACTTCTGCGTCGTTGCCATCAATTTTTATATAGCCTTCTTGGACATAAGGGATTTCTTCCAATTTCTTCTTATAAAGTTGCTTCAGCTCTTGCCAGGCCGGGGGCTCGACTTCCTCAATAATTCGTTTGAGGAACGTATACTCCTGAGACATTGCAGCACTTTCCCCCAACCCCTTATAACGGGCAACAATTTTCGTGCATAAGTCCGAAATTGCCGTTTTCACACTGTCGCCTGTGCCGCGGAGTTCGACATCATTGTAGGTGGCGGTCACGGTATCGTCCGCTCTTTCGATCAAGACCGGAATTGGCTGCTGTAGGTGATAAGAGGGATGCCGCAGATTCTGGACCCAATGGGTTTCAGGCAGTTGGCGCAACTCCGAACGAATTATTTCCTTTATCTCTGAAGGTTTGAAATCCTCAAGTGTCATCGTTGCCTCCTAATAAATGTTTAAGACAATTACCAACGCAGTCGAATTTATGGTGACATTGCGCTCCGCTGGAGCGCGGGGTTTGGGGGTATCGGTATTCTATAGACATTGCGCTCCGCTGGAGCGAAAGCACAATCGAATGCCGCTATCTCGGTAATAGGTCTTCTATATCCTTTGTGTCATCTGCGCTGTCTGTTTAATCTGCGATTCAGACACATGTCGCCCCTCTGGGGCTTAGAAGCAGGCACCTATCGCCCAGCTATAAACATGTCGCCCCTCTGGGGCTAAATGCACCCATGAATGCCTGACCGTGTATAAAAGTATAATAAATGGGCAGCCCCAGAGGGCAATCTAAAAGCAACGACCCTGCTATGTGCTGTGAGCATCGGTAGAGAGGCCCAGATCGGGCAGCCCCTCCACAATCCCAGCCGTCTCCAAACTGACCGCGATCACCTGCCCAATCAACCTAACAATGTACTGAGGATCGTCTGGGCGGTTCGGATCGTTGACGATGCCGCTGCGTTTGTCCGTCTTGACGCAATACTGATCTATCACCCATTCCAACGCCGACCGATTTCCAAGCCGATAGTCAAACGCCTTTGCGGGTATTCCGTCGAGGGTCAGGAAATCGTTGTAGGCCAGCTGCGTTTTATCTTTGGACAGCTTCATCTTTTCCACACGCCAATCGAGCGGGGTTTCACGGTTTTCGATGAATGCCAACGGATATTCGGGCACCGCTTCATAGCCGATGTGAATTTCCCCTAACCGTTGACCCGCTTTCGCAAACCTCCAGAAGTCCGGCGTATACGGCAGACGCGGCAGGTCCCGCTTGAGGTTGGCTTCATATCGTTCCCGATAATCGGGGTGGTGTAGGATGCCGTAGACATAATGGAAGATGTCCCATTTGGTGATTGTCTTGTCTCGGTAATGGGAGCGAAATTGTTCCAACACCCAATCGGTGATGTTCTCCCGGCGGTTTGCGCCATCCTCATCGTAGGTGTAGAAGGGAAAGCATTGGGTCTTTTCAAGTATATCAAGCGACGGTATCAGGGAACTCATCAGGGTGTGAAAAGGTTTTTTGCTTCCAATGCCACTGACACAAATCACACGATTTTCCACTTCTGTTCCAGATACAGGGAAGATAGACGGGAAAACATAAACCTCCTCGTTCATCACACGATCAAGGAACAGGTTAGATTTTGTGAAGGGACGATACTGTGAAACCCTCACTTTTTGTTCATTATACTCGGCGATTTTTCCTCGCTGCAAGTCTGATTTTAAGTCACGGCTCCACTTGATTTTTGCATCGTCAGAAATCACAAAATCGTCAACGTTTGCATCCTGATTTTCTCGACGTTTCCACCTGTCAACTTCCGCATTGTAAGTTTCAATCATCCCGCTCATGTTCTCAGCCAAAGCGTTTCGATTAAAGTTGTACGCCCACGCGCCGCGGGAGGTTGCGACACCACGACTATAGTCTTTGAAAATCACCTCCACTGCCTCACCTTCAGCCGCTTTCGTTTCCTTAGTTCCCATCGGACTAAAGGTCTCAAATTCGGCGTGGATCCCTTCCGTCAGCCATGTGTGCCTTGCATCAACGGTAACTTGTTTCATTGGGACTTTTGTATAATCACCGAATTGAGTTAAAATTGCCTGCTTATCGCGGGCTTTGAGATAGTCGTCGATAGCGTAAATCCAAACTTCAGCCCCTTCGGATTTCGTTCTTGCTTTTTTAATGAAGAAACTGATTCCAACTCCCACACGGATCTGGTCATCAAAAATATTTCCGCCCTCTTTTCGGCGACGCTCCCCGGATGTGCGAGCATTGCCTTTGAGGTCAACATGATAAATTTTGGTAAAATCCTGTGCAAGATGTTTTCGCATCCCATCAAACGCCACGCCATCAAGAAATCCGTTGTTTGTTACGAGGGCGACAACCCCCTCCTCTCCAATCCGGTCCGATGCCCACCGAATTGCTTTCACATACGGATCAGCAAGGGCGTTTTTATTCGTTGCTGTGGAATCTTTCGCGTATGTCTCCGCGACTCGTGCATCCATCGTTGGATATTTTCGATTTTTGTTGTTGTCGTTCTCGTTGACCTGACCAACGTTATAGGGTGGATTGCCGATAACCACAAACATCGGGGCTCCCTTTTGGCTCTCAACACGCTGGGTGTTCTCCGGCGCGAATAGCGGCAACTGTCGGTCCTCTGCCAGTTCAAAGGTATCCACGAGGCAGATGCCCTCAAAGGGAAGATACGCCCCCATCGTCTCATAAAATTCATGCTCGATGTTCATCGACGCGATGTAGTACGGCAGCAACATCACCTCGTTGCAGTGGAGTTCCCCCCTGTATTTATCCTCAAGCGCGGTTGGGCGAATTTCTCGTATCGTCCGCACGATGAAATTACCGGTCCCCACAAACGGATCAATAATGTGAACATCCGGAGAAGATAAGGAACGCAGATCTGCGTTCCCTACAGATGGGGAATGCCCGTTCCCAAATTCAGTCTTTAATATCTGATCGACGCTTCTCACCATGAAATCGACAATCGGCTGCGGCGTGTAGACCACCCCGTGCGTATCGGCGACCTCCACTGAAAAGCCCTGAAAAAACTGCTCGTAAACCGTGTTGAGGAAACTCTGTTTTTGGGAGAAGTCGTTGATGGTTGCGGCTGCCCGTTCAATTGCTTGGTAGAAGCGATCGAGGCTACGGAGAAAATCGTCACGGCTAAATGCTTGTTCGGTGAGTGCCTTGATAACGGTCTCAATCTCGCGGGCGATGACATTGCGGTCGGTGAAGTCGGGGTTGCTAAAGACGGTTCGGAAGATCCGCTCGGTCAGCAGATGTTGGATCAGCATCTCCTCAACCGCCGCCTCGGAGAGGTTGGGATTGATCGATTGGCGGCATTTCTCGTAAAAGCCCTCAAACGTGGTGGTAAAGTGGGGGTTGGCATCCCGTTCCTTTTGGATCAGGGCTGCCAAGCTGTCTCCGAGCGCAGGCACTACCCCCTTGAACTGTGCGACTGCCTCCTCCCACTCGGTGTATTCTTGCGGACGGTGGGAAAAGAAGGTCTCAAGGGCTTCTATCAGTTGGATCGGGTCATTCAGATCGGCATCAAGCGTCTCTTGACCGTTCTGCCAAAGGATGGCGCGTTGTGGGGTTTGGAAGAGGATGTTGTCACGGGGGTAGCCTTTTTCAAATTTGCTTAGGACTTCGGCCGGTAGGTCGTCGTGGATATCCTTTGCCTCCCAATAGCCGTGGGGCAGTTGGAAATCGTCGATCAACACACCATCAACCACAATCCTCCTATTACGATGGACGGTTATGGAATGCTCAGGCACCAGGGTCAAGTTAAACTGCCGCCCACACTGTTCGAGCAGGGATTGAAATGCGGATCGGACAGCGGTTTCGTGTGTAACGCCGAGCCGATCGAACTGCTTGAGTGCAGCGTAGTAGGCTTTGATCGATTTGTGGGTGGGTTTGAGGGTGAGGGAGGGCATGGTGTGGATTTCCGTAAATCGTCTAATTATGGTAGATTTTAGAACCGCTTAGACCCTCCCAATGCACAGCCAACCCCTTAACCCCCCTAGCCCCCCTTGTCAGGGGGGAAACCCTTGCCAGGGGAGTTGTAGGGGGACTTTGGAAACTTGGTGAAGGTCGCAGATATTAGTAGATATTTCCTTATTTCGCTAATTCACCATAGATAAATCCGCATTCGGCGTTTCTATCCGCTCATAGGACAGATCTGGCAGACTTGCCTGTTGTTGGGCATGTTCAATGGTCATCGCCACTAGATTGCCGAGGGCATCCAGATCGATATAGATATTCTCGTTAATCTCTTTCGTTTCAGTCACTTCACGCTCTGAGAATTCAACCAAGGCGGTATCCGTATCATGAAAATATTTAACTTTCATTGATCTTCTCCTGTCGCAGCCTGCCCATGGCTGGTAGGGAATAACGATCGTTATTCCCTGCGAAACCTACTATGAATCCGCCGCTTGTAGTAGGGCACGCAATAAATTGCGCTACTACAAACCCAAGGAATTGTCGAGATATGAATCTCGACCTACATAAATTTAACGCAAAGGCGCAAAGACGCAGAGGTACAAAGAAGAACGGGCAGCTATTTTCCTTTGCGTCCTTGCTTCCTAGCGTCCTTGCGTTTTATGTTATCTATCTTAGGACTCATCAGCGACAGCGGCTTGCGCTGCAGCGAGTCGCGCAACCGGCACGCGGAACGGCGAACAGGAAACATAGTCCAAACCTGAGTCGTGGCAGAAGACAACGGAACTCGGCTCACCGCCATGTTCGCCGCAGATGCCGACTTTGAGGTCCGAGCGCGTTTCGCGTCCCTTGTTCGTGCCAATTTGTACCAGCTGACCGACACCGCCCTGATCCAGTACCTGGAACGGGTCATGCTCAAGAATACCGCCATCCACGTAATCACCCAGGAACTTGCCCGCATCGTCACGGCTCATCCCGAAAGTGGTCTGTGTGAGATCGTTCGTCCCGAAGGAGAAGAACTCCGCTTCCTGCGCGATTTCGTTCGCGGTGAGCGCGGCTCGCGGCAACTCGATCATCGTTCCGACGAGGTACTCGACCTCAGTCCCGGTCTCCTCGAATACCTTGTTCGCAGCATCGACCACTACCTCACGCTGCAATGCCAGTTCTTGGACATGACCGACCAGCGGAATCATAATCTCGGGGATAGCCTTTACGCCACGCTTGGTAACTTCGACAGCCGCCTCAAAGATTGCCCGCGCCTGCATCTCCGTAATCTCCGGATAGATGATACCGAGACGACACCCACGATGTCCCAGCATCGGGTTAAACTCGTGCAACGCCTCCCGTTGCTGGTACAATGTCTCAGCGGAAACACCGATCTTACCCGCCAGTTCCTGGACATCTTCATCCGTGTGGGGTAGGAACTCATGGAGCGGTGGATCAAGCGTCCGAATTGTGACAGGGTAGCCGTCCATCGCCTCGAAGATGCCGACGAAATCCTCACGCTGATACGGAAGTAACTTGTCGAGCGCTGCCTTACGTCCCGCTTCATCCTTAGCGAGGATCATCTCGCGGACAGCATCAATCCGCTCTCCCTCAAAGAACATGTGCTCGGTACGGCAAAGACCGATTCCCTCCGCGCCGAACCCTCTCGCAGTCCTGGAGTCACCCGGCGTGTCTGCATTCGTGCGCACGCCGAGTTTACGGAACTCATCCGCCCACTCCATGAGCACCCCAAAGTCGCCACTCAATTCAGGATCAATCAGCGTGACCGCCCCCTCAATCACCTCGCCAGTTGAACCGTTGAGCGTGATGTGGTCTCCCTCCGTCAGCCGAAGTTCCCCAGCCTGAAACTCCTTCGCTGCCTCGTTGACGGTGATGTCACTGCAGCCCGCAACACAGCATTTTCCCATACCCCGTGCGACAACAGCCGCGTGTGAGGTCATCCCGCCACGCGCCGTTAAAATGCCTTCTGCGGCGTGCATTCCGCCGATATCCTCCGGCGATGTTTCGGTGCGCACCAGAATTACCTTTTCGCCGGCAGCGACCAGTTCTTCCGCACGATCCGCTGTGAAGACCACTTTACCCACAGCAGCCCCGGGGGAGGCGGGTAGCCCCTTTGCAATCGGGTCAACTTGGACATCAGGATCAATCATCGGGTGAAGAAGTTGCTCCAGATCATCCGGCGGGATACGGGTTAGGGCGGTCGCTTTGTCAATGAGCCCCTCGTCAACCATTTCAACGGCGGTGCGCACCGCAGCGGCGCCGGTTCGCTTGCCGTTACGGGTTTGGAGCATATAGAGGCGTCTATCCTGAATTGTGAATTCGACATCCTGCATATCGCGGTAATGCGACTCTAAGGTTTCCCCAATAGACGTCAACTGCTCATAGGCATCCGGCATGACCCCCTGAAGCTCATCGATGGGCTGTGGCGTACGGATTCCTGCAACAACATCCTCACCTTGCGCGTTCATGAGGAATTCGCCGTAAAAAGAGTTCTCGCCGGTCGAGGGATCTCGTGTGAACGCAACCCCCGTTCCCGACGTTTCGCCCATATTTCCATAAACCATCGCTTGGACATTGACCGCCGTCCGTCCGAGTTCTTCAGAGATATTGTTCAATCGGCGGTAGATAAGCGCCCGATCATTGTTTGACGATTCAAAAACAGCGTCCCTCGCCATGTCGAGCTGCCGACGTGGGTCATCGGGGAAATCCGCCCCTGTCTCCTCTTTGACGAGTGCCTTAAACTCGGAAACCAGTTCCGCTAAATCACTCGCGTCTAAATCTGTATCAAGTTCGACACCTTTTGCGGCTTTTTTCGCTTCCAAGAGGTGCTCAAACGCATCGTGTTCAACGCCAAGGACCACATCTCCGAACATCTGCACAAATCGACGATAGGCATCATAGGCGAAACGTTCATTCCCCGACCTCGCGGCTAATCCTTTGACCGCATCGTCGTTCAAGCCGAGGTTGAGGATGGTGTCCATCATACCGGGCATCGACACTGCTGCTCCAGATCTGACAGAAACGAGCAGTGGATTCTCGGTATCCCCGAACTGTGCATCCATCGCCCCTTCTAACTTTTGCAAATTTTCATCAATCTGTCCGTCAAGTCCATCTGGATATTGGTTACCGTTTTCGTGATATAACCTGCCAGTTTCCGTCGATATTGTGAAACCGGGTGGAACCGGGATACCCAAGCTGGTCATTTCAGCGAGGTTGGCGCCTTTACCGCCGAGCAGGCTTCTCATCTCAGCGCTGCCATCGGTCTGACCGGTCCCGAAAAAGTAAACGTATTTGTCTTGAGCCATTAAAAACCTCCTTAAAAGAATAACGCGTAACGAGTTATACGTACGAGATTATCTCTACAACCATCATTACTTCGTCTTCAGGATTATCGTTTCCTCAATAACGTGAGTACGTAAGAAATTGAACAAAGAAAATCCCTCCACAAAGGGAGGGATACTTGTAAATGAACCTACTTGCACATCAGTTAGGCGGACCACTGCTGCGATACTGAAATGGCTAGTGCTCTGTCAAATAAATGCTAATGGTCCTGCTCGTTGTGAATTGACAAATCCACAACACCGCCGCAAGTCGGGCTTGGATATGGCTATCCAAGTCTCGGACTCTCCCCGATAAATCGGGACAGGCGGAACGGAGCCGAGCAGGGAGTAAATTATGATAAGTACGTTCATTGCGATGTCCGGTGCGGTTACAAATCGCACCTACCGGGCCTGGGGAACTCTGACAATGTGCTAGTTATTCTCGGCGCCCTCATTTATCCAATCGATGATACTTTGAATTTGAGCTGCCTCTAAAGGTTCGCTTGGAGGAGGGGGCATCCTGCCTTGAACAATCTGTTCGACTATTCCGCTCTCTCTCGCATTGCCTGCAATGACAACAGCCCCATCGTCCCCTCCCGCACTGATGGTGTCATACGTGCGGAGATCAACGCCGTGCGGTCCCCCAGCAACATGGCAACCCGGGATAGCACATCGGTTTGTCAGGACAGGCGAAATATCGGCACTAAAAGAGGGGCTCGGTCTACCAGCTGCCACTGGGTTGTCAAATGCCAAACCAAGATTACTCACAGCATCATTAAAATCATCGCCTTCATCACCGTGCACATGGTCATGGCCATGACCATCGTCTGTTGTTACGTCATCACCGCCACATCCAAACATCAACCCAGCGACAAGTAGTAGCACAATTCCTATTTTTATTCTATACACCAATCATTCCCTCCAGTTGGATTCCTCAAATTTTACCTGTAAAGGCTGCGTAGAAAGGAAACATTCTTGATAAGTTAGGAATTACGCACTTGAACACTCAAAACTTTGTAGTTCAGCGATTCATCACCGTAGGGCACCATTTCCAACGCCCGATGAATTGGGCAATTACAGTAAGGTCTTAGGTTTGTAGTAGTCCCGATAAATCGGGACGTCCGGACGCGCAATTCATTGTGCTACTACAAACTGAACTGCGTAACTCCTATAAGTTTTAATTATTCTTGGCACCCTCATTGATCCAATCGATGATAAGTTGGATCTGGGCTGCATCCAAAGGTTGCCCTTCAGGAGGCATTTTGCCCTCTGCAATCTCTTCGACTATTTCGCTCTCCCTTGCATTGCCTGTAATAACGATAGCGCCTTCATCCCCACCCTGCATGAGCGTGTCATACGTGCGGAGGTCAATATCGTGCGGCCCATCAACGACATGGCACTCTGCAATGGCACATCGTTTTGTCAGGATAGGGGCGATATCAGCACTAAAAGAAGGACTCGGTCTACCAGCATCCGCGGGATTGTCAAAAACCAGACCGAGATCCTGAATAGCACTTCCACATCCAAATAGCCAAAACATCAGTCCAGTGGCGAGCACCAAGACGATTCCTATTTTTATTTTATACATCAATCATTCCCTCCGGCTGGTTGCTCCACATGCCGCTCGTCAAAAGCGGTATTGAGGACGCTCGGTGCAGACGCGCTGGAGCCTGTCCCGATTCAAAAATGTAATCGTCGGGACTAATCTAATAATACAATTACCCCGCAGCCGATGCGTGCGCCAGCATTACCCGAAGGCTGCGAAATAAAATCGTCGGCATCTGCATGGACAATCATGCCTTTGCCAACAACATCTAGGATGGAGCCGGTGCCCATTTCCCAAAGGTCTGTCGTCAACTCAATTTTACCTGTGCCATCCTCACCGACATTTATATTGCCAATGTCTCCGAGGTGGAATTCACCTTCTCCCCATTTTCCGTGAGCAACGTTGGTGGGATTCCAATGGCCTCCGGCGGATGTGCCGTCGGGTGCACTACAATCGCCATACTCATGAATATGCACGCCGTGAAGCCCCGGAGATACGTTCTGAATCTCAACAACGAGCGTGATTGTATCACCGCTCTGTGTAAAAATTGCTGTTCCGGTCAGGTTACTTCCGCTCGCCGGACCGAGGACTGCAATCGCTTGTTGTGATGGTATCGGAGGGATTACTATCTCCTGTGCTATATCGCAACCCATCCAAGCAACAGAAACACAAACTAACAATAGTAACCATATCGCCTTTATACCAAAAGCAGCTAAACGCTTGTTCATCTTTAAATCCTCCATAGTTAAGAGATTATTTTTAAAGTAGGTGAAACAGTCATCTTTCGCCATTTTAGGGGCAAAATTAACCGATTTTGAGGGTATTTACCCGTAAAATGACAATTTTCAGAAATTAATTTCGATTCATCGGGACAGGCTCTAAATTGAATAGATCATTCGGCTGGCTTCTTCATATTCGGCTTGCAGGGGATCCGTGGAGAGGAAGAGTTTTTGGTAGGGTTCGTAAAGTTGGATATAACTCCAATTAACACCGCACAGAATCTTTCGTTCATTCGCCAGCTTCACAAAACGGCCACGAAATTTCGCTCGCGTAGTCTCCGGTGGGTGATGCATCGCATGTTCAACCTCACTATCGCTGACAATTCGTTCAACGCGTCCATCTTTTTCGAGCTTGTAGTACAATCCAAGCTCGGGCCGAATATTGTGGTACTGTAGATCCAGCATCAGCACTTTGGCGGAATTCCATTTGAGTTGCCGGCTTTCCACATAGGTTTCAATCAATTTTTTCTTGATAACCCAATCAAGTTCTCGATCAAGCTGCATCGGATCGGTTTCCAAACAGGTCAACACATATTCCCATCGCGCCATAATCTGATCGGTGACCGGATCCGATTCCACCTGCTCAAAATACTGCTTGGCGCATTCGAGGTATTCCCACTGCATCTCAACCCCTGAAAGCCGTTTGCCGTTTTCCAACTCAATTTTGCGGGTGCAGGTAATATCTTCGGAGATCTGCTGAATCGCGCGGACGGAATCACGCAACGCGAGGCGCTGCTTGATGAAGTTGTCTTCGATCATCCGCAAAACGATTGCTGTCGTACCGATCTTGAGGTAGGTGGCAAACTCCGACATATTGGAGTCACCGACGATCACGTGTAGCCGACGATATTTCTCTCGGTCCGCATGCGGCTCATCACGCGTGTTGATGATGCCCCGCGCGGTCGTCGTTGCAATTGAGATCTCTTCACGGATATGTTGTGCGCGTTGGGAGATTGCGTAGGAGCCACGGTTGGTGGATTTGACTTTCCCCGCCCCGGCAAAGACTTGGCGCGTTACAAAGAAGGGAATGAGTTGCGCAGCGAGTTGCCGAAAACTCACACGGCGATCCATCAGGTAGTTCTCATGGCATCCATAGGTGTTGCCGGGCGTATCGGTATTATTCTTGAAAACCGAAATCCGCCCAAGAAACCCATCGGCTTGCATTTTCCGCTCTGCCGCAACAGATAGCCGCTCGATAATTCGTTCACCAGCCTTATCGTGGCTCACAAGGTCGGCTACGTTGTCGCATTCGGGGGTTGCATATTCGGGGTGGCAACCGATGTCCTGATAGAATCGAGCACCGTTCTCGAGGAAAACATCTGGATACATCCGCCCAGAAATGATTTCCCGAAACAGATACATCACCGCATTTTGGATCGATAACGCTTTGCCGCCGCGCCGATCCGACGTGCAGATGATCCCATACTCGTTTTCCAGACCATAAATCCTTCGGTTCATGCGCTCAAAATCTCACTCAGTTCATCGGGAAGCAAACGTTTAAATTTCCGCCGATTTAGAGTTTCGTCAAGTACAGCTGCTTCGATTGTCTCAGCCGTCACTTGGTACCGCTCCGCCTCGTCGACCTCTGCTTCGATCGTTTCAAAGGTCCTTGCCGCAAGCCTCACAGCACCATTCAGATCTAAGCCACCGCTATATTCATCTTCGAGGATACCGGAGATTTCATCTGCCCGCCCACCTATAACGGTATATTCATTGTCTTCCCAGAACGTCCCATCAAAAGACAGATGATAGATCCTGTTGCTCGATGAAGAATCTTCACGGATTTCGCACAGGAGAAGTTCTACCTCAAGCGGTTTCGCATCAGACTGTCGATATATTGCACCGATCTGCTGTGAATACTGATTTGCCAGCCATCGCGCCGTAACATCTTCACGGTTGAAGGTAAACCCTTTGATTTCGGCACCCTGAATCCCAGCGTATCGTAAGGCTTCGTAGTCGGGGTAAAGCCCGGTCGCTGCAAGTGCGATCCGATCATAAATTTCCGAAATCTTGAAAACCGTCGCCAACGGATTTTCTGCAACCATCAGAATACCGTCGCAATACTCTAAAACAATAACCTCTTTGGCTTTCTCGATCCCCTTCCGAGCAAAATCCTCCTTTTCCTGCATGATTTGCTCGGGCGACACGTAATACGGTGCGGGCATCTACCCCTCCCTCAAATAGCAGGTGTCGATTATCAGTAGTCCTCAATGCGGCTGAGCCACGATAGACACACCCTGATTTTCTCGCTGGTTTTGCCAATCCAGCGGACACCCTTGTGGCAAACTGATTGCCAATCCTGAATTATCCATTGCGGAGTCTGTCGAGTAGCTCCGTATAGAGTTCCTTAACCTCTGAATCCGGTATATCTGAGATTCCCGTGGAGTCAATGATCTTGATTGTTGGGAAAATCTCTCGAATAAAATCGGGACCGCCTGTCGCTACATCTTCATCAGCGGCATCCCAGAGTGCCTCAGCGACTATCTGCAGGGCACCATCGCGGGACATATCGGAGCTATACAGCTTTTTCAGCGTTGCTTGCGCATCCTTGCCACCGGATCCGGTCGCATAGTATTCGCTCTCTTCGTATTGCCCCCCTATCGCATCGTATTTGAAGATCTTTCCCTCTTTCCGTTTGAGGTCATACCCTGCGAAGATCGGTACGACTACCAATCCCTGCATCGCCATAGGTAAGTTGGACTTGACCATATTTGACAATGAATTGGCTTTGCCCTCAAAACTTAGCTGTGAGCCCTCTATCTTTTCATAGAACTCCACCTGGACTTGAAAGAGCTTCGCCATTTCCATCGCTGGCCCGGCGACGCCTGCAATAGCGATCGCCGAATAACTATCCACCTCATAGACCTTCCGGATACGCCGCTCCCCCACCTGAAACCCCGCCGTTGCCTGACGGTCTCCTGCGATGATAACCCCCTCGTTATAAACGACAGCCAATATAGTTGTCCCTTCAAGCAGGTTATCGTAAAGATCCATCAAACTGGTAGCTGGCACATGCTGTCCTTTCAGTTCCGCGTAGCGGAATGCCCGAAAATCGGCACTTACAGCGGGTGAGTCTGGCAGGGACGTTATGCCGAACGCCCCTGTACCAAACTTTGATAGAAGCTCCGGGCGTTCCCTTTGCAAAAGCTCAAGGAAATCGGAGGTTCTATGGTCGGAGCCACTAAAGACCACTACTCCCCTCCTCGCTGAATGTAATTCTCGACAAATTCTTCTGAATCCTCTTCCAAGATTTCGTCGATTTCATCAAGGATTTGATCGAGGTCTTCTTTAATCTCTTCGCCTTGCTCTACGACTTCTTGATCCGGCTGAACTTCCTCAGTTTCCTGAGTCCGTTTGTCTTTTTGATCCTGTTGTTTTTCGGCTGGCATGTTGCTTTCCTCCTTCTAATCGTTGGATGTCAGAACGGCTTGCACCAGTTCTGCAGCCGTGCAGTCTCGCAATAGATCGCCCGTCATCTCCTGTGTTCCGAAGTGCGGCCGATCCATCAAGATTTTATCTAGAGAAGAATCGTCAGTACAAAAAATCATTGAATTCCAGCTTGCGCTGTGAATTTCGTTGGGGAATTTTTGTAAACACATGCCGCGAAAATAGGCACGTGTATCAACAGGTGGATTGTTAATCGCTTGAACAATCTCCTCATGTTTGAGGAGTCGTTCAACACGTCCATTTTTCAGCAACCTCGCATACAACCCCTTATTCGGGCGGATGTCATGATATTGCAAGTCTAACATCCGAATTTGGTGATCCGAATGGGTTAAATTGTGGCGTCGCAGGTACGCATCAATCAGTCGCTTTTTAATCACCCAATCGAGATGCCGATCTAAACTCATCGGATCCTCGTCGAGACGGTCGAGAACAAATTCCCACGTCTTCATCACGTCGCTCACGACATCAGACATATCCGCTGTAGAGATATGTTTGTGCGCCAACTCAAGATATGCGCGCTGAACCTCAATCGGCGTCCATTCCCGACCATCTTCCAAAGCTAAAGGCTCTTTGCAAGACAGATCGCGTGATACGGTCTTGATCGCCAAAACAGGGTCAGAGAGCCTGAACTCATCTCCGACAACATCCTGTTCGATAAGCTGTAGTACAATTGCCGTAATTCCCACCTTCAAATAGATGGAAAACTCCGACATATTGGAATCGCCGACAATCACGTGCAGGCGACGGTATAACGCCTCATCGGCGTGCGGCTCGTCCCGCGTATTGATAATCGGACGCGCCACCATTGTGCTCAGACCAACTTCAGTCTCGAAAAAATCGGCACGCTGTGAGATTTGATAATCCGTTTCCGATGCGCCATTTTCAGCGCCGATTTTACCACTCCCTGTGATGGGCTGCCGCGTCACCAGGAAAGGCGTTAGTCCATCGACGATATCTTGGAACGGAACATTCCGAGACATTAGATAATTTTCGTGAGCGCCGTAGCTGTGTCCCTTATAATCACTGTTGTTCTTATAAATAATAATCTCTTGATTCGTAGGCAACAGCTCTTGGGCAGCCAGACGGCTCAAATCTAATATCAGGTCCCCCGCCTTCTCATATTTGACCAAATCGCGCGCATTGGTGCATTCCGGGGTGCAATACTCTGGGTGCGCGTGATCGACATAATACCGGCCACCATTGGCGAGAACATCATTGATGAGACTATTATTTTCTTGATCTGGGATGTCAGTTTCCCCTTCAGAAACGAACCCCCTCGCGTCCATCAATGGACTTTCCTGATCATAGTCCCAAGTGATCCCCTTGATCCCACGGTCTTTATAGATATTGACGACAAGTGTTGAGGCCGCAACCGGATCCGGATCTCGCGCATTTTTGACCGAAATGCCATATTCGGTTTCGGTCCCCATAATCGTTGGTACGGTCATAATCTGCCTTAGAGGTAAGCACCACCTTTGACGGTTCTTACATCCCGTCTTTTCGGCTCTGGCTCGTGGGTCAACGCTTTAATGTTAACGATCCGATCGCCTTTCCGTCCCGATATCTTCGCCCAATCGTCGGGATTGGTGGTGTTAGGCAGATCTTCATTCTCCTTATATTCTTCCTGGATCGCCATTTCAAGGTCTTCGAGGGTCATGCCTTTTTCTTTCCCGTCAGAATCGATCAACCGCTTGATTGCCATCTTCTTGGCACGATCAACGATGTTTTCAATCATCGCACCGCTCGCAAAATCCTTGAAGTAGAGCGTCTCACGTTCTCCACGATTGTAGGTTACCTCAATGAACTTGTTCTCGTCGGTGGTCGCGTACATCTTCTCAATCGCTTGGGCAGCGAGAGCGTCAGCCGCTTTTTCCCGATCACCATCAAATTTTTCCAGCATGGACGGGGCAATTGGAAGATCTGGTGTCAGGTATATGGCGAAAATATCCTTTGCTCCCTCAGCTTCGGGCCGATCGACCTTAATCTTGATATCCAACCGACCGGGACGTAAAACAGCGGGATCCAGAAGATCTTGGCGGTTGCTCGCACCGATGACAACCACATCTCTAAGCCCTTCGACACCATCGATCTCAGCGAGGAATTGAGGCACCACCGTTGACTCCATATCGGACGAAATGCCCATGCCTCTGGATCGGAAAAGCGAGTCCATCTCATCAAAGAAGATGATGACCGGCACCCCTTCTTTGGATTTATCCTTGGCTTTCTGGAAGACTTCTCGAATCTTTCGTTCCGTCTCACCAACATACTTATTTAGCAGCTCGGGTCCTTTGATATTGATAAAATAGCTTTCAACATCATCTCTACCTGTCTGTTCCCTAACCCGCGCAGCCAAGCTGTTAGCGACCGCCTTGGCGATTAAGGTTTTGCCGCAGCCGGGGGGACCATAGAGTAGTACACCTTTTGGAGGCTTTAACTGGAATTCCCTGTATTCGTCGGGATAGAGGTAAGGCGTTTCAATAGCGTCCCGAATCGCCTCAATCTGTTCATTCAATCCGCCAATATCCGAATACTTAATGTTCGGCACCTCTTCGAGCAGCAGGTCTTCAACTTCAAGTTTGGGTAGCCTCTCCATAACCATCCCTGTGATCGGATTCAGCATGACATTATCCCCGAACTTAAGCTCCGCCTCATTGAGCGGATCCGATACTTCCACGACTCGCTCTTCATCGGCGCGTAGAGTCACAAGCACACGGTTATCATCAAGCATCTCCTTGACCTTGACCACTTCGCCCTGCCGCTCAAACTCCCTAACACTCACAACATTCATCACGCCGTTGACGATAACCTCTTGACCTTTTTGGAGCTGATCGGCGTCGATTTCCGGATCCGCATTGACACGCCACCTTTTGCCACCGAGGTCGATATCAAGCGTCCCGTCATCGTTGGATTGGAGGTATACGCCGTAGTTGTTCGGTGGGGCACTGAGTTGTTCGACCTTCTCCTTCAACTGCTCCAACTTCTCTTTCGCTTCTTGAAGGGTACCAGTCAACTTCCGATTTCTACGGTGGGCGTGCATTAAGTCGCGGGTCATTTCATAGAGACGAACTTCAACATCGTCGGAAGGCGCAGCGTTTAAGCGTCTTCTCAAGTCATCAATTTCGCTCTCCAGCGACTCGATAGTGAATGTCAACTCACGAATCTTTCTTTCGTAGGATATCCGCTCTGAGGAAGGCGCGGACAGATTCGCTTGATCTTCCATCTCTTCAAGGGCATCTCCCGAATCTTGCTTTTCAGATGGGTTCTTGATGGTAGCCATAGTAACCTTACCTCGGTATTATCTTTAGAATTACGGGATGGAGGCTATCACTATACCGGTGGGAAATAGCATACCATCTCGTTTTATTAGCTCCAAAAGGATCTTGCTTCTAAGATTTGAATCTGTAACCGATAATTCCTCCGGGTTTTGAGTAGATCAATTTCTGTCATAATCTCACTCCCGGGCGTCACCATACTGCTCAAGAATAGGGTAGATTATAGCATTCGACTATAGTGGTGTCAAGTAAAATACTGCCGTATCAAGGCTCAAACGTGAGTTCAAGCCTTTATGAAACCTGAATCTTATTGCCCTGCGTTGAATACCTCGCGCAAGAACTGAATCGACGGAGGAACTTCCTTATCAAAATCCCTAAAGTTGCACTCCACAGAGACCCGCTTATTGTATCCCGCGTCAGCGAGGCTCTTGGCAAAACGCTGATAATCGTATTTACCGCTGCCCGGATAGAGCCGATCCGTGTCTGCGACATGCACATGCACAATCCGCTCTCCCGCACGAACGATTTCATCAAACGCTTCCCCTTCAAGCATCTGGTGATAAAAGTCAACGAGCACTTGGACTTCCGGTTGCATCAATTCATCGGCAAACTGGACAGCCTCGGCGATGCTGTTAATCATGTTTGTCTCCGCGCGGTTAAGGGGTTCTATAGCGATGACAAGTCCGTGTTGACCTGCGTAATTCCCGGCAGCCTCCAAGAATTCAAGGATCTGGTCATGCGCCCGTTTGCGAGAGAACCCTTCCGGCACACCCCGTGCACCACCGCTCCCGAATACAATAATCTCACCGCCAAGTTCGGCTGCACGTTCCGTCGCACTCGCCAGGTAATTGTCCAGTCGGGCCTTGTCAACATCTGGACCGGTCACCTTTAAGTCGGCGGGGATAAAGCTATTAAAGCATTCGGCTCGCAGCGAGTAATTGGATAGCATCTCCTTGAAGTCCTCGAAAAGGGATTTTGGGGATTCCGGGCAGAGCATTCCCACGCCGAACTCGAAAAAATCACACCCCGCCTCCGACAAAGTTTTGAGCGTTGCAGGTGCTTTCTCTAACTTCGCTCTGTAAGCCGAACCGGTGTCCAACTGTTTGGCGTCAACCGTCTGTGGAACAAAGGAGGCGAGTCCTGCACAGCAGCTTAGTTTCATGAAGTCTCCTTTTATAGTAGATTTTAGAATTAATGAGACACTCCAAACCGGTGCGGTTAGGAAAACGAAACTACCGTTTGGTAGGCGCTGTTTCTAACTGCGCCTATTCGGTGCGGTTGCAAACCGCACCTACCGGGAGGCGAAAGTGTCCATTTATTTTTAGAATCCACCATATTACACAGTTTTCCCAATAAGGTGTTCCCACATTTCCATCCGCAACCCGCGTTCCTTGTAGTGATCGGATTGGGAACAGGCGCATGCTCTCTCGAAGCTGAAGCGACGCATTGATGCAGCGACTTCCTCCGGATGGTGGTTCCAGCTTGGCGATTTCGGCTCGCTGCCGCGAGTGAAAAGAAACTTGAGCATGTAACGTGTCTTTGTTCCACGATTCGCTGATGCAGCGTGCCAGATGTCGTAGTGTGTGATCGCCACTGTGCCTGCCTTGACGGTAAGGGGGACCTGCTCGCGGAAGTTGGCGTATGTCGCCATGCGGTCGGTCGGGGCATTGCGGAAGTGTGTTCCGGGCATGATCACCGTCGGTCCCAGTTCTGCTGGCACATCTTGGGGATAGTACATTGCCAAGACAGTTTGGATGTGATGATGCCGTTTGTTTGTGCCGTCTTGGTGCCACGCTTGGCTCCGTGTGCCGGGCGGGTTCACGTGACAGTGGCGGTGACCGTTCATCTGCATATCTTCGCCGAGTAAGCTTACCAATGCACCGCGTACCTTGGGATGATCGTAGACCTGATAGAGTTTCGGGACTTTATCCAGAATCCCATCGCCCGGATTGTTTCGCGGGATATCTAACGCCTCAAGCTCTTCGTAGATCGATTCGTTGAAGCCGTCAGGGAAATCTGCTTCAACAATATGGGAGCCGTGGATGATAAAAGAGATGATTTCGTCGTCACTCAATAGATACGGTTTGTCAGCCATCGTAAACCTCCAATTTTTGTAGGATAAACTCGTAGCCTAAGATGTCAATCTCCCGGTCATCAAATTCTGTTCGTTGATCCGGAAAGTGGATGACCTGCCAGCCGTCCAGAACCGCGTCGTGCACGGTATTGTAGAGCCAATCCTGCTCCTCTGTCACAATCTCCGTGACTGAACCTTGCACCGGTTCGTGTAATGCCAACCCGATAACCTGAGAACGGATGTTCGGTGTCACTGCATGGAGATAGAGCAGGCGCTGTCGCGTGTCTTTCCGGTTTGTGCTGATAATCTGGCGGAGTTGATCTAGATCGCCGCCCTGAATCCCGCCATTATCCAGTTTGGCACGTGCCTCGTCGATCCATCCCTCAATTGCTGCAAAAGCGGTTGGCATAGCTTTCTCTTTCTTTTTTTTCGCGGCGCAAAGAACCATTTATAGTAAATCTGTAGGTTTGTAGTAGGGCGATTCATCGCCCATCCTAACGGTCAATCAATTGTGAATACTACTAACCGCGCAATCGGTGGCACCGTTACGACTCTAAATCTGTTTTATTGCATGTTGACTCAGCCCACCAGTCTAACGCTTTTTTTTGAAGTGCAAGGGCAGTATACTGGTCCCGATATTCTTCTAAGCCACCAACCCAATCCAATTTCAGTCTCTTTTTCCGCTTTGAAACCTTTTGGGTTAACAGGAAATCAATGAAGTCGACTACCTCTTTACGGAGATCTGGTGGCAGTTGGTTGAATTTTTTAACAATATTAGGTTCCATCTTTACCTCCTAGAAGATTCCCTTGATGGGGCTCTGCGTTGGTCTACCATACATTTCTTCAATCAAGCGTTTTATTCCAGAACTTCGGCAGGTTCCTTACGTTTTCTCTCTGTTCGATCGAAATCCTTATCAAAACTGACGAGTTGCAGATCGTATTTCTCAGCGACAGCATATTGGTAGGCATCGTCAAAATCAAGGCTGAATTGCTGAACTGACTGGTCTAATGTCTTGAGATCTTCCGGGTCTAATGAGAGGATATCAATACCATCAACAACGATATCTTCCAAAAACGAGATAAAGAGCGCAAACTTCTTTAACCGGAACAGAGTGATACCAATGGAATAAAGGGAGAAATCCGTCATGAAGACTATATTCAAATCAGTCGAGCGCAAAAATGATTGGACTTCGGCGGCTTTGTCTTGATTCAACAGTGTTTCCAGAAAAATATTAGTATCCACAAGGTACATCATCCCTCCAGTCTAACGCTTTTTCCTGAAGTTCAAGGGCGGTATACTGGTCCCGATATTCCTTTAAGCCTCCAATCCAATTTTTGATGCTCATATCAAAGTCTACCTTGTTGAATTTATGCATTGGTATTCGGCATGGAATCAAAGCCGAGCAGCCGCTTCATCGTCGGTGTCGCACGCGAAACAACCTCCTCAGAGACGATTTTCTGTTGATCTTGCTGCGGCTTCATAAAAGAACGACAGAAGAAACCGAGCAGACAGACACGCGCGCGGTCGGTGTGGTTCGCGGAGGAAGCGTGCCAGAGCGATCCGTTGATAATCATCACAGAGCCCTTTGGACCGGTGATCTGTGCGGCATCATCGTAGTTGACACCCGGTTCTGGACGGGAGCTAACCCGGAGGTGGCTGCCGGGGACGCAACGGGTCGCGCCGTTCTCAGGTGTAAAATCGTCGAGAAACCAGACACTATTAGCTGAGAGGGCAAAACTCGGGCGGGGCGTCGGCATCGCACCCAGCGGGTGATCAATGTGAAATCCGCCATCCGGCGCGCCGGCCCCGATAATGTTCACAGTGAACGAACTGAGCGTGCAGTCCTCACCGAGTAGGTACTCTATCGCGTTGAGTACACGCGGATACTGGATAGCGTCTTCAAATATATCGCCTTTGTCCACCAGATTCCACACCCGCTGTGCCCTGTCTTCCATGTACACATGCTCCGTTAGCACCTCTCGCTCCTGCTCAGCGAGTGCCATCGATCGCTCGCGTAATGCGTCCGCGTGATCGGCTGTTATAGCGTTTTTCAGAAGTACAAAGCCGTGTTCATCAAGGTGGGCTTTCTCTGCATCTGTAAGCATCAATATCTCCTTTGTTACGTTTCGTGTTTCATGTCCTCTCGCTTCAAGGCTGGTGGTCTGTATTCACCGGAGGTTCATCGTTACCCATAAAGCGTTCCATCGTATTGATGGTTGCGGGAGAGGTTCGGAAATCGGCGACCCACGGCTCACGGAAATAAGCCAGTTTCTCGCGTGGTAGACCCGCCATCACTTCGGGTGGAATCTTCAACCGATGCCAGTGGGTGGCGAGATGCGCGTAGGCGTGGAGAATAGCGACACGCGGTGTATCCCGTTTCCAGATAGGTCCCGCATGACAGAGGTTTTCCGTAAAAAAGATCGCACTGCCAGCCGGGCATTCGTAGCGCACCAAAAATTCGCTCTCCTTCCCATCCTCCCATGACATATGATCCGGGTGCATTGGGAAGTTTGCCTTGTGGCTGCCGACGATAAAGCAGGTCGCACCGTCCTCCTTCTTCACATCGGTCAGTTCAAAGACGACCCGCACCATACCCGCATGGATTCGTCCGTTCTGGACACGATAGCCAAAGATGGGGTCTGCCTGTCCCGGCCCCCCGCCGTGCAGTTCGCCGTGGCACTCACCCTTCAATCGCCACGTCAATCCACACCCCTCCAGTCGAACATCGGGACCGATGATTTCGTGCAACACCTCAATAACCTTTGGGTGATCGATCAGCAGGCTTGCAGCCCCTCCCGGAATGGCTCGATGTTCCGGCGGCAGCGACTCAGGATTGTGCTGAATTCGATCAGCTTGGTCAATAATTGCAGCAACTTCATCGGGCGTCAAAATCGCCGGACGGACTAAAAAACCGGTTAAGTCAAACCGGAAACGTTCCTCTTCGGTCAACCCCATATTGCTTCCTCCATATTCGCGTTTTCAGGTTCAAGGCCGGTGATCGGTATTTACCGCTGGCTCATCGTTACCCATAAAGCGTTCCATTGTATTATGAGTCGCCGGGCGAGTTCGGAAATCAGCAATCCACGGCTCACGGAAATAGGCTTGCTTTTCTCGTGGCAGACCCGCCATCACCTCCGGCGGAATCGTCAACCGATGCCAATGGGTGGCGAGATGCGCGTAGGCGTGGAGAATAGCGATGCGCGGTGTATCCCGTTTCCAGATCGGTCCCGCATGACAGAGGTTCTCCGTAAAAAAGATGGCGCTGCCAGCCGGACATTCGTAACGCACCAAAAACTCGCTTTCTTTCCCATCCTCCCACGACATGTGATCCGGGTGCATTGGGAAGTTCCGCTTGTGACTGCCGACGATGAAACAGGTTGCACCGTCCTCTTTCTTCACATCAGTCAGTTCAAAAACAACTCGTACCATCCCCGCGTGAATCCGACCATTCTGGACACGATAGCCGAAGATCGGATCCGCCTGTCCCCGCCAGCCGCCGTGCAGTTCGCCGTGCGATTCACCCTTCAACCGCCAAGTCAATCCACACGCCTCCAGCCGGATATCGGGACCGATGATTTCGTGTAGCACCTCAATGACCTTTGGGTGGTCGATCAGCAGACTTGCGGCGCCTCCCGGAATTCTCCGATGCTCCGGCGGCAGGGACTCAAGGTTATGCCGAATACGGTCGGCTTGGTCAACAATTGCAGCAACCTCATCGGGCGTCAAAATCGCCGGACGGACTAAAAAACCGGTTAAATCAAACCGGAAACGTTCCTCTTCGGTCATCGCCATATTACTATCCTTCGTATCCGCATTTTCGTGGTCAGGGACGGTGATCGGTATTCACCGACGACTCATCATTGTTGATAAAACGTTCCATTGTGTTGTGAGTTGCTGGACGGGTACGGAAATCGGCAATCCACGGCTCACGAAAATAGGCCTGCTTTTCTCGTGGCAGTCCGGCGATCACTTCAGGGGGAATCGTAAGTCGATGCCAATGGGTTGCGAGATGGGCATAAGCGTTCAGCACCGTTACGCGCGGTTCTTCCCGTTGCCACACGGGTCCCGCGTGACAGAGATTCTCCGTGAAAAAGACCGCACTGCCAGCTGGGCAGTCGTAACTCATTAAGAACGGGCTCCGTTTTTCCGGCTCCAACGACAGATGATCTGGGTGCATCGGAAAATTCGACTTGTGGCTGCCCACAATGAAATGCGTCCCACCATCTTCCTTACCGACATCAGTCAGTTCAAAGACGACCCGCACCATACCCGCGTGAATCCGTCCCTCCCTAACACGGTAGCCGAAGATAGGGTCTGCCTGTTGGGGGCCCCCACCATGAAGGTCCCCGTGCGCCTCCCCTTTCCGACGCCAGACACAATAGCTGTTTTCAAGCCGAATATCGGGCCCGATAATGTCGTGCAGCACGTCAATGACCTTTGGATGATCTATCAGTACGCTGGACGGGCCGCTCGGCACAGCACGATGTTCTGGAGGCAATGATTCCACATCGTGTCTGATATGGTATATCTGATCTCTAATCGCAGTAATCTCTTCCGATGTAAGAATAGCTGGACGGACCAGAAAACCGGTCAAATCGAAACGGAAGCGTTCCTCTTCAGTCATCCCCATAGTTCTCTCCTCCATCTGAATATAGTAGATTTTAGAATTAATGAGACACTTCAAACCAAATCGCATTGCCCCTAGGCCCGGTAGGTGCGGTTTCTAACCGCACCGCATCGGCGCAGTTGGAAACAGCGCCTACCATATATACGAGGAGCGAAAGCGTCTATTTATTTAGGACTTACGCAGTTGAACGGTCAAAACCAACCCCCCTGTCCCCCTTATCAAGGGGGTAGTTCGGCGATTCATCACCACTGGACACCGTTGCTAACGCCTGATAAATCAGGCAACTACAATCTGAAGTGCGTAACTCCTATTTATTTTTAAGATTTACTATAGTTGATACGTTAATCAGCATCTCAATCTCGGTGACAAGGATTTCTAATTCACGAATGGCTCGCCCCCTCCCGTTCTTGTCGAAGGGTCCCTCAAGAAGTGTGGTGTATCTTTCAAGAAAATTGGGAGGCAATATATCCAGTTTTTCGTATTCAACTTCTGGTCGCTTGGTAGCTGAATCATATTTTTCATTAATGGCAAAAAGAAGGGTGTAAAGTGCATCACACATTCTGTTAAAAAAGAAATGAAAGAACGTAAGACCAAATCCCCTTTTAACCCCGTCTTTAAGTTCTGCGAGACAATCTTTCAGAGTATCCAAGCTGTTCGAAATCAGCCGCCCCTTGAGTTGAACCGGATAAGGATAGAGACAATCGATAAGATGTCTCAAAAATGAATCGGGATCGTATAGAACAATTCCGTTCTCCAACAGCCCAAGCATCGTATAAGGGCGAAACTTTTGCTCAGGAATAGATGTCGCACCCTCCTGTGTGACTCGCTTGACAACGGTGCGAATCCAAGTCACTGTGTTGTACGAAATCTCAAATCGAGTCTCATTCATACAGAACCGATCAACTTGGGGAGACCACTGATTATCCCACCCCAATGCGCCCTGGCTGTTCTCAAAGTCGGTAACACCTTCAACGCTTTTCAAGACGCGCCGTCGATCTGCGGCAGGAACAATTTCAGGCTCACAGAAGGCGAAAAGGTCAAGATCCGAGTATTCATCAAACGTGCCCATCGCATACGAACCGAAGCACAAGATCGCTCGCACACCGTCTAGCCTTGCGAGGCTCTCAACGATAGGGGTAGTTTTGTTGTGGATAAGATCGATTGGGTCCATTTCCCACGTCGCTCATATTAAGAAATCGTGCGACAGAAACCGAGTTTTCAAGAAAAAACTCGGTTTCTCTTCGAGCATTGCACTTTTCTTTTACATGAAGCCTCCACCTATAGAGTCCTCTTTCACGCTTCGGCGTAGGGACGGAAGCCGCGAACCATCAGCCCGCGCTGTTCATTCGTTTTCTTTGCCTCAGTAGCGCGTTTCTCCGCCTCCGCCCGATTTGCGGTGGTAGTACCACCAATAACAACGTAATCGTCCACCCGCCGGTAACGGTTAATGAACACCGGACGCGGCTTGTCCGAGTGATTCTGCTTGGACCCGTGAATCATCTTGACGTGGAAAAAGATGGAATCCCCCGCGCTACCGACGATCGGCAGCGCCCGCTCCCAGGGCCATTCATCATCATCCAAGCCGAGATGCGAAAAGGTGTCAACATGCCTAAGTTGACCGAGCCGATGTGAACCGGGCACGACATGCAGCGCGCCGTTTACCAGATCTGTATCCACCACATAGTTCAGAATCCCTACGGGACCTTCGTAACGGTGTTCAAAGTATGCGGAATCTTGATGCAGATGTTTCGGATGCCCACCGACCGGCTCTTTATAAAGGCACTGTCCTTGCCCGTAGACCTCGACATTCTCTCCCAGAATCGCCTCTACGATATCTATCGTACGCTCATCGAGTGCAGAGCGGAAAAACGCAGCACTGGTAAAATAGTTAATTGCCAAGACCATGATCTGTTTATCGCGAGAGTAACCGGGCGGTGCTGGCAGGAACAGGGTTCCATTCGGTGTTCGCCACCCTTCCACAATCTTCTCTGCACAATCAAGTGAAGCGATCGACTCAGCGGCAGCCGCCTCAATGTCTCGATGGATTTCATCGATGTACGGTTTCATCAAGCCGCGGACGACGAGTGCACCGTGCTTCTTAAATGTTTTCGCAGCCGCTTGGGGATTCAAGTTGTCTGCAAATACTTCGATATCTTCAACTGCCACAGCCGAATCTGTTGCCATAGGTGAATCTCCGTTTTGAAATGAGGATGCTGTTACCACGTCAAGAGCATAGCATACCCATCCCAATTTGTCAAAAATTCGATATCTTTAGGAGTTACTCAATTCAGTTTGTAGTAGCGCAATTTATTGCGCGTCTGGACGGGGCATAAATCGCCCTATCACACACCGAATACCCTACTATAATTGCCCGATTCATCGGGCGTTGAAGATGTTGTCCTGCGGCGATAAATCGTTGAACTACAAAGTTTTGAGCATTCAACTGCGTAAGTTCTACTCTTTTTGATTAGGATCTAACAATTCCGAATATTATACCAATTCCTGATTGAGATATGTCAAAATTTTCTTTTATCAAAAAGTGTTGATTTTTAGAACTTGTTTGAAAAGTCATTGTGGGTAAATCCAGATGGACGTACACGATTCAACGGTATATTACCACTATATTCAGTAAACCGTGTCAGGTCAATGGTAGCTGCTCCGTTCCGTCCGGCCTGCCTGCTCTTGGCTTGTCGGAGTCCCGCCTGTCCCGATGTAATCGGGGATGCAATCGGGGAGAGTTTTCAACCTGCATCCCGCCTGTCCCCCTGGTCTCAATTTATCGGACGATTTAGCGGCTGCTTGGTTTCAAAGTTCGATAGGTTGGAAGCCTCCAACCGCTATCTCCCAATATAGCTCGCTGTGGATTGACAAATCCACAGCACTTGGGGATAATTTTTTGCTTCTTAAAACAGGTTCTAAGAATTTTCTCGCTTTTTTAATAAAGGTCTGTTAGTTTAACGCAAGTTGTAGTCAATAAACCAAGCACTAGAAACTGAAGCAACAGGCGGGAATTGGAATTCCCGCCTATAAAAAACGGACGGTAGGGGGCGTACCCTCCGAATCGCGCTTGGCTTGACTACGGCTATATAGTAACTTGGGTAATCCTAACGCAAGTTGCTAGTAGTATAGAAAAACTGAGTTTTTCGTGCTCATATTGTCTGATTTTGGGAAAATGGATTGAATTTTTCCTTTAGTAATTTAAGTTAATATATTCAACTGACATGTCAGCGTCAATCGGTTGAGCCAGCCTTGATGCGGCCTCCGGTGTGTCATTGGTGGAGAATTAGGCACTTGGTTATATGTGACGCATCAGTGTCAATTGGACATCGGTCCACCTATTGGGCAATCGGGGGTTGTGGTCGTCCCATCGCGTTGGCTTGTGGAGCGCCCCTTTTCTTGGTTCGGTGGATTTCACCGATTGATTTTGGACTATGAGCGCTCAGCTGAGACCGCTGAGGCTATGGTGTATATTGCTTCCATTTACTTAATGCTAAACCGTATCAAATGACTTTTAAAACAGATTCTTAGCGATCTATCGCTTGTTTGTAGTCGCACGATTCATCGCCCGTCGAAACGCCCAATGAATTGGGCTACTACAAACCGTCAACGGCTAACCAATGGCACACCTACGAACCGCCGATTCATCGCCCGTTTAGCCGAGGAAAGGAACTTCTTGTTGATTATCGAAGCCATCCGTAGAATAATTGACAATTTGCTTAATCGAGGGAGTAAAGCATCGAACAGTGCGCCAAGCGATCTTCCAGATCCACGCGTAGCGTTGAAGGAACATTTCGGGTATGACGACTTCCGCGAAGGTCAACGTGAGGTAGTTGAGAAGCTTCTATCTGGAAGAAACCTGCTCGGTGCTTTTCCAACTGCGTTTGGGAAATCCATCTGCTATCAGTTGCCGGGACTGATGCTCCCGGGGCTTACGGTGGTGATTTCGCCGTTAATCTCGTTGATGAAAGATCAGGTAGATGCCTTGCAAGAGAGGGGGATTGATTCGGTAGGCTTACTGAACAGCAGTTTGACTCCTGAGGAGTATCAACAGGAACTGAAACGATTAGAAAACGGTGAGATGAAGCTGCTGTATGTGTCGCCTGAACGGTTTCGCAGCCGCCGTTTCCTGAACACCTTAAAATCCCATAAAATTTCGCTGTTCGTGGTTGATGAAGCACATTGCATCTCTCAGTGGGGTCATGACTTTCGACCAGATTACCTTGCGCTTCGGACTGCTATCCAAGCGGTGAATCCCTATTCAGTCGCGCTATTCACGGCGACGGCAACGCCCGATGTGAGAGAGGACATCGTAAAACAGCTCCGAGTTGAGAAGTGCGACATCTTAATCCAGAGTGTAGAGCGTCCCAATCTAAAATTCAGTGTCTGCGAGGTGCCGGGCGAACCGGAAAAGTATCAGTTGCTTGCAAAGCAGCTGGAACAACTCACCGGGAAAGGGATCGTGTATGCCGGTACGCGGCGGCAGACTGAAGAGATTGCGGCATATCTCAAGGGTGAAGGCTATCGCGTCGATTTCTATCACGGCGCTAGGGAGGAATCGGAACGGACGCGGGTGCAAGATGCGTTTTTCGACGATACAACGGCTGGCATCGAAATCGTAGTAGCGACCAACGCATTCGGGATGGGGATTGATAAGCCCGACATCCGGTATGTTATCCATTGGTCAATTTCGGGATCGCTCGAACACTATTATCAGGAAGCGGGGCGCGCGGGACGGGACGGTAAGGATTCACAGTGTATCCTATTCTTCAGTTCAGGTGATCGACGTTTGCAGGAACATTTTATAGAGCAGAGTGCACCGAACAAGCCGAACCTTTTAAATGTGCTGAAACTGATCGAGGACTCGCCATCGGTCGGTAAGTTCCGGTTGGTCAACACGCAGGAGGTGGAATCCAGAGGTGATGTTGATGAGAGTAGAATTCGGGTGGGGATTAGCTATCTCGAAAAACTCGGTTTCCTCGAAAGGAGGTCCAACAGCCCATCGAACATGTCCGTGGATCTTATCAACGATTCAAACGGCGAGTCGAGGATATTGGAGAGTCTACGGGATCAGCCAGAAATTCGGACAATCGATTTCTGCCAAGAACATGACCTACCTCCAGATGAATTGATAGAGGAATTGAGTGATCTACAAAGCGACGGGGATCTAAGATACTCGGGGGCGGAGGATACGATGTTGATTAAGTTGTTTCACGGCAGCAAACTGTTCGGGAACATGTCCGAGAACGAGGTAGGAGAGAAGCAATATATCCAAAACAAGCGGGGGCAGCTCGACCAGATGATTCTCTATGCGAAAACGGGCAGTTGCAGGGGCAAGTGGGTGAGACAATATTTCGGGGAACGGGTCGATGACGACTATCGCTGCAACCTCTGTGACATCTGTGATCCAAGCCTCCTTGATGCTTACAACTCACTCATCGAAGAAGTCATGCAGCACCACACCCCGTAGGCGGGGCATCTTGCCCCGCCCTATGCCAACATATGATCCAAAGGAAAAACCATGAATATTCTTCCAAACCGAAAAAGTCATCAATTACGACAAGGACGACATGCAATATCTGGCGCATACTACTTTTTAACGACTGCCACATTCAAACGGAGGCACATTCTCTCAAATCCCCAAGTTGCACAAATTATTTTCGATTCCCTCCAATGGCTGGAAAACAAAGACCGAATCAGATGGGTATGTATTATGATAATGCCTGACCATATTCATGCGGTTATTCAACTAGGCTGTAACCAAACCCTGTCAAGCGTTATGCATTCCTTTAAGAGTTTCACAGCGAAGAAGATTAACGCGCTGCATAGCCATATAGCGGGGCAAGATGCCCCGCCTACGGGAGAGGGGCATATAACGGGGCAAGATGCCCCGCCTACGGGGGCTGGCGCGGTATGGCAGGAAGGATATTATGATCGTGGAATTCGAGGGGAAGAATCGTTGAATGAGATTATACGATATTGCTATGAGAATCCTGTTCGAAAGGGTTTGGTGAAATGGGCGAAGGATTACCCATATTGGTGGTGTAAATTTAAGATGGAGTAGGGAATCGGCGGGGCAAGATGCCCCGCCTACGGAGATGGGAGTTGATTAATCGTGGGATAAGGTGCCCGCACCTATGGTGCGAGAATGAAAATGAGGATAGAGTCGGGAGGTTCCATCTACGGGGACAGGAGACGTTTCCTACGGAGAAGGGATTTCGTTAACAGTCTATTACTAAGATGAGCGGCGAGTTTTCAGTTGTTCAAGGTATTCCTGGGTACGTTTAATCTCTCGACGCGCAGCGTCGTCGGCTTTGCGCTTTGCTGCTGTTTTAGCGTTGTACTCAAGTCCCCACGAACCTTTTCTGAGGCGTTTGAGAGTAAATTCCCCACCCGCCTGCTGGTTCACGTAATCGAGCAGATTTCGCAAAATCCAGTAGACATCTGACGCAGCATACCGGAGATCGCTGTCAGCCCCCTGTTCCCCGATAAAATCGAGGGCGAGTCTCGCCAATTCAACAGCCTCTTTCGCGGTGTAATGCTTGTCACCGTCTAACTGAATGGTTACCATTGCTCTGCCCCGTGGAAATCATGCACCGACCTTAATTGTGGGCATTCTCGCTGGCTGTGCATCAAAGTGGATGTCTGGCTTCGTACTATTGCGCACCTGAATGAGTTGTGCAGCGATACTCACTGCAATCTCCGGCACAGTCTTGGAGTTGATATCCAACCCAATCGGCGCGTATACCTGCGCCAGCCTCTCTTCAGGGATACCCATGTCTCTCAAATCGTCATAGATCAGCTTAATCTTCCGACGGCTGCCAATCAGACCAACATACCGTGCATTCGACTCAATGACACTGTGGAGGGCTTCCTCATCGTGCTGATGTCCCCGTGTGACAACGACGGCGTAGGTCAAATGGTCGACGGGATACTTACGCAACTCCTCCGCAATGTCACCGATGATGATTTCGTCAGCTTCGGGGAGACGCTCTTCAGAGGCGAAATCAACCCGGTCATCAACGATCGCAACATCAAAGCCGAGCCATTTTCCGAGATGACACAGCGCTTGTCCGACATGTCCTGCACCGGCAATAAGCAGTGTCGGACGTGGCTGTACTGCATCCATAAAGACCCAAACCGCTCCCTCTTCGTCTTGATCCCGTTCGACCTGCCACCGAAACACACCGGGGGCATCCTTCTCTAAAACCTCGATCAGTTCATCTTGGAGCGCGGTCTCTAACGCCGCATCCCCTAACGAGCCGACCTTTTCGCCATTCGCTGGAAACAGCATCTTCGCGCCGACGTGAATATGGTCTATTTCACTTTTGACGACTGTAGTGGAAACAAGGGGAACTTTTGCCTCCGAGAGTTCCTGCAACCGAGTCAGTATCAGTGATTCCTCTTCGGTTTGGGGTAGGTCAATGAAGATCTTCATATTTCCGCCGCAGATAAGACCATCGTCCCATCCGTAGTCGCTGTCTAGCTGAAAATCGAGCAGACGTGGGCTTCCACCTTGCATCAAGCCGATTGCCTGTCGCCGCGCCTCCGCTTCCACGCAGCCACCGCCGAGCGTTCCAACATTGCGCAAGTCTGGCAAAATTAGCAACTTAGATCCCGGCTTTTGCGGGGTCGATCCCTTTGTTTCTACGACCGTACAATAGGCACCAATCTCCTCAGACTCAATTAGTTCAAGAACTTTTTGATATATCTCTCTCATTTTTCTTTCCTCGCATCAGGCCAACTAGTATGTACGTTGTTCTTTAACGCTTTTCGCTACCAATTGAGTGAACTGTTCCTGCTGAACGTCAGTCAAATCGAGCTGAAGAATTGATTCGGCTCCCTCACCACCAATCTGCGTCGGAACATTGAGGTACACCTGCGCCACACTCGATTGAATGAGGGAACTGACGCACATGATTCGTTTCTTGTCCAAGCCAATTGCCGTAACAATTTGTGAGATCCAAGTAGCCAACGCATATGGTGCATCTGTGGTACCAGATTTTTTATGTGTGTCCTGTGTCGCTTCCGTCAATGCCTCAATCTGCCCAATATCTAATAACTCTGTCAGCGGTATGCCGTTTACACGGCAGTATTGCGGGAGCGGGTAGGTTACCTCATCATTCCCGATGGCAAGAACTGTGACATCTCCCACAGAGACATTCAGTTGATGGGCAATTTGGACCTTCAGATATGCAGACCCTATCCCACCAGAAAGTCCAATGACCTGGTTCGGCTCCGCTGCAAGTGCACGATAGACGTAAAAAGCGATCAAACATGCTGAAGGCGTTGCGACGATGACTCGCGCCTTCGGGGCATGACGTTTGATGTGCTGAGCAGAACGTTGAGCTAACGAGACATTTGCTCGGCGCTGCGCTTGAGTAGGACGTGAGGTGCGGGGAAGTAAAATCACAATCTGCGAATCTGCCAATGCCGACCAATCGTAAGTCACACGTAGTTCAGTGTCAGCGCCCCCAATGGCAGCTGCTTGTTTCAGGTCTTGCAGCGTATCCTGGAGTGGTACTGGCTTATCGTCCACCCAAACAACTTCAGAGAAGAGGTTTAAGTGACAGATCGTTGATGCAACAGGAGCAATCCAACTTCCCCCTCCGAGGAGGCATATCTTCATCTCAGTAGCGACCATCCAACAGTTGGGACTTTAAACCTTTAGCAAGCAGGTTCACAAAACTGTTTCAACGAGCATCTGGAAGTTCTCTTCCAGCAATTCGCGTTGTTTATCCATGTCAGATTCAGGAGTCAGCTTTGCTTCAAATAACCGCTCGTAACGTTCAACGTACTCTAGGAGTGTTTCTACCTCCTTTTCGTAACAGATTATTGAGGATAACACCTTCTCTTTAATCAGGATTGGCAATTCCGTCTCTGTAATCTGCGTCAGTTCCCAGCGCCACAGCTTTTCAGAAACGTAGCTCGCATATCGCTCCAACGTATCGCCCTCATACCCAGCGTCTTGGAGCGCTTTTAACTCCAGCAGTAAGTCTACGGCGATATTAAATACATTTATCGAAGCGTCCTTAGACTCGGTAGGATCAGGAAAAATTCGTCTCAACTTCGTCAATGTGCGTCCAGTGGTTGAAATAGGCAACTTGTTTTCAAACAGGAATGCACGCAGATTCGGATATTCATCGGGAGATTTCATGTTCTCCAGCCATGTATCCTCAATGGGCGGCAGCGATTGCAGGTCGAAGTTTAGCACCTGATGCTCCCGTATCTGATTGATCTTCTGAGAATGTGGAGTTATTGCGGTCTCCAGCAGCGTTACCGGTGCATTGGTATACGAGGTCAGAAACTCTATCAGCTCCTCAATCTTCGGTTTTTCCTCTTCGATTGCTGCTATGACTTTTGCAGCGGCTTCGGGGGACTGTCCCTTTTTCCGTCCCTTTTTCCCCTTGCCCCGCCTTTTCGACGCTTTGGGATTCGCTGCACGGACCAACTGTTTATCAAGCGTCTGCTGGTATGTCAGCAATTCCTCGCGAAGTGTACGCAAGGTGGTATCACTATGCATTTGCAGCATATTGGGCGTACTAATTTCCTGTAGCCCTCGACCAATCCTCGCTTGTAAGGCGCGGTCAAGGTTCCGTTTCAGGGTATTTAGATCTTTCTCATTACGTATAACAATTTTTCCACCAAGTACAAGATCCATTAATCGCTTTGACTCCAGCGGGAGACTGAGATTGATGTCGTAAATTGGCTGAAAGTCTTCGCAGAGATACTCTCGAACTATCCCTTCAGTGAGTATTGCCCACAATGTCCTATAATAGGATTCATGCTCGCTTCGTTCTTCCGGAGTATTCTGAATCCACCGCTTAATCATAGGGAAATTATCGTGGACGCGACTCAAGACCGACTCAAACATCCTGTCCGAAATACCAAACCCTTCAAAAGTATTCCCTCTCCGGAGCGAGATGTTGCGCGGGCCCGACGCAGTGGAGTGCTTAGGCATCAACAGAATGTCAGCCAGTGGTTTGAGAATGGATTCAAATTGTTGATGATATCTGTGTGCAAAATTCGCAATCTCTATCAATTCTACCCATAAGTCCCGGAGCCTTTCGGTCTGTTTGGGATGGATCGCTGGATTCAACCCAAGGAGGTGGAGCCGGTCGCGTACCGTTTTGTCCGTCCATTCCGGCAGGCGAATTTCATCCAGAAGTTCCTCTTCCTCAAGTACCATCAATTCCACTGTCTGGAGCAGATCGGTTTCGATAAAATGCTTCTCAAATACAAGGTCGTAGAACAATCCAGTCGCTTGATCCAGCACTTGATTCGCCAACTTGTAACCAGCCAAAATGAGGTGTCTGATAGTGGTCTGACGCGAATCCTGGAGTTGCCATGTTTCGATAATCGAATCGATACTGTGTCTAAGCGATTCTTTTCTATACGCTACATTATCCTCATCTAAGTGTTCACCGACATATTTCCCAAAAAATTCGCTAAACTCAAATAGCTGATTCCGCAGCTCGTCAATCGCTAAGTCATCCCAAACCTTTTCGTAAATCCGTTGCCCCGGTTGGAGTGTAAGTGCCTGAAGGCGACTATCAATACGACCTTGGAAATTCGTCATAATTTCGTGCGCCCGCTGATTTGCCTGCGACACGTACTCATCAACGATTGAGGAGGATTCAGTAACGGCTTCACGAATGGCTTCGTAGTCGCCATTGAGCGTAGTAACAATGAATTCGACACCGTCCGGAGACAGCGGATTATAGACCGCTGCCGTTGGAAATACCCCTATCGGTCTTAAGCCCTGTGCGGGATGAGGTGATCTGCTTTGCCCCTCCTCCTCTGGCGTTGGCTTCCCTTGGAGATACTCGCTAAGCCTTAAACAGTAGTTAATGTCGAACAGATCGGGATAACGCTTGATGTGCGTACGATGAACAACCAAGAGCTGATCGTAGTCACTCTTAGCAACTGAATCGAGCAGTTCATCCTCGTTTAGATGCACACCGTGAATATTTGTCTGTTCCGGAATGATGACCTTCGTTGGGACGGACGAAGTTTCTTGCGATGATGCGAGGACATATCCACCGGTTTTGACGGTGGTCGGTATTGTGAACTCAACATTCAAAACCTCTTGGACCATCTCTGACAACGTGAGAGATTTGCCTAAATGCACGGTGATGATATCTTTGAGAACACCATCAGCGAAGTCCGTCACTTGACGTGTGTTGCGCTCTAACTCCTGTACACTCCTGCGGACACGGTCATGGTCATCCTTCGCTTCCGTGGCGATCTGTGCCTCGTCGATCCACGAGATCCAAGCACCGGGGCGAGGTCTCATTTTGAGTGTGAGCTGCCCGTCCTCTGAGTCAAAGCCGGGGAGAATTTGCCCTTCGGACGATTTCTTTGGCGTCCAAATGAGCAAGTATTTGTCATTCTTCGCGCCAAGCCCCATCCCAAAAGTGTCACCCCAACTGATCCGCCCTTCAACGCTCGATTTTATTTTATCTGTTAAAGCGAAAAGTGAATCTGAGCTAAAGTTTAGGGATAGGTCTTGAATTTGATTCGGTTGGTCTTTGTCCAAAGTCGTTTCCTAACATATTATAATAAAAAAATGGGCAATTCTTTCCCGTACTACACCTCAGAGGTATGGAAAGCCTTGCCCTAAAAGTTTCTGTCGAGATGTGCCTATTTTTTGTTTAAGTATCTGACTAAAAACCGCTGCACATTCTGTCGGGTGAGGTCTACCCTTCACACGCTTGATAGGCAGCCATCACCCCAAGTAAACTCATGTTCGGGTACTTACGAATTCGGATGAAGTCCTTGTTCGGGAATGTCATTATTATCTATCAACATATCTCGATCAAAGATGAAATCTTTCCGCGAACCGCCGAGAACTTCACCTTCTGTCTGTCTTTCTCTAAAGTATTGCGGGAGCGTAATTCCAGTCATCTGGATTGCATCCTCTGGACACGCTTCGACACAGTATCCACAGAAGATGCAGCGTAGCATATTGATCTCAAAAACTTCCGGGTATTTTTCGCGTTGATAACCTTCTTTCGTTTTCCAGCCTTCGGGCGCAGGACCGCCTTGAATAGTAATACAATCCGCCGGACAAGCTGTTGCACACATAAAACACGCCACGCACTTGACATTTCCCTCCGGGTCTAACGGCAGCTTATGCACACCACGATAGCGATCGTTACGCTCTTCAACACTACGGGGGTCTTCGGGGTACTGATAAGTAAACTTCTTTTTGGGGATATGTTTCAGTGTCGTAAGCATACCCTTGATAAGTCCAGGGAGGTAAAGCCTGTCCCAAAACGACATCTCTTCATTTACTCTCATAAAAACGGTGTCGCGGCTTTGACGATTAAGCGAAAAATCTTTGCTGGAAAGCCGTTCTCCTTTCGGTAATAGAATACAAATCGAATAGTAGCACAATTTCAATATTAATGCAACAACTATTTTCTATACATTCCCCATCACGGGTGGGAAACCTTCAGTATTATAGCGACTGTCGCACAGCAATACTCCCAACTCGAGGTGAAATGGATAGCAGTTACTCTGATAAATACTCCTTTTTCAATCCTTCAGGAAACCCATAGGGCGTGCCGGTTCGGGGTACAGGTAGTGGGAAACTCTGTCCCCCTAAGTTTTGGAACATCTCATGTTTACCACATAACCATAGAAACATCTCCGCCACCTTCACCGCGCTTCGGAATTGTTCAACAAGGCCAGAGGCTGGACTGTCATAATCAGCGGTGGCAAAATCGAAGTTAGGATCAACTATCCAATCCCTCGTAGGTGGACGGGTTCGCCAATAGAAATACTTTAACAAGTTACGGGTCGCAGTTACAGTTGACGAGGGACGACGATGCCAGATATGGTAGACTGTGATAAACACAGAACCTGCTGGCGCATCAGTCGATATTGTATTCTTGATATTTCCTAAATGCCCCATGAGTCTCGACTTCTGCCGAACAAGATGGGTGCCGGGCACAAGTTGCGTCGGGCCCATCTCTATGGGTGTATCCTGTGGGTAGTAGAACACCTGAAGGAAGTTTAATTCGTGTGTATACTTGTAGTTCCCATCAACATGCCAGCCCCCAACTGATGCGATAGGGCATTGAACCCGATGGTTCACCATCTGGACAGGCAGATGGAAATCCCTACCCAACAATGACCGCACAGCACCTGCAACTTCAGCATTTCTCATCACCCCTTCAACAAACCATTCCTCATATAAGATGCCATTCATGTAGGGTACGGTAGGATGTGCGTCACAATACTCCGCAACACGCTGGTTAATCTCATCAGGCACAACTCCCTCAAGCCTGAGATACCCATCCTTTAGAAACTCAAGTATCTCTGTGTCTGATAGGGTTGGCTCACAGTCATGTGTGGTAGGGTGAATCAATGTCTTGTCTGAAAAGTTATTCATAACTTAAGTTAAACAGGTGACTCAAATAAAACTCAAAACGGTGGGCGTCACGATTGGACGACCCCCATCTCACATCATTACACTATAATTGGGGGCTTCCTCTGTAATCGCAATATCGTGCGGGTGACTTTCGCGATGACCGCTACTCTGCATCCGAACAAACTGACCTTCCGTCCGCAATGATTCAATGTCCGGCGTACCGCAATACCCCATCGCAGCCCGGAGACCGCCGACAAGTTGATAGACAAAATCGCCTAACCGTCCCTTATAAGGCACTCGTCCTTCAATACCTTCAGGCACCAACTTCGCCAAAGATTCACCACTTTGAGAGTATCGCTCGCTACCGAGGCGTTCTTTCATAGCGGATAAAGACCCCATACCTCTGTGGATTTTATAGGTACGACCTTGATAGATGACTGTTTCTCCGGGGCTTTCCTCCGTACCCGCGAGCAGGCTCCCTATCATCACCGAGCTTGCTCCCGCGCCGATCGCCTTCGCAATATCACCAGAATACCGGATACCCCCATCAGCAATAACTGGAACCCCCTCTCTGTTTGCCTCTTGTGCGCAATCGTAAGCCGCTGTGATCTGCGGAATTCCTATTCCCGTAACAACACGGGTCGTACAAATTGAGCCGGGTCCCACACCCACTTTAACAGCATCAACACCTGCATCAATCAGTTGACGAGTTGCTTCGGCGGTTACAACATTTCCAGCGATCAATTGGACCTCGGGAAATTCCGTCTTAACCCGACGCACCGCATTGATTACATTGTGATGATGACCATGTGCGGTATCAATCGACAGCACATCAACCTCTGCATCAACCAACGTCCCTATTTTTTCTGTATCCCAAGAAGGACTAATTGCTGCACCCACCCTCAACCTTCCAGATTCATCTTTGCAAGCCAGCGGATATTTCTCTACCTTGTCGATATCTTTAATCGTAATCAATCCGCATAGGCGAAACTCCTCATCGACGATCGGGAGCTTCTCCTTCCGAATTTGGTGCAGAATCTGCTTCGCTTTCCCAAGTTCGATACCAGGTGAAGCCGTAACCAACTGTTCACTCGGTGTCATCAGTTCGGTCACAGGTAGGTCCGCATCTTCTTCATATTTCAGATCGCGGTTGGTAATTAACCCAACGAGATAACCCTCTCGGGTTACAATCGGGATACCACCGATGCGGTAACGCGCGGTCAACTCCAACGCATCGCGCACCTTCTTATCGGGAGTCAAGGTAATCGGATCGATAATCATCCCGCTTTCTGAACGCTTGACCTTATCTACTTCATTGACCTGCTGCTCAATGGGACAATTGTAATGGATGAGACCAATACCGCCCTCTCGCGCAAGAGCGATTGCAAGTTCGGATTCCGTAACGGTGTCCATCGAGGCACTGCAAATCGGAATATTGAGGCGAATACGACGGGTCAGCTGCGTACTGGTATCAACCGCATTCGGCAGAATGTTTGATTCACCGGGAATTAATGAAACATCATCAAATGTCAGGGCTACCTTGGCAAATTTGGGTGGCATTGCTTCGGAAATTTTCGTGTCCATCGGGAGTGCCTCCTTTATAGTCTGGTAGTAAGGTGAATCAAAAACTTTAGACCTTGAAGAATAGATAGTTACAGAGAGGGGAAATTATTAGACAAGATGTTATCATATCACATGCATATTGTCAAAAAAAATCCCTGTACCTAACACCTACAAATTGTTGGTTCATATTCAACTTCCATCTCGCTCTCGTGCCATCTCATTTCCTTCAAACAGATCGTGAGCAACCGTACCTTGACTTTGCGCCGGTGGGGCGACTCCAAAAATATGACAAAAAGTGGGAACAACATCAGCAGCGTGGATATAGCCGTGTGAATCATAATCGCGTTCATACCCCTTTTTGATTCCCGGTCCAGCCAATAGGAGTGTTCCAAAGCTGGAGGAGATATCCTCGTTTCGGGTAGGGAGAAAACCGCCGTGGTGTGCGCCATATACCTCGGGCGCCCCAGCTGCACCGCCACCAACGATTCCCTTCCACTGACCGTAGTAACCGCTGACGTAGCCGTGGTCCCAAGCAAAGATGACATCACCGCACTGATCACCCCACTGACCGAGGATGTAAGCATCACGCTTCGGCAGCGCAATCGCAATGGGCGTTCGCCCAACCTCTGCATCAACCCACGTACGCAATGCCAACAGAAGTTCCCCCTCGATTTCGTCGAATATGGGTCCAGGTTCAGCGTTGATGTAGATGTCGAAACCTTTGTCATCCTTGAGATAGGCGCGGGTATGCTCCCAATCTATGTCCTTCTCCAGCACTTCATCCTGCTCAACGCCTTCCGCACCTTCCTTAAGGGCAGTGAACCCCTCATCGACGAGGAATTTCCGGATGTTAGCGATACGAATGTCGGGGTAGGCTCCATGGTCGCCGAGGACTCCAACACAGGTTTCATCGTCGGCAGCCTCCCAGATACGTCCCAAGACCCGGTCGCCGACCTGATACGCCCGACGGAAGTAGTCCATCGCTTCGTCCACGTTATTTGGGTCGTAGCCCGGACAGACGGGATCCACATCGTTGAGATGGATATGGTTCAGATAGTCGAAAAGATGCCAGTGACAGATAAAAAAGGAGCACCCGTGCTCATGTAGCATGTAGTTGGCAACATCAGCAAACCAGATACCCTGATATTCGCATTCTTCGAGCGCAGTATCAAAATCCGCCATGCCCGACGTATAAGGCGTCATAGAGGCGTGCTCCTGATAGGGACCAAAGCGTTCAATCAGCTCCGCAGCGAGGTCAGCCGGATAGGTGAATCCGTCGGCGTAGGTGACCTGTGAACGGTAGAGTTTCAAATTGCTCCCGTCAGGCGTGAGTTCCATCAGCTTAAACCGAATCGACGCATCCTGCCTTCGACCATCGATCTGGAAGGGTTCAATCGCCCAATCGCTCCATTGCCCGACTGCTGTTTCGGCGACTCGTGCGCTCCCGTCCTTCTCCTGACAGATCTGTATGCGATCATACCCTTGCCCACGGCTGTCGATCGCAAGGAGATGAAAGGTGTTGACCTCGTCGCCGAGACGCGCATGGACTTCGATCACGGATTCAAGAGGCGGCGATTGACTCGACGGAAGATTCTCCCATCCCGCAGCGGGACGTAGCGGGGGAATCGGTTGAACGCTGCGCTGGGTCCGACGGACAGCCGTTCCATCATGGTCCATCTCAACAGTAGCAACCTGATCGCTCGTGGTATAGGCTTGGCAAGACGCCACCTCATAGTCGGTGCTCGCATGACCGGGGTGACCAAAGCCATCGACCACAAAACCGGATTTTATACCCGATGGATGGGCTGCTGGATAGTGGACCGCAACGCTTGTTTTCCCATCACGCTCCAGCGCATTCCAGATCCGATCGGCATTCGGGGCGCGCCCGTCGAAGCTGTTAATTCGTTCACCGGGGGCAATCTCCACACGCCACCGGGTGACGCCATGTGTGCCGGTGTGAGCGCCGGTAGACAGGGTCGCCCAATTCGTCGGTGTCCAGACGGGGAAAGAGGGAAACGTCTGGTTCACCGTGCCGTCTGTGAGCATCCTCTCAAAGTTCGGCAAACACCCTTCAGCAACAAATTTTTTCATCATCGGGACGATAAAACCATCCATCCCGTAGGCATAGATTTTTTTTGACATAGTGATTTCCTTTTTAGATCCCTTGAATAATCCTAAGACTTCGCCTTGGGTTAACAGAAAAAGTGGTTTGAGAGGTTAAACCCATATAACAAGAATTTATTTGACAATAGACGCATTTTCTACCTTCGCTATGCGGGAACGCCGACCGAAGCGTGAATCTGAACAAACTTCCATGTCTCGCCCTCTTTTTCGAGTACACCCGTCAAACGTACTGCCAATTCTTCGGGGTTACCGAGCCACTTGAGCCGCCATATCTGTCGTGTGTAGAACCACGCCACATCGCCCCGTTCCTGAGTGTCAAGATGTTCGTACTCAATTGTAATATCTGCTGCGTTTGCGACGATATTCTGGTAGTAATCTCTTGCATTTTCGCCACCTTCAATATGCTCCTCCGGCTCCGTGCCAATCTTTACATAATGATCCGCCAAGGACATCATATCGGCAAGTCGATCTGTGTCTCCTGCGATGAGTGCATCAAAGTAGGTTTTAACTGTTTGGCAGGCATCCATCACTGTTTTTCTCAAACGTTTGATTAGATCGTTAAGACAATCTCGATTTCGTTTTTTCCTACCTGTAGATTGACCCGAGCAAACAATAACTGATCACCTAACCACGTTATCTCCTGTGCATTTGAGGAGGCCAACGTGAGTCCAGCGTGATTTCCCCAGACAGCCAATCCGTACGGCATCGCTTTTGTGGATTCCAAGGTGAACTGCATTCGCAACCGGCTGCGCGAACGAGAAGGACGAAACTGTTCAATTTGTGGGATGTTCACTTCTGCACCGTTGCGTGAACTAACTGGCGGCGAGATGTAGTTTGTTACCTGAATCGGTTCTATCTTGCCTTCTTCAAAAACCAACTGACATTCGGTATCGTAATAGGAGAAGATTGATTTGTCCGAATTGGTTGACGCTCCCGCCTCACCTTCTAACTTGGGATTATTGAGCAGAAAAGTTGGCTGTGTCTGCTCACCGGCTTCTTGGCAGGCACCAACAAGGGCGGGCAGCGATAGGATCTGTGTATTGGGTGCCTCGCATACGTAAGCCAAGTATGCATCCAACTGATCGAGCTGCTCCTGTGTCAACGATGCGACCTCCACAGGGTCAATTCGCTGGATATAAGCCAACAACTGATTCCACCCCGCGTTTGCTGCATAACAATCGAATGCGTACTGCATTGCCCCGTTTGAGACTTGGCACTGAAGATCGGTGCCTTCCGTTTCCTCGGATTCACGGGTTGCTTGGGTAGGAAGAATGGAGGTCTGGGGGAGACCAACAATTCGGCTTGTGGAAGTGCCGCAAAAATTGTGCTTGTCTGCCGACGGAAAGAAGCAACCAAACGGACACCCATCATCTCCTCTATCTTCCCATTTGTACCCCCACAGTCCAGTAAATCCCACCTCTGCTAAAGCGTAGAGTAGAACGTGATTCTTTTTTACACCTCCCGCAACAGTTGGGTCCGCCCATTCAATTGCCTTTTGAACCCTCTCTCTTTCGGACGAGATGTAACCGGGCAGCTTTTCACGCATCGTCACGATATGCTCTGCTGACCGGTTCAGGTCGTCAGAGTCCGCTTCCGATCCCCAAATCGGCGTAATATTAACCATCAGCGCGAGTTCGTCGCCGTGGGATGTGTGCCATTCGGTTAAATCTGCGGCGAAAGATCGTGCAGCTGTCGCCCCAACTCCCCACGTAACAGGAATCTCGTGTTTATGGGCAACTTCGGCGAGGCGACGCATCCCCCGTCTCACCGCATTTCGATCCCCAGCAGTCAGGGGGCTAACAAGAGAATAAGTCAACATAACAAACCAAATATAGTGAATTATAGAAATAAGTGGACATTTACCAATAGCTCCGCCCTTCAAGAAGGTTCCAAAGTCCCCCTGACAAGGGGGATTTAGGGGGTTAGTTGTACATCGAAAGTGTATAAGTAATTGTAGAATTCACCATAGTATCTTTCGTTCATGTCAAAAGAAAGTGCAAAGCACCAAGAGAAAGAAAAAAACTTTGAATCCCGGGCCACCTGTGGGAGGGGCATCCTTGCCCCGATAAGCGGGTTACTGTCGCGCTAGACCCCGGTCTCAATGTATCGGACAACCGTCCTTGGCTTCTGTTGCACTCATTCTTCACATGAGCGTTCCGTTAAAGTTAAAGGACTCTGCCTTTCGCTCCAGCGGAGCGATATATCTATAGAATCGCGACACGACATACAACTGCGCTCCAGTTGCTTTGAATCCCGATTTATCGGGGAGGAGCGCAACGTGTATAGTACAACCGCCTAACAGTAGATCAATCACGGTTCATCAATCTCTCGATGTAAGGCGTTGTGGATTTCAACCGTAGCAAGTGTATCCATCTCACAATATGCTCTCAAGCTGTTAATCATATTGTTTCTTGCTTCTTCATTTGCGGTATTTATCATCTCATCCCAGACAGCTTGAGCATCATTACCCTCTTGGATGTCCAAATCCTCGTAAGAAAGAGAAGGCACCAACACAGGGAGGACATCCTTAAGAGAATTAGAACCGTAGAATTCCGGATGTCTATAGTGGTTTCTGAATATCACCAACTGGTCCCAAAGCCTAGAAATAATTGATTGAAGTGCTTCAGAATGTTCGGGGAAAAATTCAGCCAAGTCCTTAAGTATCCCACATTCAAAACGAGCGTTGTAAACAACCACCGAACCAACATCAGAAATATGGCTAAGCAAGGATTCCACCAGAGGCAATCTGGGATCGGTTGCATAAGTGTGTAGGTATTCGTGGTGGGTGAGCGAACCATCGGATTGCAGTATATGACAACTGTACTGGAATGGAAATTGTTGGTATGCACTCAGCCCCTCAAACCTCGGAATCGCAGGATTAAGGGTTTCAAAATCAAAGAAGTGGATTGGATATTCTAACTTCGATAATAGATGTCTGATCGCTTCATTGTCAATCTCCGGTTGATTGTTGCGAATCATGTTGACGTAATCACGTTCGCTTGGATTCAATGGGAAATCGCTAGGAAGATCGCGAATACTAAGGTTATCCTTTCTGATCAGCTTATTTTTTTTATCCCAACTAAGTCGTGGAATGGTGAAAATGGAGCAGCATTCAGGAACGTCCCTCCAACAATAGTCCTTAAACGGACAGCGATGGGGCTTCTCACACTGCTCCCCAATCAGAACCTCTGGTTCAACGTCTTCGGCAAGTATTGCTTCGAATGTTTCTATATTGTTGGGTACATCGTCCATCAGTCGATCAACTTTATCTGTTACGTCCTCAATAGTAAACAGATCGCAAAGATCTGGATAAACACACTCTCGATTTATATGCTTCACTTTCGTTCTAGAGATGGTTACCCCTTGTTCAGTCAAGACGTACTTTTGGAAAGCGAGGTCAGCTAGATGCTCTTTTTTGACATCAGCTGATGCCTCAACTTCAATGATTTTCCACGAGTTTGAGTCTCTCTGAAGAATGTCACATCGTACCCACCAAGTGTCATTAAAAATAAAAGAGGCGTTAAAAATACACGAAATGTCGCTGTTTATAGCTTCTTGGGTTTGTTCTGCCGCTTCTCGAGGATCTGTGGTATCAATCAGCATGCCCTCTGGAAACCGACACCGAGCCCGTCTCCTTACTTCTCTACTCTGATCGAGAAGCCGCCGCTGTGATCTGGAAGTAGGTGTCGCTCTCCCCGGATGGTTCTGTCCATACCAGAGGCGTCTGTGACATTGTAAACCGTGCAAGTAATTTGATCTTCTAAGGTAATTTGTCATTGCTATGGTGCATCCTAAGATTTTATAAAATCGGGTGTTCAGAGGTGTATAGCTTCCTAACCTTTATAGCCATCTCTATTAGTCGTCGAGTATGGAAACCCGACCCACGAGTTACCGAGCAATTTGCGTTGTGTTATTATAAACCGTCTCGAATTTTCCGTCAACGCATTTCTATGGTGAAAACGAGCCACTCAATGACCGTCGAAAACAGTTATCTTAGCGCAAGTTGCTGGTGTTAAAACCCGAGCGGTTTGCGATTAAGATTGGAGGTTTTTAGCTTTCGCTCCAGTTGCTTTGAATCCCGACTCGTCGGGGCGGGGCGACATGCGGTTTGGATCAATGGCGGTGCATTTGGTAATTATCCACAATGATTCACACAATCTAACATTAGCTAACTTTTGGCAAAATGTGCGTGTAGGGTGGGTGATGGATCGCTGTAGGGACAGGTCTTGTACCGCTCCATCAGACAACTACCAACTGACGTAATGCGTAAGAAAAGAGCCGTGAATACCTCTGATAAATCGGCGTCGAAAAGTTATCCACAATGACCTGGCAAAATCTAACAAAATCTAACACTTTTGAAAAAATTTCGACGTTTTCCAGTCGGTTTGTCGGGGTGACTTGCAAAATTTCCCGCCTCCTTCAAACCCGCGCCCTGCCTTGGTTTGGGCGGATTCGGCAACAGAAAAATTAAGGTGATTTTTGGCTAAATACTTAACATATATTAAGTTTTAGGGTGTTAGAAATCAATATTAGGCATCAAAAAATGGCATAGAATCGATGCCGAAAACAACTCACATTTACCGTTAATTAACCCAAGTTGCGGGTTATAGAAAACATTGCAAACCGAGCGTATGCAAGCTAAATTGAATCAATTATCGATCGCAGTGGATTGGCAAATCCACTACGGACGACAATGGCTCCGTTCCGAGAGTCTGGGACTTGGATATGTCTATCCAAGCCAAGCGGGTATGACAACCAACAACTTGCGTTAGGTTAATACAAGTTCAGACGAGAAAATGAAGTACAATCACAAGTTGACACTGATTTCCTGTGCGATGATTTCTCTTGCAACTACCTGATATCTGTGTTACAATCTGAACTTCTTGAAATCACAAGTTGTGCGAATGACTCCATAGATATTATTACCCAACAGATGATGAGTGATACTGTTATGAGAAATTCGGGAAAAGCGTTACTGCGCTTCACAGCTTTGGGGCTTATTTCATTCCTTTCAATAACTGCTGCTACATCCGCTCAGAACGCTGAACAGGTTGCCGAAAAAGCGTTAGCGGCCACGGTGTATTTAGAGATGGCAGATAGGGATGGCAACACTCTCGGATTTGGCAGCGGTTTCCTTGTAGGATCAAGCCAGATTGCAACCAACTTTCATGTTGTTGTGGGAGCAGCAAAAGGCACGGCAAAGTTAGCTGGTAAGCCCACGACCTATGCCATCGAGGGAATAACTGCAACTGACGAGCAAAATGATCTCGCCATCCTGAAGGTTACGGCGTTTGAGGGTGAACCCCTTCCCCTCGGCGATAGCGACGCAGTAGAAATTGGGGAGACAGTCTACGTCGCAGGCAATCCGAAAGGATTGGAAGGCGCAGTGTCAGATGACACCATCAATAACCTCCACGAAGAGGGGGGAAAAAAACGGTTCCAGATGACTGCCCTGATTCTTCCCGGAAGTAGCGGCGGACCCGTACTCAACCGAAACGGCGAAGTCATTGGGATCTCACTCATAACACTTGAAGATGGCCAGAATCGCAATTTCGCCATTCCATCAAATAATCTCAAGGCGCTGCTCGGTCAGTCGGGAAGATCAAAACCTTCGTGGCCGCGCAAACAATCCATATCCGCCGAAACGCACCTCAGGCGAGGCTATGCCAAATACAGATTAGATCAATATCAGGAGGCCATTGCGGATTATGATGCCGCTATCAATCTCAAACCTGATCTTGCCTCCGCCTACTACTTTCGTGGAACTGTGAAGCGATCGCTGGGTCAATACAAGGAAGCAATCGAAGATTACGACATAGCTATCGATCTCAAAGACAATTTCGCTTTCGCCTACTACTTTCGAGGAACGATAAGGGGTGACCTGGGCGAGCACTTTATCGCCATCCAAGACTATAACAAAGCGATCGATGCCAACCCTGATTATGCCTTCGCCTACCTCAGGCGGGGAATTGCGAATTACCTCTTGGATCGCAATTGGGCGGCAAAGAAGGATTGGAACACTGCGTTGGAACTCGCTGAACAGACCGGTAATAAACGTCTTAAAGCTCAAACTGAAAAACTTCTCAAGCGAGTCGACTAACATAGTCACCTGACGCGTGCCTTATAACACCAATCAATACAGAAACTTACGCACTAAAATGTAACTCCATACGACGAGGATATAGAAATCCTGAGGATAACCGCATCATGAACAGATCATTGAGTGAAGCTGACCCACAGATTGTCCAGATAATGCTTCAAGATCTGGACCGGCTGCGAAATAGCCTGACACTGATTCCTTCGGAAAATTATGTAAGCCGGGCGGTCATGCAGATGCAAGCGAGCGTCCTGACCAGTAAATATGCCGAAGGAACACCCGGTGCCCGCTACTACAACGGTTGTGCAGCCGCAGATGGTGTGGAAAGCCTCGCGATCGAGCGTGCGAAGCAGCTTTTCGGTGTCGATCATGTCAACGTCCAGCCGCACGCCGGGAATTTAGCCAATATGGCAGCGTATAAAGCACTCCTTGAGCCGGGCGATACAATTCTGTCGATGCGGTTGGATCACGGCGGTCATCTGAGCCATGGGCTTCCCCAGAACTTCTCGGGCCAATATTACAACATAGTGTCTTACGGTGTTGATCCGGAAACGGAACAGATCGATATCAATACGATAGCCGACCTTGCAAAAGAGCACGGACCAAAACTGATTATTGTGGGCGGCAGTGCTTACCCACGCTGGTTCGACTTCGCCAAGTGGCGAGAAGTTGCCGATTCTGTTGACGCGTATCTGATGGCGGATATCGCCCATATCGCGGGGCTTATTGCCGCAGACGTGCACCCGGATCCAGTCCCGTATTGCGACGTGCTTACCACCACAACCCACAAAACGTTGCGGGGTCCGCGGGGCGCAATTGTCATGTGTCGGACTGAATTGGCAGAAGCGGTAGATCGTGCGGTATTTCCGGGGATACAAGGCGGTCCCTTTATGCACACGATCGCGGCGAAGGCGGTCGCTTTCAAAGAAGCAATGGAACCCGATTTCAAAGCGTATCAGAGCCAAGTTGTGAAGAATGCCAACGCACTCGCCGAAGGGCTGATAGAAAACGGGTTCCGCTTGGTAAGCGGTGGCACGGATAACCACCTCATGCTGGTCGATTTAACGGCAACATACAAGCAGTTGAGCGGACGGCAAGCTGCAGACCACCTTGAAGATGCGGGGATTATTGTCAACAAAAACACGATCCCGTTGGATAAACGGTCTGCGACCACAACGAGCGGTATCCGTCTTGGAACACCGATGCTGGCAGGACGCGGTATGAAAGAGCCGGAGATGCAGTTAATTGCTGATCTGATAAAGGAGACCCTTGAGGGACGTAGAAGCACGAAAACCAAGCAGGGGGTAAGGGAAAAAGTTCGAGATCTTTGTGGGCAATTTCCGATCTACGAAGATCTGAATCTATGGACATAGAACAAAGTTGAATTACGAAGCCGCTCTCGCCTATATTGATACATTTATTAACTCCGAGAAAAGTCCAGACTTCTCAAGGCAGGCACGCTTTTATAATCTTGAACGGATCTCCCACCTACTGGCGTGTCTGGGGGATCCACATCGCCGCTTGAAAGTTATTCACGTCGCCGGTAGCAAAGGGAAAGGGTCAACGGCAGCACTGATCGCCTCAATCCTGACTCACGCAGGTTACAAAACTGGCTTGTTCACACAACCTCATCTGATTACCCCGCGTGAACGGTGCCGGATCAACTCCCGACTCATTTCAGAGGCGAAATTTGCAGAATACGTTGACCGCCTCAAGCCGTCAATTGAGGCGATAACGGAATCGGAATCGACTGGACGTGTTTCATTTTTCGAGATTTATACCGCCCTTGCCTTCACCTATTTTGCAGATAACGCGGTCGACTTCGCGGTTATTGAAGTAGGGCTTGGTGGGCGGTTGGATGCAACGAATGTGGTAGATCCGCTTGTAAGCGTTATCACACCGATTAGCTTAGAGCACACAGCGATACTTGGAGATACGCACGAAGCGATAGCAAAAGAGAAAGCAGAGATTATAAAACCGAACCGTCCGGTTGTGGTAGCGCCACAAATCCCTGAAGCGCAGACGGTGTTTGAAACAGTCGCCGCAGACCGAGAGGCACCGATGGATGGGGTTGGGCGCGATTTTCACCTGAAACGTAAGGATTGGAGTATTAACGGTCAGTCCTTTGATCTGACAACGCCATCGGCGTGCTATTCGGACCTCTTTATACCGCTGCTTGGAGAACATCAGGCGATCAACGCAGCAACTGCCATCGCTTGTATTGAACGTATACGCCAAGAAGGATATAGCGTTCCCCGAACCAGCGTCTATGGCGGTTTGAAAGCGGTTCATTGGGCAGGACGTATGCAGGTTGTGGGAGAATCACCGATTATTTTGCTGGATGGCGCACACTCCCCAACTTCAGCGGAAGTACTGTGCAAAGCGATCCGTGAAGTCTTTTGCTACCGCCGTTTGATCCTTGTTGCGGGCTTGATGCGAGATAAAGACTTGCAAGCTATCGGTCAGATTTTCTGTCCGTTTGCAGATGAAATTATTACAACGCAGGCGTTCGATAACCCTCGTGTCACGCCTGCCGAAGAGATTGTGGGGGCATGGTCAGAGATAGGGACAAATTTCCATGTCCGTCCAAACGTCCGTGAGGCGATCGCGTTGGCACAATCCATCGCCACGACCTCAGATCTTATCTGCATCGCGGGATCCATCTATATCGTTGGAGAAGCGATGAAGGTACTTGGTATAAACGAAATATAAACAGATAACGAGTAACGAGTAATACGTACAAGAGAAAGACGCTTACGCATTACGTATTACGCATTATTCTTCATTTTGTTAAAGGAGATGTTTTATGCTTGAAACAGTTTTCAAACGGCTCCGTGAAAGGAGCCGTGGATGTTATATATTTCTCGCTTCATTGGTGGGAATGGCAGTGGTAAATCCTGCTTTTGCAGAATCGGGATCGCTCCCACCCCTACCCGTCGCGTGGTGGCTTGTTCCAATCGGCTCACTGATCGCTTTGGGGTTCGCATTTGTTTTCTATAAATCGGTCATGCGCCAGGGTGAAGGCACAGATGTGATGCGTGAAATCGCCCAAGCTGTCCGCGAAGGGGCGATGGCTTACCTGAGACAGCAGTATAAAGTGGTAGGAATTGTCTTCGCTGTACTATGCGTTATCTTTGTCATTATGGCTTTCGGACTGAATGCCCAAAACAAGGTGGTGCCTTTTGCGTTTTTGACGGGCGGATTTTTCTCAGGGCTTTGTGGTTTTCTCGGCATGAAGACCGCAACGAACGCATCGGCTCGCACGACAAGTGCTGCGATGGAGGGACTGAACTCAGGCTTGCGGATTTCTTTCCGCGCTGGCGCAGTGATGGGGTTAGTAGTCGTCGGCTTCGCGCTGTTGGACATCGCCGGTTGGTTTCTGATTCTCTATTACCTATTTCCAAAGATTTTTCCGGGGTTCTTGGGCACAAATCCGCTGCCCCAGATTACCGTAATCATGTTGAGTTTCGGTATGGGCGCCTCGACACAGGCACTCTTCGCACGTGTCGGCGGTGGAATCTACACCAAAGCTGCTGATGTCGGCGCAGACCTTGTAGGGAAGGTGGAAGCTGGCATCCCTGAAGACGATCCGCGTAATCCGGCCGTCATTGCGGATAACGTCGGTGATAATGTTGGCGACGTAGCGGGGATGGGCGCTGACCTGTATGAATCTTATGCAGGATCAATCCTTGCCACCGCTGCCCTTGGCGTTGCGGCGGTTGCAGCGAAAGAACACGATAATATCGCGCTTCAGCTAAAGTATCTTTCCGCACCGATGATCATTGCGGGGATCGGTGTAATCCTCTCAATCTTAGGGATTTACATGGTGCGCACGAAAGAGGGTGCCTCAATGCGACAGCTGATGGGGTCACTCAACCTCGGCATCAACGGAAGCGCAGTTGGTATCGCTATCTGCGCGATTCCCGTGTTGTGGATTCTTGATCTCCCGAACAAGTGGCAGATTTGGGGTGCTATTATAGCAGGCTTGGCAGCCGGTCTGATTATCGGTAAGGTGACAGAAATATTTACCTCTCACGACTATAAACCCACACGTGCCATCGCCAAGCAAGCCGAAACGGGACCCGCAACGGTTATCATTGAAGGAATCGCTGTGGGTATGGAATCCACCGCTATTCCCGTGATAACAGTTATCGGCGCCGTCGCTACCAGTTTCTATCTGGCGGGTGGCGCGAGCAATGCGTTGATGGGGCTTTACGGTGTCGGTATCGCCGCGGTGGGTATGCTTGCAACGCTTGGTATCACGCTGGCGACCGATGCGTACGGACCGATTGCAGATAATGCAGGTGGTAACGCGGAGATGGCCGAACTCGATCCGAGCGTCCGTCAACGCACGGATCAACTCGACGCACTTGGAAATACAACGGCTGCCACCGGGAAAGGATTCGCTATTGGATCCGCTGCATTGACCGCCCTCGCGCTCCTTGCGGCTTATCTTGAGGAGGTTCGATATGGGCTAATTCACATGGCGGAAAAAACGCAACTGAACATTCCCGGGGAGGGCATGGTGGATACCGTCAAGGTTAGTATTGCTCAGTTCATGTCCTATTACAATGTGACCCTGATGAACCCGAAAGTGCTGATCGGTCTGTTTATCGGTGCGGGGATGGCGTTTTATTTCTGTGCTTTAACGATGAAAGCTGTAGGGCGTGCCGCCGGTGCGATGGTGCAAGAAGTCCGTCGTCAATTCCGCGAACGCCCCGGTATCATGAAAAGCGAAGAGAAACCGGACTACGCACGATGCGTCGAAATCTCGACTGTGGGAGCGCAAAGAGAGATGATTCTCCCGTCGCTGATTGCTATTATCGTTCCGGTAATCGTCGGTTTGGTCTTTAACGTTGCAGGCGTTCTTGGCTTGCTTGCTGGCGGTTTGGCGACCGGATTCGTCTTGGCAGTGATGATGGCAAACGCCGGCGGCGCATGGGACAATGCGAAGAAATACATCGAGGGCGGAGAGCATGGCGGTAAGGGTTCTGACAACCACAACGCAACCGTTGTCGGCGATACCGTTGGTGATCCGTTCAAGGATACATCCGGTCCGTCGCTCAATATCCTCATCAAACTGATGTCGATGGTGTCGGTGGTATTCGCAGGACTCATTGCGAAATACGGCGATGTGATTGGCGGTTTGTTGGGAATGGGATAAGGAAGAATGAAAGCGAGAAAGTGAGCGGGTGTGAAAGTGTGAAGAAGCGTTAGCACGTAAAATTGAACGTTTCCGCTCCCTTTCTTTTTTCGATTCAGGGCTGAACCGCTAACTTCCGGAGGGTCAAACAATGTTTAAGAAAATCTTAATTGCAAATCGTGGTGAAATTGCGCTTAGGGTTATCCGTGCCTGCCGGGACATGGGTATCAAGACTGTTGCGGTCTATTCGACCGCCGACAAGGACTCACTACACGTCCAACATGCGGACGAAGCCTACTGTATCGGACCACCCGCTTCAACGGAAAGCTATCTCAGACCCCCAAACATCATTACTGTCGCTGAGCTAACGGACGCTGATGCCATTCACCCCGGTGCGGGGTTTCTATCCGAAGACGCACAATTTGCCGAAATCTGCGAAGCCCACGAGATCACCTTTATCGGTCCCACGGCAGAGAACTTGAGAACAATGGGCGACAAAGCGGAAGCAAGAGAAACAATGTCGAAAGCGGGCCTTAAGTTGGTGCCGGGAAGCGGCAGTATGCGTCGTCGGCTTCGGCGAAATGTCCGAAAGGGCTTAGTTGAAAATGCTGAAGAAGCGGTTGAAATTGCAGACAAGATCGGCTATCCGGTTGGTATCAAGGCGGTTGCTGGCGGCGGTGGGCGTGGCATCCGAATTGCGCATGACGGCACCAGCTTGATGGACTTTTTCCACACGGTGAGAGCAGAAGCACAGTCTGCGTTCGGTAGCACCGAAGTCTACGTTGAAAAGTGGATTGAGAATGCACGCCACATTGAGGTCCAGATTTTGGCGGACAATCACGGAAATGCTATCCATCTTGGTGAACGGGAATGTTCCATCCAGCGCAAACATCAGAAGCTGGTTGAAGAATCCCCCGCTTGCTCCCTATCGTCGAAGACGCGTCATGACATCTGTAAGGCAGCCGCTAAAGCCGCGAAGTCGATCGGCTATAACAATGTTGGGACGATTGAGTTCGTGGTAGACGCCGATGAGGAATTCTACTTCCTTGAGATGAACACGCGCATCCAGGTCGAGCATACGATAACAGAGATGATCACGGGAACTGATCTACTCAAGGAGCAGATCCGGATGGCGTGGGGTGAAGAAATCGGATATAGCCAATCAGATGTTGAGATAACCGGGCACGCCATCGAGTGCCGGATTAATGCGGAAGACCCTGATAACGATCTCACGCCTTCGCCGGGGAAGGTTGAAGCGTATCTGCCACCGGGCGGAATCGGCGTCCGTGTGGATGGCTATCTCTATCCCGGCTACGCTGTGCCCCCCTTCTACGATTCACTGGTCGCGAAACTGATTGCCTACGGCAGAGACAGGGAAGAAGCGATCGCACGCATGAGGCGCGCTTTGGATGAGTTCACCATTGAAGGCATTAAGACAGTCATCCCACTCCACCGAAAGATTATGGACGACGAACGCTTTCTGAACGCACAGGTCTTTACCAACTTTTTGGAATCGGGATTCGGTTTGTAAACTCGATTTGACCGCCACTCACCCCAAACTGTAGTACTACCACCCTGCTCCGCTCCGAGTATAAGCTATGCCCACTTCCATTGATGTCGTTTTCACACCAGATCTCCTCCCTTTTTCTGACCTTACCGGCAAAACAGTTGTCGTCACCGATATTTTACGTGCGACAACTACCATCACCCTCGCTGTGGCAAACGGCGCAACAGCCATCACACCTGTCCTGACTCCAGAGGATGCGTTTCGTCTTGCTGCGGATCAACCGAACACACTGATCGGCGGCGAACGGGGCGGGGTAAAAGTTGATGGGTTCGATCTTGGGAATTCACCGCGTGAATATACCCAAGCGGTTGTCTCAGACCGACAGATCGTTTTGACAACGACGAACGGAACACGCACCCTACAAGCCTGTCGTGCCGCGGAGCGGATTCTTGTCGGATCTTTCCTCAATCTCCGCGCAACTGTGGACCAGTTGGCACAGGTAGAAGGGGAACTTGTCATCGCTTGCTCTGGCAGGGAGGGTGGTTTCTGCACGGAAGACACTGTTTTTGCGGGTGCATGTGTGGCAGCATTGGAAGAGACTCAACTGACCGATGCCGCCGAAACAGCAAAGCTCCTCTATCAGACACATCGTGATGATCTGCTTGGAATGCTGAAAAATTGCTATCACGGTAGATCTCTTGCCCGCATTGGACTGGGGGAAGATCTCGAATTCTGCGCCCAAGTGGATCTCGTTGACGTTGCCCCCCATCTAATTGACGGACGGATTACTGCCTAAAACCAGAGATGGATATCAAAAAATCCCCCCGTAGGTGCCGAGACTCACATTAAGAAAGCGTGCAACAGAAACCGTAGACAGGGCATTTTGCACCGTCCCTCAACTCTATTCCTTCGCCGTAATGTCACTCCGTTTTCACATGAGCCGGTGCCGAAACTCCCAACGAATTGGAATAACCTTTACAACCAGACCTCAATTATCCTGACCGCCGCTTACAGTGCTCTTTTGAAGAAGACCGTATAACGACGTCTTCAAGACATGATTTTCCTCTTTAATACAGGTTAAATTTAGCTTTCGCGTAATCTCAAAAGGAAAAAATAAATATCTTCCACAACCATTTGCAATTGAAACCGAACGAATCTAGCGTTCCACTTTTGATGGTGCTAAGAAAGATGCATCTTCTTTCATGTACTGACTGACCGCACCAAGCCATTCACCTCTTCCCCGAGTTGATTGGAATGCGATCTGCTTCCCATCAGGCACCCAAGCGGGGTACATATTGTCTTTGTGATCTATTGTGAATGGCTCCACCTGTCCTGTCTCCAAGGAAACAATGTAAATATCGCTATGTTTTCCTTCCCACGATACATAAGCGAGGGACCTCCCATCGGGAGACCAACTGAGCCCGCTCGGCAACAAAAGGAGTTCACCACCTTTGGAAACATCAAGATCTGCCGGAGCAAGAAAGCGCATATGATCTCCGGCAGCGGAGATCATATATACTCCATCTGGTTTCTCCAGCTTTATTGGTGACTGAGGCCGCCAGAAATCGCTTAGTTTCCTCTTGGCATACCTTGCAGGCAAATCCTCTCTACAATAAAATGCAATCCAGTTTCCGTCGGGAGACCAAGTTGGCTGGTAGTATCGCGCCCACAACCGGCTCGGTTCTTCGATTAATACTTGCGGTTCGCTTGGCGCGGAAAAGTCGTCCGCTGTAATGGATCTAACCACCAGTCGATGGACTTGACGAATTGGCTGCTCTGTTGAGAGCGATTGCTCTTCATAAACCAATTTTGTTCCATCAGGTGAGATATCAATATTCCACTCATTCAGCATGTCTTTTGGAATACTAAGTGGTGTCAAGGTTGCATTGTTGTTGACTGCATGAGCACTGAAATTGGAAAGGAATGGAAGAAATATCGCGGCTAGAAGGATTTTATGCGCTATAAATTTCATGACAGCTCTCCAATTGCGTTAGGGATTGAGCACGTGCTAACCACTCTGTGGATAATCATCTTTTCCTCTAATTCGATAAATCCAGACGCGATCAATTCCATTTAAGCGGATCGCATGTTCTAAGTTCCCGTCATACTCGGATCAAAACGGATGATAATCGCTTGACCCACTTTCTGAAGTGGGTCACTTCACCCACTTTGAATCATAAAGATTTAAGAATTCCTTTTTGGACAAGCGTTTTCTTAAATCACCTACCCAAATTTGGGAGTTCTCTGGAATATCAACGGTGAATGTTTCTTTGGGAATGTTGTGATTTACCCTAAAATATTTCATCTCGATTTGTGTCATCAAGAGAAGTTGCTTCTGTCCTTCTTGATTAATCGCAAATGTTTGAAAGAAAATTTGTTTGGGGAACCATACCTCCCCGTATTTTTGGTAAGAGGCTTCCTTGCGTTCGAGCATGGGGGTTCCCGCCTTCAGACCTCGATGCGGAAGATTTATTTTTAGTGCAAATCTATGCTCATATTGCAAAAGACGAAATCCTTGTTCGGGCGCAATCCACATTTTCTCTCCTTCTGTATTCTCAAGAACATAACAAGTGCCTTGTTTCAACTTTTGCTTTTGCTTAATCTTGAAGTTTTTTTTCTTTAAATGTCCATAGACACTACCTGCTTCCCATTGCGTCATTATCAATTTGGGATGCCAATCAGTAAAGGTATTCGCAGAACCAGTATAGTAGGCGGGTCGAGGAATACCTTGCTTGGTGTCAGGTAAATGCCACTCTCCCTCGCCTCTAGTATCAATGAAAGTAAGTTTAGGGTGATGAGTATTACCTGAGAAGCGTTCAGGAATATCCATCCGGGTTTGACGTTGAGTAAAGATCAGGTAATACTCGCAGGTTATGCGATGGCCAGCATCAGTAAGCCCTGGAGTTTGAACACGTTTGTAGACGACTTCTCCTTCGCCAGATTTGATGAGGGAATCATAATACTGTATCCCACTTAAAATCACTTTCAAATCCATGTCTACGTCTAATGAAAAGGTAACGGAGGGGAAACCTAACATAAAGGCAATAATAAGAAAACACAAAACTAATAAAAGAGTGTTTTTTCTACCAAAGAAGATCATATTGTTTTCCTCTTTGAAAGCACATTATTAGAACCTACTTGTAAGAGAGTTTATCGAGTTGTTCCACCGTAGGTCACGCCCATGGGCAAGGGTTCCATCAGTTCAGAAAGCCATCCTCCCTCGCGCAGCGGATTCTCCCGACCCGTTACGTTCAAATATGATGTATAACGCGGAATTTTTTGACGCGCTGTTTCCTGGAAGAGTCGCTTCACCTCTGCCCATGTCTCGTCACGCCACTCAGCAATTCCCGGTGAACTTCCTGCCATCCCATCTGTACTTATCAGATCTTTATAGAGCGTCACCGCCCGTGTCAGATTGGTGCGAATTTCTTCCTCAAGCACAGGTATCTCAGCTTCAATCTCAGAACGAGTCAACCCTAAAAAAAGCTCTTCTTGAGACTCTGAAACCGCTTCGGACTCGGATAGCTCCCCAGTTGCCCCGTCTGCCGGAGCTGTCTGCCCTTCTGCCATCTCTGCGTTCTTAAACAAAGTTGCATCCGCGTCAGAAAACATCTCCGCTTGCCAATCATCAGGCTCTTCATTCTGGTGAGAAGGAGTGCTAGCAGATCGACTCAGAAGCCGCTGTGCCCCCGTTGAAGCGTCTGAGTCGAGGGGGAGCGTGGGCAGGCTTTCATTGAAAAACCGCTCATTAAAAAATATCAACGAAAAAATGGAAATCAAAATTAACCCAATCCCAATAGCAAACATTGAGGTTGTTACCAACTTAAACCCGCTAAAACCCTTTTGCAGTTTCATTATCCCCTCCTATATCATTCCAATGTTGAATCTTCGGCAGATAAACCTCGTAATCGAATTTCGGACTATTCTGCGTTGTGTGGCACGTCAAGCAATCCGCTTGGGTAACTTCTATGAACGATCTGCTAAAACCGCTGAAGCTATGATATACATTGCTTCCATTTACTTGATGCGAAACCGTATCAAATGACTTTTAAAACAGGCTCTTAGTGATTGATCCTGATCCACCGATACATTCGTCCCATATGGTTTCGCTATACTTGGGATCATTTTCTGCGACTAGAGGCAAAGCAACGATAAGAAACGCTGCGATAAAAGTGAGTGTGAGGATGAAACTTCTGGCTTTCATCCTAGAACCTCCTATTCCGCTTTGAGATCTCGTCATTCCTTTAAGTGACGCTGGAGCCTTGCAGCACGATCTCATGACACAGGCTCAAGGTAAGTCGAGAAATGAATACGGGTCAATTCCTGCACCTTCTAAAGGGACAACTTTTACCCAACTCGGTTGTGTTCCATTCTCTACTGATTCCTCGTATTGTCCTAGATCGCCATGGCAAGAAAACTTACTTAGGTATCTGTTACCTTCGTCGTCGGTTTGCCATTCGACGTAGACGGTATCATCGTAGTGTGGAATGACACCATCCTGCTCGTTGTAGGTGGCAGCGGTTACTTTAGTCCCTTGATTCCAGAGTTTGATTAGCACTCGCTCGATAAGTTCATGTCCAATACTTTCGTATCCGTCATAGTAGAGTTTTTCGATGTTGTCCCATACGTCCTGCTCTGGATAATCATGTGGAATCTCAGGATATGGGCCTAAACCGTATAGGGATTCACGAGGCGGAGTAACTTCTGAGGTTAAGGTCTGCTTTTCCGCCTCTGTCAACTCCGCGAGGAGATCCTCAATGGATAGTTCCCATGACGGTGTGATCTCTGATTCTAACTGAGTTTGTTTGGTTTCAATGGGTTCCGGGAGTTCGCTGAAATCAAGTGCTGGTGGCGTGTAGTGTTGACTTGGTGTGTATGCTAAGGGTTCAGGTGTCTCAACGACAACGGTTTCACCGTAGTAATAGTGACTGCCGAGGTATGCACCCACAACGATGAGCACGCCGATTACGATTGATCCAATAAGCATGGGTTCACGTATAAGGTCAAATAGCGTTTTCATGACGAGTCTCCTGTAGGTTGTGGAGACACCCGAAGGAGTCCTCGGTTAGTCAGAGTCGCCGAAGGCAGATGCTAACCCTTGATTGGGAGAGCACTCCTATAATCGCTATCTGTATCTGGCTGCCGTGGAGATTGACTGTGTGAAGCACAAAGGGTTGAAAGACTCGGCTTTCTCCGTGAAACAGATTTGCAGATAGAAACGGAATCCCCGACGCCTCTTGTAAATACTTCAATCGATCTATACCCAGCAGCAAATCTCGGTCTCCAATGTTATAGACGGTGTAACCCATCTCTTTTAGGGCGGCAAACCCAATCTCTGCCCTCAATTCCGATTGGCGGGTTGCGTCCTCAATCAGATCGCCGTTGGCAACCGGTACGAGTGTGTTGCCTTTGGCCCCAAGCTGTTGAATTACGCTGTCCCGTCTGGGAAACCCACCGAGCTGCCCTTCTGCACAACCACATGGTTCAAGATAGCCCAACTCCTCCCCACTGATCAGCAGCGTCAAGTTAGGTCCACATTCAACTCTGGTTGGACGCATGGATTGGGAACTAAACCCCAACCTTAGTACCAAACCGATTAGGGCTAAAATCAGAAAAGGGGAAATTATCTTTGCCAATGAGAATATCTCCTCTGTGGACAATGATTACTCAATGAATAGCAATTGAACTTACATAAACACCTAGGCAAGTTGTACCATGATCGGGGTGGAAACGGGACAGTTGAGCCAGTTCGTCAAAGTTTGTATTAATTTTTAACAACTCACAGATCCGTAGCAAACTGTTGGGGCCGCAAGTTAGCAGAAGAATATCAGCCTCGGGTGGAGTGCTGTTCTTTGGTGGCTCACCTTATTTCGATGTGACCAAATTCAGGGGAGATAATTTCAGAAAGAGGTGAGATCCTTAAGTGCGGATGATTAAAATAAAACTGCCGATCAATCTGAAAAAAATTCTCAGGGAAGTCAACATTAAACGCTCCCTCTTTTACGAGCACTGTGGTGGTTCTCATAGGACTACCATCCGGTTTGTTATGGGTCTTGCGAATGACCATCGGAAACCAGATATCGTCTAACTTCTGAAAATGTTCATACCTGTTCTCCCACTCTACAACCGATTCTTTATCCTGTAGGAATTCCTCTTTACGGATACAGAAGTTCTTCTCCGCATCAATCCAGATTCTCATAAAGTCAAAAATCCCCATATCGATGTTTGTTTCCGACCCTTGAAATTCAAGAATGTAGCAATCGGCTCCCGCAACTCTCTCTTTCCCGACCAACCGTGCATTCGCAGGTACACGACGGGCAGGTGCTCCATAAGCATCAAAACGCAGAAAGCCCGCATTTTTACGGACATTGAAAAGCTCAAAAGAGAAATGCGGTGCCAATGCTTCAATTCTTTCAAGGGCCTCGGTCTGACCATCATAAGTGAGAATTTCAAGAAAACCCGCCCAGAAATATTCTGCCCTTTCACTGTATAAATCACTCTCTGTCAAATCCACCCGGGTCATCTTATATTGGTAAACTTTTGGTGAGGAAGCGACAACTTGGTCGAAGATTTGAAAGGCAAAATTTGACTCTTTAGTTTCTTTATATCCGCTGTATAGTTCCGCCGCAAACGGGATGGTCCTGAGCTGACGCTCCAATTCAGCTTTACCATCGCGTGCAAAATCCTTCAAAGTCTGCTCTCTTTCTTCTCGCATCCATGCCTGAATTTCTTCTGGCGACTTTTCAGCGGCGTAGTCAACTGTCACGATAGCCCTGACTTCCCCACTTCTGATACGATTGCGAGTCAGATTTACGCCATGAATCAACTCATCAAGCGTTAGGTCTTTAGAGAAACATAATGCACTCATGAAAAAGATGGAGTAACATAGGATGTAGAAAAATAGTCGGGACATAAAATCTCTCCTGAAAATGTATTTCCTAAGGTATTTCCAAGTCCTGAAGTGTCTTAGCTTACAAACCTGCTTTCCAAGATTGATACGCTGCCTCGTGTTTGTCATGAAATTCTGTCATAGAAATTCCATACTTGTCCGCTAACTTCTCATACGCGTTATCAATTTCACGTTGCTTCTCGTGAAATTCATTGAGTATAGGGACCAGCTCATTCTGTTGTTCGGTAAGTGACTTAAAGTCTTCATCCAGTTGCTGAGCAATTTGCTTGCCCTCTGTTGTGCCCATCGCTTCAGTAATTTCAAAAATGGCACGCCTCAGCTCAACAAAATCCTTAAAAAAGGGTTCCTCTTCTTGATTCAGTTTTTGCCGTCGATCGTCCAACTGTTTGACATCTATGAAAAGAGCTTCCAGTTCTGGACTACTTTGTTCTTCAGAAGGATTCGCTTCCAATTCCTCAAAACCCTCTGTATTGAAAGTAACTCCGGTCTCTTCCAATGCCGTATTTTCGGAAGTCTTCTCAGACACTTCCCACTCTTCCTCAGTCGATTCTGGGGTTGAGTGTTTCGGGGCTGAAGACTGAAAAAGACTGTTGGCCCCCCGAGCACCAATTAAAGGTGCTTCCGGTTCCACTTCTTGTAGATTTTTGTCTGCGATATGCAGTTGATAACTGGTATAGATGTAATACACAATTGAACTCAACAGCACGAGGCATGAAAAAGCCAAGAATTTCCGTTCCATATTCTCCTCCTTATGAAAGTGTTGCGAGCCCCTTTACTTATCAGTTACGTCCTGAGCACAACGAAATCCGACATTATAGGCTCTGCGATCTGCCTTATCGCAATGCCGATAAAAGGTTCGGAGTTGAAGCCGAATTGAATTCCATCCCCCGCCACGCAAAGCCCGATATTCTCCCCCATCTGGTCCTTTTGGGTTTTGCCGTGAACTTTGTGGATAGCAATCTTCACTATACCAATCCGCACACCATTCCCATACGCTGCCCGCCATATCGAGCGCGCCATAAGGGCTCGCTCCGCTTGGAAAACTGCCAATTCCCAAAATCTTTTCGTGATGTGGAAAATAGTTGAGGCGAGAAAAATCCATCTTATTTCCCCACGGATAGGTACGTTCATCTGTTCCCCTTGCAGCTTTCTCCCACTCCGCTTCGGTCGGGAGTCTTTTTCCCGCCCAAGTCGCGTAAGCATAGGCTTCATACCAACTCACGCCAATCACCGGATGGTCTGGTTCCATTGACACTGAATTCTGACCATGATGTAGTGGAGTTTTTATCTGATGGTTCTGGATAAAATTCCAACCCGCCGCTGTCCAAAGTTTCCGGTTTTGGTATCCACCGTCAACGATAAATGCCTCAAATTGGGCGTTGGTGACTTCGTGTTTATCAATATAGAAGACATCTAAATAGACCTGATGCGCGGGTTTCTGATCCGCGTTTGTCCCCTCAGAATCTGTTCCCATGATGAACTCACCCGCAGGAATTAAAACCATATCTTCGGGAGCCTCTGAAGCAATTGAAAAATGTTCACACACTGCAAGCACCGTCAGCATCAAACCAACGGTCAAACACCTTGCACATTTTCTCATCACTGATATTCCTCCTTTTAAGTAATGCTGAATAACAACCAAATCCCTAGGCAAGCAACAAAACTCCCGTTCCCAACTTCATGGGCATCAGATGCCGTTGCAGCACACCACCGAGCTGCCCCGAGGTCGTTCCCCAATACACAAACCCAAACACCACCAGCAGCGGTACGATAAACATCAGATTATACAGAATCAGGTACGCCAGCGCATGACCCCGCATCCCCCCAACACCCATTACAAAGGTAATCGTCGGCAAATAGACCTGCCCCGTGCAAACCAACTCCAACACAGAGATTGCGAACCCTATGACCAACGCACCGATAATTACCCCCGATGTCCGCGTCTGCTCGCGGATCGCTTTGTGGATACGCTGCTTCAACGACTTGGGCAGCTGCAATGTAATCTCTTTTACCTTCCCCTGCTTTGCTTTATAAACGTCGTACAGACTCAAAAACGCCAGTGCAAACGTCCCAATCGCAGCAAGCAGATAAACACACTTGGCAAGGACCGAAAATTCGTTGAGAAAGGAGAGAACTTGAGCAGTCCCGTCCCCAAGAGCAGGTACGTCACAAACACGGCTGCGGCGAATGCACCTTCTGTACTAGCAATTACCGCGCCAAAATAAACAACAGCGTCCCAAAACCGGTATAAAGTTTTTAACGGAGAGCGCTTAAAAAGCAACCGCAGCGATTAGAACAGTTATATCGGACGATAAATTTGCTATATTACAAGCTGAAGGGTGTAACTCCTACTGTTTATTGTTGATTTGAGTGGACTTTCATCACATTTTTATCACTTCTCATGTTCTGGTCCTGTAACTTCGCCATTTTTGGCGACGCGAATTTCGCATCATGGAGGCAAATTGCCCCTAAAGCCTTGTGGCCACTGGGTTTGACAGCTTCGCCATTTTTGGCGACGCAAATTCTCATTATCGCGGTCAATTCTCCCCTAAAGCCTTGTGGCCATTGAGTTTGACAGCTTCGCCATTTTTGGCGACGCAAATTCTTGATGATGTGCTGTCATTGTCGCTGAGTTGGTGGATTGTTGTACGAACGGTTTACATGGCATCGCTTTCGCCAAGTAGCATAGAATACCTCCTATGAAGATGAAGTCATGCCAAGCAATTTCTCGTTTCGGGCTCATCAAGACTCAAAGATAGATAGGTAGGATTATACAATCAATGGTGCTAGTTTAATGCGAGGGCATGAATCGGTTTTCGTAATTCTATCGTTAATCGGCGTAACAAACCATATTCGATTAACCAATGTAGATTTTTTCACACAATCGTTCTGTTGGATAGATGATAAAGTTAGGGGAAAAATAGACAAGATATCAGCTTATTTCCGGGAGGGTATGCAGGGATGAAAAAGGATTGGTGGGCAAAAGAGTTTCAGAAGCTAGTTACCATTGGAGAGAGTACAACCGCTGGTGGTTGGTCTAGCATTCGCGAGCGGTGTTGGGCAAATCAGTTGGCGCAACTCATCAACGAGTTTCAGCGTGTCCCTGTGGAGTTGGTCAATGTGGGTATCGGTGCGAACCTGATCTCGACCAAAGGTCCCGCCTATCTCGAATCCGATCGAAATCCTCCCGCCAACGAGCGCATCGACAGACACGTTATCAAGAACAACCCAGATTTATTGGTCATTTCGTATGGACTCAACGATGCACGCGGCGGCACACCCATTGACCTCTTTTGCACCGAGATGCGCGACATCATCCAGCGTGTACGGGAGCAAATTCAGCCGTTAATCGTCTTACCTGGTCCGTATTACATGACCGACTTTACTGCTGGCGGTGAACGCTGGAGTCACGCAGATCTCGATCTCTTCTATCGTTACAACGATGCGATCAAAGGGGTTGCCGATGCGTGCGACTGTCTTTTCGTTGACCTGCTGGGGTCATACCGCGATGCGGACTGGCTCGTCCACCATGACGGCGTACATGCCAACGATCTCGGACACCGCATTGTGGCAAACAAGATCTTTGAGGTGTTAGCCTCCAACTGCTCCGGGTTGGCTCTGGAAACGAAAACGTTAGAAGCGCACATCCCGCCGTGGCGCGACGAATCCGTGCTCCGAGGCGTGAAATAAAAGCCTACCCCTTCCTCAATGACACCTTCTGGACGGAGGGTCATGGGGTTTCAGGGACACCGATATTCTACATGTGCCTCGACTTTTTCCACGGTCATCGCTTCCCCTTGCGAATCCCGGTCCGTAACTCGGAGGCCAATCAAATTGATACCCACCGCAAATAGCTTCGGATTTGTGTCGAAGACAAACCAACCGGAATTGAGAGTCGCCCTATCCAACAGCACACCGTTGAGACGCACTTCGAGCCGATCAATGATATTCCTTCGCGCCGGTGAAGTGAACAACTGCAGCCGATCCCAGAAAGGATTGATAGACACAGCGTCAATTTTCTGACCCTCCGGCAGATTTTCTATCTCCGGATCGGAAAGCAGGATGCGAAGGGTCAATCGCTCAATCCGTTCCGCTTCAGCGGTGAAATCATCCGAGACGCGAAGCCTAATCAGCGTGTCAACCAATCCTAAGTTATCTAAGGTGATGGGCAGCTGTCCCAGCATGTTCGTGTTCTGGTAACTGAACCGCGGGGTCTGCCACTCGTTGACGTTGGCGCCACCGGATCCACCGCCGCCCCGGCGCTGGACGACGAAATGTTTGTCTAAATATTTCAGTTTTTTCGGATCGCCAAGTTCACCATATGCCTGCTGATACACAGGAATCATCCGCGTACCGTCAAAGTAGGCACCGTGTGTCTTAACGTTCAGCCCCCGGGCAACTTCGGACGGTGCGACACCCCAATTGAAGGTCTGAATTGCGTCCACCCCCTGCTGCCACCAGTTAGCAACGACACCGCGCCACACTTCGATTGGAGGCCAGGAATAACCATCCGTGCAGTGATGGTCGTCGAGCGTTCCAAAGATTTGAATCGGCTTGTCACCGACGATGGCACGAAACTGATCAATCGCCAGTTCATACGATCGCACACCCAAGACCAGAAAGTCAACGAGATGCTCACGTACCCACGTTTCTACGTCGAGCCCGTCGAAATGACAGCCGATGAGATTATCTGGGATGCGCGCCACCAGCAAAACAGGTCGTCCACGCTTCTGCTCCACTTCAAGTGTTTCTTGTCGAACCCGGCAAAGAAATTCTGTGATATTCTCACGCTGCTCCCATTGATGCCCCGGCGGTGTCTGGATAGGCCCGCGTGCAAAATCGATCTCCAATCCATCGAAATTGTACCGCTCCACCAGTTCTCGGCAGATAGCGACCTTGTAATCGCGCACACCCGGCACAGCAAAGTTCCAGAGCGGCTGCTCCCACTCACCTGTAATCAGCCAATCGGGATGCGCTTCCGCCAATTCACGATGCTCGGTATATGGATCCTCGTTAAGTCGATAGGTATAGAAGCATTCGAGACCCCGTTTCTTCGTTTCCTCGATATAAACCTCGGCGATGTTGACCCCATCATCCAACCATTGCTGGAAAATTTTGACGCGTTCCGGGGTTATATATTTTGGCACGGACGGACTTGTCTCGTCTATTAGGGGGCGTCCTTTCAATGGGAAGGTATTATCAAATGACCACCACTGTGCGTCAATGTGACTCTCCGGTGCATCGGCAAATGCGAATTCATACGCCATGATCTGCTCGACGGTCAGCCCCTGTTCAACGGCACACAATAACCCGTCTACTTGGTGGTTCACAACGATTCGCCGTTTCCGATTGACGGCGGCGAGATGCTCCGGCGAGAGCCTGAAAGCGTAGTTAGTAGCATCGTTCATCTGCTGTCCGTCCCCCTAATCGCTTGGCAGCCTGCTCACTCAGGAGGTCCTTTAGTCTGGCGATGACTCGGAAATATGCGCGTCCATCCACGCAGCAAAAAAGGCCGCCATTGAGTCGTATCGTTTTCCCGGATCTTCGCAGCAGGCGCGGCGGACCACCTCGTACAGCCCATCGCTTCCACGAAATGGACGACGCGTCAACGTACCGTCTGACAGCAGCACAGCTGCAACCCTCCCCATAGTGAACACGGTGGTACGCTCATCAATGCGTACACCCCGCTCGAACTCTTCGGGAGCCATAAAACGCGATGAACCGAACATCCGTCCCATCTCGTTTATAAACGATCCCTCGCAGTAGTGGTCTAGGTCTACGATGTGTAATTCCCCACGGTCAAAGTCATAAATCATGCAGCCATCGTAAAAATCGACAGCAATCCACCCTAATTGCGCGAGTTGGTGGTGCAATTCGTAGATAAGATCCAGAGCACGGATTATCTCACGGGATGGGAGCCGTCGGAAACGCTGAAAGGTTGATCGCGGATCGTCGCGCATTGCAGCAGCCGTTCTAATCAACTCGCCATCGACCCATTGATAGACAAGCAGTGGACCAGTAGGCGACTCTATTACCTGATGCAGCGATGGCAGAGTGGGGTGGTTGCAACTTCGCCGAAGTTGGACTGCGTTTCGAAGCAGCGAAACCCGCTCGGAATGCTTCAGAAAGGGATTTGGATCATCAGGGTAGCCTGCGGTCTTTACGAAATAGCGTCCCTGTGCGGTTTGTACCCCGTAGGATATGTTTCCTGAATCCTGGGTGTGTTCATCAAAAACTGCAAAGACAGAACCTACGACATTGAGATAAACGTCCGGCGTCTGTTCAATGCGTTCAATATTTTGCAACGGATGGTGATTCATGTATTTTTCTCCAGCGGACAGGCATAGACATCATACCTGACACGCACTTGCCATCTGTTTCCACCGTTCTTAAACTTCCACTACCAAGCCATCGTAGGCAAGCTGGACATTTTCTGGCAGGCGTGCGCTCGTTGAATCATGGTCCACATCGTGGGTCATGTGAGTAAAATAGGTCTGTTTGGGGTTGAGTTCTTTCACGATCTCCAACGATTCTGGAATCGTGAAATGGGTTGGATGCCGTGGCTCCCATCGGATAGCATCAAGCACTAGCACTTCAAGACCTCTCAGGAGATCCATTGAGGCAGGCACAATCGCGTTACAGTCTGTAGCGTATGCGAAATTACCAATCCGAAACCCAAGCACCGTTGTCCATCCATGCAGCAGATCAACTGGAAGAAATTCAACATCAAACAGCTGAAAAGGACCGTCAATTGTCACCAGTTCCAGCTGCGGGATACCGCCGCCGAGGTGCTGAAGCCGAAAGGCATATTCAAAAACAGTGCTGAGCCGTTCAAGGGTTTCCGGGTTGCCATAACAGGGGATGACGGTTCCCTGCACCTCAGAAAAAGCGCGGACATCATCAAGGCCGTGCAGGTGGTCTGCGTGGGCATGCGTAAAAAGGATGGCATCGATATGATCAATGCCACATCGGAGAACTTGGAGCCGAAGCTCCGGTGAGGTATCTACGAGGATGTTTTTGTTATTGTCAAGGGTAATGACAATTGAGGGACGGGTGCGGTGATTTTTAGGATCTTTCGATTGGCAGACGGCACAACGACAAGCGATCATCGGAACACCGTGCGATGTGCCTGTACCGAGAAACGTGATTTTCATGAATGCGACCTTTCCTTCCTCGGAAAAACCATCCCGCACTCAGGGCACTCAGGGGTATACGATCGGATTGAAAAACCGCATTGAGGACAGATCCGCTTGGTTTGGCGGCGGGAAATTAGGAGGATACCCAGAAAAATCACCAGCAGAATCAGAACTTCCAAAGGACCTATGGACATACTAAGGCTCTCCGATGGCTGAATCGTAACACATAAATCGTCAATGTCCTTATGGACACTCTATACTCCCTTCGTCCCACAACCTTCAATTCTTTACTAACCCTCTCAACACGGCAAGATTGGTCGCGTGCATTGTTGCCATCTTTGGCGTTTCGATAACCATTGGAACGTTCTCAAAGCGTGGGTCGTTGGCGAGTAGTTGGAAAGGTGTTATCCCGATGTTGCCTTCCCCGATATGTTCGTGGCGATCAACCCGGCTGCCGTATTGCGATTTTGCATCGTTGAGATGGAACGCAAGCAATCGATCCAACCCGACAATTTTGTCAAATTGATCGAACGTCTGGCGATAGTCCTCCTCTGTCCGCAAATCGTATCCCGCAGCAAAGACATGGCAGGTATCGAAACAAACGCCCAACCTTTCAGGATATTCCGAGTCATCGATAATCTCACGCAGGTGCTCAAAACAGTATCCCAGATTCGTCCCTTGCCCCGCAGTTGTTTCCAATAAGACGACAACGCTTCCGTCCGCCGTTTGTTCAAAGAGCGCGTTGAAACTATCGCTCAATACCTTCAAGCCCTCCGCTTCGCCGGTGTCGAGATGCGCTCCCAGATGGGTCACGATATACCGAAGTCCACAGGCGGCCGCGAGCTCCATCTGGGAAAGAAACACGTCGCGAGAGTTCTCAAGGACATCCGGCTTGGGCGAAGCGAGATTGGACAAGTGGATGTCGTGGACAAGCCCCTCGCGAACGATGTCAGACGCCTCCCACGCCTCCCGGAATTGCGCTATGTCCGAGTCGTTGGGCTCTTTGCCGACCCAGCGATTTGGATTTCTTAGGAAAATCTGGATGGCTTCACATTCCAATTTTTCCCCGTTCCGAATTGAATTGTGTAAACCGCCGGCGGCGGAAACATGTGCGCCTAGCATCATTGACGGTGATCCTCCAATATTTTAAAACAGTCAGATATACTCAACATGACTCCTGCGCTATTATCAAAAAAACAGAACGACGCATACTAAAGCAATTTAGCTGGTGAGCACAGCCTTCAGCCGATCCACGACTATTTCTTCCTCGCCCTCGTTCAGGGTATGGGCGTGAATTATGATGCTATCGTCGCTCCCACCGACCCTGATACGGGGTACGCCGTTATTAAGTTCAGCAACCACCTGCCCCGCATCCTTTCCAGCAACCTCTGAATCGACACCGACGTGTAGGGTTGATCCGGTATGTGCCCCGACGTGCACTATCTCCATCTCTCCTACACCCGCGGTATCTTCCAACGCCTGCTGCATACCAGCGAGCGTCGCCTCATCCTTCGCATGACGTTCAGCGTGGTCTGCGTTTAACCACCACTCCAGTGCTGCCACCAAGCCGATTACATCATGCCGGCCTATCTTAAAGCCCCTCCCAAATGAACGTCCGTCAGGGTTGTAGAAGCCGATATAACCGTGATCCGCAACAGCATCCATCAGTTCCTTTTTACCAAGAGCAATTCCAACTGCCGGCGGTGCATTGAAGTACTTCCCGCTAAAACACACCAGATCCGCCGATTGCGCAAGCCCTCGGAAATAGTCTACCGGATAGATATGGGTCGCAGCGTCAACGATAACAGGTACGCCGTGGGCGTGAGCCGTCTTGACCACATCTGCCAACGGTATAATCGAGCTGTCGGCATCCCTTCTTGCAAGGTAAGCAACGGCTGCGGTGTTGGGTCCTATCGCCCCATTCAACACATCAACGGTGCATCCGTCTGTATCTCCCACTTCCACAAGCACTCCACCGGGCACGGGAAATTCTCGGTCATAACTGTTACGGTGTTTCGCTTGGATGAGCACTTCGTGCTTGATGCCAACGATCTCCGGGAGTTGACTGATTTTCTGGCGATCCCTCCCGGTCATACAGGCGGCGGTGCTAAGTGCAAGCGCGGCAAAGCAGCCGGAGGTTATGTAGGCAGCCTCAACGCCCATCAGTTTCGCAACATGCTCACCTGCTTTGTCGAGAAGTTCCTCCATCTCCACATAGTTGGAGTTGGCATCCACCATAGCACCCATCACTTCAGGGGACAGTGTCGAACCGCCCCAAAGCGTCTGCGTTCCCCCGGCGTTAATGAGCGGGCGTACGCCGAGTCTTTTGTAGACTTCACTACCAAAATTGTTAGTCATTACGATTGTCTTACTCCTACCTTTTCATTCTATACAAGGCTTGCAGTTACAGCCGACTATTTAGAGAGCTACACATTTTCGAGCGATTCCGCTGGGATCATCCCGACCGCATCAAGGCGACGCTTTGCCTCTGTGTAAACATCTGGTGCCAGCGGTCCCCGTTCAGCGGTCCGAACGTTCTCAAGCAGATGGTCGACGTTCCGCGTTCCCACGATTGTTGTATGAACATATGGATGGCTTAGGGTGAAACGTAAGATGAACGCAGTTCGGCTTTCGCCCTCCTCGCGGAGTTCATCCAACTTGGCTTCGTCGAACGCCTGTTGCCATCTGTCAGCATTCCCTCTCCCTTCCCCCGGCTCGCCTTGCGCCACACCGCCTCGGATAATCATCCCGGTGCCCGCGTTTGCTGCCTCAGTGATAAAGTTTTCGGTGGTACGGTCAAGCGCAGAATATCCGAGCTGAAACACATCGAACGAACCCCATTCAAGGAAGGTCGGCTTATGTTCAAGGGCGGAGGAGGTGCCGATCCAGCGCACTTTTCCTTGGTCTCGTGCCTCGTTCAACGCATCGATCACCGCGCCCTGTTCACAATCTTCGACCGTCGCGCCGTGAAACTGCATCACATCCAGATAGTCGGTTTTCAGTCGTCGCAGGCTTTCGTCCACGCCGCGGTGAACATTCTCCTTCGTCCAAATTTTGCCGACCCATCCCAAGCCCTTCTGTCCGTGATCCGGGTGACAGCCACACTTGCTCGCCAAGTAGTATTCGTCACGACGGTGGGAGATAAATCTGCCGATGTACTCTTCACTGCGACCGTAGCAATCCGCGGTATCAATGAAGTTGATTCCGGCATCTAACAGGGCATTGAGGACGGTCTCAGCCTGCGTTTCGGTCAGTGGACGATCATCGTTACCCGCCCACTCCGACCGAATCTCCATGGCACCGTAGCTCAAGCGAGTCACATCAAGTCCCGTCCGTCCGAGGGTTGCTTTAGATAACTGAGCCATTTGAATCCTTCCTTTCTCATTCCGTTTTCAGATCAGATCATGTATTAGCAATGGAAGGGGATGCTGAGATTCCAGCAGAAGACCAAATTTCATCGAAGGTTAAACATTCTCATTTGATTTCGCCTTCAATCCCTCTAACTTCTCCAACGCCCGCCCGGAATCGATAGATTCCGCTGCCGCTGCGAGGCCTGCTGTTATGTCGTCAGCCTTACCACCCGCAACAATCGCCGCTGCATTGAGCAACACGATGTCCCGTCTGGGACCCTTTTCACCTTTCAAGACGCTCAACGTCATTTCTGCGTTTTCTTCCGGTGTACCCCCTTTGAGGTCACTCGGCTGTGCCGTTGGGATGCCCAATTCCGTCGGATCGAGCGTGTATGTATTGACCGCACCATCTGCCAGCTCCGAAACCTGAGTCGTCGTTGTCGTTGTGATTTCGTCCAAACCATCTCCGCCATGCACAACAAACGCACACTGGGATCCAAAATTCTTGAGGACATGCGCTAGAGGTTCCGTCAGAGTTGGTGCGTAAACACCAAGAACTTGCGCTTGTGCATCAGCAGGATTTGTGAGCGGTCCAAGCGCGTTGAAAATTGTGCGGATACCGACTTCTTGGCGAGGTCCAATCGCATACTTCATCGCGCTGTGTAATGTAATTGTAAAGAGAAAACCGATTCCTGCATCATCAATACACGCCCCAATCTGTTCTGGTCCGATTTCGATGTTCACGCCCAACGCGTTGAGGACATCGGCAGCTCCGCTCCGGCTCGAAATGGCGCGGTTACCATGTTTTGCCACTGCAATGCCTGTTCCTGCTACAACAAATGCCGCAGTTGTTGAGATATTGAACGTATGCGACCCGTCCCCGCCCGTGCCGGAAGTATCAACAACAAAGGCGTGTTTGGTGTGAACCTTCGTCGATTTTTCACGCATCACACGCGCCGCACCGGTGATTTCTTCAATCGTCTCGCCCTTGATTCGGAGAGCAGTGATGAACGAAGCCACTTGTGCCGGCGTCGCTTTGCCGCTCATGATTTCGTTCATGGTGTCAACGGTTTCACGCTCGGTTAAGTTTTGTCCATCAACAACCTTTTGGATCGTCTCACGGATCACTGTAATATCCTCTCGTTTCAGCAAATTTCTATTTGCAGAAAATCAGATGATACTCAAGGTTAAAATCCCTCATTCGATTTCGCTTTCAACCCTTCTAACTTCTCCAACGCTTGCCCGGAATCGATAGATTCCGCTGCCGCTGCAAGTCCCGCTGTTATGTCGTCAGCCTTACCACCCGCAACAATCGCCGCCGCTGCATTGAGCAATACGATGTCTCGTTTGGGACCCTTTTCGCCCTTCAGGACGCTCAACGTCATTTCTGCGTTTTCTTCCGGTGTACCCCCTTTGAGGTCACTCGGCTGTGCCGTTGGGATGCCCAATTCCGTCGGATCGAGCGTGTATGTATTGACCGCACCATCTGCCAACTCCGAAACCTGAGTCGTCGTTGTCGTTGTAATCTCGTCTAAACCGTCTCCGCCGTGAACAATAAAAGCACGTTGGCTGCCAAGATTCTTGAGTACATTTGCTAGAGGTTGCGTCAGGGCGGGTGCGTAGACACCAATGACCTGCGCCTGTGTACCAGCGGGATTCGTGAGCGGACCGAGTACATTGAAAATTGTACGAATGCCGATTTCTCGGCGGGGACCAATCGCATATTTCATCGCACCGTGCAACGTAACGGCAAAGAGAAAACCGATCCCTACATCATCAATACACGCGCCAACCTGCTCCGGTCCGATTTCAATATTTATGCCCAACGCTTTGAGAACGTCCGCGCTACCACTTTGGCTCGAAGCGGCTCGGTTACCGTGTTTTGCCACCGGAATTCCCGTTCCCGCCACAACAAATGCTGCGGTCGTTGAGATATTGAATGAGTGTGAGCCATCTCCACCTGTGCCGCAAGTATCAACAGCAAAAGGGTGTTTGGTGTGGATCTTTGTCGATTTTTCGCGCATAACGCGTGCGGCGCCGGTGATTTCTTCAATCGTCTCGCCCTTGATTCGGAGAGCGGTAATGAACGATGCAACTTGCGCCGGCGTCGCCTCACCGCTCATGATTTCGTTCATGGTATCAACGGTTTCAGGCTCGGTTAAATCGTGTCCATCGACAACTTTTTGTATTGTTTCGCGGATCATTGTAATGTCTCCTCACTTCGGTGATTTTTTAGTTTCGGCTGTTGATAAAATTTAGAATAGTACAAATATAAAAAAACTCTACCCTCGGACGGGTGGGTTCGCCGAATATCCGAGCAGATACCGCAATTCCGGTGAGAAGGTTTGCGCGATCTCCGGGGCTAATGATGTATAATCGGTGAACGGCTTGATCCATGAGCGAGAGTAATAGCAGAGGATTGCCCGACGGGGGTTATCTGTTGCATTTGGTCCTGACCGATGCCATGTATTCGAGAGCCAGATAGCGACCGAGCCGGCAGATCCCGTCAGTATCTTCCCGTCCTCCTGCGCTTCTCCCCACACAGGCTTCCTGCGAGTGCGATGGCTGTCAGGAACAATCTGCGTTGCTCCGTTAGTCGTTGTGAACGCATCGAGCATCCACGCATTCTGGATCGTCAGCGGAAAGTCCGGCAAAGGCTCCGGCAACTGACCGAGCGGCACATCGACATGCCATGCCCCACCTTCGTCGGTGTGGGGACCAATACTGGTCGCGCTACAGTCAGCGAGCACACAATCGTCGCCGAGAATCCCTCGCACCAACGAGAGCACGACCGGATGCGCTACCAGTTTTCCGAAATCCGGGGCTTTGTTGACCAAGTTCCAGATACGCTGAGACCGGTCATAATCGAATAGAGTCGGCAGATGAAGAAAATTCTTAACTACCTCTGCCGGGGGAACGGGCCACGGTGTGCCTTGATTTTGTGCACGTGAATGGCGGATGCGCCGCATGAGTCGAGCCCGTTCTGCTTCACTGATCTGGTAACTTTCTTTCAGATACGCTTCCATGTCGGTATCTTCCGGCAACGCGGGACCGTCCTCCGGCTCAAAGGGGTGTCCCCGTTCCCGCTCAAAAAGTTCCTCCACAAGTCCCCGGTAGTGCTGGATTTCATCTTCGCTGAGTACGCCTTCAATTACTGCGTATCCGTGTTCAGACAGATGCGTGAGGGCAGACTTTAGCATTTCGCTTGAAATTCCATGAGTTCCCATAATCTTACTCCGATGATAAGCGTCTGAATTGTATATCGACTTGCCGGAGGAACCGGCAGAGATCCATAGGAGAGGAAAACCAATTATACGCCAGAAGCGATTAGGTGTCAACAAACAACTCTCCGTTAACATTTTTGGAACTGCATCCCATCGTTGAAGGTCCCCCTATGATGACATCTGAACAGCATTACCTTTTCGATTTGACCGGATACCTACACCTGAGAAATGTCCTCAACGCCGAAGAACTACACAGTGCCCAAGAGGCAGCCGACCGCTATATTCAGACCCCGCCCGATGCTTTGCCGGCCGGATTTGAAGCCGACCAAGGAAACTATACACACGGCTTTGCGTTCGATAAGGGGCTGGAGGTACTGACCATGCACCCGACGACCTGGCCAATTATCAAAGAATTAACCAACAATAAACCGCAGCTTGTCGGCGGTTCCTTGCGCGTTAATACGCACGAAAATCGTCGTTTCTTTGAGCTGCACTGCCGTCGGGAAGAGGATGACTGTGTGGAGTGGCCACGCTATTTTTGTCAGGATGGGCGTATCTACTGTGACGATTTAGTGTTCTTCGTCTATCTTACCGATGTATTCCCCGGCGACGGCGGTTTAGTTGTCGTTCCGGGCTCTCATAAAAGTGAGTTCAAACGTCCCGAAGATTTTTTCGTCCCCGACAGCGAGGATACTGACCCGCAACCCCATCCGGCGGTCGTCAATATCACACCGCGCGCCGGGGATGTGGTAGCCATCACAGAGCTGCTCACCCACGGCGTCTTAATCTGGAAACCCCAAGACCGGGATCGCCGCTTTCTGATCCTGCGATATAGACCGCAGCACATGCTCTCCTTGAATACATTTCCCGAAGAAATCAAAGCCCGATTATCGCCGGAAACGCTGGAACTGATAGAGGCTGCTCCGTATTATCATGTCAAAGAGATTGTTAAATCGGGTCGCGAGACAGCCTGAACCTACCGCGATGAAATGTATTCCCCCAAAAATTCAGGGAAATGTGATATACTCTACACATCAAAGGTAATCATGGCGCGGCGTCGCATCTTCGCCTCGACACGATGCGCGTCCGTTAGGTCAGAGATTGGACTCACAGAACTCACCCCAGACGAGGAGGACGAACTCACCGAACTGTTGCGGCCGTTGATGCCTTATCGAAAACTCCTTTAGGTCTAAGCCCCAAATATTTATGTTTGGGATACAGATTGCTTTAGCAGTATTTGTATTGCAATTGTATGTGAAATTCGGTGTCCTCCACAGCCCACGCTACGGGACATGAGAGCCAGAAAGCCGAATCCCTTTGATGAAAACCTACAAGTTCAAACTGTATTCCAATCACGGCAATCGTGAGTTGCACAAGACGATAGACGGACACGCTGAAGTGTGGAATCATTGCGTTGCCGTTCAGCGTCGTTACTATGGCATCTATGGCAAATATATCAGCAAGTTTAGATTGATTAACCATATCTCTAAACTGAAACGGTTGCCGAAGTTTGCACATTGGAATCAGTTACCGAGCCAAGCAATACAGGATGTTGTAGTCCGAATAGATAAAGGCTACAAGGCAATGTTTGAAGCCCGTGCTTCCGGCAAGAAATGGGGGCGTCCCCGTTTCAAGCCTCGTCGCAAGTATAAGTCGTTCACACTGCTTCAAGCGGGGTGGAAGATTCTCCCCGGCAATCGTATCAAAATAGGAAAGTGTATCTACTCCTATTTCAAGTCCCGTGATATTTGTGGCAACCCTAAGCGTTGCACAATTAAACGGGACGCTCTTGGTGATGTCTATATCTGTGTGCTGACTGACCATGAGGAACCAGACCTGAACCGGCTCACGACGGGTAAAATCGCGGGGTTTGATTTCGGTCTCAAACGGTATCTTACCGGTCATAACGGACACGATATAGACTCACCGCAGTTTTTCAAACGCAGCCTCAACGCAGTTAAGAACGCCAATCGTAACCACTCACGGAAACAGAAGCGGTCAAGCAATCGTGAACGTGCACGACTTGACTTGGCACGAAAGCACCGTAAGATTGAACGGCAACGAGAGGATTTCCACTGGAAACTTGCACACCGCCTCACTGATGAATACGATGAGATACGGCTTGAGAACTTAAACCTACAAGGCATGAAAGCACTTTGGGGTCGCAAAGTCAGTGATTTAGGCTTTGCTGATTTCATTGATAAGTTGAAATACATTGCAGCAAAAAAGGGTGTCAAAATCACTTTCATTGATAAGTGGTACCCTTCCAGTAAAACTTGCTCGGTTTGTGGCTGTGTTAACGAGGCGTTGAACCTGCGGGATAGAAATTGGCAGTGTAACGATTGTAGCACGGTGCATGACCGTGACCGAAACGCCGCAATTAACATTTTTCGGGTAGGGGCGTCTACCCATGAAGGAGAGGATATAAGACCCGATTCGTCGGGCAATCCTTGTGGATAGCATAATTCCACTCCTATTGGCAAGGGATTCGTAAGAATCCCAATCCTTTAGGTTTGGGAGTACGTCAATTCACCAAGTACCCACCAAGCCCACCCGCATGAGAGGAACAGTTCCGTGAGCCAAGAAACGCAGAGGGGCCTGTCTCAGGGGGAAGACATAGAGTTTTTCGAGCGTGAACTCGCTTCGTTTGTCCCCGACTCGGTGTTCGATGCACACTGTCATGTATGGCAACGCGGCGCCTTTGCACTTCCCGACTCGCTTGCGGCGTTTCACACTGTTGGCTTTGAAGGATATTTGGAGCTGATGGAGGACCTGCACCCCGGTCGGCGCATGGCAGCCCTGTTTATCCCGTTCCCACCGCAGCCGGATCGACTGCATCAGGCGAATCAGTGGACGGCCGAGCAAGCTGCAGTGCATCCTGACTTTCGGTGCCTGTTCTTCGTTGCGCCGGACGATGATCCGGAATGGGTTCGGGAAGAGGTCAAGCGGCTTGGGGCTGCCGGATTGAAATGCTATCATACCTACGCAGATGTAAAACCGACTTGGGAGGCACAGATTCCGGATTTTCTCCCTGAGAAGTTTATCAAAGTCGCAGACGAGGAGGCGTGGGTGATTACCCTTCATATGGTGAGGTCTCGCGCTGCAGCAGATCCGGGCAACATCAAATGGATTCGCCACTACTGCGAAGGTTATCCGAATATGAAACTTATTCTCGCACATTCGGCACGGGGATTTCAACCGGCGCACAATTTGGAAGGACTTTCCCAGTTGACGGGACTCGATAACCTCTATTTTGACACAAGCGCTAACTGCGAGCAGATGGCACATCAATCGATTATTCGCATCTTGGGACACGAGAAACTGATGTACGGATCTGATCTCATGGCAAGCCACGGGCGCGGCAGATCGGTCGGTATAGCGGACACCTTTCTCTGGCTCGGCGACGAGTCGCCTGTATGGGTCGAGAAACACACAACCATCAAACCGGTGCTGGTCGGGCTAGAACATCTGCGATCACTCAAATGGGCATGCTGGTCGGAACGGCTCAGCGACAGCGCAGTAGAAGATATTTTCTGGAACAACGCGGCGAAACTCTTCAACGTTAATTCCTAATCGGAGGATTGTGAATGACAAGACCCAACATTATCTTACTTATGACTGACCAGCAACGTTGGGACAGTCTGGGTTGTAACGGCAACAAGTTCGTTTCTACGCCAAATATAGACCGGTTAGCAGCGGGTGGTGCGAACTGCACAAACAGTTTTACTCCGTGGCCAGTCTGCACCCCTGTACGCGCCACTATGTGGACCGGCGTCTATCCACATCAGCATCAGGTGATTTATAACTCCTACAACATGGATAACCTGCTCAAAGAGACCTCCCACGAGCAGCGAACGGTTTTCGAGTCCATGCGGGCGGGCGGTTATACAGCCGCGTATTTTGGAAAGTGGCATCTGGGCGAAAAGGACCCGGGACTGTTCGACCTGTGGGAAGGATTTAACTCACTGGGCGGGCATTGGGTAGATAATAGGCGGGATGGTGTCTACAAGCCCCATCAACAGACAGATCAGATGATTGAGTTCATCAAGGAGCAGGAGACAAGCGGGAAGCCTTTCTTTGCGGTGAACGGCTATTACCCACCCCACGATCCCTACACCGCCCCCAAAGAATTCTATGAGCCGTATCGGGGCAAGGGGGTGCCGTATGCCGGCTATTACGCTGCCGTCAGCGCCATTGACTACAATGTGGGACGGCTGATGACCGCACTGGATGAACTGGGCATCGCCGAAAACACCATCGTCGTATACTACTCCGACCACGGGGATATGTTCTCCTATCGTGGCTCGGACCACAAGTTCACCTGCCATGAGGATTCGATCAAGGTGCCTATGATCTTTAGCCAACCGGGAACCATCGAAGCTGGCTCGGTTATCGAGGACTTTGTGGGGTTACAGGATCTGATGCCCACGATTCTCGATTGGGCAGGATTGGAAATCCCCGACTATCTTCACGGCAGAAGCATGACACCGCTGTTAGGGGATGAATCCGTTCCGTGGCGGGAAGCCCACTACACTCAGAACATCACCCGTGACCAATTCGTCGACCAGCGCTGTATTCGCACCAACGAATGGAAGCTGATCCTGAGCAGACCTGTGGGTGGGTTGCGCAGCTATACGGGCAACCATGAGTTATATGATCTGGTCAACGACCCGGAAGAGGAATTGAACCTGTATAATACACCGCGGACAGACGGTCACAACCAGTATCTCCACTTTCCGCCATATACCGACGTCACTGCCGAACTGGCACAGTTACTCAAACGCTACGCGCTGGAGATAGATGATCCGTTGGGCAGCGATCTGGCAGACCTGTGTCTACTGGAAATGCAGAAACGCCGCGAGGATGCGGGCACGTGATGATATGAGCAATTGTCATACGTGAAGCCATTGCCCCCAAGGCACGATGAACGCGGATTGATGAAGTTGTGATCTGTCCACCGTCCCGATGTAACGCAGCATTAGAAAGTATTGAGCCAAAAAAGCCCTGTGCATAACACATAGGGCTTTTTTTGTACCAAAAGGAAGCGCGGATAATGGTCGAAAAGGCAGAGGTACATCAAACAACAACTGTGAACGTGACGTTTCGAGCGGTGCTCCTTGGATTGTTGTTGATTCCGGTCAACACCTATTTTATCATGGCAAACCATCTGAGGTTTTGGAGCACACTACCGACCACAATGGCACTCATTTACAATGTGGTGATCACCTTAACAGTATTGATCACCTTCAACCTCCTCCTCAAGCGTCTCCTACCACGTTTTGCCCTTAAACAGCAAGAGTTTTTGACGATCTTTGTGATGCTGTCAATTTCCTCAGCGATCTCCGGACACGACATGATGCAAACGGTTGTGCCGACAGTTCCCGACGGCTTTTGGTTCGCCACCCCTGAAAATGAATGGAAAGCCCTCTTTTGGCGATACCTCCCGTCCTGGTTAACGATAAATAACTTTTCAGGGCTGGAAGATTTCTATGCTGGAGAAAGCACATTTTACACCGAAACGCATGTCCGGGCTTGGCTGCGCTCTATCTTTTGGTGGACGCTGTTTTTGACGGTGCTTATCTGGGTAATGATCTGCCTAAATGTCTTGGTTCGCAGACAGTGGATCGAACATGAACGGTTGGCATATCCAATCGTCCAGTTACCGTTGGAAATGACCCGCCCTGATGGTCGGCTTTTTCGATCAAAGATGATGTGGATCGGATTTGCTATCGCAGGTGGAATTAATCTGATCAACGGATTCCATTTCTTTTTTCCAGCACTGCCCGAGCTCCCAGTCCGCCACGCAGAGATCGGTCAATACTTCACCCAAAAACCGTACAACGCTATTGGCTGGACACCTGTCTATATTCGCTCCTTCGCGGTTGGACTCGCTTTTCTGACACCGTTGGAGATGTCTTTCTCGCTATGGTTTTTTTATTGGTTCTGGAAAGGGGAACGGGTATTGGGAAGCGCGCTTGGGCTGGCAGCGCTGCCTGACTTTCCCTATGATTGGTCACAGGTTATGGGCGGCTATCTGGCGCTCGCGTGTTTTGCGCTTTATGGTGGAAGGCGCTACTTTTTTTCGATCTGTCAGAATATCTTCTCATTTCAGCGACGACACAACGGAAATGGAGCAGGCACAGAAATCGGTGTTGACAACGCGCATCGGCTTAGCGAGGCAAAAGAGCCGATACCGTATCGGTGGGCGTTTATTGGATTGATCTGTGGGTTGATTTTTTTGTTGGCTTTTTCGTATAAAGGTGGCATGGCACTGTGGACCGTAGGAATTTATTTTCTAATCTATTATCTTTTGGGACTGAGTATCACGCGGGTTCGCGCCGAAGTGGGCCCACCGATGAATCGCGTCAGATCTACGCCGCATGAATTTATCATCAATCTATTTGGCGCGCGCCGGTTGTCCCCCGGTAGCCTTACCATGATGCGGTTCTATTTTACGTTTAATCGTGGTTCCCGCGCCCATCCGATGCCTCATACCCTCGAAGGGTTAAAAATCGCCGAAGAATCAAATATGAATTCAGGCGGACTGATCGTCGCCATGATGTTAGCGATAGTCGTGGGAATTCTTGCGGCTTTCTGGGCGTATCTGGTCGTCGGTTATGAAATTGGCGTGGTCAGTGGGTTGGGCACTGGTGGATATAATCTTCTGCAAAGTTGGCTTTATCATCCGACCGACACAGACATTCCGGGCATCGTTTTTACGGGATTTGGTTTTCTCTTTACCGGCGCCCTCTGGTGGCTACGAACACGGTTTCCGCTCCTGCCCTTTCATCCAGCGGGCTACCTCCTCAGTGTTGAGCGTTGGACAATGGGAAGGCTCTGGTTTTCGATATTCATTGCGTGGGCAATCAAGACTATATTGCTCAAAGCGGGTGGAATCCGGCTGTATCGAAAAGCGTTCCCACTCTTTTTGGGATTGATTCTTGGAGAGTTTATTGTGGGCGGGACGTGGGTGATTATCCGACTCCTGTGGGACATTGAAGTGTATTCGTTTTATCGGTGATGTAGTTTGCAACCGAATAAAGAGAAGCATTCCAAACTTTTTTGAAACATATACTGACCATCTGTGTCTATCTATTTTGAACGTTAAATTGCCATAAACGAGATAAGCCGATGCCACAAACAGATTGTCAGAAAGACGGTGGAACTGTATCCCACTCAGCCGATGCGAGTCAAGCGGAGGAGAACGAATTAGTCAAACGGGTGTGTATGGGCGAGACACAGCTGTTCAGGCTGTTGATTGAGCGTCACCAAGGGCATATCTTCAACCTGTGCTATCGTATGCTCCGACAGTTTGAAGAGGCGGATGATGCAACACAGGATACGTTCCTGAAGGCATATCGTTCCCTGAAGCAATTTCGCGGTGACGCCCGCCTAAAAACGTGGCTATGTCAAATTGCTCGAAACGAGTGCCTTAATCGCTTGCGCCATGAAAATATGGCTTCACTTGATCAGCTACTGACAACAGATTATAGTTTTCAGATTGCCGATTCAACGCCATCGCCGTTGGAGTTGATTGAGCAGCAGGAAACCCAATCCATCGTTCACGAGGCAATTAACAAACTCCCACACCAGTATCGGTTGGTTATCACGCTCTTCCACCTCAACGGACTTTCCTACGAAGAGATTTCGCAGGTGATGGAAATTCCGATGGGAACAGTGAAAACCCATATCTTTCGCGCAAGAGAACTTCTAAAATCGAAGTTGCAAGCCTTTGTAGAAGGAAAAATATAAACCATGGATTGTAGAAACTTTGAAGAGTTGTCTCAATTATACATAGATGCGGAGCTCGATGACGAACGTATCTCTCAGTTTGAAGCCCATCTGCTCACCTGTAATGGTTGCAAGCTGAAGATGGAATACCTACAAGCGACTCTCCGCGGCATCGAAAGCTACCCACAGCTTGACGCCCCTTCAGATTTGGTAGATAACGTGATGGCGCGAATAGAGGGGTCGGCATCGTCGTGGGACTTTTCTCAAGAACTAGTGTACATCACAAGTATATCAAGACAACTTGCCAGCGGACAATTGACAAGGTTCCCCAAAGCGTTCGCCACAATGATTGTTGGTTTAATTTTATTACCGCCCAGAATCTACCTTCGTGCTTTTGCAATTGTATTCCAGCGAATCCGCACCGTGCTAGCGAGATGGAGTCATCTCTCGAAAACCCAAACACTGCATTTGATTGAATCATCACGCCGTTCACTCGCAAAATCTCATCGAAATCCGCTGAGACGGATTTATCCACATCTGTTGTATCACTTGAATCCGCTGACGAAATTGACATATCAACCGATGATTAACAGTCTGAAGCGTTACACCTTATTCAATTAACTCAACCCTAAAAGCAGTAGGAGGAACAACAATGGATACACAAACCACATCAATGCAGCCAGAATCTGGCAGTTACAAAGGGAAATTACTGAAGATTCTCGTATTCGACGGTGATTTAGAAGCGCCAGCCGTGTGTGTTGCACTGCCGCTATCTCTTGTAAAGTTGGCAGGACGGCTCCTGCCGCCGTCCGCCAAGCTGATACCACTCATGGTCGATCTCGCAATAAGTAAAAATAAACAATTTGAGGGCTCTGCCGAACTGATCCGTGAGAAATACGCCGATTTTGACTTCGTTGAGACTTTCACCGCCATCTGTGAAGTAATTGAAGAAGGGATTGACGAACTCAAAGATATCGGGACATTTGACTTTGTGTCGGTACTTGATGGAAGTGACGGTGTGGTAATTCGCATCGAGTAATGTTACAACTGGAGGGAAGATGAGTAGGTCAAGTCACCGGCGTGTCGCACTCGTTCTAAGAGTTCGCATCCTCAACGGAGACGCAGTCAAACCGGAACGGAATATCTGGATTCCTCTTCCGCTTCTCTTTCTCGTTGCGTTCGCCCTGGATATGTTTGCCTGCGTTTCTGTTCACGTGGCTTCAATCGTGCTCCTCACCTTTGGCAAGAAAAGATGGAAGGAGACACTTCGGAAACCGCTCTCGCTTGCAAGAGCTGCAACGCGCATTTTTTATCTGACGCGATTAAGTTACGGTTTGCTGCGCAATGGGAACGCACTGGAAATCCGTGTGGTTGATGAAGGAAGCGGTTTCGTTGTTTCGGCAGAATGATCCACGATTTCAAGTCTAATATCGGCGATCCGAGTGCCTTCGCAAGAAATTTTAGGAGACAGATAAGCCTTCCCAGTAAACTCTCAGACTGTCCCCCCAATTCGATATGACCTGACGCGGATTTGGATGCTCAATGCGCCGTCGGTTCAGTCTCGCTTCTTGGGCAAGTAAATTTGCGCGGCACGAATCAATTGCATCTTCGTACCCCGGTTGACTCGCCAGATTCTGTGTTTCCCACGGATCTTCTCCCAGATCGAAAAGCTGCACACGACCAAGACGCGATGCGTCCGGTCCCGGTGGACGAAAATCCTCCGGGTCAGCAGGCTTATATTCCGTGACATATTTATACCGGTCCGCGACCACCGCACGTCCCCAGTAGTTGCTCTCAACATATGCGAATTCGCGCCACGGCACTCTGTCGCCTTCTGCCAGCGGACGCACGCTCATGCCTCCGAGGCTTGGGCCGTCGCTTCGATTAACTTGCGTGGCTTGAGATGGATCGATCCCAGCGTAGTCGTAGACTGTAGGGACTACATCTACGCCTGAGATGAAATGTGCCCGGTCAAAGCGGTTTTTCTGCACAGGTACACCGTCTCCCAAGCAAGCAACGATAAACGGAACACGAATGCTCTCCTCGTATAGCGTGAATTTTTGGAACATCTGATGACTCCCACACGCTTCGCCGTGATCTGCACTGAAGACAATAACCGTGTCCTCACAGAAGGGCGTCCCTTCAAGTGTGTTGAGCACGACACCGATCTCCGCATCAACCTTTTCGATGAATCGATAATAATTCCAGATAAGATACCGCCAATGGAACTCGTCCCAATCGCGTATCCCGTTTAGGATCGGCGCATGGATGAGGGCGTCATCAGTTCTACGGCAAACTTGCTGCAGCACAGTTTCGCTTTCATCGTAATGGAAGTTTTCGGGCAGCGGTGGCAATTCATCTTCAGTGATAATCCCCTGCTGCAACGGATTTGGGATGCGCTTTTCCTCATGGTTATGCAGATATTCGCACACATCGTGCGGATTGAGGTAACCTATTTGTAGATAGAATGGTGCGTCACCATCGTAGGCCGTCAAAAAATCTATCACAGCGTGTGTAGACGCGGAATCGTAATATTCTCCACCTCCCGCACCGATGTCACGCGCCCCGTAATACAGGGTGTGGAAACTCTCGCGCACATTTCTGCCCGGTACGTGCCACTTCCCACAGTGGAAAGCGGCGTATCCGTTGGTATTCAGAACTTGTCCAACATCCGGAATTCCCTCGTGCATATATCCACCGTTAAACGGCACCCCCGTCTCTGAAGTGTAAAGTCCCGTTGCCCAACTGGATCGTGTAGCGGCGCACACCGGGTCGCTGCAGTAAGAACGCATGAAAGATGTACCGTTTCGGTGGAGGCGGTCGATGTTCGGCGTGTGTAGGTACGGATTTCCATAAGCTGAAACAGCGTTCCACGATTGCTGATCCGTATTGATAAATAAGATATTCGGTCGGTCGTTCATGCGCTAACCTCCACTACTTCTTTAAGCACGAGGGTTTGGAAGAAATTGGCAGAAATAGCCACGTTGCCGTTCCTATCAAGCCACCAGTAGGACGGAAGAAGCCCTTCCCCGTACAGGTAATAGCCATCGAGTTGTGTTTCGCCCATCTCTATCGATTCGAGGAAACCGATGCGGTTCACAGGTCTCAACTTCTCAAGGTCTTCCAAGATAGCCATTTCCACGACTTCGCCCGATTCCTGAATCTCCCTACTGAGCGCGGGAATCACGTCGAACAGTGCCCAATTACAGGTGAACGGTATCTCTTTTTCTATCAGACCAACGGCAACTTCATTCTGGTTGACGGTCAACCGGATTTCGTCCGCAACTTGTTGCCCTTCACCAATGAACGTAGAATAGCTGTCCTGACAGTCGTTCTGCGCTTGGATATGCCACTTACCCCTGAGTGATCGATACAGATCGTTAGCGGTATGAAAACGGAGTTGGAGCTCCTCACCGCTCGTCCCATTGGTGTATTGAATCGTGTAGTCCCAACGTCCATTGTCCGCTTGCTGCCGTCTGATAATCGCCTCACCGAGGCTCAGATTATCTTGCAGATGCTCCCTTATCGCGTAACCACGCCAATAATTTGGAAATATATTATAAATATGCTCGGTGGTTCCGGCACCTATTCGGTCTGTTTTGGGGCCCCCATAAAATTTGAGGAACGTCTCGACCAATTGTTGTGCGAACTGGGGGTTTTGTGCGCCATAATTGTAATCAAACGACCAATGCAATGCCTCGCTATTTTCCATCGGCTAACCTCGCTTTCCGCTATTCCGCACGGGGGATCAGGACGCTACCATCAGGTAATGTGGCGCGAAATGCAAATGCCCAACCACAATAATTGGATCCCAGTGTATTGCTCAGTTTGAGGACGATTGTGTTCTGCCCCTTCTTTAGATCGACTTGGAGGGTCTGCTTACGAAAGGCACCGTGGTGTCCGAGATCCATCCGATCATCCCTATTCACTCGCAGAATCAACCGGTCGTCCCACGCCAAACGGAGGCTCGCCGCTGTGTCCTCCGCTACCTCTAAAACACATCTCGCTATAGCCATCGCATCCCGACTGTTGCTGGGCGTACCTCGTATGTGGGGGCGAAAGATATGATTGAAATCTACGAACCCACGAAGTGCGAACCGCTTCTGCCAACGGGCGACATCTCTGCCGATCTCACGAGATTCCTCTGTAAGCCAAGGAGATTGTTCGTCGTGCATACCGTCGAAAGTTGCCTCGGGGTCAAAATCGGTCTCCGCTTCCAGATTGGCTTCCATGGCACGCTCCTCACGATTCCAGAACGGACCGCATACCCACCAGCTGCCGGTGTCCGGCAGCGGAAGGTCATGGGTCCCCTTAGGCAGCTCACCCCACGGCGATTCAAATCGCTCGGCAGGTTGGAGTCGTTCCCAATCCGGCATCTCGAAAAAGGGTCTGACCGGTCCTTCCTGATACCAGTACGATGTCGCACAGATGTCATTGCGCATCGAGCCAAACCGCACATGGATCGACTTCCTGAATTCAATCGTATCCCGCTCAAAGAACCGGTAACCCACCAATCGCTGTGCAGGTCGGGCTTGACCGACATCGGCGTGTGTGTAATAGGGCATACCTGCGTAAAGATGTGTTTCTGGATCGTGTAACGCACCACCGAACGATGAACCGAATGTATCCTCGCCTCCAACCCCTCGAAGGTAGGCAGGGTGATCGCCATCGCCGTCTATGTAGATGTTGTCTCCTCCACCGTGGCTCCAGCGGTCTGTATCGTCGTAAAGCCGTACGCCGTAGGAAAACCCGATCAGTTGCCCCGGTCCGTCCGCGTCCAAGAGCAAGAAGTCCTCCCCATAGCGTTCCGTCGGTGCCTCGCGCCGCCACCGGGCACAGAAGCGGCGTGGTTCTTCAAGTTCTTGATTCGGGAAACGATGCCAATTCACGAACATATAAACCGAGCCATCCCCGCCGCCAGACTCCACCTCGACTCGGGCAGACCGTGCGAAAGGCATGTCGAAATAACAGTTGTAACCGCTGAAACCTTGCACGGACAGGTAGCGCGTGTTCACTGGATACCAAGGGAGTCCGTGCATCACCCCAAAAAAGTCGCCGAACGGCGCCTCGACGTAGGGCACGGATTCATCGTCAAAATAGATACGCATGATAGCGTTCCGACCATTCCCCTCGCGCCCGGCTGTTCCCCACATATGGCGTATGCAGCCCGGTCCCTCCAAGTTCGCGAAAGTTGTCCGCTCATTCGTTTTCACCCGTTGAACTACACTGATCCGGTCCGATACAGCGACCTTCGGCAGGTTCAAATTCATCGAATCTCTCCTCCCTGTGCAGGTGTAGAAAGATCTGTCGGCAGTTCGTCTGAGATTGCAACGGGCGGAGGATTTTTCAACGAGTAGAGCACCTCGGAGTGTGGATAGCAGAATTCCACCTTGTCATTTGCGCCGAACGCCCTATGGATGATTTTTACAATATCACTGACATTCTCTGCGTAATCCTCAGGGGTTGTCCTATAGCGTAAACGCATCAGCACCCCCGCATCAAATAGCTCTGCCCTGATGAAAGGTTCTTCACCAGTTATCTCAATCGTGTCCGCTGTAACCTGTTTTGCTGCCTCAACTAAAATCTTTTCCGCCTCATCCCAATCGGATTGGAATGTTAGGCGTACCGGCACCTCACTCAGGATATACTCCACATCAAAGGTATAATTCGTAATTGTCTGACTGAAAAGGATCGCATTCGGGATCAGTATCCCACGACCGGAACGCTCCTCACCCGCCACAGTGCCACCAACCTGATTCAGGATCACATGGGTGAGTGTGATGTCCTCCACATCCCCCTTGATACCAGCAATAATGACCCGTTGCCCAATTCTAAAAGGACGTTTCAGAATCAGCATGAGCCATGCAGCAACGCCAGTTACAGGGGCTTGCAATGACCAACCGACAACCATTCCCAAAAAGCCTGCGGAAATACCGAGCGCTTGGATCGAACCACTCAAGCTGATCACACCGAAGATTACAATGATGATCACCCAGACAAACGTCCATGTCAGCATGAAATTATCGGCGTTTTCCGTTTTCAATGCCCGCCTATAGACATATGCTCTTATAGGGCGTGTCAAAATTGCTTTAACTAACAGCAGCGTAGCGATGGTTGTAACACTTAGCATTACCCCACGGTATTGGGATTGACTCAGCGTAACAAAAAGATCTCTGACGATGTTCCACGCTTCCAATAACATTTCCATCCGTATTCACCCTTCTTATCAATTTTTTTGAGAATATGTATATCAAGATCGATACAACCATCTGCTTCTTTCGTTCAAAGAATTATACCATAAATCTATCCTCAACCTGAATCGATATTTCCGATTTCTTGGTTTGAACTTGACCGTTATCAGTCCCTATGATACCATCTGTCCTCACATGGTCTCATTATACCTATCACCACAATTTCCCACACAAGGAGCAAACCGTTGAAACAGAATCCAAACACCGTCGCTGTCAAAGTCGATGCCGGCGCCATAGATCGAAATAACGACCTAATCCGACTCCCTTTCAATCCGAAAGATCACTTTCCCGATTGGCAGGAAGGAACTGCAACACTCGCCATTTCCCAAACGGATGCGGATGGATCGCCGTTAGATACGGAAATCCCTGCTCAGTTTGAACCGACAACCCGTGAGTTAGCGTGGCAAACCGGTTCCCTGAGTGCGGGGGAATCTGCACGGTACGCTATCCGGGTCGTTGACCTACCACCCAACAACCGATACGCTATCGAGCAGAAGCCGGCACATCTCCTGATTACCGTCGATAATCAGGTGTTCGCACGATACAATTTCTTGGGCGTCTGGAAGCCGTACTTTTGGCCCGTGAATGGAACTCACGGCACGGTTGTGCGCGGAGCAGGCGGCGGCGATCATCCACACCACACAGGGCTCTATCTCGCCTACGGTGGGCATGGCGAAGGTGGATCGGCGAATATCTGGTCGGATTGGGATGAACCACCTTATGGTCCCTGCGGGAAAATGCTGCACCAACGGTTTATCCGACTCACCGCTGGACCTGTGTACGCGGAATTCGTGGAAGACCTGATCTATGTCAAAGGAAACGGCGATCAGATCCTAACGGAGACTCGAACGGCGCGTGCTTGGTACGCCGACAACGGGAGGCGTTTTCTGGATATTACTCACGAAACCACGCCGCCGATAGATATTGGGGACAGACAGTTTCTCCTCGTTGCACGGTTGAATCCATCTATGAATCTGCCAGATGAAGGGCATGTCGAAAATTCGGAGGGACTGATCGGTCGACAGGAGGTCCATCATCAGCGAGCGCGGTGGTGCGATCTCGGCGGCACTGTAGGCGATGGTGTGAACGGACTCGCGTTGTTTGATCACCCAGAAAACATCGAACACCCCGGCTTCTTCGGCGAGATTGCCGTTCAGCAACAGATGAGCATCCTCCATCATCCACCACACAATAACGTCCGTCTCCAATTCCGCACCTATATTCACGAAGGCATTACGCCGGATGCAGCGGTCGAATCCCATTATCAGTGTTACGCCAATCCACCGAAGGCTGAAATTTGCGCCTGATAAAGAGACCACCCGAAACTGAGGAGAATCTAATGAAATATCGTTTCGCTGAAATGATCTGGTACGAAACCAAAGCGGCTGCCGAACAGGACCGCGTCGCTGTCCTCCCCGTTGCAACCTATGAAGATCACGGTCCCCATCTCCCCGTTGATACGGATGTCGTCCTCTGCACGGGCATCTGTGAACGCGCCGTAGCACGCATCCCATCGGAAGCGGTGCTTGCGCCGCCAGTCCCGCACGGCTACAGTCCGCACCACATGGATTTCCACGGCACACTCACCATCGGTTGGGACACCTTTATCAAGTATGTCAGGGATGTCTGTTGCAGTCTTGCCCACCACGGGTTCAAGCGAATCCTCATCGTCAACGGTCACGGGAGTAACGCGTCTCCCCTCGACCTCGCGGCACGGCTGACGAATATCGAATATGAGGGGAAGATCCTCTGTGCCTCAGTAAATCATTGGGACACCCGTAAAATTAAGGATGTCGGTGCCGAGGTCAGGGATTCCGAATATGGTGGAACGTCGCACGGCGGGGAATACGAAACCGCGCTCTATCTTGCCCTAAAGCCAGATTTGGTCGATATGAGTCGAGCGGTTGACGAAAGGTCGCCGTTGCCACCGAGTTTCAAGACAGATCTGCTCGCGGGCACACATCCCCAAGGGTCGGCGGCGCGTTTGATACCGTATTGGAGTTCACAGACCGCAAGCGGTGTGTTAGGCGATGCGACCAAAGCCACCGTGGAAAAAGGGGAGAAATTCTTGGAGGCAGCGACGGAGGGGCTTGTTGAATTGATCCGTGAATTGAGGGGAACGGAAATCCCGCCTCGCCGTGACCAGCACGAGGAGCATATGTCAAGAAAGACCGCATGGACGTAGGAATAATTTAAGCTGCTGCTTAAAGCGTGCCGTATTGCGTTTCTCAACCCCGCTCGGCTTGGATAGACATATCCAAGCCATCTTGGGTGGGATGCAGCGGATTTGTCAATCCGCTGCGAGCGGTGATTTTCTCATTTTCATTCTTATCTACCCAAGCTGCGCGCTATTTTTAAGCGTCCATAGACTCAACGCAGGGAAGGCAGATCCCAATTTATCAAACGAGCCTTTAGGCAAGTCGCTTCAGCAGAGTAGACGGCACCTGCCGTTCGCCCAGCGTGAATGCCTCACCCTCGCCAGTCGCATCAAACCCCAACGATTCAAACAGTGCGCGCTTATCTTCATCCTCGACGGAAAGCGTTGCCTGCCATTCCGTTGCCCCACGGTCACCGCCCCAGTCCATTGCTGCCTGGATTAAATACCCCCAAGCGTCCAGTCGGGATTGATGCGTAAAACCGTCTACATGACACACACCTGACTCGTCAAGCCGGGCAGTCCCCAAGCCAATCAGATGGCCGCTGTCCGCCCCCGCCCCAAACCATGCGCCGTTCTGTTCTTGGAGGAGTGCATCGTATTTTGGATACAGCCCCATACACGAGGATTGTAGGGCGTAGCGGGTCGAAAATATGCCCGCATTCGCGTCTAACACCTGCCAGTCGTGCGGACAAACGATCAGCGGAATCATGGGGACTCGGTGTGCCGCTGTGCCCGGTATGACGGTAGTTTGTCCCGCCGCTTCCCTGAAATAGTCCACCAGAAACGCTTCCGGTGACTTGCCAGATACGATCAGTGCCATCACATTGGCACCGGCGAGTTTCCGCCAACCGAGTCGATAATATATCCGTGCTGCCGCGGGGTTTCCTGTGCCGAGAAAAAATGCTTCACCGCCCTGCTCTCGAAAATCGTTCAGAGCACATTCACAGAGCTGGGCAGCGATTCCCTGACGCCGAAACGTAGGCGGCGTCGCGACCTCTCCCAGCCCGCCCAAGCGTGGTTCTGCTTTGCCAACTGTGAGATGAGAGGTGCCCGCCAGGTCTTCCTCCTCCCGCATCAGGTAAAGGATATCTTCGTTATCTTCGATTTCATTGCCAGCAAAGATGGGTTTGAAGTCTTCATAAGAAGTCTCGAAAATTTCCTCCCAGAATGCGGTCAGCTCTGGAATAAGCGCCTCCGGTAGGGGCACGCTGATCCTCGTAAAATCCATAATTTCCCTCCATCCCAACAAAATCGGGACGATTAAAGATTCATGTGTTCTTCTTCTGGTAAGGACACAGGCTTCGCATCCTCCGTCCCAATGCTCCAGTCCGCCAAACGCAACCGCAGGTCTGCCAGTACGTCCCGGTGGGCGGGATTGTCTACCACATTCTCCAATTCCCACGGATCGTTTTCCAGATCATACAGTTCGTCCCGATCGCCCATCGGATCGTGCACATATTTCCACGACCGGGTACGCGCCATCTTGCGCCTGCCCTCTGCTTCTCGCCACTGCAAGGACTGTATCAACGCCCGCCTGCCGTAAGGTTGAGGCAGTTTTTCCAAATCTGCCAAGCGGAAGGGCGGTCCCCCGCTGCCGTATTCAGAAAAAGTAACATCTCGCGGTTCCGTATCGGTGACGGTTGGCAGGCTCTCACCGTGCATCGAGCGGGGTATATCTAACCCTTGAAGCTCCAGCAGCGTCGGCACGATGTCGATTAGGTTCGCCATGCTGTCGTCACGCACATTGGTAGGAACCTCTCCGGGCAAAGAGACAATCAGCGGCACACGGGTCAGGCAGTCGTAGAAGACACCGCCCTTGCACTGCATCCGGTGCTCACCGATGAAGTCCCCGTGGTCAGAGCAGAACACCACAATCGTGTTTTCGCGGAGACCGAGATTTTCCAGTGCGTCCAGAATCTGTCCCAACGCATCGTCAATAAAGCGGACCATGCCGTAATACACCCCCATAACGCCATACACATCTTCAAGCGCATCCGCTTCCACCCCCAGCATCTGATGCAGCACACGATTCCGCTCAGGAGCGCGTTCATCAAACTCGTTCTCCCGCCAAGGGGGCAGATCGATTTTCTCAGGCGGGAACATCGCAGCGTACCGCTCCGGTACCACCCAAGGCTCGTGCGGATCTGGAAACGAGACCCATAACGCAAACGGGTCATCTCGGTGGGCTTCCAGAAATCGAGTTGTCTGACCCGCAATCAACCCTGTGGAGTAGTCCTCTAACGGAAAATCGGAGGTAGCATAACCGAAGCGCGGGTTCTGGGGCGTCATTGTCCGCCGCAGTTCATGGGCGGCCCGGATCCCTTCTATTGGACGAAACCATTCCATGCCGCGAGTCTCCGCGTGTCCCGACATCCAACCGTGACCGACCTCGCACCACGTATCGAAAAGTCCTAAATCCTCCGTACTCTCGAAACAGTGGTTCTTGCCAATCAAGCCGGTGTGGTATCCCGCATCCTTCCAGAGTTGGAACGCATGGGTCGCATCCTCTGGCATCAGGGTCTGATTGCGTCTGCCACCATGCGAATGTGGGAACTGCGACGTCCAGAGCGAAATTCGAGCTGGAACGCACAGGGGATGGGGCGTAAAGGCATTTTCAAAGAGCACCCCTTCGTTCGCCAAGCGTTCCATGGATGGCGTTTCGCAAAAAGTATTGCCGTAGAGGTGGCTGGCGGTGGCTTTCTGCTGATCTGTCATAATCACCAAGACGTTGGGTCTGTCGGACATGTCGCGCTAACTCCTATCGTGGTTTGTCATATCAAATTTTGGTTATGGTAGTAGATATCCAGTAGTTTGTCGAGCATAAAATTTGCTTGCGTTCCCAAAATAGTCTCGGATGTCGGTATACTATTGACAACGACCTACGCCTCTGCTAAAATTAGGTTTCGCGGGAAAAAGTGACCTGCGAGCCAAACCAAATGCAATAATGCTAAGACGCAAAAAAATAAAAGCACTCTGCACCATTGCGACTTTGCATTCAACTGGACGGGTGGACAATCATGAGAAACACGCGCACACAATCCCGGGTTCTTGCCCTTCAGATGCTGTATCAGATAGAAGTCACGAAAGTTCCAATTCGCGCTGTCCAAGAATGTTTCTGGCAGGTCAACGACGCGTCAAAGACCGTTAAAGAATTCGCCGATCTGTTGGCGGAGGGTACAATGGAACATCTCGGCACGATTGATCCGGCGATTCGCTCGGCAGCGACCCATTGGAAGATCGACCGTATGCCGGTTGTTGACCGATGTCTGCTGCGGAGTACCACGTATGAGCTGCTCTATCTCATTGACATTCCGCCCGCTGTTTCAATCAATGAAGCCATCGAATTGGCAAAGAAATACAGTACCGAGGATTCACCACAGTTTATCAACGCGATCTTGGATAAAATCAAAGATATGGGAACCGAAATGGTTGGCTTAGCAGATCTACGAACAAGTAGGAGTGAATAGTTGGTAATATTTCGCACGGTGTTTTGGGCACTGATTTTAAGTCTCCTAATATATCCACTTGCTGATGCACATAAGGAAGTCGAATTTATCAGGGAGTTCGGGGGAAAAGGCGAGGGAGAGGGCGAATTCGCGAAGAAAATGTCTTTCGCATTCGATCAGGACGGCGGGATTTATATCGCTGATACCGAAAATCTTCGCATCCAAAAACTCGACCCCGATGGACGCTTCCTATTTGAGATTCGGGGGACTGACCCCGACAAGTTTCTTTTTGGCAACCCGATGGACATCGCTGTTGGGCTGGACGGAACAATTTATGTCGTGGATTGGATCACCGTACATGTAGACAACACAGAATCCCCGCGCATCTTCAATTACGCCCCTTGTGTCCACCGATTCGATTCGCAAGGAAACTTCATTGCAAGCTATCCGCTTCAAGATTTAAGCAAACGGATTGGAACGCTTGAAGCCGCGGCACCGGCACTCGACGCCCAAGGGAATTACGCCCTCATCATTCCGCAGGGGGACACACAGAGATCGCTCCTGTTGACGGTCGACGATGAGGGAGGTATCTACGTCTTCGATGATGGCTATATTTATAAATTAGACGCAGATGGCAAGGCTGCGGGGACCTTCACCACAGCCCAACCCAGCACCGGGCAGTTGAGCAAACCCGCGGATATGACTGTTGATCGTGAGGGAAATCTCTACATCGTAGATGAGGATGCACATCGCGTTCTGAAATATGATCGGGAGGGACAATTCTTACTCTCATTCGGTGAGTACGGTGATCGCGCAGGACAGTTTATATCGCCTTTCCATCTCATCGCGTTAGACGATGGCACCGTCCTCGTCGCAGACAGAGCGAAATACAAAAAGGATTACGCCTCCGATCTACCCAGACAGCGATACCATCCGTTTCAGTTTGGACACGTTCCCTATCGCATTTTTCGCAGCCGTTTGCGCCGTGTTCAGCGATTTTACGCGGACGGGGAATATGCCGAGAAAATCCTAATCCGTTTCCAGCGTGAGAATGAGGAGCACGCATATCTTAGTCTGAAAGCTATTGATTACACCGGTAATCTCTATTTCGTTGATAGTGAAACCCTGAAGTTTAGGGTGTTCGGTCCCACCTCTCCGCTGATAGCTTCTGCGTTTCAAACAGAAACAAAGTTGCGCTACATTTATGACTTTGAGGATATCGAGATAGACAATCAGGATGACCTAGATCCCAACCTTGGCACGAAAGCGGACTTTGATGAACGGATTAAATGGAATCAGATCGGGGCGGAAATCTCTTTGACCTACGACATAAACGAGGATCTGCGATTCGCCATTTCCAACGATTTGACATACCTGAGATTGACTGATACCAGTTTTTTTCGAACGCCGGATTTTGAGGATTTCCGGGGCAGCTTTAATCAGGACGACGAAACCACCGAAACATCGTGGGAAGACCAGATTCAGATCGACTTTACACTAATTCAGAACCATAATCCCTACCGCTATCGGGAGGCAGGAGCGTTTGCGTATCTCAATGTAACCCGAGACGATTTTATCAACGAAGCACTCCATCCACAAAACGATCGACGTTTGGACTTTAAGGTCCGGATTTCCAGTTGGGGTGCGGGGATGCGCTACGATCTCGGCAGGGCATTTCAACTTCAGTTTATGGTTGCGCACTCTTACGGCTATAACGAATACACCTATATCGATGAGACAAGCGTTCTGTATGCGACAGGCTTCTTGCAAATTGTCGGCACCGTCGTGCTGTTGAGCATCAATGGCGTATTTTAACCGGATGCTTCCAAATTGACTTTCTCAGCGACAACCTTATTTACCATCCTTCGGAAGGATACCAATCATGACAGAACCCCAGCCATGGACACCCGTTGAAGGCGATTTAACAAACATACTGAAACAGTATCCGCAGCCGCTCATGGCACTCGCAGCCGGTGAGATGCCAGCCGTCCTCCTGCGGCAAGCCTACAATCCCAACCATTGTGCGGAACTTATACAGCGATTCTATGAGCGCGGGTTGATGTATGACCCGCACAAAGTCGGAGAAGGAAAACCGCACCGTGTGGACATCGGCACCAGTTTGGGACGGTACAATTCTAACCGTGAGGAGTTTTTTGCCCACTCCGCCGGAACTCATGAACTATTCAACGTCCTGTTCGACGGGTACGACGATCCGGTGAAGACCATGTACGACAATCTGTCCCGACTCGCACCGGGCAAGAATGTGATGACAGCGAGGGAGCCGGATGGCAGCCTTTACGGGCCCGCCATCTTCCGTATCTACCACGATGGTTTGGGACACGGTCCCCACTACGACTCCGTAGCGAAACGATCGAAACTGTTCACTTATGCAGTGTCTCGATTTAAGCATCAATTCGCCGGTGTGCTCTGCTTCCAAAACTCTAATGATGCCGGCGAGAGCGGCGAACCCTTTCTATACAACTGTACCTGGTCGGATGACGTGCAGGAGGCACGCGAGAACGACGCCTTCCGGGAATACGTCGCTGAGCAAAATATTGCCCGTACGCAAGTCCAATTAGAGCCGGGCGACCTCTACTTTTTCTATTCCGAAAACCTGCACGAAGTGCCCTTCGTCGTAGGCGACCGACCGCGGGCTGTCCTCGCAATCTTCTTCGCGATGTCCCCGGACGATGATGAGATTTTTGTCTGGTCATAGTCAACCTTCAAACAAATAACTATCGGACGTTTCCAGTACGCTCCCATCTGATAAGGAGGATCCCATGCAAGAGACCACTACTCCCGAACAACAGACTACCATTATCCCTGAAATCCATCCAGACGAAGTCATCGACTTCATGAACATTGATGAGACAGATTTCAGTTCGTTCACGATGGCACAGCAAATCCGCCATTTCGAGGTGGAAGGCTATGTTGTACTGCCCGACGTATTAGACGCGGACCTCATCGCAAAACTCAAAGCAGAGCTCGCGGACGTTCCTATGAGGCCAAAACCGTATAGCGAGTACCAAACCACCGGAGCGATACAACCGCAATGGCACAGTCGCGCAACAGCGGAGCTGATTGGACATCCACCGACGATTGAGTTTCTCACAGAGCTAATGGGACCCGACATCGTATTCACGCGTGGTTTCTTTCAGCGCACGCATCCCGGCTCACCCGGGATTTCGGTGCACACCGACGGTCAACCCCACGGCTCATCGATCTTCGACTACGAAGGTAGTTCCCCACGGTTGCTGCGGATTCTCTACTACCTTGACGATCTTATCCCAGAACGCGCACCGTTTCGACTGATCCCGCGTAGCCATCTCTCCTTCCACGCGCAGGCAAGTCCTTACGTGCGCTACAAGTCCCATCCGGAAGAACTCACCCTCTGTCTGAAAGCCGGGTCGGCGGTCATCATTCCAAGCACTATGTTCCACGCCACGCACCCGAATACGGACACGTCGCCAAGAGAGTTGATCCAGTTCGGTTATCGACCAGCTTGGGCGGGACCGATCCAACCGATGGACGAGTGGGATCCAGAATTGGTAGCCGCCGCACCTGATCAAGCCAAGCCTTTCTTGCAGAGCCTCAACACCACCGGAGATACGTGGAAACTTGAACATAAGCCGGAGGGCATGACGACCGACGCGCCCGGAATCAACCCGAGTCGTTGGGACGGCTGAACGGAAAAGCAAACCAGATGAAAATCACACAGCTGGAACGCACTGTTGTCTGTGTACCGTTTCTGCCCGGCATTCTGCCACCGCCCGAATACGAGGAGTTCACCGAATCTTATCCCGCACCACTTGGGGAAAGAAGGCAGGATGTGCTGCGTATTCATACGGACGAGGGAATTACCGGGCTCGGCATGAGCGGCCCCTACTTTGGCGATCGCGATGAACAGCCTCCAGATTTAATCGGTAAGAACCCGCTCGATTTCGAGCCTCGCAATTTGGGAGGCGGTGGATACGATATCGCTCTGCTAGATCTAATCGGTAAAGCGACTGGCTTGCCCTTGTATCGGTTCTTCGGTGGCAAATTCCAAGATCGTGTGCTCGTTGATTACTGGATCGCGCGGATGGGACCGGAGGCATCCGCCGCTGCTGCCAAACGGGCATCCGAATTGGGCTTCCACGGCATCAAGATAAAATGCACTATCGACGACGGAAATGTGGCAGACCGGGTACACGCCATGCACGAAGCTGCACCGTCGCTACGTATCGTCCTAGATCCCGGTCACCGCTTCCACACGGTCGAGCAAGCATTGGCGTTGGCACGTGAAATTGAAGCGTACGATATCATCTTTGAAGACCCAATCCCTAAAGACAACATAAAAGATTACCGACGGCTCAAGGAAGAGACATCGATCCTCATTGCACCCCATCTCCAGAATCCACGTCAAGTCATTGAAATGGTGTATCTGGAGGCTGTAGACGGGATTAATGTCGCACCTTCGGACTGGGGCTTTTTGGATATGGCACGGATTGCGGATGCCGCCGATATTCCCGTGTGGCAAGCCTCCAACGTTGACCTTGGAATCTTCGATGTTTTCCGTCTCCACGCCTCCGCCGCAACCCCAAACTGCACCTTGGGGAGTGACCTATGCGGCAACTTCGTCCATGAGCACAGCCTACTCGCCGAGCCTTTGGTCCAAGATGGATATGCAATAGTCCCGGACAAACCGGGGTTGGGGGTTGAACTCGACGAGGAGGCGGTACAACAATACACACTCCGTTCATAGAGCCACGGTTAAAAAACCGCTGAACGACTCTCAGCAGAATAGTAACTAATACCCCAATCCGTATAACCCAAACAGAGGAGGTCTCACCGGATGACCCCGTCTACACCGATTCGTGCTGCTGTAATTGGTCTGGGTCGTGCTGGCTGGAATATCCATGTCCGCACAATGCAGGGGCGCGTGGATTTTGATGTGGTTGCTGTCGCTGACCCCGACCCCGACCGCCAACAACAGGCAAAAGAGGAAGCCGGAGCGCAGCCGTTCGATGATCTTGATTCTTTACTAAAGGGCTGCGATGCTGAACTCATCGTCGTTGCGACCGCATCGGCAGATCACGCGAACCACTCGATCGCCGCACTTGAAACCGGGCGACACGTCCTGACCGAAAAACCGATGGCGACCGCTCTGGGAGACGCGGACCGTATGCTTGCCGCAGCCGAGAATGCGGGCAAGATTCTAACTGTCCATCAGAGTCGCCGGTGGGGCGAAGACTTTATCTTCATCCAACAGATGCTCCAAGACGAACGCTTAGGGCATGTCTTCTTCATCCGTTCAGGTGGTTACGGCTATCGTCGTCGTAACGATTGGCAGACATTGCAGAAATATGGCGGCGGACTGCTCAATAACAACGGCGTACACGTGGTCGATCAGTGTGTCCTCCTCATGGAATCGCCCATCGTGGATGTCTTCGGAGACCTTCAGCAAATCCTTCAACCGGGCGATACAGAAGACCATCTCAAAGTGGTAATGCGCGGCGAAAATGGTCGGGTGATAGATCTGGAACTCACAAGCGCATGTGCAGCCTCCCTACCTTCGTGGACACTCATGGGAGCGCGCGGCACACTGACTATTGCAGGTGGGGGACCGGCAGTGCTACAGTACGTGAAGGACGATCTAGCACCGCTCGAATCAGTTGACAGGCCCCTGGCAACTGGTCGCAGCTATGGCGTCGAGGGCGGTGATGAGATCGAATTCGAGACAGTGGAACTCGAACCCAAAGCACCGTCAGGTCCATCGTTCTATGACCAGCTCTACAACGCCATTCGCAATGGTGGGCCACCGCCGGTCGACCCGGCGACCTCACGTGAAACCATCCGTGTCATGTCCGAAGCGCGGAAGGGAACACAGTTTACAGATTGACCGCGAATCGATCCGAATCTCCGCTAACCGTCAATTGATATCATAGACTCGAAAGGAAATTACCATGCCACAACCACGCATCATGTTCTATCACGATGGACGCCATCCGCTCATCTATATGTACGAGCCACCGATGCAGAAGGAGGAGTATGAGGCAGCGGTCGACGAGCTGGTAGGTACGCCGGTGGAGGCGCTCATGTTCTGCTTGGGGGATGGGCGCACAGTCCTGCACGATACAAAGGTTGGCGAGTTGTGGGGGCATAACGTCGATAAATGGCCCCACATCATCTTTCGACGTGCACATCAGAACGCCAGAGATCTGATCGAATCGGGTAACGATCCGTTACGGATCGTCTGCGACCGCGCCCACGCAAAGGGAATGCGGATCTATCCCACCCTGCTGGTACAACAGGGCCGAGCTCCCCGTGACCAAGATGTGCGCTGCTCTAACTTCCGTTTTGATAACCCGCACCTGGAGATTGGTGCGCGCGGCGATCTGGATGCCGACTTCCCCGGGCTGACCTGCCTCGACTTCAAGCACGAGGAGGTACGCGAGGAACGGTTCGCCCTCATTGAGGAGACCGTGAACAACTATTCCATTGACGGCTTTGAACTGCAACTGAATTACACCCCGTATTACTTTCATCCGGACGAGGTCGAAGCGGGGCGCGAGATTATGACTGCGTGGGTTCGGCGGGTATATGAAGCCGTCAAGGGGAGTGGGGCAGACCGTGAATTAGCGATTCGTATCCCCGCAAGCCTCGAAGGTTGTCTACAGGTAGGCATGGATGTGCGCGATTGGATGGAGCAGGGTATTGCAGATGTCGTTATTGGACAGACGTTTTCAGGACCGGAATTGGTAGATTCGACAGTCGATTTTCGTCCGCTGGTCGAAGCTGCCGAAGGGACGAGCTGTCGCGTTCACGCCGCCATTCAGAGCCATGTAGACTCTGACCGATTGGGCGAAGCCTCCATTGAAATGGTCCGTGCCACCGCCTGTAACTACTGGGCACAGGGAGTTGACGGACTCTATCTTGCACACTGGTTCGGTAATTGGCCCTACCAAGCGGACTTCTACGAAAAGCTGCGGGAGTTGCCGTATCCGGAGGTGATGGCACCCAAGGATAAGTACTACTATGTTCCGACGGAAACGGGTCGCTATCCGAAGCCGCCCACGGAACCCGGCATCGCCATGTCACTGCCAGCGGGACTGGCGGTCGACCGCCCCACTGAGGTGAAATTTAAGATCAGCGATGATCTGCCGCGCTGGAATCAGGTTGGGCGCATCCACGAGGTCCTCCTCCGCGTACGGATCATGAATACGACGGAACTCGATAGCCTCCGCTTTCGACTGAATGGAGCGGATTTGCCAACTGAACTGCTACGCAAACTGAACGAGATGTACCGGATGAGCGCGCCGCGTTACCGGACCGGATCGGGTTACTGGTTCATCTACCAATTGGACGAAGCACACTGGCCCCACAACGGCGACAATACACTCGAAGTCACGCTGCTGGAGCGCGATCCGGACGTGATCCCTAAGTGCTATATCCGCGATGTTGAATTAGAGATCCAGTACCTGATGGGTAAGCATTTTCATCGGGGACAGGATGCGGATTTAGGTCCATACGAATATTCTGGAATTTAGTTCTTATAGGACTGACGGACTTGCGGGGCAAGTTCCTTTGAATCCCGGCTGTCTCCCTGGTCTCGGAACGGACGATGTGTCGGGGATTTATCGGGGAGACCCCGCCTACGGGTGGTTTTGCGTCAGTCCTGTCTTAGCTAGGACTGACGCACTGCAGGTTGTAATGAATGCAGATCGGGAAATCTGTGCCACGTTATGTCAACTGCGCAACTCCTAAAGAAAATCAAAGGAGAGGATTGAAATGAATTTAACCGTTGAATTAACAACTGATCAGGTCGTTGGTTTTGTTCAACAGATGCCAGCAGAAGAAAGACGGGCACTACTACTCGCCATTGCAGAGCAGGCAGCAGTCAATCGAGAGGCACGTATAGACTATGCTGAAACACAATTTCGGCAGTTATGTGCGGACCGGGGGTTGGATTGGGATACGATGACCGAAGCGGAGCGCGAAAATTTTGTTGATGACCTCATCCACGAGGATCGCGAATGCAGCCAATAGCCGTTTACGATACAAACATTCTGTTGTCGGGTATCGGTTGGAGGGGCAGTCCTTATCACTGTCTTGAACTCGCACGGCACGGCGGCATTGAAGGATTGACCTGTTCTGAAATACTGGACGAATTAGGAGAGAAATTAACGACTAAACTCAACTTTTCACTGTCCGAAACTACCGATATCATTGCGGATCTCCTTGGTTTCTTGGGGGTAGTCAAGATCACCAACACGCTTAAAGCCATCCCCGCCGATTCGGAGGACGATAAAGTAATTGAATGTACCGTTGTAGGGGAGGCGACCTACATTGTGACCGGCGATCGCCGTCATCTGTTGCCACTTGGCAGCTATCAAGGCATCCTTATTGTCACAGCAGCAGACTTTCTTACACAATTTGGATAAAAAGTAGGACTGACGGACTTGCGGGGGAAGTTCCTTTGAATCCCGACTGTCCCCCTGGTCTCGGAACGGACGATGTGTCGGGGATTCATCGCGGATACCCCGCCTACGGAGGGTTTTGCGTCAGTCCTGTTAGTTTGGAATGAGGAGAAACTATATGTCTCAACCTAATCCTTTAACCTTGGGAACAACCAAACAACTCCTCTTCGATGACGCGCTTATTGAAGCTAAGGAGGGATTCACCACCACCATGAACCCCGCCGTGCGGTCCAATACACCGGTGCTGACATCGGAAAAATCGTGGGAACGACACGGATGCAGTTGTCCCACAGTGATGCTCGATGAAGGCGTCTATAAGATGTGGTACACCGCCAACGGTGAGGATGGCGCCATGCGGGAGTGCTACGCCACTTCTACAGACGGGATTCACTGGGAACGACCTAACCTGGGACTGATTGACTACCAAGGCTCCCGTAACAACAATATCATCCCGCTCAGGCATGAAACTATCTTCAAAGATCCATCCGCCGAGCCCGAACGACGCTTCAAATCCATTTCTGGCGGCGGGAAGTATGATTATGTAGCGGTATATGGGGGCGGTGCCCGATTCCGGTACGACGAAAATCCGCCAGAGACATGGCATTATGGCAGTGTCGCAGGCGCATATTCGCCTGACGGAATCCATTGGACGGCTTGCGAAAAACTGCTTATGCCGTGGTATACGGATACCCGAAATGTGGCTTTCTGGGATGATCGCATTCAGAAATATGTGGCGTATGTCCGCTGGAACGAATACCTGCGGGTAGAGGATGGGGCACAGCGAGGGTCTTTTGATTACCGCGCTATCGCCCGTGCAGAAAGCGCAGACTACGAGAACTTTCCCGTGCCAGAAAAGATCTTAGAACCTGATTTCGATGACCCCGAAGATGCGGATATGTGGGGCGGTGGATTATACGACACGGCAGCGGTAAAGTATCCCTTTGCGGACGACGCGTACTTCATCTTCACCGCCGCTTATTACCACACCACCGACGCGTTAGACATACAACTTGCGACCAGCCGTGACGGAATCAATTTCACACGATGGCGCGAACCCTTTGTGAGGCTCGGTCCTGCCGGTGCTTTCGACTCAATGATGATCTATATGGGGGTCGGTATGTTGCCCGTCGGCGACGAACTCTGGATGTATTACGGCGGTTTCGACCAACCCCACGACAAGGTCACCGGCGAAGACTACCGCCCAGCTATCGGCTGCGCCCGTCTGAGGCTCGATGGTTTTGTCTCTCAAGATGCCGCCGGACAGGGCGGTTCGCTCACGACGCTGCCCTTTACCGTTGAAGGGAATCATTTGGAAGTGAACATGGACGGCAGCGCCAGAGGATGGATCAAGGCCGAAATCTTGGACGAGGGGATGCAGCCGTTGGCAGGTTTCGCGGAAGCAGACGCGGATCGTCTCGGCGGGAGCAGCACAGCCCAGACCGTAACATGGAACGGCGAACACGATCTCTCAGCGCTCCAAGGAAAAATGGTGCGCTTGCGATTCGTAGGGCAGTCAGTCAAATTGTATGCGTTCCAGCTTCAATAACCGAAGGAGCTCCTTATGAAGGGACAGCTTTCCTCAGAACACATCAACGCGTTGAATCGACCTCGGCGGGTGATTGTCAACTTTGACGTTATTTCAGCAGACGGTGCGAGGTTCGCCACAAAAGAGCTCCAACGGTTGGTCGAGTGGAAATTTATGTTTGCCGACGAACCGGGAGCGCATATTGACACTATCTGCTGGAGCTGGGGCGAGGGGCATCAGGCACCCTATCCGAGCGACGTTCTACCGCTCTACGATTCACCCGGATTCAAAGAGTGGGCGGACAATGGGGTTAATATCGTCCAAGTGTTTCTTGAAGCGTCGAAGCAGCGAGGGATTGAAGCGTTCTTTTCCTACCGGATCAACGGTTCGGACAACGATTTAGGACCCGTTGCAAAGATTCCGATGAAGGAGGCGCACCCCGACTGGCTGATCCACCTATGGAACGCTAACGGTTACTGGAACTTCGCTATCGACGATGTCCATGAGTACAAGTTGAGTATCCTCCGCGAGGCGGCGGAGGATTACGACTTCGACGGTATCGAACTGGACTTTGCACGGGTCTGTCCCGTCCTGCCGCCGGGGCATCAGTGGGAGTACCGCGATAGGCTCACCGATTTCATACGTGCGACGCGAGCGATGTTGCAGGAGGTAGCGCGCAAACGTGGACGTCCGCTTCTGCTTGCAGCGCGCATACCCGAAAACCTGGAAGGGTGCCATTTCGATGGTATCGACGCCGAAACGTGGGCGCAGGAGGAATTGCTGGATATTTTCGTCATGGGGTGCAGATCGTTTGATGTGGACATCCCGGCGTTCCGTAGAATCACGGAAGGGACGAATATCAAACTCTATCCGTGCATCGACGACCATCACGCATCAGACGGCTATCAGTGGCCCCCGATTGAAGTCATGCGGGGTGTGACGGCGAATTGGTATCAGCAGGGCGCGGACGGCGTCCAGACCTTTAATTTCGCACACGCAACCCCGGAGGGAACGGATCGGGTTGTGGGTCAGATGTATTTGGAGAAAGGTTGGGGGACACACCGTCAAGCGTACCACGAAATCGGCGAACCGGATGGCTTCAAACACAAGAACAAAACCTTCGTGGTGCAGCGTCGCGGTGGCGGTCACGGTACGACCGTTATACCCAACCCGGAGGATTGGAGTACACCGCGCTTTATGTACTTCAACACGAATATGTTCGGGCAGCTGCCTGCACCCATAGACAACAGCGGCGAAGTGGATACCCTTCTGACAACCGCTGTTGCAGACGATGTAACTTCGGAGGCAGATCGGGTTGATGGAATTACACTCCGGCTGCTGCTGTCCGATCCAGAGGCGGAAAATCTGCCGGAAGAACAGCGACTTCAGCCCGTCACTGTAGCGACCATCGGTCATCCCGACACCCTTCAGAACATCCCAGCAGCAAAAGGGATAGAAGATCAGATCGAGGTGCGGGTCAACAACATCCGCTTAGGGACACCGACAGTCGAGGAGGGGTGGCTGGTGTTTGCGGTACAGCCCAAGTTTTTAGCGGTCGGCGATAATCTTGTGGGTGTCCAAGTGACTGAACGCCCTGTTGATACCCAGGGTCAAATTCTGATCGAAAAACTTGAGGTACACATCGAATATCGCTAGTGCCTTGATTAATCCTGACAAAACCAGTTGCCCTATTGTAGGTCGATTTTCCAAAATCGACACTCTTTCGTAGGCATAGTTTTCTCAAACTGTGATTATGGCAGGAAGATGTCGAGATATGAATCTCGACCTACACAAGCGCAGCAGACCGGCAATTACCCCGGTGGTTGAGAACCTACGGAACGGAGATCTCCGTTCCCTACGAATGACTCAGTTCTGTGTTACAACAATGAACCAATGAACTTTTGAACTAATGGACTAACGAACAAATGATAATCGAAAACCAAAACTACATGATCCGTTCGGGAAACTCGAATAATATTTATTGGGAACAAGGCGTTTATCCAGACTGGACCGCCCTCAACGCATTCCGTCATTTTCCTGACCAACAGATAGGCACAGGCGTTGAACCACACTATCACGACAATGATGAGATGTGGTTGTTCACCGCGGGTCGTGGCGAGGTGTGGTTAGATGATCAGCGCTTCGAGATTACCCCCAACACACTCGTCTACACACCGATGGGCGTCGTGCATCGGTTTCAGATGTTCACCGGCTACGAGAACAACGCCATCGTGACGCGCCTTGAGCGACAGAAACGCCCGACACATATCTTGGTCGAGGAATCAGGACCACCGGTCCCGACTGTTCCGGGGTTTATTGTTCCCGGTGAACGCAACACCGGTCCCATTCCGAACCGGGGGTCGCGCTGCCCGTTAAGCGAATGGCGAGCAGTCACATTTGACCCCGATAGCGAAATCGACGAAACACCTTTGACCTGCAATGAGCATTGGCTGGTTGTCGGCGGGACGATCAATCTGACCGTTGATGGAGCGGAGTTTGAGCTCTCGAATGAAGATTTGGCGATGCTCAAAGCCGGGGCTGTGAGAAAAATTCATTCGACTGAAGGTGTTCGCGCCATTTTGGCTCGCGAGTAAATCTTAGGCTTATCGAGCAGTCCGAATGGTATCACCCTACTCTCCTTCTTCTGACTCGCCCATCCCCGCTTCACTGAGCACCCCAAGGAAATACGGAACCCCGAAAAAGAGCAGGCTTATTGTCATCGGGGTCAATTCTACCGCGCCTTGACGTTTCGGGTCATCGCTCCAGTCCTGACCGTCGATAAGGTCTCGAAGCACCTTCCGTCCAATCTCCAAATATTTTCGATCTCCTGTCAGTTGGTAGGCATAGGCAAGGTGTCGGCAGATGATACCGCCATAGCGCTGTTGCAGCGCAAATGCTGCGTTGAGGGGATCTGGATAGCCACAAAACCAGTCCACAGCACGACGATACACCTCCGCAACATCATCCCGTCCGGTCATGCGGTGCAGCAGCTCTAATCCAACCATCAGGTAGTGGGTCTGATAGCCCTTCTGCTCTATCATCGGTAACACGCGGATGGCGGGCTCTGAGTTCGGATGGGCGGCTTCGCCGGCACTGATACCCTTCCATTTCCAGTACTCCTCACTGGTAAAAGGTGGTGCCGTTCCCATCTCCACCGCCAATGTGGTGCCTTCCGTCGCCATACCGTAGGGTCCCTGGTTCGGCAACTTATCCGGCGTCGAAGTTTGAAACCGTTTGTGCCAGCTGCCGTCCTCGTTCTGACCCCGTGCGATCACGGTGTAGACCGCTTCGGCTCGCTCCATGAACCGCGATTCGCCGGTAATTTCGTAGAGGTAGAGCAACCCCCGAAGTACATTGGCAACGCTCCGCAGACTGAAGCTATAGCTGGGATCGTCGGTCCATCGGTAACGCAAAAAGAATTCCCCCGCCTCCTGCAGCACCTCATAGGTCCGCAGGTCTCCCGTCAGATAGTAGTAATCCATCCAGTTGTCTATAAAGGTGTGCGAAGCGCACGGTTCATCGCCAAAATGGTCTGTGCTATGCCGGAAACAACCACCGACCATATAGGGTCGGAATGGATGGAAGTGGCAGGTATCCACATCTGCGGAGTGGCGGGTCATAGCCTCACCGAGTTGGAAATAATCCGATCGACCTGTGCGGAGATATTGAATCCAGACACCGTGCCGCGGGTCCCATTCACTGTTACACCAACCCCACCGTCCGTAGAACCGCCAATCGTTGACCTCTTCCTCCCACGTAACAAGCGCATCACCCCAATCGAAAAATCCGTACCAGCGACCGAGTTGGATGTTCCGGGTCAGCCAGTCCACAAAACCAGTCATCATCCGCTCGGATTCAGGGAATTGGTCGGCATTAACTGGGGCAAATCCGCCCGTTACTTCGCATTGTGCCATCCATTCCGGCTCGATGGTAACGTGTGGTGGTGTTAGCAGACCTCGCAGCCTGTCGGGAACATCTTCTCGCTCCGAGGCTTTGTAGAAACAGACGAAGAATTCGCTCGTTTTCGCTGTGCCGGTCCCGTCGGCGTAAACCCCCTCACCTTCGCCCCACGACATCTCTTCCGCATATCGTTTGAGGCTGAGCCGCTTGCCGTCCACACCTTTCCAGAGAAAGACATCAATACCGTCTCCGGTTCCTGTTGCCCGCAACGCTTTGGGATATTCTTCGGGCATGTATCGAAGACCGACCCCCACTCCCACTTGGTCATCCTCGATTGTTATCCACCCTTCTGTTTGTTCACCTTCGGCGATGATCCGCTGCTCTCCCACACGTTGCCCCTCAAGGGTGAACTGATTGTCCGATCGTTGGTGCAACAGAACTGCTTCATCGGGATTAAGGTTTTCCTCGGTCGGTCGTAACGATGCCGCCCGATAACGGACCGGGTTTTTCAGAGAGACCGGCACCCGTAGGGCAATCTCCTCCACCTCGGTTTCTCTCGGATTACACGCCATCACCACCGTATGGAGGATACGGAGGTGGGTTTGTCCGGCATAGGCGTAAATCCGCGTCACCAACTGAAAGGGTCGGTATCCCACATAGTGATGGAACGGGATATCCGCCTCAAATGCGCCACTGCATTTGATGACCGTCCGCAGTGGACCTACTTCTTCTAACTCCACGGTGTAATTATCCTTTGCCAAGGACGCCAGACAATTCCCGCCCATCCCGTAGAGGTAACGCTTCCCTTCTGTGCTGTCAAATGACTCACAGATACGCACCCACGCTTCGCCTCCAGAGTCACCATCTTGCGTGTGGACTTTATGTTCTGGGACGAATGCTCTCTCTGCGTCCAGACACCCCAATTCTGCGGATTCAATCAACGAAAACTGCCGACGGTTGACAACAAATCGCAGCGGACCGGTACAAACGGTGATGCAATCATCGCTTTCTTCAACCTGGATTGCCTCGTCTGTCGAGATCTGTGGGGGCTCTTGACCGTAGCAGAAGAAATAGCTGACCTCCCCTTCGTCCCGATCTGATCGGGATGAGAAATCGGTTAGCACCCACTTCAGACTCCCATCAGCCCATCGTCCCAGCGACCGAAACTGCGCCGGTACCAGCTTTCCATCGCTATCTTCGACCCAGACCGAATCCAGATCGTGCAATACCCCCTTCGGTAACGGAACGCCTTGCGTGATCGGCACGCTTTGATGCGGGATCCCTTTTGTCTCTGAAATGGTGAGACGGATTTTATGTATCATCGTTTGACTCCTAATACGGAACAGACGAGAAAACAAGCGGATCAGAAAATGTCCTCCACGAATCTCTACAAATTCTCACGAATCTTTTTTATGGTAGATTTTAGAATTACTTAGACACTCCCAACGCACAGCCAACCCCCTAAATCCCCCAACCCCCCTAGCCCCCCTTGTCAGGGGGGAAACTTATCAGGGGGACTTTGGGAACTTCGCAAAGGTCGAAGTTATTGGTAAATGTCCACTTATTTTTCTAATTCACCATAATTCGTGAGGATTGGCGTGATTCGCGGAGGGGTTTCTCATCTTCTGGTTTTCTCGTTATCCCGTTTTCTGGTTTTCCTGTCAATCTAGAGGCAACTCATAACACGCCGCCTCTCTGTCGTTCCTTACAAGCAGATACTGCCCAGCGAGAGCGGGATTATTCCATGTTTTGCTCGCTAACGCAGGGAAACGTGATAGTTCCCTGCTCTCATTCGGATTGACTTCAACTAAGAGGACATCGCCGGACTCCGCACTCACAAGCAGTAGACTGTTCTGATTCTTAATTTCGTCAGGACCGTCAACCAATATCACCTGTCCATGCCCATAACGTCCCCGCTTCCACTTGCGTTGTCCGTCCGCGAGGTCAAGGCATACAAGCACCCCATCGTCCAACCCATAGATGTATCCATCTCGGTGAATGACGTTTGTGAACTTCGCTTTGAGTCGGGGTGTTTCCCACACGAGGGTGGCTTTCAATTGATTATCTGCATCGTGCGCGATTTGGAACAGCTTGCAACCGATGCCGTAGGCACTTGAAACGAAAAGATGGTCATCCGGTAGCGGCACCGGTTGCGAAACGCACTGTGTACCGCTAGGCCAAGGGTGCTGCCAGAGCAGCTCCCCTCCGTTTGGGTCATGGGCAGCCACACTTCCATAATTAAAGATAAGGATTTGTGGTACACCCGCGAGGGTTGTAATCAATGGCGAACTATACTCAGCGGGACTGCTACCACCCCTCCAGACGCGCTCCCCCGTATCCTTGTGATAGGCGACCAACGACTTGCCTTCCGGACCTCCCGCGCTCACGACGACAAGGTCATCCAAAACGAGCGGCGATCCACTCATTCCCCACGACGCGAGTTCAGCGTTGTTGTCATAGAGAATATCCTCCGACCAAATACGCTCTCCAGTCCCCAAGTCCAAGCAGTTGAGGATACCTGTCGCGCCGAGCGTATACACCCTATCCCCCACAATGGTCGGCGTTGCACGGGGACCAACACCGGCAGGTATTACTTCATATCTGTCGTGGTCGCTATGACTCCACCGCTCCTGACCAGACATCAGGTCGTAACAGACAACCATTTCGTATTCGCCGCGCTGTTCTTGGGTGATCGCTGAACTTCCAACCACAGCGAAAGCAGACCAACCGGCACCGATGGGTTGCCGCCACAGCAGCTGCGGCGGACGCTCCGACCAGTCCCGCGCTAACTTTATGCCCCGAACAGTCCCATTGCGATCCGGTCCGAGAAACTGCGGGTAATCCTTCCCCCCCTTAATCCCCCCGCCTGCGGGGGGAAAAGGGGTGGCGGTCGCAGCCTCTCCCGTCAAAGATTCGGCAGCCGTTTCAGTCCAACGCCATTCCAGTAGCGGTACTAAGTCCCCACTGAATCCCTTTACACGAAAGAGAGCAACCGAAAGGAACAGAATCAGCACAACCGCCCCAAACGCAAGTAAACGAACTTTCCAGCGCAGCCGTGAAAAAAAGAGCAGCCACAACAGCATCAGCAGAAACGAAAGGAGTAAGAGCAGGACTGTAAGAAAGACTCGCGATTGCCGCTGCGGCGCCTCCAGACTCCAGATCAGTATCACGGCCAAAACAGTCAAGGCAACGATAATAGCGGCAGGCAGCCAGCGAATGCGAGATTTACTATGAAGTGTCGGCATTTACAATAACCTCATTGTTGAGCGCGGAGAGATGTGCGTCGTTGTGCTGTTCCTTCGGTGTCAAGCTCCCCATCATTTTCCATAATCAGGACACCGTACTCTTCTTCCGCAATTTTTCGGTCGTAGTAGCCGCGTTTGACATCCTGTAGGACCAACTCCGGTGAACGATCTGTGGGATTACCGTAACCTCCACCTCCCGGCGTCTCCAATCGCAGAATGTCGCCTGCCTGCATAGGAATCCCCTCATCCTTACTGATATGCGGCGGATTGTATTCTCCCCCTTGAAGAAAAAAGGTGTGTTTTGCCGATTTTGCCGATTTTCCGCCGAGGATTCCAAAGGGCGCGAAACGTCCGCGCTCTCCAAGCATCGAAGCACTCGCCTCGCCCCGTCGAATCTGAAATTCGAAGATAACACCGAGACCGCCGCGACGCATACCCGCACCTCCTGATCCCTCCCGTATCGTATATCGGGTAAAGAGAACCGGGTAGCGAGATTCAAATATTTCCAGCGCTTGGGTTCGGGCGAGGGCAATGGTTGGATTGCCGTTGATAAGCCCATCGGTGAGATAATTTCCGCCGTATCCGCCCCCGATGAAAGAATAGAAAACGTAATATCCCTTCTCCGGGTCTTCTCCGCCCACAGAGAGATTCGTCACTGTCCCCATCGGTGCGGCGTAGCTCTTGTCGGGAATCGCCTGACTGAGCGCGCCCAACACTACATCAATGATCCGTTGACAGACTTCGGAGGCACATCCGGACACGGGCCGTGGCAGTTGAGCGTTGATAAAAGTTGTAGGCGGCAAATCAAAGGAGAATGGCGCAAAACAGCCCGCATTGATGGGAACATCGGGGAAGATATGCTTAAAACCGATATAGACACCAGCGATAGTGGTGCTGAGGACGCTGTTGAGTGGTCCCTTACATGGCGGACTACTCTTGGAGAAGTCGATATGGACATCGCTCCCCTTCACCTCCATCTCCATGTGGATAGTAAGCGGTTTCCACTCCACCCCGTCGCTGTCGATATAGTCTTCAAACGTGTACACCCCGTCCGGGATGGTCTCGATATGACTGCGCATCAGCTGTTCAGAACGCGCCTTCAGTTCTGCGATGGCACCAAAGACTGTTTCCTCCCCGTAGCGGTCAAGCAGCCGGGTCAGCCGTTCGGCGCCAAGGTTCAGGGCGGTCACCTGTGCGATAATATCTCCCTGTCGTTCATCCGGGACCCGCACATTGTGCAGGATGATGTCGAGCACCTCTCTGTTCAGTTTCCCTTTGTCCAAAATCCGGATCGGTGGTAGACGAAGCCCCTCCTGATAAATCTCCGTGGCTTTGCTTGAGAACCCACCGGGCACCCGTCCCCCGATGTCGGGCCAATGTCCGCTATTGGCGAGGAAGGCGGTCAGTTTTCCCTTATAGAAAACAGGCTTGACCATCTTTACATCCATCAGATGGGTTCCGCCCAAATAGGGATCGTTCACGATATAGATGTCGCCCGGTTCAATGTTCTCAATTGACTCGATCACCGTACGGGTGGTAAATTCCATGACATAGATGAAACTCGGAAGCCCACGCGGACCCTGCATGATAACCTCGCCGTTGGTTTTATCGTAGATCCCGCTGGCTCGATCAAAGCCGTCAGAGATTACCGGCGAAAACGCCATCCGCTCAAGGGTCGCGTCCATCTCGTCCGCGATCTGCTCCAAGCTGCCGCGGATCACGGCGAGGGTTATTGGATCTATCTTCATATTCACTTACCTTAAATTTAACGCAATAGCGCAATGACGCAAAGGGAAAACGATAAAAGCGGTCCCATTCTCACGTCCTTGCATCTTTGCGTCCTAGCGTTTATTTTTTTACTTACTGATAACTGTTTTAACGATAGACTGCTTGAATCATCGACCGGATGTAACCGACAGCGAAGGCTCTGCCCGCCCACTGTGTGTTCTCTTGCGGAAAACTGGGCGTGTGATCCATCATGAAGGGACCTTCAAATCCGATCTCTCGATAGGTCTGCATCGCCTCATACATATCCACATCGCCCTCATCCACAAAGACCTCTTGGAAACTCTTAGGCGTGCCTCGAATGTTGCGAAAATGGACGTAAGCAATTTTGTTCTGCGAACCGATGCGGCGGATCGCGGCAGGCACGTCCTCACCCATTTCACGGACACAGCCCTGACAAAACAGCATGGCGTTCATCTCGCTCGGGACAGTGTTAAACGTGCGCTCGAAATGGTCGAGGGTCGAGAGAATCCGAGCTGCGCCGCCAAGCGGCTCAGGAATCGGTGGATCATCCGGATGTATGGCGAGTTTTACACCCGCTTCCTCCGCTACTGGAACGATACGGGTCAGAAAATAGCGCAAATTGTCCAAGAGTCGCTCTTCGGAGATATACTTTTCAGGAACGTCCGCCGGATCTTCCATGAACTCGTCGTAATCGAAGGTGCTATACCGGGCACCACCGCGTCCAATCGCTGAAGTTGTACGGAAATTTCCGATGGGTTTGAAGTTATAGCCCAAGGTTCGGACCCCTGCGGCACCGAGATTCCGAATCATCCTACACCACGCATCGATCTTTTCGTCTCGATCCGGCAGGGCGAGTGAGATCTCGTCCCAACAGTTCATACCCACGTTATCCAGTTTCATCCCGTTGGAATCGACGCGCCGAGCCATCTCTTTCCAGAAATCGGTACGATCTACCCCATCTTTGAGATCGTCTGGCGGCGGGTTAATTGTAACATAATCCACACCGATAGCTTTGAATATGCTCAAATGCTCATCGTCCATCTGAGTCCAAGGTAGCTGTTCTTGAATTAGCATCGTGAGTGTCTCCATTCTTCAAATTCAGGAAAAAACGAGAGAACGGGATGAAAACCCACCGCAGAGACACAGAGGGCACAGAGCAGATGGAAGACTGGAAGATTGGGGTCAACCCCTATCCGTCCACGTTTTTCTCCGCGTCTTGTCTGTGAGATGGCGATCTCGGTGCGGTTGCAAACCGCACCTACCGGGTCTGGGGAGTTTTTCTCCCCGTCTTAGCGGTTGATTTTATCTCGATTTCTGGTCTTCTCGTTTTCCCGTTTTCACCTATTAAACCTCCCAGCGTGTCGCCACCGAGTGGGTTACGCCATCCGCCAACGTGATGTAATATGTCGTCAGAATGCTCCCATCGGACAGTTGGGTCGAGATCGGATAGCCGATATCAGCCCCACCACTTGGCACATCAGTTCGGAATTCGCTGGGCGTCCCACCATCGTCCCGCAGAACGACGACATTGTCCATGTCCCACGTAACCCCGCCATCGTGACTCAGGACCGCACGCACTCCCATTGGATCTCGACGGTATCCAAATGAACACAGTATCCGTCCATCCCGGAGTTTCAGCAAGTGTGGTGGATACCCCCAGATAGGTGTCTGCAACGGTTGCGACCAGGTGCGTCCACCGTCATCCGACCAGGTCTCCAGCAGATTGCTGCCCTCCGTTCGTGTATGGGCGAGAACACGACCGGGAGAGACCTCCAGAAGTGATGTCTCGTTGCCGCTCACCCCCGTTACATAGGAGCCCATCGTCAACCAGCGCCACGTCTTCCCACCGTCCGCGGATCGCCAGATATAGGTTCGCCATTGGGCATCGGAATCAGAGCCGTAAACAGGGACCAGAATCGTTCCATCTGCTAACCACGCTGAACGCGGAAACGCTGTCATATGATCAACGCCGGGCACAGTCCATTCATCTCGTTCCCATGTCTGCCCCTTGTCAGTCGAGCGCTGGACAAATAACTTATTGCTTCCCACCAAAATTGCGCCCTTGTCGTTTGGGTGTGGACGTACAGTCAGCCCTTGTGCTTCAGCGTCCCCCTGCTCCTCGGCTGGATAAGCCTTCCATCCAACTGTACCAGCACAAAGATACGTCCCGTCCGGCATCACGGCGGCAAACCGGTCATATATCTCACGCGGCGATGTTCCGGGCCAGTTGTCGGGAAGTGTCGGATCATCGGACTCCCGCCATGTTTCTCCCTCATCTTCTGACAACAGCACCATCCAATCGGCAACCGCGTAGTGGTCATGGAACGGTGCGACCGGAATGCCGACAGTCAGCCGTCCGTCAGGGAGATGGGTTAGGACCGGAAAGGCACCGTAAAATCCCTTTCGTTTATAGAGAATTGTATGGTTCATTGCATCACCTCAATAGAAACACCACCGCAGAGACACAGAGAACGCAGAACGAATATTTTAACGCAAAGTCGCAAAGAGAGGTGGGGGCGAGGGTGTGAGGGAACGAGGGAGCGTGCGTTAGCTTCCATATTTCCTCGCCTTCTCGCTTCTATCCTTGTGTCTTTACGTCCCAGCATCCTATTGATGGGGCTCTGTAGTCGGTTTTCTTGTTTTTCCATAATTTCTGGTGGTATTATTTCAGAAGTATTCGAGACTATAAGTTGTTTTGGGTGGCAGAAGCGCGGTAGCCGCCTGTGCCGCCTCGGTATTAGATGACGATACAAAGCCGTGTTCTAACAGATCGGCAAGGCTTGGCTCACCCAACCACGCTTGTGTATACTGGTGGATGTCCATGTGTAAATCTCCGGTGTCACTCGGTTCGACCTGCACCCCTTCAGGACAGTAAGAGACTCGCCACGGTCCTCGGTTGGACGGGAGGATTTCATCATCAATAGCCATGGTGAAGCTTCCGGAGGCCCTCGTGGAGAGCCCTGTAAGTGAAGCAGGCACATCCAACACGCGAAACATTGATGGATTCGGGAGCTGAGCCGTCATGCCACGTGTAAACCATTTTGAGGACAAAAATGGACCGTTAGAGGGCTCGTCCCAAGTAATGGTCTGCCGATTGATACCGGTCCCCGCCAATGCCCCAAGCATCGACTCATACCCACGCAGTGTCGTCCATGCAAATTCGATAACCGATAGATCCGGATTTACCGTCAATCTCAGCAGGGCATAGGCTTCTATTGGGTCCCCGGCGGCGAATACGAGGGGTGGCGTACCTTCGGTTTGAGTGAGTCGCGATAAGCCGAAACCCTTACGCCCCAACCGCATCCCAGAATAACGATGTGCGAACTGTTCGTATACCGAGTCCAGTTGTTCCCAGTCGTCCACACTCAATTGACGCACCGGCAATACGCAGTCCATCCGGGGAAACAGCGCAACAGGACAGGTAATGCGCACACACCGACCGCAGCACTCCCAACCAAATCGCCGATAGAAGATTTCGTGAGCGGCTCGCAGATTTGTGACAACCTCCCCGGTGCGATGCATATCTTCAATCGACCACGTCATCATCGCACTTCCCACATGCCGTTTTCGGGTCGCCGGTGCGACAGCAACGCCACTCATGCCGCCGCATCTGAAATGTGCACCGCGGCAGGTCATCGGCGCATAAAAGATTTGGAAGGCGCCGGAGACGATACCAGCCGCGTCCGCCACAAACACCTGTGACCGTTCATCAGGGCTTCGGAGATCAAGGGGCAGTTCTGGAGTTTCAAGCCTTGGATTGGGTTGACCACCATCAAAGGCTGCCGACCAGATCATCCCAACTTGTGCGCGATCATCCTCACGGTATTCTCGAATCGTAACCGCCATATAGGACCTTTCCTCTTAACGCTGAACAATTATCAATCATTCAAGGTGATAACTCCCTTACGCCTTTCTAAAACCGCTTCGTACAACCGCATAGACTTCAGACAATCGCTGATGCTCGCTATCGGCTCACGATTTTCACGGATCGCGTTGACAAACTCCGTCAAGCTATGACCGTCGCCGGTCAATTCGCCGTTGCGTTGGTCGCTGTAGTTATCCGTAAAGACATTCTGGGAGTCGGCATAATGAGCAATCTCCCACAATCCATCAAGGACAATGTATTCCCCCTGACCGGTGATTTCAATCCGATCATAGTTGCGTTGCCAGAGGCGTTGGCTATTCAGTTGGAGGTTCCCGACCGCGCCGTTCTCAAATTCCACCGCGACTGCAAAAGATCCCTGTCCGCCCACCTCGTTGTGGAACACCGCAATCTCTTTCGCCGGACCCGCGATATACTGCGCAAGATCGAAATGGTGGATAGCAAAATCCAACAGATACCATTGCACCGTTGGATAGGTGCCACTACAGAAGGAGCAGAAGAGTTGTGTCAGTTGACCAAAGGATTCCCGTTCCATAATCTCTTTAGCACGATTGACACCTAAGCTGAATCGCCGCTGAAAATTAATCATCAATGTTTTGCCGGCCCGGTCAGCGGTCTCTGCAAGCTCAGTGGCATCCGCTAAAGATGGGGCGGGTGGCTTGGGAACAAAAACGTGATAACCCGCCTCTAAGGCTTCACGAACGAGAGATTGACGTGGGTCGGGTCTCATGGAGATGATTAGTGCCTCAAGGTCTTCCTGCTCCCACATTTTATGGCGATCTGTGTACCAACGGCCCGTACCAAATTTGCCCGCGGCATCTTTCGCTTTCGCTTCATCCATATCACAGACGGCTTGCAATGCGACAGGGGCAAGGTGCAACGCTGGATAGATAGTGTGCCTGGCAAAGCCACCGGCACCGAGAAATCCAATACGAAGTGGTTCCATAAGTTCTTTTTCCTCCTAAATGGTTTACGCAAACAACAACTACACAAAAACAGGATAACGACATCTGCTCTTTTTCAACGCAAAGGCGCGAGGTGGCAAGGGCGCAAGGAAAATCTCAAAAAGGGGTTCTTTGCGACTTCGCGTCCTTGCGTTAAATATTCTTTTAGTCCGGGACATCTCGCTCTCTCGTTCCCTCGTTTTCTCGTCTTCACAGCATCAATCCCACGGCAGCGGAACATCGAGGCGCTCACTGGCTTCGCGGGCGGATTCCTGTTCCATTTCTCCATAGCGGATGCCATCACGACGGTGCATCTCAACCCGTTCTTCCTCAATTCCGCCGGGCAGAAGCGCACGGTCATAGCCGGGCATCGGTTCAAATGTTTCCCGCACGTCTCGCACCATCCGATCGGTCTCGGCACGGAAAACCGCTTCGGGAACAACCGCGTCCACATGGATGGCGAGCACCATACCTCCCAATCGTGCCCCACCGGGCCAGCGTTCGGTTACACCCTCGTCGTCGGGAAGCGTATAACCTGTCAATCCACCGCCCAAGAGACCCGCAACAGCAGTATAACCTATACTTTTGAAAAAAGCGGCTGGGATGAGAGAGAGGAGTGGGGCATACTCTTCCCCACGCTGATAATCCGCCATGATACAGGTCGCCACGTCAAGCACCACAGACGGTTCATCTCCGCCGGGGATCGCAAAGCAGAGGGGCGGATTGCCGAAGTAACCGAGTTGCGGTTTGGGATCGCTGCCAGCGGCATTGCCCAGATTCTGATAGCCCTGCACAGAGAAGCCGATACAACCCGCCTCCATGCATATCCGCGTGTAGTGGCCTGCCGAGCCGTAATGCCCGATGTGACGCACGAGCCCCATGCCCAATCCGATCTCCTTCGCTTTCGCGATTGCCCCCTCAGTCGCTTTAACCATCGGAAGATAGCCGAGCGTTCCATCGCCGTCCAGAACCACGGCAGTCGGGGTTTCGTGAATTTGGCGGACATTAGGATCAGGATTCATATCCCCATTTTCGAAGCCGCTACAGTAACCGTTGACCGTTCGCGTACCGTGACTTCGCACCCCGCGAAGGTCTGAGTTGACGAGTAGGCGACTGATTAGCGCGGCGTGGTCATTTGACAGTCCAGCTTTCTCAAAACAGGCGGTACTAAAGGCGAGGAGGCGGTTCTCCTGCACATTGACAAAAGTTTCTGGAGGTCGATTCATTAGCTATCCTTTCTTGCTTGCGATTATTCACGTTTCACGTTTTACGTTTCACGATCAAGCCTCAAGGGCTCTCAACAACGCTTTCACATAAGCTACCCCGTAGGCTGAAGCCGCGCGCTGTTCTACATCGCCAATATAGTTCGGCAGATGATCGATCTGTAATCCACCGTCAAACCCAATCTCCTGTAGGGTCTGAAGAATCTTAAACATGTTCATGTCGCCATCATCAAGGGCGACTTCCATATATCCGCCCGTCGGGATTGTTCCCTGCACGTTGCGGAAATGGGTGTGGAAGATTTTCCCTTTCTGTCCAAAATGGCGGATGTTCTCAAAGATGTCTACACCTGACTCGTAGCAGGTGCCGATGCAGTAGAGCAGACCGCTGTGATCGCTGGGCACGGCGTCGAGGATGCCAGCCCATCGTTTCGGCGAAAACTCGGTCTCAGGTAACGGAGGATCCGATGGATGGATAATGAGTTTCACATCGAATTTTTCAGCAAGCGGAACGAGTCGCTGATACATCTGCACACAACGTTCCCAGTGCTTTTCAACCGAGAACGGTTCAAGCGGTCTCTCGGCGATGCTCTGATTCATTAGCTCAACATCAAATCCGCCGAACGTATAATTTCCCCGGAGGGGTTTGGTATAGCCGCCCCGGTTTCCCGGATTCGCATCCCGATGTCCTGGGGTTTGTGCGAGATGCACAGGCATTGACATAAAGGGGATTCCGACTTGACCAAAAATCTCCAGTGACTTACACAGATTGTCGAGTTCTTCTTCGCCACCCGGCGCACCCGTCAGGAATTTCTGCGGTTCAGCGGGCGCGACACGGTAGATGTTGAGCCCAGCGGCGTTGACTCTCTCTGTTAACTTTGTCAGTTGTTCTAAATCTGGATAGCCTTGTTCTACCAGTCCGGGAATGCTTTCAGCGTTATGAATATCAAATCCGTCAGCGCCAATCTGTGCGGCAAACTGGACATATTCGTCCGAAAGGTCACGTTGTCTCAGCAAAACTTTCATAGCGATCACCTCCTCTTAAAAGAGAGTAGCAAGATCAATTCAGAAAGACAAGTCAAAAGCATTTTGGTAATTACGTATACAGATTGTGCGTGCTTTACTGACAGTGAAATTGATAACTTCACATAACTCCCATACAGAAAAGTCTTGATTTTCCTTTCTGTATTCAATATACTGACCATCAGAAAAAACGAGGCAGGCGAAAGCGTGTAAAAAAGTCCGGCTGCCTAAACCATAAGGAGAATAAGAATGAAGCGGAAGATGTTGTTTCTACTGGTTCTGGCTGCTGCGATCTGCTGCATAGCGTGGGCAGTTCAGAGCCACGAGAGCAAAGCGCAGCAAGTCCAGCCGATGTACGGGGGATTTCTTATAGACGGCTACGATTTTAAGAAAGATAATAGCCCCAAGGGGACTATCGTATACGATGAAGCGGCAAACGAATTTCGAGGGACCTATAAAGGGCTCAAGATGCCCAAGGGGCGCCGTGCGATTTTCGCGTGGTTGCACGATACCGTGAATCAGAAAACCGAATATCTGGGTCCAGTCGGTTGGCTAAAAGTGGATACCACCGGAAAAAAGAAGGGATCATTCCGAATCAAGGTTCCCGATAAATACAAAGGTGGGAACTTCGGTAGTTATGAAATCATTGGGTTCACCGCAGAGAAGACATCATCCCTGAAAAATGGAACACAGGTTGTGGAGGCTCCAAAAGAACCTTCGGGCAGCGATATCCTTGCCAAACTAAAACCCGCTTTTTACCTGTACGCTCCACTCCCCGGAGCAGACACAGAATTGGGCTATTGCGGTCACGGCCTCGATTTCTTCTTTGCCAAAGACCTGGAGAATCAACTTTGCTACGACTGACTGTGCGGTCAACCATATTCGGTCTGTAAGGCCGCAGGAATGAACTCGCATTAACGAATCGCAGCAAAAGTTCTCGCAATAAGTCGTTATTAGCTTAAATCCACCGCAGAGACGCCGAGTCCGCAGAGAAGAATCCGGGTGAAAGGTTGGAAGGGCGGAAGATTGGGAGTCCTATCCTTCCGATCTTTCACTCGTCCAGCCAGATGGCTTTCTGGGTTCTTGGCGTTTTGCACTGTCTTTTTTTTGAGCCTCGTAAATCAGGCGTCCTAGCCTAGCTGCACCAATGAGCGAATGCTTTTTTACGTTTCACGCTTACTGCATCGGCGAAAAAGGTGCGGGAAGCAGGATTTTGCTCTCCTGTGTGAGAGGTCTAACAGAGCCTTTGGGGGGCCAAACGCCCTGCTCTCGTGTCTCCGCCCGTATCTGTAGACGTTCCTCGAAACTTTTATATGCCCATACATGGATGAAGTTATTAAGCCCACCGTATTCTGAGTACCAGCAGCCCGCCAACGGCGAGAACTTCTCGCGCTCGGTAACGGCCGCGCCCCATGCGTCCAGCACTTGCGGCATCCCCTCCGCAGGATAGGTGTATATACGCATCTCATATATTGGCCCAATATCTCTTTCACCCAAGGGAGTCATAAATGGGGCTGGCAGAAAGATCTCAGATACCATCGAGGCGATGAGATCACTTGTGTCGGGGGGCCATATCGGATCGGGTCCCGCTTCTGCAGCACGTCGGATTTCAGCGCGTTGTTCAAGACTTTCATAGGGCCAAATAGCGATCATCTGATTCAGCGGTCCCGCTTCAGTGTACCAATGCCCACCCAGTTTCGATAATTCTTGACGCGCTGGTAGTTTCTCGCCAAAGCGTTCCCAGTATTCTTGTAGCTGTCCCACTTTCAGGTTGTAGGTCCGTATTTCGTAGATCATAATTTTACTCCTTATCAGTCAAATTTTGTTTGTGAATGAAGTTCCGATCAGATCGGGATTTAGAATCTGTAGAAGATCGAAATCTCTCTAAACCCAAGTTGCTATCCATTGAAACCATCGGTTTTCTGTTAAAACTGAACAAATCAACGATAACGCTTAGTCAATGGATTTTCAACGATTCACAACTTAGGTTATTTATGGGCACCCTTCATGTACCTAACATGCGTATGTTACATCAGCTAATCAGGTTTGTAAATACAAAAATCTCCGGGAGTGTACCAGAATTGATGACACAATCAACTCAATTGAGGTCCAACATACCGCGCGTCATTTTCTGTTTATGGTTTGTAATCTTGGCGGTGGTTGAAAGCCCTAATCTCGCGAATGCGCAGCGCAATTCCACCAGTGTCAGTGATGTATTGAGCAGCGAAACCGATGGTGGGTTCGCTCGTGCCTTAGCGCCAATGATGCTTCAGTTCCCACGGGATCACGGGGCGCACCCAGAGTATCAAATTGAATGGTGGTATTATACCGGCAATCTACATACCAACGATGGGAAGGCTTTCGGCTATCAGTTGACCTTTTTCCGCTTTGCGCTGACTCCCCAAATGCCAGAGCGGACCTCACATTTCGCGACGAACCAGGTCTACATGGCGCATTTTGCCGTTACGGACGCAGCGCAGGGTGAGTATTTCTGCTTTGAGCGTAGGAGTCGGGGGGCAGCTGGATTGGCGGGTGCAACGGGAGATCCAACCTACAAGGTCTGGTTGGAGGACTGGTCTGCCACTGAAATAGAGCCGGACGTGATGCGCCTACATGTCCCTTCAACCTCCGATCACATCGAAGCAGAACCGCAGCTTGGGTTATCGCTCAACCTACGGCAGATACGTCCACCGATATTGCACGGAGACCTTGGCTTGAGCCAAAAGGGTCCCGAATTGGGAAATGCGACCTATTACTATAGTCTTGTTGGATTGGAAACCACCGGCGAGATCACTGTTAATGGCAAAACGGCAACTGTCAGTGGGATTAGCTGGATGGATCATGAGTTCGGCACCAGTTTCCTCGGCGAGGGATTCGTAGGGTGGGATTGGTTTAGCTTGCAGTTGGAAGATGGTACTACATTGATGTTGTACTGCCTACGCCGGTCAGACCAATCGTGTGATCCACAGACGTTTGAAGGCACCTTGGCATACCCTGATGGTCAGCAGTTGCACATCGGGAGGACAGATTTCACACTGACGCCTACCGGCCAGTGGAGGAGCCCAAAAAGCGGTGCCACCTATCCCTCCGGTTGGGACATCACCTTTCCAGAGTTAAAGATCGCCCTTCAGGTTGAACCGCTCATCCCGAACCAAGAGTTTCGTGCGAGTTTCACATATTGGGAGGGCGCCGTGCAAGTGCATGGACAGATTGATAGTGCAGCGGTTGACGGTTATGGGTACGTCGAACTGACCGGCTATCAGAGATAAGCGAGAAGTGCTCATAATTGATAAAAAAAGTAGTAGGCACGCTCCGCGTGCCGTAAACCGCACAATGGTCACGGCACACGGCGCCCCGATGAATCCCCGATACATCGGGACAGGCGGGATTCAAAGCAATGTGCCTACTACCTTGTGGCGACTATTTCAGAATCACCATCCGTCGCGTGGCGGAATAATCGCCAGCGGACAGGTGGTAGAAATACAAGCCACTTGCGACCTGTTCACCCACATCATTTCTCCCATCCCAATAGATTGCCTTTGACCGACTCTCATAGACCGCAGCAACCTGATGCCCGACA
>JAJECO010000012.1 GCA_022822005.1 Candidatus Poribacteria bacterium
TGTCGGGCATCAGGTTGCTGCGGTCTATGAGAGTCGGTCAAAGGCAATCTATTGGGATGGGAGAAATGATGTGGGTGAACAGGTCGCAAGTGGCTTGTATTTCTACCACCTGTCCGCTGGCGATTATTCCGCCACGCGACGAATGGTCATCCTCAAATAGTATTTCGTCGAGATATGAATCTCGACCTACGACGATAGGATTGTTTTTGTTCAACATTTCTGCGTGTTGTCATGCTATAATAACGCAAGTTGCTAGTCGATAAACCAAGTACTATAAACCGGCGCAACTGAAATTTTGTACTTAATATATTTGACAACCCAAACGCAGAAAGGGAACAGGAATGGCTATCTTTTTACACACGCGCGTTAGAGTGAGCGACCTCGATCAATCAGTTAAATGGTATTGCGACCATTTAGGCTTTGTTGTGAAAAGTCGAAGTGATAAATCACCGGCAGGCAATCAGATTGTCCATCTCGAACTTCCGGGCAACGTACCGACGCTGGAGTTGACCTATTCGCCCGACTATGAACTCAATGTCCCGGAGGATTTGATGCACTTTGCTATCAGTGTGCCGGATCTGGTCGCTTGCTGCGACGAACTGGAGAAAGCGGGATTAGAAATTTGGCCCGATGAATGGCGTGAGCAGTTCACATCGGGAGGCATGAAGATGGCTTTCATCACCGATCCAGACGGTTACGAGGTTGAACTGTTGGAAGATATTGATGAGATTTTGGCGGGGTTGGAATAACCGACGGTCCTATTGAATCGTCTAATCTTCCTGCTGGATCTCTTCCAGTTGTGTGGTTGTAATGAACCCAAGAAATCCCATCCCAATCGAAATTGCGAACATCCCTGCATAGTTCACAAGTCCGATGAGGACCCCAGCGAGCATTGGCATAAAGCTAAACGGAAAGAGGATTGTGTTCATAAAACCGACATAGCTTGGCCGATTCAGACTGGGCGCAATATTTAGCAGATACGCCATGAAACCTATCGACGAACCGCTCGTTGCAGCCCCATTGAAGACAAACACCAGGAAATAACAGGGCACCTGCCACGCCGATGGTAGGTATTGCACCAGAATTGCTACCAACGGTGCTGCACATGCCAATCCCGTGGTCCAACTGAGGATGTATCGTACACCATACTTCTCCCCCAGATAAGCCCACAGTGCATTTGAGATAACACCGCTGATGGAAACAACGGCGAGAAATATCCCAATGGTTGCGTCTGGCACTTCCAATTTCCGCAAGGCATACGGGACGTAGAAAGGGGTGCACATCCCAGCAACGGTGGTGCACATCCGGTAGTAAAAGAACCAGCGATAGTTTCGATCTGTCCGAAAGAAGTGCGGTCCCTGCTTCAGATGTTGTCCGAACGGTTGGCGTGCTGTCTGGACGGGACGGATCGGTTCGCGAATCTGTAAAAAAGCCGTGAGTGCCAGTCCGGTTGCACCCGCCGCACACCCGAACAGCACCGCATAATTCGTTGGGAATACCAGTCCGGATTCGGGGCTCAGGAGGTATCGGATAAAGAAGAAACCGATGAATATGCCGAAGAATCCGCCTGCAAACTGACGCAAACTGAAATATCGGGATCGCCGCTGCGGTTCAATGGATTTGGAGATAATATCCATATACGGGAGCGTTGAAATTCCCATCGCTGAAGATCTAATGAAATAGCAGCAGAGAAAGCACGCGGCAAGTAACCCATTGTTGCCGGAGCCGACCATGACGGTGCATAGTACCATCGCAATCCACGCGAACGATCGAAGGCTCATACCGAAGACATAGAAGGGCATTTTGCGTGGCCGGTGTTCCAGCAGATTAGACATCAGCAGCTGGGGCCACATCCAACCCGCTCGCGTCATTGAGCCGGTCAAGCCGACAAGCGTGTTTGAGGAAGTGAGTTTTAAGATAAAAGCAGGGAGAACCGTTGTCGAGTCTGCAAATGCAAAAGCAATTCGTATGAATGCGCCTTGAACCACAGCGATCCAAAAGTTGCGGTTCTGTTCTCGTTCCTTCTCTTTTTCCCCTTGGTGTTCAGGCTCCGATGTATTTGTCGGGGCAGCTTCCATAGTCAGTTTCGTTTTCCTTCTTAATCTTTCAGGGCTTACGCAAATTTAGCACACAGAGGGTAGATTTTTGATTTTTAACCCCCTAAATCCCGCCCCCGATAAATCCCCGATGAATCCCCCGATAGGATCGGGGCAGGCCCGATGAATCGGGACAGGCGGGATGTACCCCTTGTCAGGGGGACTTTGGAAAATCAGGGGTGTTTGCAGATGACGTTAAGCACCGCCTGCCGTCCTTCTTCCTTTACTGCTTGCAGTGCACGTTTAAGTGCTGGTAACACCTCATCGGGTTCCTCGACCCGCTCCCCGTATCCACCGTTCGCCTGACAGATCACCTCATAGGCTGGACTTGGCGAAAGTTCACTAAGAGGAAAGTTGTTGGTTTTTACCGCCCACCCCTCTGGGTGAACGGAGGCGGTCGCCCCTCGCACCGCTCCCCAACATTGATTATTAAAGACAACCGCCAGAATCGGTAGGTTATACGCTTGGGATACAAAATGGCAGGACGTGGGCACATTGAAGAGGTAACTACCGTCGCCGACTGTAGCGATGACGGTTTTTTCTGGTGCTGCCAGTTTTGCTCCCAACGCTGCGCCGATGCCCCACCCAAGCCCTGCGGCGGGTGAGGGACCGAAGAAGCTGCCGGGGACGGTCAGATCCACCTGTGTTGGTACCAAATCGTATTCGTTGATTAGTATAGTCTCCACATCTAAAACTTGGTTTATACAGGCGGACAGCCACGCCGGATCAATCGGTTTGTCCCCTTTGACTGCCTCTGCTTGTGCGCCCCAAGCCTCTCGCTGCTTCTTATGTTCCGCCCTCACTGTTTCAAAGCGGTTGGCGATCTGTTGCACCGCCTGTTCCTGATATGGTCGCATCTCCTCGGTCAGCAGGCGGAGTGTTGCCGTGGGCTGCGCAGCCAGCGCGATGTCGGCGGCATGACCTCGAATTGGGTAGCGACTGTAGAGAGGCTCATGCCCTAACTGAATGATGCATGCTGTTTCTTTGGGACTGACCACAGTAGGCAGCCAAGGCACGTCGGTGTCAATGACCAGCACAACATCTGCTTTCGTCAGATATGGGGTTGGAGCAAAACCGAGGTGGAGTGGGTGAGAGGTGGGAAAGTTCAGGTGCGTGTTGCCCATCCCGACCACGACTGGAATCGCAAAGGGCTCGGCAAACGCGACCAACGCCTCTACGGCTTGGGGATCTCGTCCTACTCCCGAAGTGATGATGAGTGGGTTTGCTGCTTCGGCAATGCGCTTAGCGACCTTTTTCACCTGATCAGCGTTGGGGATGGTCGCTTGGTGCGCTTGCTGCCGAGGTGCGGCACTAATGGTCAGTTCTTCGTGGGGTTCGGCGAGCACCTCCCGCGGAAGGGTTAGATACACGGGGCCCCCTGGCTCAGAGGTGGCAATTGCTAACGCTCTATCCACCACCGTCTCCAGTTGAGCGAAATTCCGTAGTTCATAATCCCATTTGACAAATTCCCGCACAAGATTCGCCTGATCAAACGACTCCTGCGCCCAATGGATAAGCACATTCCGCTAACCGGTGAAGCCGGCTTCGGTCAAGGGGGTACGACCTGCGCTGAAGATAATGGGAACTTGCGCTCGCGCTGCATTGATAATGGCACCGGAGGCGTTGGCGGTTCCGACGATTACGTGGACCATCACGACCTGTGGTTCACCCGTAACCATGTAGTAGCCGTGCGCCATGCTCACCGCGACAAACTCATGCGGCACGGTGATGGGGCAGGGGTATTGTTTCCCTTCTTGGGCGAATTTAGCGAAGGCATCCACCAATGAAGCGAAATCTGTGCCGGCGTTGCCGAAGAAATATTTGATACCTCTTTCGCGTAGAAGCTCAAGGTAGCCTTGGGCGGTATTTTCAATTGGTATCGTCTTTTGCATTGCCCTGTTTCCCTGTTCTATGTGACTGTGTATCAAGCTTGGGGGCTATATCTCGGCTGTCGGGGCGCACGGTCACGTAGAAGTCGGATTGGTCGTCCTTTCAGCGGCAGCTCGACCCGTGCCCCGCCGCGGAGATGCGATTCGATGGTTGCGAAGATCAGCTCCGTGCCAGCATGTGCCACCCGCACCCCACCGCGTGGCGGTTCACCGGTATCAAGCGAATGGACGAGATCTTCCACGAGCCGCAGGTTTGGACTGGCGGGTTCGTAGTCGAGAAATCCCCCGTCTACAATCGTCGGTCGCTCCCGGTAACCTGGTGGTCCCTCTTCTCGCATTCGATACACGCCGTCGGGTAAGGCGGTTAAACTCCCTTTCTCACAGTTGACTTCCCACTCAATTTCGCGGCCAGGGGTGACAGCGTAGGCTGTAACATCGTTCTCGAAGTGGATGATGCCGTGCCCAATCGGGTCTTCGGTCAAGCGTTCTCCTTCAATACTCCAATTGCCCTCTGTCAGATTTGCTTGGACCCACACTGCACGTCGATCGCTATTCAGGAACAGCAGGTTATCGTAGTAGTGACTTGCCCCATTAAACAGTGTACTACCGTTAAAGATAATTGTCTTTGGGGTCCCCAATTCCCCGCTGTCGATAATCTCTTTCATTTTGGTGAAACCGGGGTGCCAGCGTCGCTGGGTGCCAAGATTAAAGAAGACCCCGTTTCGTTCGCAGACTTCAACCATTGCATCGGCTTCCGCCATTGATGCTGCCATCGCTTTTTCGGCATAGATCGCTTTGGCACCGTGCTCGACGGCGTAGATGACGATTTCAGCGCGATGCTCCGGCTGCGTGGCAACACTGACGATGTCGGGCTGTTCCTTGTCAATCAATTCTTTGTAGTCGGTGTACTGTTTTTCTTTGGGAATATTATACTGCGTTCCAACCTCAGCCATGACTTCTGGCCGAAGGTCTGAACACGCAATCAGATCTGTTCGATCACAGGCGGCAAATACCGCCGTGTGCGAGTAGGGCGGCACATGTCCCGGTGCTCCAACGACCTCATTGTCGATAAACGCTCCCATCCGACTGCATCCGATAACCGCTGCTCGATATATATGCAATGTAAATTCCTCCTGATACACGAAACATAAATATAGTGCTCATAGAGCGAGGCGAGCCCCCACTTTGCGATGGATTGTCAAGGCTGGTGAGAGTGTAACGCACTCTCATGGCAAATTGAATAGAACTGATTTTCTTATATTCGATTGGTTTTTACATTAGCACAAAACGGGGAATCTGTCCAAATTTTTATATGTAAGCATCAACAAGGATTGAACGGCTGAAGTAGCATATAACGTTCACGCACAGTCTTCGATACCCTCTACGCTTGCTTTTCTGGTCCCCTGTCCTTTCCTAAAAAAATAATTGTTGACAGCATTTGAGAAATGGATTACCATATACTAATTAAGAATTTAGGAATGCCTAAATCTAACTTTTGGATGGTCAAGAATGATAACCCATGCGATGGAAGATTATCTGAAGACAGTGTACTTGCTGCAAGAAGGTCAAGAAAAAGTCTCCACCTCTGCTATTGCCCAGCAAATGGAGGTGTCCGCCGCCTCCGTTACCGGTATGATCCGAAAGCTGGCAGCGATGGGGTTGCTAAATTATGCGTCCTATCAGGGCGTTGAATTGACAGAAGGCGGAAAGAAGATCGCTCAAGAAATTATTCGCCATCACCGGTTGCTGGAACTTTATCTCGTTGAGATCATGGGATTTAGCTGGGACAAAGTTCACGACGAAGCGGATAAGCTGGAACATGTTATTTCCGAGGAGTTTGAGGAAAGGATGAGCGAGGCGTTGGGGCATCCAACAACTGACCCGCACGGACATGCCATCCCGGCAAAGGACGGTGCACTTCAAGAGGTTGCTTATGCAACATTGACGGAAGTTGATGCCGGCAGCTCTGCTACTGTCCAGCATGTCAGTGATAATGACCCCGAAATGCTGCGTTACTTTGATCAGTTAGGTCTCCTGCCGGGCGCCGTTGTCCACGTTGTAGCGAAAGAACCGTTTAATGGGCCATTACGCTTGAAGGTTGACCAGACCGAACACTTTGTCGGTCGCGAGGTTGCAGGCAATGTGTTTGTGAGTCCTCAGATAACCTGATCTTCCTAACTCTAAGTACTGACAGAGATTTGTGTAATGCCAATTTAAGAAAGGATAAGGGGAGTATGCGCACAATCTATGGGTTGTTAGCTTTTGTGATAATATTATTCGTTGCTTGTGACCGTCAATCGGATAAGGCTAACGAAAAGGCATCGAGTTCAACAGTATCCAGTGAGAAACAGATTCGTGTGGTAACAACAATCGGCATGATTACTGATATTATTCAGAATGTTGGGGGTAATCGTGTCAGCGCGACCGGATTGATGGGAGCGGGCATTGATCCACATTTGTACAAAGCGAGTGAAGGCGATGTTGCTCGGCTCGCAGGGGCCGACCTCATCTTTTATAATGGCTTGCATCTTGAGGGGAAGATGGCAGGTGTGCTCGAAAGGATGCAGGACCAGGTAAAGACAGTTGCTGTAACGCATGACATTGATAGAGGGATACTGTTGGCGCCGCCAGAGTTTGAAGGAGCATACGATCCACACGTTTGGTTTGATGTAACCCTCTGGATGAAAGCAGTTGAACGTGTGCGGGATACGCTGATTGAGGTTGATCAGGATAGCGCGGAGTTGTACCGGACGAATACGGAAAGTTACTTGGCGCAGATGGAGGAGCTGCACGATTATGTGATGCAGCAAGCCGAGCGAGTGTCTCCCGATCAAAGGGTACTCGTCACTGCTCACGATGCCTTCAATTACTTCGGTCGTGCTTACGGGTTTGAGGTGCGCGGACTTCAGGGAATTAGTACGGCAGCTGAGGCTGGCACGGCTGATGTGCAGGCGTTAGTACAATTTATCGTCGAGCGCCGTATCCCCGCGATGTTTGTCGAGACCTCTGTGCCCCGCCGTAGCATCGAAGCGGTGCAAGCCGCCGTGGAGGCGAAAGGATTTTCTGTAGAGATTGGTGGACAGCTTTTCTCAGATGCGATGGGAGCGTCGGGAACGCCAGAAGGCACGTACCTCGGAATGGTGCGTCATAACATTGATACAATCGTGGCATCGCTTCTGAAACCAGCGGCCAATTAGACAACCCCGGATAGGTCCACGAGTGTCGGTATGCGAGAGGAGGTTGACATGACAGAATCCTTAAATAACCGATTGGCTATAGATGTGGCAGATTTGACCGTGGCGTATCGGGATCAGCCGGTACTGTGGGATGTAGACCTTAACGTGCCATCAGGGGTCCTCATGGCGATCGTCGGTCCCAACGGTGCTGGCAAAACGACGCTTATCAAAGCAATCTTGGGATTGGTATCACCGGCGGCCGGACGAGTCTTAATCCACGGACAGCCCTACGCCGATCAGCGACGGCTTGTGGGATATGTGCCGCAACGCGGGAGCGTTGATTGGGATTTCCCGACGAGTGTATTGGACGTGGTCATGATGGGATGTTATGGAACTTTGGGCTGGGGGCGTCGTCCGGGTCGTCGTGAACGTGCAAGGGGGATGAAAGCACTTGAAAATGTTGGGATGCTTGATTTTGCAGACCGGCAGATTAGCCAACTTTCCGGTGGACAGCAGCAGCGAGTCTTCCTTGCGCGGGCGTTGGTACAGGACGCCCAGGTGTACCTCATGGACGAACCGTTTCAAGGTGTTGATGCGACGACCGAACGGGCAATCGTTGCGCTCTTGCAAGACCTACGAGCTGCCGGTAAAACGGTGGTTGCTGTTCATCACGACTTGCAGACGGTGGCAGATTATTTCGATTCCGTAACGCTGCTAAACGTGCGTCGGATTGCCAGCGGTCCGGTGGAGGAAGTATTTACAGAACAGAATCTCCGACTCGCATACGGTGGTCGCGTCGCGTTCCTCAGTCGAGATGCTCAGGCTGATGGGAGCACAGGACAATCTGATACAGCATCATCTGAACCGGTTGACGATGTTATAACTGTACAGGTTGACAAACCGATTGACACTTCACTCCGTCCATCTTAGAGTGAACTTTAATATATAAAGCGTAGAAACCATTTTTTTACGTTTTCCGATCTATTAATTATCAGTTTAAAAACACAACTTTATTAGGAGGTTATTTTTTATGACACGCAAATTTTTGGTTGTTACTGCTGTACTTTTAATTATCTTTTCTCTACAGGCTCAAGCCAAATCTGGTGATGAAGCACATCAAAGGCTGCAACTAAACACGGCGGGAGAAGTCAGCTTTGAATCAACATCTACTGATGTCGGAAATTTGGTGGTCATCAACGGTAACGAGCACATTGTCCAACCGAAGAACACCTTCGATTTAGCGGGGCAAAATCTACGTTTTACGCCCAATGACGTAGGTGGATACGATGTATCTATGCCAGAGGATGTTGAGTTTGTCCAAGCCTTCGGTGATGTATTGCAGTTGAGTGATGACGACAGTAAGAAGGTGGAAATCGAATTCGACTTCCCATTTTTTGGTGAGGAATATACGGAACTTTTTGTTAATTCAGATGGGAACTTGACATTCGGCAAAGGGGATGCTGCCTCGTGGGCGCGGGATTTACAGCGATTTTTGGCAGAATCACCCCGCATCGGTGTGCTGTACACCGACCTGAATCCGTTTGATCCATTCCCCGACCCATTCGGCGGCGGAGAAACTCCTACCGTTGAAGTAAAGCAATCTGCCAAGCAGGTGACCGTTACTTGGTTCAACGTTGAGGCGTTCAGCGATGATTTCTTCGGTAGCGCGGCATCACTAACAATGCAGGCTGTTCTGTATGATACAGGCGTTATTGACATCGTTTTTGAGGAGTCTCAGGTAAGAACAGGCATTGTTGGGGTATCCCCCGGTGGACTCGACGATGCTTTTCAAGTAACTTTAGTGGACTACTCGGACAATTTGCCGCTTGAGGGAACAACGGGTGCTATCGCAGAGGTCTTCGTAGATCTGCCAACAGTCAACCTACAGAACGTTGCGCGTGAGTTTTACCGATCGCATAACGACGATTTTGATAGTTTAATTCTCTTCACTAATTTTGAATCAAACCTAGACTTCGTAGGGGTTTTAGCCTTTGCTATTAACGTTCGGAATGATGTTTTAGGTATCGGCAACCCAAACAGATCAGAAATCTTTCCGCAATTTGATCATACCGCCGAGTACGGTAGCCAAGGGAATCTAAAAAGTTTTCTCACCATGAAAAACTTGAAGGTATGGGAAGATGATCCTTTGGAGAATACGTTCGGTCCGGCGACATCTACACTAAGTGTACTTGCACACGAATTTGGGCATACGTGGGCCGCTTTTATTGATCCCCTTGTATTGTTAACTCGGGACCGGGCGCATTGGAATTTTTTCCTACATACGAATGGATCGCTTCTGGGCGGCAATGACATCCAAGATAACGGGGACGGTTCGTTTATTACCTTAGCTCCTAAAAATATTTATAGCCCGCTCGATCTATATCTAATGGGTCTACTCAAGCCGGAAGATGTTCCGCCGACTTTCTTGGTGACCGAACCCCATGATTTGGATCTTCCACCGCCCTATGATCAACAGACTATAACTGCAGATCAGCTACAGGGCACGTATTCCTTGGGGGACGTCGGTTTCCGAGGTGACAAGCAAGAGGTAAGGATCGAAGATATTATTGCGGTAAACGGGATGCGAATCCCCGACGCTGAATCCTCTCAGAAGGACTTTCAGACTGCGTTTATCCTGCTTGCACAGGGTGAAGAGGGACCCACTCCCGACGAAATCGAAAGGGTAGAGGCTGTTAGACTTTACTGGCCCCCCTTCTTTCATCGAGCGGCAAACAACTTAGCAACGGTGACCAGTACCCTTGATGGCTCACCCGAAGATGTTAGGTTGCCTACTGAGGACGAACCCGATGAAGAACGCGTTTATACTTATACGGTGCATCTGGATAACGGGTTAAATATCATTTCGCCGCCGCTACGTCCAGAGACGCCGCTGACAGCGCGCAGCTTTATGGAGATGGTCGGATCGACGGTTATTATCGCTGCTGATGATGGGGAATTCGTATCTCATACTGTCACGACACCCGGGGATGGATATTCGATTGAAGGCGGACGGGGGTATATTGTCAATACGCCAGAGGGTGGCGCGATCACATTCACAGGAGCCCCTTGGGACGATTCCGATTCGACAGAGGCTGCCGAATCGGCGAGTGCGCCAGCCGCTAACGGAGCGCTTTGGGCATTCGTCGTTGATGGGATTCTTGCCGAAGAAGGGTTCCAAGAATCTTACCAAATTACCATTGAGAATCTCAGAATAGGCAATCGATTGATGGAAGGATTAGCCGAAGCAGGTGGCAGATTTACTTTAGGCTATGCTGATTTGAATCGAACCCCGGTTGTCCAAGTCGGCGACACATTGCGTTTGACGCTTACCAATATCGCTTCAGATCAACCTATTGGCAAAACAGATTATGTCATTACACCTGAGGATATTCAGAAAGCGTATACAACGCTTCATCTAACCTTCGATAGCCTCGCTCCGATGCATACCCAGCTGCTTCAGAATTACCCAAATCCATTCAATCCCGAGACGTGGATTCCATATCAGCTTGCCTCTGATACGGATGTGGCAGTTACTATTTATGACACCGAAAGTGTGTTAGTACGTCAACTGGATCTGGGATATCAGCAGGCGGGATATTACACAGACAGGGCGCGAGCAGCGTATTGGGATGGGCGTAACCACTTAGGTGAATCAGTGGGGAGCGGCATCTATTTCTACCAGCTGCGCGCAGGTGACTATGCCACCATGCGAAAGATGGTAATTCTCAAGTAGGTTGATTTCCGAAATCGAAGATACTCATAAACATTGTGCGATAGTCTTGGTTAATTAAGCTTGGATTATCGCGCAACATGCCGAGTATTCCGTCGAGATATGAATCTCGGCCTACTAAGACTAATATCCGTAGGTCGGGCTCTCGCCCGACCTCATCCCAATTCACATCAGTTGAGCTATAAAGCGACCCCACGAACTGCTGGCGTTTGGCGGATCGAACCATTCCAAGGTGCCCTTGATTTATCAGGATCTCGTTACGCTCGACGTGAAGCAAATTTCGGATAACGGTCCCGGTTGAGGCTTTAACTGGCAGCTTGCGTCAAAATAGGTTGGCGAATGGAATTGCTGCACAATCTCTTCTTTGATTATACCCTGCGTACGGTCGCACAAGGTTCTGCCACACTCGGAATCGTCAGCGGTGCTCTGGGAACATACGCGGTCTTGCGCAAGCAGAGCCTGTTAGGAGACGCAATTTCCCATGCAGCGTGGCCTGGTATCGCGTTAGCGTTTCTGCTTACCGGCAGCAAAGCCCCGCTTGTGTTGGTGTTGGGTGCTGCTGCTGCTGGCTGGATAGGTACGCTTTTCGTAATGGGCATTGTTAATACGACCCGCCTCAAAGACGATAGCGCATTGGGCTTGGTACTTTCCGTGTTCTTTGGTTTCGGTCTTGTTCTATTGACAGCATTCATTCAGAAGATGCCCAATGCCAATCAGGCTGGACTCGACAAATTTCTCTTTGGTCAGGCGGCGGCGCTGGTGGAAAGAGATGTCAAGACGATGGGTTCGTTGGGGATTATCGCGCTGCTGATAATGATGGTCTTCTGGAAGGATTTCAAACTTCTCAGTTTTGACCCTGACTTCGGCGCGAGTCTCGGTTTTCGCATGCGGTGGCTCGACGTTTTGCTGACGACGCTTATTGTAATTGCCATTGTACTGGGATTGCAAACTGTCGGCGTGGTGCTGATGAGTGCGATGGTTGTTGCACCTGCGGCAGCGGCGCGTCAGTGGACAGATCGTTTAGGTGTAATGGTCCTCCTGTCTGCCCTGTTTGGTGCGGTTGCCGGTGTAAGTGGTGCACTCATTAGCAGCAGCACAGCACGGATTCCTACAGGTCCCACCATCGTGCTCTGTATCAGTGCGATCGTTTTAATATCGATGACTCTGGCGCCAAATCGGGGGCTGATTTGGAATTGGATACGCCATCAACGTAACCGTCGGCAACTACGGGTCGAGATGGTGCTGGATGATCTCTACGCACTGACGTTGCAGCATGAGGATTTAGAACACCGACATTCTGTAAGGGTCTTAAATGCGATGAGTGCTGGACGGGGCGGCGCTAAGCGGAGCCTTGAAGAGTTGGAAGCTCGCAGTTGGGCACATCGGGTTGGCACAGAATGGGCACTGACTCCGAAGGGATTGGCGGAGGCGAAACGGTTGGCGGAAATGCGGGGTAATTAGATGAACTTCTCACCACAGGTAGAGATTCAAATTATCGCTGCGGTTGTTGCTGTTGCGTGTGCCTTGCCGGGAGTATTTCTGGTGCTTCGCCGTATGGCATTGATGAGCGATGCTATCAGCCATTCAATCCTCCTTGGTATCGTTTTAGCGTTTTTTGTTGTTGAAGATCTTGCATCGCCATTCCTTATTATAGCGGCGGCAATCACCGGTGTGATTACGGTGGCGCTCGTAGAACTCTTGCACGGTACTGGTCTCGTGCGTGAGGATGCTGCCATCGGGATTGTGTTTCCCGCACTGTTCAGTGGGGGTGTGATTCTCATCTCTCGCTATGCGGGGAGTGTTCATCTGGATACCGATGCTGTGCTGTTGGGAGAGTTGGCGTTTGCTCCGTTTGAGCGGCTCTCCGTTTTCGGATACGCCCTCCCTAAATCACTCTGGGTGATGGGCGGGATCCTGTTGGTCAACCTTGTTTTTATTATGCTGTTTTATAAGGAACTGAAGCTGGCAACATTTGACGCCGGACTCGCCGCCGCGCTCGGATTTTCACCCGTCCTCGTCCACTACGGCTTGATGACATTGGTTTCGGTGACAGCGGTTGGCGCGTTTGACGCGGTAGGATCCATCTTGGTTGTTGCGTTGATGATTGCGCCGCCGGCGACCGCCTATCTGCTAACGGATCGACTGTCCTATCTGCTTGGGCTGAGTGCACTGAATGGTGTTGCAAGTGCTATTACTGGTTATTGGTTGGCGCGTTGGTTAGATGCGTCTATTGCCGGGGCTATGGCAACGATGAGCGGTGTCTTCTTCCTTTTAGCCTTTCTTCTCGCACCAACCCGCGGTATCATCGCTATCGCTCGTCGCCGTGTGCGTCAGCGATGGCAATTCGCTCAGACCATGCTTACCATCCACCTGTTGAATCATGAAGGTTCTCCCGAAGCCCAGCAGGAGCGTCGTATTGAGCATCTGGATGAGCATCTGCGTTGGGCCCCTTCTTTCGCGGAGCGGGTTGTGAGATATGCGGAGAGACAGGGTGCCATCCAGTCCGATGCGGGTGATTTGACCTTGACCGAACATGGTCGACAGATTGCTCGCGATGGTTTGAGTATGTCTGAGGCAAGCCCTGATCAGAGATCGGAATTCGCGGTTTCGTAGATCTTCAGAGATTGAACTGTCGAAACCGGAACTTTACACCCTCATAAGTGGATCGACGTGTGAACCCCCTTCTCAATCCTCGAAAGAGCCTCCCAAATACATTTTTTTCACTCCTCAATCTTATTCCAATCCAATGTGTTTGTATCGCGTGTTTCTTCCTGCTTTACCACAAGTTCCTTGCGCACTGCATGCGGACAGCTTCGATTAATCTTGGAGCAGTCAGATTTCATCGCCATGTAGTTCCTCTCTACGCGATGCCGCAACTCGACTTGAGTCTCTGGATACTTCCTGCATTGATTGTTTTGGTAGGGTTCCTTCTTCTTTGGCGCCGGATTTTCCTTCAACACTCTGTAACCTCCACTCAGCTTTTTGTCATCTCGATTGGGTTCTTCCTTGCCATAAGTATTAGCGTCGCGATGATTGACGGCTACCGGGAGATAAGTGGACGACAGTTGCCTGCATTTCTCGAACCGTATACGCGGACAAACTATGAGTACTATGGCGATGTGCCAAAGATCGATCAGATCGGTCTTTGGTCATTCATGCGAGATTACGCCAAGCCAGAGCTGTTTTCAACGTTATCGGGACACGCACAAACCCATCCGCCCGGCGGTATACTGTTCCTATGGATTGTCAGCAAACTCTTTGGATATAATCTGTTGGCTGCGTCACTTGGGTCGGTTGTTTTCACGAGCCTGACGGTGATACCAATCTACCTGCTTGCAAGAGAACTGTACGGCGAGTTGGTCGCCGGTTTCGCCCTCGCGCTTTTCCTTATCACCCCTAACTTTGTCATGTTTACGGGCACATCAATGGACGGTCCGTTCAGCGTTTTCCCGGTCTTGAGCCTATACCTATGTTACAAAGGGATCGGTTCGGAGCGAATGGTGCGCTACGGACTCTTGACGGGGGGCTCACTCGGTTGCGGGATGCTGATGACATACTCGACGGTGTTCATCGGCTTATTTTTCACCGTTGTTTTGCTGCTCACCTTAATTTTGGATCTGGAAAGATTTAGAAGCACGTTGACGTTATTATTGATTGCCGGTGTTACTTTCATCGTGTTTTACCTGCTGATGTTCCTGTTTACAGGGTTTAACCTGTTTGAGGCTTTGGAGGCATCGATACGAAAAGACAGCGCGCGATTGGGAACGGGGTACGAGACGATCGGACTCTATCTTCACTTGAGTGTTGGGAATCTGTTTGCCTTTCTGATTGGGATTGGAGTACCGATGACAACTGTGTGGCTTCGACAGGTTGTTCGGACGATTCGAGACAGTTCGCGTGGTGAACTGATCGACATTTACGTTATTGGGTATCTAATCTCGTTGTTGGTGATTACCTTTTCTACGCTTTTCACAATGGAGGTTGAGCGGGTCTGGATCTTCATGGCTCCTTTTGTCCTTATCCCTGTGGCAAAACATCTCAGTCAGCGGGGTATAGCTGATTTCTATTGGGTCGCCGGATTGTTGTGCCTACAACTGATTCTGTTCGAGGTTACACTGTATACGTATTGGTGATCATAGTAGTCTCCTTGAAATAATCAAGCGGGCAGCTGCGATAATAACTGACCTTGCAATAGCTTAACAAAACAGGTAAAATATCCCAAGGTCGTAATAAAACTTGAAAAGCAGATAAAGGAGAGGGGCTATGCCAGACAAGGTTGGCGTCGGACTCATCGGTTGTGGTGGGATGGGATCGCATCATGCACGGAATCTCGCTGAGATCGAAGGGGCACATTTGCGTGGATTCGCTGATGTTCGTAGTGAAGCTGCTCAACAGTTGCAAGAGGAGGTCGGCTGCGACTATTGCACAACTGATCCCCAGGATCTCTTTAGCGACGATCTGGTTGACATTGTGTTGATCTGCACCCATCACGATTTGCACGTACCTCTCGCGATTGAGGCTGCGGAAGCCGGGAAACAACTCTTTGTCGAAAAACCGTTGGCACTGACAGTTGAAGGGTGCGAACAGATCGAGGCAGCGGTAGAGCGTACCGGTGTGAAGCTGATGGCTGGATTTCAAGCGCGATTCTCGCCCTTCATTGCTAAACTCAAGGAGGTGATTCCAACCCCGCTTGTGGTGGTTGGACAGTTGGTGGATCCGCGGTGGGGCGATGATAGTTGGGCGAACGATCCGATCGAAGGCGGTGGCAACGTACTTTCGCAGGGTTGTCATCTGTTCGATGCGATGTATTGGCTTGCTGGCGCAGAGCCCACCACCGTTTATGCGGAAGGCGGTAACCTGACGCATCCGAACATTCCCGAAATCACCGATAGCGTTGTTGCCACGATTCGGTTTGCCAACGGATGTGTCGCGAGCGCAATCAACGGGGATTTCGGTTCACCAGCGTTGGCTGGCAAGGCGTTCTACGAACTGTTCGGTGGAGCGAAGACAGCAACGCTCTACGGTTATTATGGTGAACCCGCTATTAAGTTTTGGGGAGTGGAGCCTACTGATTTCACGATGGAAGATCTGCCACCTGACTACCGCGACGGTAGCGCAGCACATGGGTATGTCGATGAGATGCGGGCGTTAATCGATTGGGTAGGGAAAGATATCGATCCTGTGAATGCCGCGAAGGTGACGGATGGACTCCGCGCAACGAAAATTGGGATCAAGGCGATTGAGTCGATTCGGACGGGTCAGCCGCAGAATCTATGAAGGGTAACAGCATGAAAATTACGAACATTGAAACATTTATCGTGGATGCCGGCTGGCGTCCTTGGACATTTGTCAAGGTCGAGACCGATGAGGGGATAACCGGTTATGGTGAGTGCAGCGACGGCAGATCGCCTCACGGCATCGTCGGAACAATCAAGGATTTGGAGCAGGTGTTGATTGGCACCGATCCAAGAGCCTTCGAGATGCGGTTTTGGGACATGATTCGGGGGACACGCCAAAGTCCCGGCGGCATCGCAGCCAAAGCCATCGCTGGAATTGAGTGCGCACTTGTAGATATCAAGGCGAAAGCACTCGGCATCTCTGTTGTTGAATTATTCGGTGGACCAACGCGGGACAAGGTTCGACTGTACTGGTCCCATTGCGGGACGAGCCGTGCCAGACATCATGAGCTGATAGGTGTGCCGCCACTCAGAACGATGGACGACATTACTGCTTTAGGACGGGAAGTGGTGGAGCGCGGTTTCACTGCGCTCAAGACCAACATCGTGATGCCCGGTGAACCTGCGTCGGTGTACTTCAGCGGATTTGGAGGCGGTTCAGGAACCACAGATCAGGTGGTTACGTCTTCGCTATTACGACACATTGAGACGCTGATAGGGACGTTCCGGGAGGCGATTGGTCCTGATGTGGGACTCTGTTTGGACCTCAACTTCAACTTCAAAACGGAAGCGTGTCTACGAATCGCCAAGGTATTGGAACCTTTCGATCTCCAATGGCTCGAAATTGATATGTACGATCCAGAAGCGATCTTGCAGATCAAAGAGTCGACCACCACCCGCATCTGTACCGGTGAAAACCTGTTCTACATGCGGGAGTTCATTCCCTATTTTGAGTTACATGCTGCCGATGTGATGATGATTGACGTTGCGTGGAATGGGTTCACGCAGTCCAAGAAGATTGGAGACCTTGCAGAGGTATATCAAACCAATATTGCGCCCCACAATTACTACAGCCACATAGCGACGTACATGAGCGCGAGCCTATGTGCTGTCTTACCCAATGTCCGCATTATGGAAATTGACATTGACGATGTGCCGTGGAAAGACGACCTTGTCACCGATCCGCCAGAGATTATTGACGGCTACATGACAACGCCCACAAAGCCGGGATGGGGGACTGACTTGAATGAGGAGGAAGTCAAGAAACACCTGTGGGAGAACCGATCGGCGAATTGGTAAACCTATGTGGTTTGAGTTGAGATAACTATGCCGTCAATAAGTGAATGCAAAGCTGTTATCTTTGATATGGATGGATTGATGATCGACACCGAAAGGCTCGCGCTCAAAGCTTGGCAGCTTGCAGGGGTTGATTTCGGATTTCCCATCAACGAGGATATCTTTATTACTATGGTGGGGCGCAACCGCCGAGATTCGGACCGTACTTTAGTTGAAGTTTTTGGCTCTGATTTTCCAGTGAGTGCTGTGCGAAAAAAGTATCGTTCTTATCTTGATGGCTGGATTGACCAAGGCAAGATGTCCGTTAAATCCGGACTTTTGGAATTGTTAGGTTTTTTGGATAAAATTTCAATGCCGAAAGCAGTGGCGACGTCTACGGAGTATGAGCGAGCGATTCACAAGCTATCACTCGTAAACTTGTTAGAGCGTTTTCCTATAGTAATTGCTGGCGATCAAATAGAAAAAGGTAAACCCGCACCGGATATTTTTCTTGCTGCCGCATTGCAACTGGAAGTTCCCCCGAAACATTGTCTTGTCTTGGAGGATTCAGACGCTGGTATTCAGGCAGCCTACGACGCAGGTATGATATCTGTTATGGTTCCGGACATGAAACCACCCTCAGAGAAAAGTCGCGCTTTTGCACACAGGGTTTTTGGAGAATTAGGGGAGTTTCACGACTACTTTCGAGAAAATTTACGATTGATGTAACCGATGTAAGTAATAATGGATTTAGAAAGGGGAGCAAATGTCTGCACACACATCTGATCCAATTCGTGACATGTTCGTTCAATACAAAACAATCGCAGTGGTTGGGCTTTCTGCGAAGCTGGATCGTCCCAGTTATCGGGTGGCGAAGTTTTTGAAAGAACAGGGGTACCGAATTATTCCCGTAACCCCGACCTACGATGAAGTCTTGGGCGAGAAAGCATATCCAAGCCTGCTTGACGTGCCAAAAGATCAACCCATCGAAATTGTTGATATTTTTCGGCGGACCGAATATGTGCCAGAGATTGTTGATCAGGCTATTGAGATCGGGGCAAACGTTGTCTGGATGCAACTGGGAATTATTCACGAAGATGCCGCAGCCAAAGCACGTTCACACGGTTTGCAAGTTGTGATGGACAAGTGCACAAAGCCTGAATATACAGATCGTTTTCTGTCGCCTCAGGTGTAATATCGAGGGACACATTCGCACCCGAAAAATAAGGGAAAATACCGTGAACGGCACAACAGTTTCCCGAAGGAAGATGTCAGTGCCGAGGGGCTCCGACTGACTTTGAACGCTTTTTCTTCAAGCATATTGGTTTGTCCACCTATTATGCAGAACACATACATTCTATTCAAGCCGTTAATAAGTCTGTGGGAACGGATGCTGCCCCCGCTGAAATATGCAACGACACGGTGGATTCTTCTCCCCAAGTTGAAGTCGGATTCGGCGGAAATGCGATCTTATGCTGCACAAGCGTTGGAATCAATGGGGGATACACAAGCGGTACTGCCTCTTATTGACGCGCTGCAGGACTCGGACGGCACTGTGCGTCGCTTTGCGATCTCTTCGTTGGGGGCACTGCGGGATGTGCGGGCAGCTGAGTCGTTAATTCCTTTTCTGGACGATATGGAGCCGGATATGCGATGTGCTGCTGCTGTTGCGTTAGGTGATTTGCGGGCTGCCCACTCAGTTGATCCCTTGATTGCGGCGTTAAATGATCCGGATCGATCTGTCTGTTCAGCGACGGTTATTGCTTTGGGCAAAATCGGGTCTCGACGAGCCATTGGACCGCTTAATGAGCTATCAAGAACGACTGACAGCGAGTGGCTGCGTCGTTATGTGAGTGAAACGCTGCATCAGATTGAGGAACACGAAGATAAAAATGAGAGTTATAGTGAGGTGTTATATTGAATCGAATTGAAGCGAAATTTGAGCAGTTACGCGCAGAGGGTCGGAGCGCGTTTATGCCGTACATCTGTGCTGGGGATCCAACCCAGGAGATCAGTCGGAAGCTGCTATTAACGCTTGAAGAGGCGGGTGCCGATCTCATTGAACTTGGCGTCCCATTTTCCGATCCCATTGCAGATGGCCCAAGCATCCAGAAAGCAAGTGAACGGGCGTTGGTTGACAAGATCTCGCTGCGGAGGATTCTTGATATGGTTGAAGCCCTCCGGCAAGAGACGCAGATTCCGATTACGTTGATGACTTACTACAATCCGATTTTTCGGATGGGAGATGCGGAGTTTTGCGCTGCTGCGCGCAAGGCAGGCGTGGATGGGGTAATTATTCCAGACCTGCCACCAGAGGAAGCGTCCACGCTTTTAAAGGCTGCGCCAGCACATAACATTGCCACAGTTTTCCTTGCTGCACCCACAAGTTCGCCCGAACGGATGCGTCTCATCGCGTCGGTTAGTACTGGTTTTATTTACTGCGTCTCGGTTACCGGTGTTACAGGGGCGCGTGCGTCCCTTTCGGACGAGATTCAGCCGATGATCGCTGAGTTGAGAAAACAGACTCAAAAACCGGTCTGTGTAGGATTTGGGGTCTCAACAAGCGAACAAGCCAATACAGTTGCACGCCTTGCGGACGGCGTCATCGTTGGCAGCGCAATTGTTAACGTTATTGAAGAACATCTGGGAGACGAAGCGGCGATCTTATCAAACGTGAAGAAATTTGCGGAGGAGTTGGTAGCGGGGGTGCGGGGAGAGATTTAACAGAAAACCTTCCGAAGCCTACGAAACCTATCGCAAAACTACACCCGATAGGAAGGGTAGCGAGATTGCAACCCAGCACGACGCGGTTTCTCCTTAGAGTGAATACTATATGCAAACTCGTCACAGATTTGTGACAGATTGTCAATAAAATCTGACCAATAATATTCATCATCTTTACGGGCTTGCCCGTCAGCAAGAATTAAGGCGAGCTCGTAAAAGTTCTTACGATCCTTTTGAGTGTCTTGATTCTGTCTCATGTCAGTTTCCTTTCTGCTTGGTTCTTTGGTGTTTCAGTTACTGCGTTGAAGCAATTTTCTATAATTCTGAGTAATAGGAAAGCCAGTGAGAGCACCGGCTTTCCTCAAGGAGGCAAATTGATTAACTTCTAAGATGCAATAATAATGCCACTATTTGGCATTAGCCCTTTACGGCTTAGCACAACCTGACGCTGCGTAGAGGGCACCTTAATCTCAGCCGCCCTTTGAATTGTTGATCGAATGTTGATGACAACACGTTATGGGACAAATCGGGCAGCTGCACAGCCATCTATGACCCATTTCGTGCAGCATCAAGGTTTTGGAAATTCTTCGTAACTTTACATAACGTTAATAGTTATATTTCGGTTACTTAAAAAATCTGAGTTGTTTTTGTGGGAAGCCTGTGAGGATTAGATTGGTGTTTCGCAATTGCAACAGCATGTATCAAAAGCAATACGATAAATCTATAATATAAAGGAGTAAATATCACAATGGCAACAGACCAACCCGTTCGTGTTCGCTTTGCGCCCTCGCCGACGGGATTTCTTCATATTGGAGGTGCGCGCACAGCACTGTTTAATTGGCTTTTCGCAAAGCATCACGGCGGGACGTTTATCCTGCGGATTGATGATACTGACGAAGCCAGATCTACTGACGAATCAATGCGGGGCATCTACGAGTCGATGGAATGGCTCGGACTGGATTGGGACGAAGGACCGAGGGTTGGAGGTCCCCACGCACCGTATATTCAAACAGAGCGCGGCGATCTTTACCGCAAATATGTTCAGCAATTACTCGACACCGGTAACGCATATCGCTGCTACTGCACCCCCGACGAATTAGATCAGATGCGGACGCAGGCCCGTCTGGAAAAGCGCCCACAGGGATACCCCGGAAAGTGCAGACATCTGACAGAAGCAGATCGAGAGGAACTTGAAGCGGAGGGGCGTACATCAACAATTCGACTCAAGATCCCAGAAGGTGCAATCATTTTGCGTGACCTCGTGCTTGACGTGGTCAAATTTGAGGCCGAGACACTCGACGACTTTATTATTGTCAGATCCAACGGTTCCCCGCTCTATAATTTTACCTCGATTATTGATGATATTGAGATGGGCATGACGCATGTTATCAGGGGGGCGGACCACCTCTCCAACACGCCGAAGCAGCTTCTAATTTGTCAAGCGCTCGGCATTGACCCGCCGCAGTGCGCACATCTGCCGATGGTGCTGGGCAGCAGCAAGGGCGAAAAGCTGAGTAAGCGACACGGTGCCACCTCCGTTGGACAGTATCGTGATGATGGGTATCTGCCGGAGGCGTTGATTAATTTTCTCGTACGGCTCGGTTGGTCTTATGATGACAAGGAGGAAATTTTCTCCGTTGCCGAACTGATTGAGAAATTCGATCTCGATCGGGTGGGAAAGAGCGGCAGTGTGTTTGACCTCAAAAAACTCCAGTGGCTGAACGGGCACTACATCGCACAGTTAGACCTGTCAGCGCGAGCCGACGCGGTTATTCCCTTCTTGCAAGAGGCGGGTTTTTTGGGGGAAACGAGGAGCCGGACGTGGCTGGAACAATTTGTTGCAGCGGTTGGAGATCGGTTAGAAACACTGGCAGATATTACTTCCTACAGTTACTTTTTCACCGACGATTTTGACTATGACCCGAAGGCAGTCAAGAAGTGGTGGAAAGGTGATCCCGCCGGGACTTTGCAGGGGCTCCGCGACGTTTTAGCAGCGGTTGAAGTATTTGACATGGAGCCGGTTGAAGCAGCAATTTGGGCGCACATCGAAGCGAAGGAGATCAGTCGGATCAAGGCGATGCAGCCGTTACGGGTCGCACTAAGCGGCGAAGCGGGAGGTCCCGGGTTATTTGATATTATCGTTCTGCTCGGCAAAGAAAAGGTGCTTGAGCGGTTAGACAGAGCTATCAGCCATATTCAGGAGAACTGATAGCGTTTTTCAAGTCTGCCTACTGGCGCTGCTGCGACCTTTGAATTTTTGCCCAAGTGTCCCGTAACGTTACCGCCCGGTTAAACACCAGTTTTTCATCGGAGGAGTCGGGGTCTACACAGAAATAGCCCGTTCTTAGGAACTGGTACTGGGTTCCCGACTCGGCACCGGCGAGACTGGATTCAACCTGACACGATTCCAATGCTTCCAACGAGTTGGGATTTAGATTTGCCTCGAAATCATCATCCGTAAGGACATTGGGATTCGGTTCGGTGAAGAGATGATCGAATAGGCGAACTTCAGCTTCAAGCGCGTGGGGAGCCGAAACCCAGTGCAACGTCCCTCTTACCCGGCGCCCATCGTCAGACCACCCACCTCGTGTCTCCGGATCGTAGGTGCAATGTAGTTCAGTCACCTCTCCCGTCTGTTCATCCTTAACCACATCGACACATGTGATGTAATAGGCATGTTTTAGGCGCACCTCACGACCGGGTGCCAAACGGAAATATTTCCGCGGTGGATCTTCCATAAAATCTTCTCGCTCGATATAGATCTCACGCGAAAACGGGATCTTCCGATGCCCCATGCTTTCATCTTCCGGATTGTTCTCGGCATCTAACTCTTCCACCTCGCCTTCCGGATAGTTGTCAATAATCACTTTGAGAGGACGCAATACAGCCATCACACGCGGCGCACGTATATTCAAATCTTGGCGGAGGCAGTATTCAAGCAGCGCAATATCGACCAAATTATCGCTTTTCGCCACGCCGATACGATCACAAAAATCTCGGATAGCTTCCGCTGTATAGCCGCGTCTACGGAAACCGGATAGTGTCGGCATACGTGGGTCGTCCCATCCGCTGACCTGTCCCGATTCCACCAGTTGGACGAGCCACCGTTTGCTTAATATCGTATTGCTGATATTGAGTCGAGCGAACTCGATCTGCTGCGGGTGATAGATTTCCAGTTCGTCAAGATACCAATCGTACAGTGGACGATGGTCCTCATATTCGAGGGAACATAACGAGTGGGTGATGCCCTCTATTGAGTCATTTTGGCCGTGCGTGAAGTCATACATCGGATAAATACACCACTTATCACCCTGTCTATAATGCGTTGCCCGCCGGATGCGATACATGACTGGGTCCCGCATGTTCAAATTGGGGGATTCCATATCAATTTTAGCGCGAAGTGTACGCTCACCGTCCGAAAATTCGCCTGCCCGCATACGCCCGAAAAGGTCAAGGTTCTCCTCAACAGAACGGTCCCGATCCGGGCTGTTCACCCCTGGTTCTGTCAACGTGCCGCGGTACTCTCGTATCTCATCGGGGTTCAGATCGCAGACGTATGCCTTTCCTTTCTTGATGAGTGTCACAGCATATTCGTAGAGCTGTTCAAAATAGTCCGAAGCGTAGAACTCCCGGTCTTCCCAATCAAATCCGAGCCATCGAATATCCTCTTTCTGCGATTCCACATATTCAATGCTTTCCCTGGTTGGATTGGTATCGTCAAATCGCAAATTGCAAACCCCATTGAAATCTTCTGCAACACCGAAGTCAATGCAGATAGCTTTGGCGTGGCCGATATGTAGGTAGCCGTTCGGCTCCGGTGGAAACCGCGTGTGTACACGACCGTTAAATCGGTTTGTCCGCAAATCCTCCTGAACCGCTTGGCGGATGAAATCGGTCGTGGGTGTTGCGTCGTTCGTACTGTTGTTTTCTGTTTCGGTTGTCTTATCTTTCATGGTGTTTTCCTCGATTTGTTAAAATAGTGGTATGCGATCCGGTGTCCTCTCAAGTGTTAGTGAGAGACTCAGAAATTATAGGGAAGATTCGCTTGGTTGTCAACCTGATTTGTATAGCTGCTACCTGTTTGATGTCAACAGAGAGGCATTATCAGAAGCCTTCTGTGCATGGGGGTTGCACCTCCTAAGCATGGAGTAAGCGCACGATATACCTTTGGTCAAAAAAATTGACTTTTAACCTGATTTTGTGATAAGATCGACAACAGATTGATTGTGCTATTACGGGCGAGATGATGGTTCTGTTGCTGGCATCCTAATTTCCGATTTTTATTTTATGAGTCCAAACGGAGATTCAGAGGATCAATGAGATAAACAGTGATTTTTAACGAGGAGATGATGAACCGTAAATTACTCTTTTGTCTAATTTTTATAGTCATTACTTTTAGTTTTACCGCTTTCGGCGACTCTGGTGAGACAGATACACCCCACGGCTTAGAAGGTTGGCTTGAATCCAAGCTGGGAAATCTACATACGATTTGGCTCTTTGCCATCATTGCAGTCACTCTGTATCTCCTTGGCAAGGGGGCTGATATATTGGTTGATGAAGCGGTTACCCTTTCAACCCGATGGGGCATCCCGCAGACGCTTATCGGAGCGACAATTGTAAGTCTTGGGACAACGACACCTGAAGCCGCAGTTTCTGTTTTTGCCGCTGTTCAGGGGGATCCGGATATCGCGCTTGGGAATGCGGTTGGATCGATTATCTGCGACACGGGACTCATCCTCGGCACTGCCGCGTTGATCGCTCCGCTACCGCTCAATCGAAAAATTGTCAACCGCCAAGGTTGGCTGCAACTGGGAGCGGGTTTTCTACTGGTGATAGCTTGCCTACCGTTCGGTTCGTTGGGAACAACTTTCTCGGAAGGTGGCCGTCTCCCACAGGTGATGGGTTTTGTTTTCCTCATTCTGCTTGCAGCTTATATGTGGCAGTCGATTCGTTGGTCGCGTGATGCCGACAGCGACAGCACGATCGAAATGGATCATATCCACGACGAATCTGCTAATACGGTACTTGTCGTCGTCAAGTTGCTGTTCGGTATCTTATTGGTGGTTGCAGCCTCAACGGTGCTGATTCCGGCGGTTAAAATTGTTGCCGAAAGAGTGAAAGTTCCTGAAAGCATCATTGCTGCCACATTGGTGGCGTTCGGAACCTCTTTGCCAGAATTCGTAACTGCGGTGACCGCTGCGAGAAGGGGACATGGCGCGCTTGCGGTGGGAAACGTTATCGGTGCTGATATTCTCAACGTCCTTTTTGTCGCTGGTGCGGCCGCTGCGGTAACAGGCGGTGGATTAGAAGCACCGACGCACTTTTTCCGTCTACTTTTTCCACTGATGCTATTTATCTTAATCGTTTTTCGTGTCGGCATATTTGTTTCAGGCGACAGGTTGAAGCGTCCTTTTGGTGTCATACTTATTGCTGCATATCTGTTTGTGACGATTCTGAGTTACAAAATCACGGGGGGTTAAAACCGGTTTTGAGATTTCGGAGATAGTTTAACAAGGAGGCAGAGATGAGAACATACCGTGTCAATATTTTAGGGTGTCGAGGACGTGGGACGGCGGCAGCCAGAGCGTATCATGCGCACCCACGGACAGAGATTGTCGCGCTTTGCGATCTCGTAGAGGAACTGTTGAACACGCTCGGAGATGAGGTTGATGTGTCTGCGCGTTTCACCGACTTGGATGAGATGATTCGTCAAACAGAGCCGGACATCGTTGCAATCCCGACGGGGACGGAATTCCACTATGACCTGTGTATGCGGGTGTTGGAACACGGCGTCAATATTGAAGTCGAAAAGCCAATGTGCGTTGATTTAATCCAAGCTGATGCCGTTATTGCGCGGGCGCAGGAAAAAGGTGTGCGGACCGCTGTGCATCATCAGGGACGGGTCGGCGCGTCAATGCAAGCGATTGCAGGTGCGTACAAGGAAGGAAAAATCGGTGAGCTCCGATATATTTACGGCAGCGGCAAGGGGTACTACGGTGGTTATGGCTTGATGAACATCGGGACGCACATGATTAACAACATGCTTAGGTTCGGCGGTCCTCCCCGTAGCGTGGTCACTCAAGCGACAACGGATGGGCATCCGATCACCCCAGACGATATTGTGCCGTCACCGAGCGGGATGGGGACCATCGCCTGTGAGCATATCACCGCGTCGTTGCAATTTGACAACAACGTCACCGGTACACTCCTCCAGCATCGCTTTGATAACATGGATTCTTCGGCTTATGCGATGGAACTGTATGGCAGTGAGGGACGCCTGATGTGGAGAGGTGACCAAGCGTGGTGGCTGCCACAACCCCACTTTATCCCAGACGGTGAGCATGACCGATGGGAACGCTTGGAATCGATCTACCCGGAAAGTTACCAGCCAGACAGCAGCGCAGCAGAGGCGGACTACTGGTTTGTCGAGGAGTACGTCCGTGCCTTGGACGAAGGGCGGGAGCATGAATGTAGCGGGTTGGAAGGACGTCGTGTGCTGGAGGTTTTGATGGGCGTGTTCGAGTCCGCGGCTCACGGTACGCGCGTAGATCTCCCGCAAGAGAACCGTGAGCACCCGCTACATAGTTGGCGCAAGGAAGCCGCGTTAAAGCCGCCCTCTGAGATGCCCCGTCCCTATTGGGATTGGCTCTCAACCGAGTTTGAACGTTTGGGAAGGTGATTGACGATTACGCTGTCAATCCTTGGCTGCGCGTCAGGATGCTTTAAATTGGTATCAGCCATTCTTCTGGCACTTGGAGTCCGAATCCGGGGCCCGACGGCAGGCCTAGCTTGCCATCAACTGGCATTCGTGTTCCCGGCGGGGTCCGATAACAGCGTCGTCCTGACTCTGAGGGTGCTCCCAAATAACACTCGTCCAACGGGATACCTGGGGCTGAAGCTTGGAAGAGTTCAATCAGGGACGTGTTCGGCATAGCAGCCGTCCAGTGTTGTCCATAGGGATTATTGGCACCGGTGTGCAGACACATTGGGATGCCGGCTGCATCCGCAAAGTGAGCCAGTTTCATTGCTTCTGTAAAGCCACCGATCCAGTGGAGGTCTGCCTGCACGAGATCTATTAGGCTTTCCTCGATCGCCCGCATCCCGGGCCAGCGCGTTGCCCAATGCTCTCCGGTGGCAAGGGTCTGCCATGGGACGCGCTGACGTATGGCTTTTAGCCCTTTCCAATCGTGTGGAACTAACATTTCCTCCATCCACCGCATCCGGTAGGGGCGCAATGCCTCACACATCTGCACGGCGTAATCGGCGTCATAAGCCATCCAGCAATCGAGCATCAGATCTGCTTCGGGCCCGATCAATTCGCGGGTCTTTGCGATTAATTCCACTGTGCCATCAATTCCAGCCTGCCCGTCATAGACTCCATAGGGTCGCGCCAGCTTGAACTTTTTGAACCCAAGTTCCAGACTCCAATCCACATCGTTACCGGTCACATACACATCCATTGAACGGCGTGCGGGTCCGCCAGCGAGTCGATAGACCGGCTGATCTAAGGTCTTGCCCCACAAATCCCACAACGCCAGATCCACACCAGCCACGGCGCGCGCTGTCAAGCCTTCATTTCCAAAAGCGAGCGTGCCTCGCCACATCAAATCATTGCAAAGGTCAATCGCGCCCACTTCCTGCCCGATAACTAAGGGCGCAAGACATTCATTGATGAGTATAGTCGCTACGTGCCCTGTATCGGCGAGTCCCAATCCCCAAGTTCCGTCATCAGCGATGATCTTAACCCATACCAATCCACCCGGAGACCGTCGATGAACCGGCTGGTCAAATCTGTCCAAGGGGTTTGCTTCCACAAATGTATGCCCCCAGGGCGGACGGCGGGCTGGCGTTCCCGCTTCGCTCGGCGGTGGTGGTTGTAGTTCGCACACCTGTATATCGACTATCTTATTCGCAGCCATTCAAATATCCCTCGCGTAAACGTTAGAAACCGAGTTTTTGTCAAAAACTCGGTTTCTTTTAACACGAACTACTCTAATTATTGCGTTGTTTCCCCATCGTCTTTTGCGCGATCCAACCACCCCTCCAGTTTAATTTTACTAGACAACTCCCAAGCTGTCAGATAGAGCACAGCCGTAAAATGCGTGGCTTCACGCGCACGCTCGGTTGCAAAATCGACGACTTCCGGGACGCGTTCCCAATCTTTGTCTCCATAAGATGGCAGTTTATCTCCCAGCTCATAGACCCGTTTGAGAAGGGAATGCCCCGCGTGGAACTCCTCCACAATACCCGGCATCAGATCGTCGAGCGGTTGGATCTCTTGATCTTTTGCCAGAGCCGACGGATCCAGTTCTAGATACTCGATAAGTGCGTCCGTTTTCTCGTGAATTCCTTTATGTAAAACCGAGCCATCCGCTTGTTTCCATCCGTCGAAATGAATTGTCAGGTGCAGCGGTTGACACATATCTTGTGCATAGTGGGCAATGAATCCGGCATAGACGAGGCATTTACTTTGAATAAAGGAATTGTTGGGCCATTTTCGGTGTTCGGCAAGCGCCACAGCGAGGCGCTCTGTCCATTCAGCTACGGCGTAGGGCACAAATCCCACCTTGTCGGGCTTAATCCCTAACTCGGTGCACAACTGGGTGAACTCATATCGGTTTTTTGGCAGAGGCTTACCTTCCAAGAGCTCTATATCGAGGTAATGCTCCGGATGTTCTGCGTTGCTAACGTGAGGAGCACCACGATTCTTTGATATGTCCGGATCATACGAACAATGGGCAATCATTCGTTCCCCATCACGGAAAAACGCTGGCACTTCATCGGGCAATGCTTGAATTGCTGCCCGTGTTAGGATGTTGTGTCCGCCTGACCACCACCCCCACGCCGTGCCTCCGACGACAGATAAAATTACACATACAACAAACAAGAAACGTTTCATTTTTGGGCTTGACTCCTTATTAGATATGGAATATGCTACACAAAATTTGACATTGAAGATATTAAACATTTCTACACGATTTTACCGGCATTATAGCACTGATTGGCAATTTGGGCAATAACAATTCTGTTGAGACTTGAGTTTCAATGAGGGAATTATGGCAAGCGAAGAAAAGCAGAGTGTACGTTGGGGGATTTTGAGCACGGCGAAAATCGCGACGAAGGTTGCGCGGGCAATCAACTTGGCGGACGGTGCCGAATTGACGGCAATTGCTAGCCGAACGGAAGAACGCGCCAAAAATTGGGCGTCTGAGCATAACGTCGGGACAGCCTACGGAAACTATGAGGCCCTCCTCGAAGATCCGGAAATTGATGCTATCTACAACCCGTTGCCGCCCTCAATGCACGCGGAATGGACCATCAAAGCGGCGGAGCAGGGAAAGCATGTGCTGTGCGAAAAACCGTTAGAAGCAAATATAGAGAAATCGATAGCCATGACGGATGCATGTCAACAGCACAATGTGCAACTGATGGATGGTGTTATGTGGGTGCATCACGAGCGTACCGCTCGAATGAAGGAGGTCATTGAGGGTGGGGCTTTAGGACGGCTGCGTCGCGTGACGGCGGCATTCACCATCGGCTGGGACACGATCCCAGAGGATAATATCCGAGTGAAAGAGGAACTCGCTGGCGGTTGCCTCGGAGATCTCGGTTACTATTGCGTCCGTTGTATTCTCTGGGCATTTGACGATTTGCCAACGCAGGTCTTTGCGACCGCGCGCTATTATCGTGGGGTAGAACTCAACTTATCAGGCACGCTCTGGTTTGAAGACGAGCGGATAGCCTCATTCGATTGCGCTTATGATACCGCGAGCCGAAGATGGTTTGAGGTTGCAGGCACCCAAGCCTCTATAGTGTGTGATGATTTTGTAATACCGCGGCAGGAGGACTCAAGCCGTTTCTGGATACACGGAGCACATGGACGGAACGAAGAACATAAAGGTGGAGGCTGTATCCAAGAGGTGCGGATGGTTGAACGGTTTTCGGACATTGTTCGGACTGGACAGCTTGAGCCACGCTGGCCAACTGAGGCGATCAATACAATGCGTGTCTGCGACGCATTGAATGAGTCTGCGCGGCTCGCACAGGTTGTCCAGATCGGTTAGCAGGCAGGATTCGCTATCCCATCGCCACGCCGCCATCAACATTGATGGTCTGTCCGGTGATATTTCGAGCCTCCTCCGACGACAGGAAGACGACGAGGTTGCCGATATCCTCCGGTGTCTGCTCCCGTTGAAGGGGTGTGTTCTGTTTGACCCAATGCTCGAACAAGGCGCGCGGTTCAAGGTCTGCGTAGGTTGGGTCGTTCTCGGCTATTAACGGCGCAAGCCTGTGCCAGAATCCGGTCCAGAGCATCCCCGGACAGATTCCATTGACATTAACATTATGGGGTCCAAGATCTTTTGCTACCAATCGCGTCAGGTTTAGCAGGGCGTTTTTGGCGGCAGCGTAAGCCGGCGCAATCTGCGGATCTCGCTTCGCTGCAATTGATGAGATATTAATAATCTTTCCGAATTTCCGCTCGATCATGTGCGAGGCAACGGCTTTACAGAGAAAGAAGGGACCTTTGACGTGGATAGCTAAGTTATCGTCCCAGTCTGCCTCGGTCTGATTGGTGAACGGCAGTCCAAGATTTTCCCCGAAATGCCCGGCGTTGTTGACCAGGATGTCCACCTGCCCGAACGTCTTAAGCGTTTCATCCACTAAGGCGATACACTCCGCTTCCTTCGTTACATCTGATTCGATTGCCAGCCCGCGCTGACCGGTCTCTTCAACCTTTTCGACGCAACTTTGTGCAGCCTCAACATTCACGTCCGATACGACGATATTTGCACCTTCCCTTGCGAGGCATAGGCTAATACCGGTTCCCATCCCACCACCGCCACCGGTGACAATAGCAACTCGATCTTTCAAACGCATAGAAATCTCCTTTTGCAGTGTTAGATTGTGTCTTTCCTCACGCTTCACGCATCTTTTACCCGCTGCCATTTCAACACCTTTTGGGCGTGAGGGGGTAGGCTTTCCCAAAGGTCTCTTGGGAAATGTTTGTCGGTGTACTCATGCAGCCAACCACTGAACAACCATGGGACGCTAAATGCCATGCACAGTTCGTCGCGCGGGTGGTCTGATCTATTTGGTGTGCCGCGATGGAAATTGCGTGGATCTTGTACCCAGAGGGACCCCTTCTTCAGATTGAGGCGGACTGGATGGTAGTTACCGCGACGATTGAGTCCCTCGCCAAAAACGTCGTTCAAGTTGGTGGGTAAACCTTCCTCGCCTACATACTGCGTCCCCGGAATTACTTCAAAACTCCCATTTTCCTCGTTTGTGTCAACAAGCGGAAACTTGACGCCGACGGAGAAGGCCGGTGTCTTGATTCCCGGGAACAGAGAGGCTTTGCCGTCCCGGTGCCATCTCTGGTAATCTGTTCCCGGTAGCGGTATGTTGGAATCGAAATGCGTCCATACGTAATCCGGTCCTAACACACGCTCAAGAAACGCAACGAGGGCGGGATGGTCGAATATCTCTACATCTACGAAGGGGCGCTCGAATGGCACACGCACGTTATAACGATGGTAGCCGCGTGGAGGATACTTTCCCTGCCGCTCAATATCGCGGTCTCGAATCGGTATCCACGCCTCAAGGATGCGGTCAACTGTTTGTGTCGGTATCAGATCCTCGAAGACGACGAATCCGTTAATCCTCCACTCCTCCATCATCTGATCGATGTCATATTTCGTATCCATGCTCATTTTCACACCTCTCAAGGCATTCGGATGTATTTAGCTTGCTTCGTCCTCTTCCAACCCCAGCTCAAATGCTTGTTTGAGCACCGAATAGGGTTGTGCACCGACAACCATATATTTCCCGATTATAAATGTTGGGACACCGGTTATACCGTATCCTCTTGCTTCTTGTATCTGGGAATCGACGTGGGTTTTCATCGTGCGCTCGGAAAGACATTTAGCCGCTGCTTCTCTGGTGAGCCCGGCTTCTTCCGCAACATCGAAAAGCACGGTTTCCTCCCCCATATCCTGTATTTGCTGGAAGTAGGAGTCAAAAAGTGCGCCTCGAAATGCTTCGCCCTTTCCAGATTGCTCGGCGAATTCGCCTAACTCCAGTGCAAGTCGGGAATTAGAATAGATAACGTGGTCGCCGAGTTGCAGATCTGCCGCTGCCGCCAGTTGTTGAGCGTTTTCGGAAATCCGTTTGAGATTCGGATTGTCTTGGTAAAACATTGATGGTGGGATGCCACCCGCTGGCGCGTCCGGGTGTAGTTCAAAGCTTTTCCAGACAATCGGCGGATCGTACTCCTGTTGCAGTTGCTGCACTCGCGCCGCACCGATGTAGCAGTATGGACAAACGTAGTCAGAATAGACCGTTACGTTGATTGTTTTCATAAAAAATATTATACCATCAATAGCGAAATAATTCGACGAATATCTGGGAGGCAGAGGGTTGCAGATGAGAAATCTTTTCGGTTGGATACCGAGCGGAAGGCTTTGCGGATAGGGTCATTTAGTTTTTCTGTAGGTGCTTGCATCCCGATTTATCGGGGAGAGATTTCCCAATCCCGACACGTCGCTCTATGAGCGCCTTCCCGACTCCGACTTTTCAAACAAAACGGGTAAAAAGCCTAAAACTGAATAGCCCTACTTTGCGGATTTCTAGCGTTGACAGCGGTTGGCTGAGAAGCATATAATAAACCCGGAACCGAGTTTTTTTGTCGATTAAACGGATACATGCGAAGATATTTAACGCTGTATGGGCGGGTGTCCTATCACCCAGTGAATCTAGCCGCTCTTGTCCAAATGTTTTTCACACATCACACGGGTTTATCTATGAAAACTAACCATAAGATTCTTTTTCAAGATGCGAGAGATTTGAAGGAAATCCCTTCAGAGAGTGTTGATCTAGTAGTTACCTCTCCGCCCTATCCCATGATCGACATGTGGGATGATATGTTTGGTAGCCAAAACCTAGAAATTCAGAAGGCGTTGGCGCGTGGCGATGGTAGACAGGCTTATGAGTTGATGCACCAGATTCTCGATTCTGTATGGGTTGAACTGTTTAGGGTTCTGAAGGATGATCGATTTGCGTGCATCAATATCGGTGATGCTACGAGGAAGATAAAAAATGATTTTTGTTTGTATCCCAATCATGCGCGAATTCTGAACTCTCTCTTAGATATCGGATTTTCAGTGCTGCCTGATATTCTCTGGCGAAAACAGACTAATGCTCCCAATAAATTTATGGGGTCAGGTATGCTGCCTGCCGGTGCTTATGTAACTTTAGAACACGAGTACGTTTTGATAGTGAGGAAAGGCTCCAAGAGAGAATTTAAAACAGAAGACGAAAAAAAGAACAGGCGTGAAAGTGCCCTGTTTTGGGAGGAGAGGAATATTTGGTATTCGGATATTTGGACGGATGTTAAAGGAACAGAACAGAGTCTTTCTAATGGAGCCTCGCGATTGCGGAGTGCAGCATTTCCTTTCGATCTGGCCTATCGACTGATCAATATGTACTCTGTAAAAGGGGATATGGTGCTCGATCCGTTTTTAGGAACAGGAACCACGATTGCAGCTGCGATGACATCGGGACGTAATAGTATCGGTGTTGAGATTGATGAAAGTTTTCAAGGGGCAATTTGCCCGATCGTACATCATATCGTCGATTTTTCAAATGACTATTTGCACGACAGATTGCAAAGACATTTTGAGTTCGTCCAAAATCGAATCGAAGCATCGCGGCCTTTGAAATATACAAACATACATTATGGCTGTCCCGTTATGACAGGTCAAGAGCAGTTTATTTTGTTGAATGATTTAACAGGAATTCGCACATGCCAGGAGAATATCTATGAAGTAATGTATTCCGCGAAACCGCAGGATAGCATTTATAACATGGAATTGGATTTTGAGCACACTCCAGAATCTTTAGTCCAAAATAAAGCTGAGGATCACAAAAAGCATCTTCAACTCGACACGATAGAAAAGTATGACCATGAGCATACCAAATTTAAAGAATTAAGTCTACAGTCTGCAGCGAAGAGTAGAGGAATGAGTGATTCTTCCATTTCTCTCTAAAGATTTTTGTAAATATATGGAATAGTTCATGAGTGGATTTGATCGCAAACTATCCCAATTTGTCTGGCGGTGTGTATGTTCATCCATACAGGGCGTGATATTCTATATGCGCCGCGTTTTGCAGCCTAACCGGATTCATCGAGGTTTTATGTTCCGCATTTTACTCCTCTGTTGCCTATTGATCGTGGCTCCTCAAATGGGGAGTGCACAATCGAGATCAGAGCGCCAAGCGGATGTCTCGATTTCGCGGCGGAACGCCATCGTCAGCGCCATTGAATATGCGAGTCCTGCGGTCGTTAATATCAGCACAACGCGAACGACAACGCAGATGGTAAATATGTCCCCATTTTTTGACGATCCGTGGGCACCGTTTTTCGACTTTCCCTTCCAAGTTCCACAACGGCGTACGCTACATGGGCTTGGATCTGGCGTGATTCTTGACCCAAAAGGTTATGTGATTACCAACCAGCACGTTATCGAGGGAGCAGACTCAACAACGGTTCTCCTTTCAGATGGACGTGAAGCCAGCGCCGAAATTGTTGGAGAGGATTTCCTCACAGATCTCGCCGTCTTAAAAATTGAGATGCCGGAACTGAAGGCGATTGAGTTAGGCAGCGCTGAAGATTTGATGATCGGGGAGTGGGCGATTGCTATCGGACATCCTTTTGCAACTATGGTCGAGGATGCAAGCCCTACTGTCACTGTCGGTGTGGTGAGTGCAACGGGGCGCTCCCTGAAGACGGAGGACCGACTATATCGTGATCTCATCCAAACAGATGCGTCCATTAATCCGGGCAACAGTGGTGGGGGACTTGTCAACCTCTATGGACAGCTGATTGGTATTAACACAGCGATCTATTCGACGAGCGGTGGCTCACAGGGTATAGGCTTTGCAGTCCCGGTTAATGTGGTCCAAAAAGTTGTTGATCAGTTGGTTACGTATGGGGCTGTGATCCCACCGGACATTGGGGTTCAACCTCAAGATTTGACGCAGGAGTTGGCGGAAGCATTCGATTTGGAGGAGGGCATCGGTGTGTTGATCGCGGGGATAAAGAAGGGAAGTCCTGCGGAAGCAGCGGGCTTCGAGCGTCGCGATGTCATTGAGACGATAGACCAGAAACCGATATCCGATTCGGAGACTTTTTGGGCGATTACCCGTCTCCTCCGTGAAGGTCAATCAGCAACCTTCCGAGTGCTTCGCGATGGGAAACGCAGAAACCTGCGCCTAACAATTCAAGAACTCGAATGGAGTTATACTGTACCCGGGTGGAGTATCACAATTGAGCAGTTAAATCGATGGCAGACAGGGGAATACATTCAGCGCGGTGCCCTTGTTACGAAGGTCCAGTCGAGAGGTATATTGGCGCAACGCGGATTGAAACGTGGGGATCTCATTTACCGTATTAACAACCTCAAGGTTAATTCGCTCGAGGATTTCAAACGTATCGTAAACCAGTTACAGCCCCCTCAACGACTTAGTCTTTACTTTGAGCGGGACGGTAAGAAGTGGGAGTTATCCGATTTAGTCATTCGTTGAAAATGGATGAATCGCAACTTCAGTTGTTTCAAGGTGTTTATAATTATGATTATATCAAGCAGAACTGGTTTGAATGTATCGTTGCCATAATTTTTCAAGACAAGAGGTGAGGAAAAATGCGTTTACAGTTGCCAACAATCATATTCCTGTGTTTATCTCTTATTGTAGTTGTGCCGCTCATCTTCTATATGAAGACCGGTGATCAGAGGGCGTCTCGTGAAGCGATCAATTTGGAGGGGCAGGAATTTAAGAGTCTACGCGAACAAGCTGCGGTTGCTCACAACGCAAAAAAACATACTGCGGCGATCCAGATGTACGAAGAAGCCCTAAAAATGCGCCCAGACAATGCGGAAGTCCATAATGATCTTGGGGCGACCGCCTACAAATATGGACTGGAATATGCGGGTCCAAACTGGCCCTCTTGGGAAACTGACGTAACAAGTCAAACACCGGCCGAAGCTGTCCAAGAATTGGAGCTGGCGGTAGCAGAGGTCAACTCTGGTTACATCGTGATGAAATCGGACAAACCTGATGTCACTGAAGCTATTAACAGAAAAGCAGAGGAGATTGGTGCATATATTTACCTCCAGCAATTCGGCGAGGATGTAACGATGAACATCGTCATCGGTAAGACCAAGGAATTATTCATGAAAGCGCGAGACCACTACCTTCGAGCGGTTGACATCAAGCCGACTTATCCTCGCCCCTACTTTAACCTCGGAGCGCTGTACATGAAAATTGGTCAACATGATACCGCGGTCGATTATCTGGAAAAGTCGTACCAATTGGATCCGCGAGATAAAGAGCTTGAAGCATATCTCAATGAATTGAGGTCAGATAACCGTGGATACATATCAGTTCCAGCCGATGGGCGTTAGGCAGATTTTTTTCAATGCACTGAACTACTGTCGCGCGAACTATCTGAAGTTGGTTGGGATTGCTGCTCCGGGTACTCTGATTGGAGGACTAACTTTTCAAGCTATTTGGATCTACGGATATGCACAGATTGTAGGACCGCAAGTGCTGGCGGCAGCGCTGCCCTATACCGCGCTTACTGTCTTCCAATCTCTGATTGTGACGGCGGCTGGAGCATTCGTGATATCGCAGCATTTACTGAGAAGGTCGATAGGCATCGGGGAAGCGTACAGGCGGGTTTTAGGCTCGCTCTTTCCATTGCTTGGCGTACTCATCATCTTCATGCTTGGGTCGCTCGTTTTCTCCACGATTGCCGCTGGCATCGGCCTGATGGTTTTTATACCGGGGATCGTCGTTTACGTCTGGTTCTGCTTGGCTGCGCCTGTCGTTATAATTGAGAGAGAAGGTGGATTTGGGGCACTCAAGCGAAGTCGGGTCCTGGTCAAAGGTTTTTTTGACAAAGCATTCCTCCTTGTTGTATGGTTGACGCTTGCGGAGGCGTTTGTAGTTATCCTTGTGCTTTCTCTCCCGTTCCTTATTGGCAGCTTCCCCGGTTTTCCCTCTCTCCTCTCTTTCCTTTCGATTTGCGTTTCACTGCCCATCAACGCATTAAGGGTTATATCAACGACAATGCTTTACTACGATCTACGCATCCGCAAGGAGGGTTATGACCTCCAAGTATTGACGCAGGAACTTGGGACCCCGCTATAAAATGTCAGAACCGGACGTAGGGAACGCAGATCTGCGTTCCCTACACTCGTTCAAAAGTTCATTCTTTCAGTAATGAACCAATCAACCAATGAGATGGAGGTTTAAATGAGACTCGGAATTGTCGGCATGTTGCCGGGGGATTTTCGCACATTTACCAAGGAACAGATGGAAGCGATTCGGGGATTGGAGTTTACAGGATTCGGATTCCATTTCAGCTGCGACGATGTCTTCGATATTACAACGGAGGATTGTGAAAAGTACAATCAATTCGTGGCGGGGGAAGGGTTGGATTTAGTTCAATTTGCTCTCACCTACGGCGAGTGCCTCTTTGATCCTGATCCTGCTGTCACAGAATCGGTCATCAGAAGGATTAATCGAGGGTTAGAGATTGCACGGCAGATCAACACACACAGCTGCCTTATCCGTCCCGGAAGCCTCAATCCCGACGGTGCATGGACATCGCACCGGGATAATCACCTGCCAGAGAGTATGGAGCGCCTGATTGACACACTAAAGCCAATTGCTCAGAAAGCGGATGCGGAGGGTGTGACCATCATTGTTGAGACCCATGCCGTTTCGATAATGGATTCGCCCGAAACGTGCAAGGCGGTTGTTGATGCTGTTGGCTTAGATAGCCTGCGGATCGTTATGGACTTTGTCAACCATTTCCAGACCCTTCGGCAGGTTTATAATAGCACCGATCGGTTGAATCATATCTTTGATATAATGGGACCGATCGCCCCCGTGGCGCATGTCAAGGACATCAAGGTGGAGAATGGTTTGGTTCTCCATATTAACGAGGAAATGCCCGGTGAAGGCGAGTTAGATCTTGCACAGGCACTCAGAAGGTTTGATGGGTTTTATCCCGATGGATACGGATTAATTGAGCACCTACCGATGGAAAAGATTCCTGCTGCCAACACAAATGTTCGCCGCATTGCCGCGGAAAACGGGATTGATATCCACTGATATCACCAGCCTTATTTACCACGATCTCTCTCTACCTTCACACCTTCTGCCAGATTGAGTGTGACACGGTGGTACCGCGTCAGGTTGGCAAAGGTGGCACGGAATTGCTCGCCGGTAAAGATGACTGTGGGCCAATCGTCTTTGTCAATGCCTGGGGATTCAATGAGGAATACTGCCTCAAACTCGCCGCTGTCGTTAGTCACACCCATATAGTATCCTGTAATATTGAGCGGAAGTTCCGATGCCTGTTTGGACTCACTTTTCCTTTGCTTTGATACCTGTGGTTTGTTTGTGGTCTGCGGTTGTGGATCCATTTCGTAACCCTGAGCAAAGCAGTAGAGATGTGTCAGGGAACGGACGATTATAGTATTGTCAGCGACTGCTGGAGATGCGATGAAGCCCTCGTCCAACTTGTTTGCGGAAAGTATCTCAAAATCTCGTTCCGCTCACAGATTCGTTTGTACAAGGGAGTGATTTTTCCCCGCCCGCAGGGAGCTTGACACGAAGCATTTCACGGATATGATCGGGGCGATTTCTCACCCAGGCACGTAGGACTTCGACCTCGGTATCGTAGTCGTCGTCCTGCTCTGCACTTTTTACTTGTACGCTGTAGCGATCGATACTCCTTAGGAGAGCTGCCTCGTCCCACACCGTGTCGAGCAATCTTTCGAGTTCATTTTCCATGCGAGTGGCTATGGCTGGGATGCGGGAGAGGCGCCGTGGCAGATCGGCGGTCAGATACCCATCAAAACTGGAGTCAGCAATGAACGTCTTGTCTGCCCCCCAGGGTATGAAGACCGCACGGTCAGCATCGGTCGGATCAAAGTAGACGTAGAAATTATTGCGGTCCGAACTATAGCCATCGAGGTGGTTCACAAGGACCTCAAGTGCCCAAAAAGTGATGTAACGATCGATGTTCAGCACGGAAGACAGCACATCGACAAGCTCATCGTCGGGCTTCTGTAGGGCTTGGGCAACACCTAACAGCGGCGCATAACTGGTGTCGGTATCGCTGGTCTTGCATTCCCAGCGCGGCAGCCACGCTTCGACAAAGTCGGTGTGTGTGCCCTCATAGAGAGAGCCGGTGTTGTCGCCAAAAGTGCGACGAAGGAAACGTTTCTTGATGGCTTCGACATGCACGTATGGACCTTTTGGTTGACCGTTGACCATCACACTTGCCATGTTGCACCGGGGCGCGGGGTAGCCAGCTGCCGCGAAAACTTCGTAGGCCAGACAGGCTACCATCCGGGGTATGACTCCACCATTGTTATTGAGCGTAATTCGCTCGGTGTCGCCCAGGAGTTGGTTTTTTACGTATTTGTCAGTCTTAATTTTCAGTGCTGGTACCGGCGAGTACTGGGAGCCAACAAAGCCCTTCTTACGGATTCCAATGTCTAATAGGCTTACACCGTCGATCTCGATATCTGCACGATACCAGTTATACGTTGAGGGCCAAGGTTGCGAACATTCCGACCATATTTCCTCGAAGCTATTTCCAGCACCATCAAAGCGAGTCTCCTTGCTCAACGACTCGAAATCGTGTGGATCCATTGTTACTTTGATGCACACCATATGATCGGTATCGAACGAGACACCCTCGGTTGGATCTACGCCCTCTGGTATGTTTGGCGAACAGGGCAGACCGTTTATTACTGGTGTTTTCCAGTTTCTGTCTTCTTTACTTTTTCCTGTTTTTGCACCCTTTATCTTGCCCGCCGCTTTTTCGTACTCCGCTGACGCTGCTTCTTCAGTCATCTCACCGCTGGCAATAGCCGCCTTCAGCTTGGTGCCCAACGCTTCGAGGTCGATCTCTGTGGTTTTGTCTTGCGCGTAAGTCGCATGGGGCAAGGTCAACAGCGCAACTAAAATCAGTATTAGAATAGTTAAGAGTATGTGTTTCATGAATTAGTTCCTCACAATGTTTAAATTGAAAATTAAGAGATAATCTCATGCCAAAGAAGATTATCAGATGGTCTTCCTTTTTGCAACATCTTTTTCCACGCTTTTTTTCTGTGACAGCGATATACTTCAAGATGCTTAGGAGCACGGTTTGTCCCATTGATAACGTATCAACCTCATCAACTCTCACACTATCAAAAACTGAGGAAAAGGAAAACTGTTTTCTGTTGATAGAATTTGCCGATTATGGTATCATGAAATCCTGAAAACAGGGCTAATACAACGAGAACAGGCGATGACTCACATCATATAGGAAAGGGGGACCAAAATGTCCGTTGTAAAAATCATGCAACACGGTCAGGTGACCATTCCGAAGGAGATCCGGAATGCTTTGGGGCTTAAAAAGGGCGATTTGGCTGAAGCGGAACTAAGAGGGGATGAGATTGTGATAACGCCAAAGAAGTTAGTTAAAGAGAAGGCTTTGCAAAAATTATTAGCGGTGATGGATAGAGTGCATGGGGAGAACGAAGGAGTCAACGAAGAAGAAGTGATCAATTATGCTACGCAAGCCATTGCCGAACTTCGTGAAGAAGAATATGCAAAACAGCGAAAGGCTTAATGTTGTCTTTGATAGTGTCGTTTTGGTCAGTGCGTTCGTGACGCGAGAAGGGTTTGCCAGAGCACTTTTAGTTCGATGTGCTCTGGAGACAAATCTTTATACAGCGGAGGAAATTTTACAGGAAACCCGGCATGTGCTTTTGGAAAGAGAGCATCTGCGAAAGCGATTTGCTTACGATGAGATTGATGTCAATGAATTCATAGAGGCATACAGGGACGGATGTACTGTTATTTCTCCGCTGCCGGAGCTTCATGTTGTAGTGCGTGACCCCGAAGACGACATGATAATCGTTTGTGCAGTAGTTGCCAATGCCGATTATATCGTGAGTCGTGACAAAGACCTGCTGGACTTGGCAGCGTATCGGGAGATAAAAATTGTTTCACCGGAAGCGTTCATACAGATTTTACGGGAACGGACAAATGATGTGAAAGAAACGTAATGTTTGAAGAGGAAAAATATTCTGAAGTTCTTCGTCAGTATGCCAGTCGGTGCCATCCTAGATGGGGCAACGAATGCTGCCCGAACATTCATGACGTCAATACAAAATAGGCCCCCTAGACTATCCACCCGCCATCTTTCACACTGCCATAGCGTTCCGATATGGTGTCAAATCGATACCGGGATAGGCGTTAGTGAGGCGTTGGAGCGATTCTTCGGTGTAATAGGCATCGCCCGGATTGGGCCAGCCAAGGAGGTGCCGGGCGCGTGGTGTGCTATCGGCTACGAAACCCACAAATTCAGGTGTTGTCCAGCCGGGAACGGGACGTGTGGTGTGGCACCAATCGGCATTATCCGCGCGGTGGAAGTGAAATCCCATCCAGCCACGTTGCCGATGTTTGTTGATGAAGGGTTGGGCGGCATGAATTAGATAACTGGAACGAAAAGCAACGCTGCCCGCTTTGGCTGTAACCGGCGTTGGTTCCGCCAATTCATCACACTCCCGAAGATCCGACAACCCCATTCCTCCTGCGCTTCCTCCGTGACGATCGTATAGCGATGCCAGTTGTTTGTGTGAGCCACGGCAGACCAGCATGGGTGCCCCATCTTCGTCAATATCGTGTAGGATGATCCCGGACAGCAGGTAGCTATACCGCTCCCAATCGGGATGTGGTGGCAGCTGTGAATTGGTGCCGTTGTCGATATGATAGCCTTCCCAAGAGTTCTCACTGTATCGGGTATCAGTCAACCCCTCTCGAAAGAATATTTGCCCATAGCCGAGCCGTATCTCGTCAGTCCTTAACAACTGACATGCACAGTCGATATAATCGTCATTTTCCAGCAGCTTATCAACCGCGGGCAAGCCGGTGGGAAAGTGGACAGCACCCCCCATTGGACCCGCCAATCGTTGCATAGGTGGTGTTTTTTCGTACAGTTGTTGAATCTCTGTTGGATTTTCCTCCCATTTTGTCCGGTATTCGGTATAGGTTAGGCCCCCATAGGCATTGCGCTCGACCGCTTCTAACGCTGGAGCAAAACTCTCCGGGGGAAAGACGTTAGGCACGACTATACTGCCATCACGTCGCCAAGTTGCTAGTTGCTCATCGGTTAATTGCATCCTATCCTCCTCGTATTAGATACCTTGTTTGTGAATTAGCTTCCCCTTCCAGTTTTGCGAATCAAGATGTCATTCCTGCCCCGTGCTCGACGTTAGGGGCGGTAGACAATCTGGAAAACCTTAATATCATTCGCTGCAACGTCGCTCACGAAGACGAGGTCGTTTTTCGAGATTGCGATACCAACCGGTTCGACCAGCGTCTCGTCTCCAAAGTTCATTACAGCCTCTCCATCCTTTGTGAAGATTTGAACCCGCTGATTCTTTTGATCTGTAACATAGAGATAGCCCCAACGATCGATGTCGATGTGACGTGGTTCTGTGAATTGCCCTGGACCCGCCCCTTCAGTTCCCCACATCTGGATTAGATTACCGCTGAAGTCGTATTTCTTGATCCGATGGTTGCCGGAATCGACGATGTAGATGTTCCCGTGTGGGTCTGTGACGAGGTCTGTTGGATCACGAAACTGTTGCCTTGCCTCGCCAAAGGTCCCACGCATCAACACACGAATGCCGTTCGTGTCGAACAGTATAAATCGGTGGTTGCCCGTATCGACAACACAAACTTCCCCATTTCGTCCGACGCTAACCCCTCCCGGCAGCTCGAACTCAATTTCAGTGTCCTCGCCTTCAATGCTGTCTCCCAATCTGCCGGCCGCCATGACATAGAAGATTCTGTCTACCAAGTTACAGTATTGGATTCGGTGGTTATCTGTATCAGCGACGTAAAGGAGTTCGGTACGCTGAAAATTGATAGCCACATCGGTCGGATTGTCAAATTCTCCTGTCCGCCAACCGCGTACGCCATATTCTGATATAAAGTTTCCGTCGTTATCGACAACTTGGACGCGGTTGTTTCCCGAATCGGCTACGTAGAGCATTCCCCGATGGTCAAGGTCGAGTCCCGCTGGTCTCAAGAATAGCGCTGCTCCCTGACCAGGGCCTCCCAGTGTATCGACGTAATTCACGCTAAGTATGGGCGGTGCAGGTCGATCTTGGATAGAGGAGACAATTTGGGGCGGAGCTACTGTCTTCGTGAGGGAGGATTTCAGGCTCGTTTCGGCTGACCGAGCGGCCGGTGGATTGGGGGCAGCGCAACTGAAACAGAGAGAAAAAAGCAGTAGTAAAGGTAGGAAACTGCGATTTAACATCGGAAGATTGGAAGGTTGGGAGAGTGGAAGAAAGGCGAAGGGGGGAAACCCACCTTCTGTTCTGCCGATCTTTCCTTCCATCCTTCTGTTCTGCCGTTTTTTGCACACCCGCTTAGCCTTTTTGGACCTCAAACTTAAATACGAACGTCGTTTCTGTGTCGGTAAATTCGCTATGGACTTTGGGAACAATGATCCGTAAATTTGAGGATTCAACACTGCGTTTGTGAAAATACAGGAAGAATCGCACCCGTCGTCTCGGCATAATAGTAGTTTTTTCTACGTCCTCACTCGGCAGTGCCACGAGGTCGCCCATAGAGCGGAGTACGCGATTCTCGCGAAAGTCTTCTCGGAATTCAGGTGGCATCTTCGGTGTGAAATTCTTCCCGAGATAAAATGTATGCTGAGATCTATGGATAGGTTTGGAAACTTTACCCGATTGATCAAGTAACGAACAGTCCTCTTGCCGCAAAGAGATCCAATGATCTGTGCTGTTAAAAACGATAATTCCAAAGGCGTCCACCGCTTTAACATCATTCAGCGGAATTGCCATTGCCGTGATGCCGTTTTTGACATACGCGACGGTTCCTGACCTCGGAAGGATGGTCGCTTCCGGATCAAAAATGGGCACGATACGTTCAGTTTGAAACGCAGTCTGAAGCGTTGCACAACCCAGATTTGCGAGGGATATTATAGCGAGTAATTGTAGGTTCAATAGTATATGTTTTTTCATTTTTCCTGTCTGAAATGTGAGACGCGCAATGTGATTCGTCAAATATAAGAGGTTCATTCAGCGAAGAAAGTAAGTAATTTGCCAAGTCTTGTTGGGAGGTCTTGACGCTGAACATAGGAATCTATGTTTACGTCGGACTGTGCATGACCAGATGATGAAGACTCGGTTTGGGAGGTTTCTCCACTTGGCGACCGGGACTGTTTGTCAGGTGCCGTGCTGGAAGGTCGGTTCAGTTCTGCAAGTACGAGGTCTCCCAATGGGAACTGCGTTAAGAATCCCGTCCGTCGGTCTTGATCAGTGAGTATTGTAATCTGGGGCAGCCGGGCTTGAGACAACTTATCCATTTCAATAGTTAGGTATGTCATTTCACCAGTCAGCAGTTCAGGCTGCTCCGGCGGATCGGATCCCCGCTTGGCAAGTGCATCACTTGGATAGACCGTGATAAGTGGTAGTTTTTTCTGTAGTGCGGTGCGAATTGTGATTAGCAATGTTATGAAATGGACGTGTTGTGGAACAGCGTAGGGGGCAACAACAGCAAGAACGGCTGGGTAATTTGAGATGATGCCTTCGCCTGCGGCAATTAGCCATTGGGATTCATCTGGGGGTTTGTTTTGATTAACGAGATCCGTCATGCCAATAGTATCTAATGATTGCTTGTCGATCGAAGCCGGGTGGAGATTAGATATTGCCTCCGAATCGAATAAATGGCGAAGCCGACTATCAGCAGGCATCGGAGAATAGTAATCACAATTTGGACAGGTATGGAGGTTGCGTTCGAGTGCCTGCTTGAATACAAGTTCTCCACAGTTTGTGCACTTATTCCACAGCTCCCTATTCCTATCTTTGTACAGTGCCACAGTGCTTACGTTCCCTCACGGCTAGTCGGGATAGGCGATGAACCCCCAGCTATCAGTTCGCTGGGTGATTCACCGACCCACGACATTAAAGATATGCTGCGATTTGATCAATCCGCGGCGAATAGTATTATCCCGTAAAAGGATGTTAATTATTGGATCTGTGGAAACTGGCGATCGCTTCGTCTTCGTCCTCATATCGGTCGAAGATGGTGACTAGCTTTGCCATGACAATCAAGCTTCTGATGTTTCCACCGGGATGCAGTAAGGCGATACGTCCGCCCTTCTTTTGAACGGCTGTATAGGTAGCAACAATGATACCAAGACCAGAACTATCTACCATACGTACATCCGCGAGGTTCAGCAAAATTTTAGCTTCCCCTTCTTCAGCCTCAGCAACTTGCTCATCAATGATATTCTTGAGGGCTAAACTATCGGACCCTATAATTCTTCCCTCAATATCCAGAATTGTAACACCTTCTTTTTTGCGAATATCTACAGTCATTTGATGGCCTCCTTGAATTTTAAGGTGAAGTCAGCCCATAGGGCTGCTCTGTTTTTCTAATTCTAACCCAAGTTACACTGATTCGCATTTCTGCTCAATTAACGATTTATGCTTAACCATTTTAACGATTGTACCTGATTGTTCGAAAGTGACAGAGTCCATACATGACTCCATCAGAAAAATACCTCTGCCGCTACTTTTTAAGAGGTTTTCTGGGTTCAACGGATCCGGAACCTCCTCCCGCTTGAAACCGTTCCCTTCATCTTGGACAATGATCGTGAGTTTGTCAGGGTGGATGATGAATTTAAAGTGAGCGCTTTTGTTCAAATCTTCTTGGTTTCCATGCTTGATTGCATTTGTACCGGCTTCGATAACTGCTAAGATAACTTGCTCAGTCGTTTCTTCATCGAAATCCATTTCGTTGAGGATATCGACGATGAGTGTATCTAACAGGTAAACGTGCTGTATTGCGCTTGGAAGTTCAAGGTGAATGACTTGCTCGATTGCCGCTCCCACGCCGTTATTCCTTTCCGTTTGTCGCTTTTATGACGACAATGGTGACATCGTCGTCCCGATGATCGGTTCCGCTAAAGTCAAAGAGTGCTGTCTCAATGGTTTGGCAAAACGTTTCAGCGGGTTGGTCGCTGTTTGATTGAAGGAGCGCAGCAAGTCGTTCTTCACCGTAAAAGGTTTCATCCACCTGCCGCTCAGTCTCGGTGACCCCATCCGTATAGAGGAGAATTTCATCACCCGGGGCAAGAGGAATCGTTTCTAATTCAAATGCTGCGTGTTCGAAGATTCCCAACAGCATGCCTCCTTCCTTTAGTTCGTCTACCTCTGTCCCTCCATTTTTTAGATGCAGCGGGTAGCAGTGGCCTGCGCTTGAATAGGTAAAAGTGTTCGCTGCGGAATCCAAGATTGCATAGACCATTGTTGCGAACAGATCCGGATCAGTGTCGATTGCCAGGAGATCATTGATCCGCTTAAGCACAGCGGCGGGCGAAGTTTCTTCACGACAGATAAGCCGAAGGGTTGTCCGAATCATTACCATCAGCAGGGCGGCCGGGATTCCTTTTCCGCGCACATCGGCGATTGCTATGCCTAAACGATTATTGTCTAACGGAATGAAGTCGTAGAAATCACCGGATACTGTCATTGAACTTCGTAGAAAGCCAGCAATATCGAATCCGGGCAGATTGGGAGCTTTTTTGGGTATCAAATTCTGCTGTATCATCGCCGCAGCTTCGAGGTGCGAGGCGAGTTGTTCGACGCCTTCCTCAGTGAACCAATCTCCCATTGTACTAATGAGTGGGTTGATATATTTGGTTGGGAGGGTCCGTCCGAGTACGGCTTCAATCCGTGCTGTCAGTTCATCGAGATCGAAGGGTTTTGTGACGTAGTCATCTGCCCCCGCGTGCAATCCCTGAACCCTCTCGTGCGTCTGCGCTCGCGCTGTGAGCATGATGACAGGGATAGCGCGGGTTTGCTCGTCCGCTTTCAATTTACCTATTACCTCAAACCCATCCATCACCGGCATCATCAGGTCGAGGAGGATGAGATCCGGTGAATGGGCTCTGGCTTTTTCTAATCCACTCATTCCATCGTTTGCTGTGATAACATCGAATCCTTCAGCGTCGAGACTCATCTGAATTAATTCAAGAATATCTATATCATCGTCCACGGCGAGGATTGTCTCAGACATTATTGAGTACTCCCTTATGCTTCACGTTTTGTATTATCATCTTCTCTAACGAGTGGTAACACAAACTGAAAATTGCTCCCTTTACCTTGATTCCCGTCGTCTATCCACAATTTCCCGCCGTGCGCTTCAACGATACTTTTGCTAATTGATAACCCCAAGCCGGATCCGCCTTGCTGGCGTGTGCTAATGTCGCTGAGTTGGTAAAACTTGTCGAATATTTTTTGACGTTCTTCTGGGGGAATACCGGGTCCCGTATCAATAACTTCAACGTGCAAAAGGTTCCCATCGGCTTCAACTTTGACGCTAACTTCGCCGTTATTCGGTGTAAACTTGATAGCGTTGCCAATCAGGTTTGTAAATACTTGTCCCATGCGCGCCTCATCTCCGAAAATCTGTGGCACCGACTCAGGAACGGTCAGGTCCAACTGAATCGATTTCTCATCGGCTTGGGGACGAATCTCGTCAATCCGCTGCGCTACAATGTCCAAAATTGAAATTGGTGCCTGTTCCATCTGTATCCGACCGGACTCAATTCGAGAGATATCGAGCAGATCGTTGATGAGCGCGGCGAGTCGTTTCGATTGTCGATGGACGCGAACAAGGCTATTTCGTTGTTTGTCGTTGATCTCCCCTGCCTTGCCATCCAGAATGAAGGAGACGAATCCGATGATTGATGTTAGTGGCGTGCGCAACTCGTGAGAGACAAGAGAGATGAAATCGGATTTCATCTGATCTATCTCTTTCTCACGGGTGATATCATCAAAAAGGTAGACCGTCCCAAGCGTCTGCCCATTTTCGTCCAGGAATGGACTGGCGATAGTACGGAGAACCAGTTTCTCGTCGTGGTGAATCAAGGTAATTTCGGAGACAAAATTCGCGTCCTCGTTCTTTGAAGGCGTTTGCTCTATTTGAATCAATTCATCGTTGCGAATCAGTTCGGTAATGTCCTTATTAATGCTATCTTGACTGAGATCGAGCAGGCGTTCGGCGGCTGGATTGATGTAGAGGATTCGGTTATTTGGATCTACAAGAATTAAGCCTTCAGCAATACTATTAACAATAGCGGTCATCTTCTTTTCTTCTTCAGTCAGCTTTCCGACCGCACTTTTGAGATTCCACCGCATGGAGTTAAATTCTTCTGCTAATATGCCGACCTCATCACTGCTGGTGACCGGAATTTCCTGATCAAACTCTCCACGACCGATTGCGCGCGCTGCTCCGGTGACCTGCCGAATCGGCGTTACAATGCGCTGGGAAACAACGAGGGTAATTGCGACAACGACCAAACAGGAGATCAGCGTGAACCACAAGATAATTTTTGTGGATTTTGTCACTTCGCGGAATGCCAGCGAAGTAGGTACCGAGACTAACACCCTCCAATTGGCGAAATTCTGGTCATTAAATTGGAAGTTCATCCTCCTTTGGTCGGTCGGGGTCTGCTGATCAAGCTCTTCTTGATTGTACCACTCTGTCGTGCGCGCCCATCCGTAAATTCTTTCTACCCCTCGTGCATCGGTTTCCCCGTTCATGTCGGCGCCATAATATTTATCACTACGCGCATTAATTGCGTCCCCCGCAGCACTGGTCATTTCAATAATCTCCGAGAACTGGTGTCCGCTATCCGGAGAGGCGCAGATAATCCGTCCGTGCTGATTAAAGAGACAGACTTCTTGCCCCTCTCTTTTCGAACTGACTACATCTGAGAATTTTGGGAGTAGAGCGACGAATCTTAATACACCAACTACTTTCGATTCGGGCGGAGATCCCAGAATCGGTGTAACTACTGGCAAAGAGTATTGCTGCGTTTCAGTGTCATATTCGACGTCCCCGATCCATCTATAACCAAGACCGTTATTATAAGCCGTGCGCCACCAAGGTTCATCTATCTTCTCGAAGAGTAGTTTTTCATTGGTCGTATAGATGACCTGCTGATGTTTGTTGGTAATTATAATTTCGCGATGTTCACCGACACGTCTTACAAGCTGCGCAATACCATTACTATTCAACAAGGCTTCGTTTGCACTCTTGAGAGTTGATAATCCGTTATCATCGTTGGTGGACGCAATTCTTCTGCCTATACTTCGTAGGCGAGTCGGAGGAAGCCGATCATCAATCACATTGCGAATCATATAGTTCGCATAATCTACTCTTTCTGCAGCCTCTGAGACGAGATTTCTTCTGACTTCATCTTTCAGCGCACGCTTCCCTGCCCAATGTGCAAAGAGGGCAACGATAAGCAAGGGGATAAGCGACACCAGTAGGAAGAGCAGAACGAGTTGCCAGCGCAATCCCATTCCAAGACGCAGACGTTTCATGATAGATCTCTGCTATGAGCCAAATGCGCTCGTTGCCGATTCTTCGTCCGAATAGACCTCAAGAATCGTGTTGAGTCGTGTGACCTGTAAGACATCAAGGACCGTGTGTTGAGGATTAAGCAAGACCAATTTCGCATTCATCTTCTTGAGGAATTGCAGGGTTGCGATAATTATTCCCAGCGCAGAGCTGTCTAACAGAGGAACCTTTGCCATGTCTAAGACCAGACCGCCTTTGCCCTGCTCAATCTGTTTATCCATCTCACGTTTGAGCGCATTGGCTGCGCCCCCTATGATTTTCCCGTCAATTCGAAGGACTGGAACGTTGTTGTGGCTGATTGATGTCTCAAACATCTAAAACTCCTTGTTGTATAGTAACGTAAGTCCGATTCAGCTTAGGGATGTGGCTATTGATAATAGCACCACCCCTAGCGCCCAGTGATTGTAGTTTAGGGGTTGCTTGCTGAATTTCATGCTGTACATCAGGAGATTTGTAAGCAACCCACATTCCATCTGACTTCAATAGTGGCAGACAGTAAACCGCCGAATCCTCTATAGAAGCGACATAACGGGTCAAGACCCAATCGTAAGCGGTTATGTGCTGATCGTTAGTAGCGCATTCTTCCGCCCGTTGGGAAACGATACGGGGGTTCTCCCACGCGTTGGGGGTATCTGATTGATGGCTCCGGTTCAGTTGGGAAACAAGGAACCGCAGGAAACTTACTTTCTTTAATGAAGGTTCAACCAGGACTAACTTAATATCAGGGATATAGATCTTAATGGGCAGTCCCGGAAAACCTGCACCCGTCCCGATATCGATTACTGTATCTCCGGGTTTGATGTCAAAATATTGTAGCACACTTAGCGAATCAAGGAAATGCTTTACAATAATTTCTTGATCCGCCCGGATGGAAGTCAAGTTCAGCCGTGAATTCCAGCGTTTGAGTTCGCTCCAGTAAATAACAAACTGATCAACTTGCACCGGATCCAGCGGAAAGCCGTGTTGAAGCAGTGTCTTGTGCAGCTCTTCTCGAAATTGATTGGACATTACATCTCAAACTCGTTGCGCGGTATGCCGGATTGCCGGATAATGGATTGTAGTGTACCAATACGCAATGCCCTGTGATTCGGCACAGGGATAGTGATTGTAGTAGCCGCGAGCTTGCATTGCATAATTATATGGCTACCGCGCCTTCGTACTTCCTCGAAACCGTGATTAGCAAGGATATCGCAAACGGATTTGCCAGAGAGAAGGCGTAGTCTAGCCAACCGCTACCTCAAGTTGAGTTATGTATAACTCTGAATGAAGTCGCGTCTTTACCTCTTCCGGGGATGCACATTCAAAAAATAGTTCCAAGGCTTCGCGCAGATTTTCGCGTGCTTGTTCGATAGTCTCACCTTGGCTTGCGATATCTAGTTCTGGACACAATGACACGTATCCATTTTCTTCACGCTCAATGATCGCTGTTAATTGACGAGTCATCAAGAACTCCTTGCGGTTTATGGGACACAAAGTCAGCAAATTTGCGATGAAACAAATATCTTAGGCATCACACCTGTGATTGCATTTGTCGTTTGTACTGTTCAACCCAGACCATGAGTATTGAAATGTCCGCAGGCGAAACGCCGGGGATGCGGGAGGCTTGTCCAACGGAGATTGGACGGATCTTTGCGAGTTGTTCACACGCCTCTGTTTTTAGGCTACGCACGGAAGTGTAATCAAAATCAATGGGGATGCGGAAATGCTCCATCTTTTTGAACTGTCGAATTTGTGTGGTTTGGCGATCAATGTATCCCTCGTATTTGATCTGAATTTCGACCTGTTCCTCTACAACTTCAGGCAACGGTTGGGAGTTTGATGCAAGCTGCTTGATTTGCCCATAGTGGATTTCTGGTCGTTTGAGCAATTCCGCCAATGAAGTTGGTTGACCGATTTCACTGATCCCAGCCGATTTTAAGAGGGTTTGCGTGTCGAGCGATGGTTTCAGTCGTGTGTGTTCTAAGCGATTTATCTCTTCTTCTACCAATTTTCGCTTTATTTGGAAACGCTCGTAGGTCTCAGCCTCAATCAGATTGATTTGACGCCCCATCTCTGTCAATCGCAGGTCTGCGTTATCCTCACGCAGCTCTAACCGATATTCTGCTCGCGAGGTGAACATCCGATACGGTTCACGGATATCCTTGGTAACGAGGTCATCGATGAGGACGCCGATATACGCTTGGGAACGATCAAGAATGAGCGGCTCCTCGGCGCGCACTTTCAAAGCAGCGTTGATCCCTGCCATCAATCCTTGTGCCGCAGCTTCCTCGTAACCGGTGGTGCCGTTGAGCTGACCCGCGAAGTAAAGGTGCTCTACTCGCTTAGTTTCGAGGGTTGGATAGAGCTGTGTCGCTGGGGCGAAATCGTACTCCACAGCGTAGGCGAAGCGCATAATCTCGGCATTTTCCAAACCCTTGATGCTATGTACCATATCCACCTGAACATCCTCCGGCAGACTTGCGGAAATTCCGTTGAGGTAGATCTCGTCCGTATCTCTGCCCTCTGGTTCGACGAAGACTTGATGCCGATCCTTGTCAGCAAAGCGGACAACTTTGTCCTCAATGGAGGGGCAGTATCGGGGACCAATGCCAGTAATTCTGCCGCTGTACATGGCAGACCGATGGAGGTTATCGCGAATAATCTGATGTGTTTTTTCGTTCGTATACGTCAGGTGGCACGGCAACTGCGGCTGTGTGATCTGTTCTGTTGAGAACGAAAATGGTCGTGGCTGCTGATCCCCGGGCTGAATCTCCATCACATCAAAATTCACGGTGTGTGCATTGACACGCGGCGGCGTACCAGTTTTCAGGCGTCCGATTTCGAATCCGAGGCTTAGAAAACTGTCCGATAGTTTTTCAGCTGATGATTCGCCCGCCCGCCCCGCGCTGTAGGAGACATCGCCGAGATGCACTAAGCCCTTGAGGAATGTACCTGTCGTCAAGATAACTGTCTTGGCGAGGTAGGCGGTTTGGGTGTGACCCAATATGCCGATACATTTACCGTTTTCAGTCAGCAGTTCATCAACCAATAGCTGCTTAATATCGAGATGCGGTTGCCGCTCGAGGACACGTTTCATCTCAGACTGATACGCGTATTTGTCCGCCTGTGCACGGCTTGAACGGACAGCCGGTCCTTTTTTCGTATTCAGTTGACGAAATTGGATGCCCGTCTTGTCGATGTTTTTCGCCATCTCGCCACCGAGTGCGTCGATCTCCTTGACGAGATGTCCTTTTGCAAGCCCACCGATTGCTGGGTTGCAGGACATCTTAGCGATAGTGTCGAGGTTGATTGTGACAATCAATGTTTCGCAGCCCATCCGCGCCGCGGCAAGTGCAGCTTCGCAACCGGCATGGCCTGCGCCAACAACCAGGACATCGTATTGTTTGTGATAGGTATTCACTGTCAAGTCACTCTATTTCGTTGGTTCTAATGCCTAAGATGATAAAGTTTTTTGTCGTTACATGAGTTGTTACGCCCTGACATGGGGAAGGCATTTCAGGTTGCATTACAGACCGGAATAGATGATATCTAACACCAATTGTCCAACAATATCCAGGCTTTGTGCGCTACATTTGTCAGGAGTATCTTCCACTGTATGCCAGTACGGATAGTCGAAATCAATGATATCAATTGTTGGGACGCCTGATTGGATGAGGGGCAAGTGGTCATCCATAATCGCAGGTCCCAATCGACGTTGAAATGCTGACAAACCCAACTCTTCAGCCCGCCGCCAGACTGCCTCGGTCAAGTCCCGTGCTGCGTTCCACGAGTACCCTTCCATTGGTAACTCTAAGGTTTGGTCGCCAACCATGTCCAGTAAGATACCAAAATCTGCCTTCCATCTGCCCATATTTTGAGCGAAGTGGGTCGAACCGAGGAACATGGTAGAAGTTGTTCTGCCGTAATCTTCGCCATCAAACAGGACAATGATTATTTCGATTGGAGGCGGCTTGGATTTCAAAACCCGCGCGATCTCCAATAGAATTGCCACACCCGACGCGGCGTCGTTTGCGCCCAAAATTGGCGTGTTTCGATTTGCTGGATCCGGATCTCGGTCCGCGAATGGGCGCGTGTCCCAATGTGCTGCGAGGAGTATCGTTTCACCCAAATCCTCCCCGAAACGTGCCAGAATATTGTTCATCCGAACTGTTCTGTCTTGATGCCGAAATTCAAAGGGTTGAAGCGCAACTTCGTCGGCATATTTTTCTAGTTCTGTAAATAGATATGCTTGCGCTTCTTGGTGTGCTGTTGTACCTGGTACACGCGGGCCAAAGTCACACTGTTTTTCTAAATAGGCAAAAGCACGTTTCGCGTTGAAGGTGTCGCTATCAAGGGTTTCCTCTGCTGACACTGACGACGGTAAATCGGTGTCGGATTCCGCATACGTATAAGCCGACAACCCATCGAAACCGAGATGTATTATACCTAGCACACTCCACAGGAAGACCCCAAACTTCAGTTTATAGGGCAATCGGTTCATCGTCTGTTTCATGATTAAATACGCCGGCGCCCTTCTAAGGCTTTAGCGAGCGTCACTGCGTCTATATACTCAAGATCGCCGCCGACCGGAATACCGTAGGCGATTCGGGTAGTGGTAATCTCAAGGCTTTCGAGTTGTTTCGTCAAATAGAGCGCGGTTGCCTGCCCTTCAGTGGTGTAATTCGTTGCGAGGATGACCTCTTTGATATCTTCGCTGTGGATCCGCTGAAAAAGCTGATCAATCCTGAGATCTTTCGGTCCCACACCGTCCAACGGTGATAGTACCCCCATGAGCGCGTGGTACAAACCCTTATACTCCTGTGTACGCTCAATTGCCAAGAGATCGTCTGGCTCTTCGATGACGCAAACTGTTTGACGGTCACGCCTAGTATCCGTGCAGATATAACATGGCTGCTGATCTGTGATATTTCCACAGACAGAGCAGTAATCCAGATGCGTCTTTACCTCCGAGAGCGCCTGCGCCAGTTTAGTGGTATCGGATTCGGGCATCTTTAACATAAAAAATGCCAAGCGTTGCGCCGTTTTGGCACCGATTGTGGGCAACTTTTGTAACTCATTGATAAGACGCGCTAACGGTTCAGGATAGTGGAGCATATTGAATTTTAGTTCCGGTACGCTGCGGTGGATCAGGACTGAGTTTCCAATCTATTCCGCGGATACTTCTCGATCCAGAAGCCAAGCTCTATTGTCCGAACTTTTCACATCAGTCCCGGAATTTTAACACCTCCAGTCAATTTGCTCATCTCTTGCGTCATCAGTTCTTGCGCTTGATGGCGCGCTTCATTGACCGCAGCAACAATGAGATCTTCGAGCATTTCAATGTCATCTGGATCAACAACCTCTGGTGAGATTGTGAGCGAGACGAGTTCCTGTTGACCGTTGGCAACTGCTGTTACCATGCCACCGCCAACGGTTGCTTCAACAGTGCGAGTTGCGAGCTCTTCTTGAATATCAAGCATGCGCTTTTGCATCTGTTGTGCTTGTTTCATCAGATTATTCATATTCATTGGAATGACCTCTCGTAGAGTTTGTTAAATTGAAATTCTATTGTTAAGTATAAAGTGCGTTCTACCTGCTTAGGGGTTTATGCGCGGCGTGATCGTGCACCATGTGCAACAAGGACTATTTGGGCTCGATTTTAAGAATTTTTGCCCCAAATAACTTAAGTGCTGGCGCGACCTCCGGATCCCGTTCGGCTTGATGCTGGAGCATCATTGGTGTTATTTCTTGAGACCGTCGAGATGGCGGCAGTGTCGCGTTGGCGTGGGGATTTGCGCTTGAAGCAACGAAGCTAATTTGAACGGGTGTTCCGATCAGATCGGCGAGCATTTCCTTGAGCAGAGCCTTTTCATTATCATCAATTAGGTCTGTATAGGCTGGCGGACAGGCGACTTTCAACTCTAGTCCGTTACCTGAAAGAGCCGCTTCCGTGCCGTTGCTCGGCTGCGGTGCTGCGCCTTTCAGGTATCCGTATAACGGCATTTTGCCTCTTTCTTGCAGCCCTACCAGCAGTTTTTCCCAAATCTTTGCCAGTTCGTTTGAGTCAGATACCACGTGCTGGACATCCGCAGAGACGGATTTAATGTTGGGTTGGTTTGCACCATCTTTATCCCCACGAGTATCAGTGGAAGTTGGCTTCGATTTAATATTGGGTACTGAAGATGACTGTGCTTCGTATTTTGAGACTTGAGGTTCAGCCATTTGGGGAGCTGCGCTGGGCTCTAAAACTGGCGCGGTTGTGGATCTCCTTGGCGGAGTATTTCCAACTGATCCGGGGGCTGTTGGTGGCGCATAGGTTCTGCTTGGAGCCTCTCCCCGGTCAATCTTATCCTCAATTTCTGACAACCGTTTCAAGATCTTGGTCAGTTGGATGCCTTCTTGGATTGAGCAGGCATCGATCAGTGCGGATTCAAGATGGATTTGTGCATAGCCATGCTGCTTAATTTCACTGTTTGTACGCATCAGGATTTTGATGATTCGCGAGAGGCGCTCTGGAGAGGCTAAGTGCGCTTTCTCCTTCATTAGCTCCAGTTCGGATTTGGATGTTTGGATTATACTGTCTAAATTCGATCCGATTGCTAAGAGCCGCAAATTCCGGAAGCAGGTGATCTGTTGATGGAGGCATTGGGTCAGATCTGTTCCATTTTTTACCAGTTTATCAAGGGATTCGAGTGCTGCTGGCAGGTCAGTGCGCAGGACCGCATCAATCAATTCATTTATCAGATGGTTTGAACCGAACCCCAGTATCTGGTTAATCTGATCTACATTGAGTTCTTTCCCGATCGATGCGGTCAGTCGTTCCAGCAAATTCTCGGCATCCCGCAGGCATCCCTCCGATTGCAGAGAAATCAGCGATAGCCCTTGATTATCGATCTGAACGTCTTCAGCTTCACAGATGGCTTGCAACCGCCCGATGATCTGATCTTGCTCCATGTAGCGGAAATCAAAATCTTGGCATCGAGATACAATTGTTTTTGGGATTCTGTGGTGTTCGGTTGTTGCGAGGATGAAGATGACGTGCGGTGGGGGCTCTTCAAGCGTTTTCAAGAGGGCATTAAACGCTTCTGGCGTGAGCATGTGTGCTTCGTCGATGATATAGATTTTGTAGCGGCAGGCAGCAGGAGCCAGCTTGGTATTCTCGCGCAGCTCGCGGATTGGGTCAATCCCCCGATTAGAGGCAGCATCCATCTCAACGACATCGAATGAACGCCCCTGAGAGATTTCCGAGCAGAACTGGCAATTATTACAAGGCTCAGCTGTGGCTGCTTGGCTAAACTCGGTTTCCTGCTCACGGTTGGGACAATTCACTGCTTTCGCGAGGATGCGGGCGACCGTTGTTTTCCCGGTTCCCCTCGGTCCCCAGAACAGATACGCGTGTCCAATCCGATCAGATAGGATTTGATTTCTGAGGGTTGTTATTACGTGCGTCTGCCCAACTACATCTCCAAATGATTGGGGACGCCATTTCTGAGCTAAAACCTCGTAAGACATAATTTCCCCCATCGTGCGAAGTGGGATTAACCTAGGACATTTTATCTAGTCAAAGGTAGAGAGGGGAAGGGAATGAAAAAAATCCTGGCCATGCACCTAGAGTTTGACGAGTTCCCCCAAGCGTTACCCAAGCAGTTAGCTCCGACCAGGCTTCCCTGCGTCACACCCACAGATTAGCTACCGCTGCTTCCTTCCGGACCTGACGGGGTTTGATAATTGTGAGTTGCTCAGGACCCAATCTTCATCACCACTTACATGGGCCAGTCCTCAAAAGAAGTCCGCCGCACAATAGGAATTCAGCCCTGCTATAGCGGATTGCAGGTTCAGGGCACCGCTACCTCCCCGCTTAGCATAGCCAAGTCTCGACGGAAGTGATAATGGCGGAGAGAGTGGGATTCGAACCCACGGTACAGTTGCCTGCACACATGATTTCCAGTCATGCCAGTTCAACCAACTCCTGCATCTCTCCGAAAATCTTGAGCAGCACAAATTGTTCGATATCATTATATAGCGAAAAACCTATCTTGCGCTGTCCCAAAGTTTGCTCCAATCATTGACGATTGGAAAAATCGATGGAGCAGACGGGATTTGAACCCGTGGCCTCATCCGTGCGAGGGATGCGCTCTCCCAACTGAGCCACTGCCCCAAAAGGCGGAGAGAGTGGGATTCGAACCCACGGTGACGATAACGCCACAACAGTTTTCGAGACTGTCCTGTTCAACCGGGCTCCAGCATCTCTCCAAAAATTTAGGTTCGCCGATCTCGAAAAAAAGACTTGAGCAGCTGACTGCTCTCCTCTGCCAGAACCCCCTGCGTGATGTCCACTTGGTGATTGAGTCGCTCGTCTTGTAATAAGTTGAACAGCGTCCCCGCAGCGCCACCCTTTGGGTCTGAAGCGGCATAAATGACCCGCGGGATACGAGCCAAGACGATAGCGCCACAACACATCGGACACGGTTCCAAAGTCACATAGAGGGTCGTATCCGTTAAACGCCAATCACCAACAGATGAAGCAGCCAATCGAATCGCAATCAGTTCTGCGTGAGCAGTTGGATCCTTTGTCCCCTCCCGTTCGTTATGGGCGCGAGCGAGGGGGATTCCGTCCTTGATGATAATTGCGCCGACGGGAACTTCACCGAGTGCAGCGCCCTGACGTGCAACTTCAAGGGCTTCACGCATCCAGAACTGATCCGACATTTCAAAAGATCGAAACGGGGCGATTGCCCCAATTTGCACTTTCAGCCCCGCAGCCGAAGCCGCGGGACCAAAAACGCATATAAGCGCCCGAGAGGATTCGAACCCCCGACCTTCTGATCCGTAGTCAGATGCTCTGATCCACTGAGCTACAGGCGCGTAATAAGCTGGCGGAGGGAGTGGGATTCGAACCCACGATGGCTGTTAAGCCATAACTGCTTAGCAGGCAGTCCAGTTCAACCACTCCTGCACCCCTCCACATTTTCGAATAATGGCGGTGGGAGTAGGATTCGAACCCACGGTGACTTGCGCCACAACGGTTTTCAAGACCGCCGCTTTCGACCTCTCAGCCATCCCACCGAAAAAGCGTCCTTATTGTAACAAAAAAAAGAAACATTGTCAAGAATCATTAAACCCCCAAGGGCGAAAATCAGAAGATCGTCTGCAATTAGGTTTTGTCAGGTTCATATTGATTGCAAAGCCTTTGATTTCCTTGCATCTACTTAGTCGATGTGGATATAATATCGACCAATCGCAATACTGAATGGAGAAAAGCGACAGTACAATGCGGGATCAGTGGTGATATTGTTAAAAGAGCGATTAACGTGCGGCAACGCTGGCGTTTCTAATGATACTGAACGTAATATCTCATGAAGATAATAGGGAGAGATGCAATGACACACCAAGGTGTACGCAGGATTTTTGGGAATTGGAACGGGAATTTTCTTTATACTGTTAATTATTTGGTTCTGATTCTCGGAATCCTGCTCTTATTTGCGGGCTGCCAGGATGTTCAACAACTACTTGCACCGGTACCGGAGGCAGACGATGATGCTCCTATCAAAATTGGATTTATGTATACCAGCGAAATCCGAAGTAATAGTTTGAATGGTGCAGAGTTGGCGGCGCTGCAATTGAACGGAGAGGGTGGGGTGCACGGTCGGGAGATCGAAATTATCGCTCGTGGCAATCTGAGCGACATTGACCAAGCCGCGGCAGTAGCAGAGGAGCTGATTATCCGGGAAGGCGTAGCAGCAATCGTTGGTCCCAACAGATCGAATTATGCTATAGCTATCGGACCGGTTGCCCAACGCTACGGGATTCCAATGGTGACCACCACTGCTACCAATCCGTACGTTACTGCTGCAGGTAACTTTGTATTTATGGCGGCGTTCACCGACGACTTTCAGGGGAAGGTGATGGCTACATTTGCCACGCAAGATTTGGAGGCAAAGACTGCCGCAGTCCTCACGCGCAGAGAATCCATTTATTCGGAGGGTTTATCGCAAACCTTTATTAATAACTTTACTGCTTTGGGGGGTGAGATTGCACACGCTCAATCTTATATAAGGGGCGATACCGATTTCACTACGCAACTGACTGCGATCGCCGAAGCTGCACCAGATGTCTTCTTCCTACCCGGTTTTGCAGCTGAAATTCCGTTGGTGGTTGAGCAGGCGAAGGCACTCGGTATAACAGGTATCCTCCTCGGCGGTGACAGTTGGGATAATGCTCCGTTAATTGCGGATAATAGTGAGATTCTTGAGGGAAGTTTTTTTAGCAGCCTCTTCTCAGCCGATATTGCGCTGGGTGATTTGGGTGACGATGTCGATCGCTTTATCACAGCCTACACCTCAATTTTCGACGTAGCACCTGCTGGCGGTGCTGCGCTGGGCTACGATGGGGTGCGATTGGTGGTTCAGGCGATGCGTCGTGCGGAGGACTTAACGTCAGCAACGGTTCGCGATCGGCTTGCGGCGACTATGGATTACAGCGGTGCAACCTTCATCTCCGGCTATAATGAAAACCGACACCCAAATAAGAGCGCGGTTGTGAATCAGATCGTCAATGGCGAGGCACGTTTTTATAAGTTGATCGAGCCGTAATTTGTGGTAGCATAACGCATCAGACCTTACCCAATACCTTGCAGGAGAATTATAATGGCAGATCAGCGCTCCCGGTTGATGAGACGGGGGTATATTGCTCGGCTCTGGATTTTACTGTTTTTAGCGATTACCCTCTTTTTGGGGTGTGATCAGGTCCAGCAATTGCTTGTACCACCGGATACGGACGATGAAGATGCGATTAAAATTGGCTTTCTCTATACCACGCCGAACCGAAACAACAGCCGGTACGGCGCAGAATTAGCGACGCTGCAGCTGAACGAAGCAGGAGGTGTGCGGGGCAGACCGATACAACTGATCGCTCGCGGTATACCGACACAACGTTTCGTAAACGAGGATATAAACGATACAGAGTATGTTGCAGGATTAGCGCTGGGGCTGATTGTTGAAGAGAAGGTATCCGCAATCGTTGGTCCAAACCGTTCAACCTATGCCGTGGTTGTCGGGGAAATTGCCCAACAGCATGGGATACCGATGATGGCAACCTCCGCTACCAATCCGTCCGTTACTGCTGCGGGTGACTTTGTATTTATGGCGGCATTCACCGACGATTTTCAGGGGAAGGCGGTGGCTGCATTTGCCATGCAGGATTTAGAGGCTCAAACTGCCGCAGTCCTCACACATAGGGACGATGTCTATTCAGAGGGCTTATCGCAAACCTTCATTGACAACTTTACCGTTCATGGAGGTCGGGTGGTGGCTGACGAATTTTATGAGGCGGGGGATACCGATTTCACCGCGCAGTTGACCGCAATTGCCGAGACTGCGCCGGACGTAATTTTTAGCACCGGCTTCCTCCCCGAAGTTCCTTTGATGGTTCGGCAGGCGAGGGGCGAGATTGGGATAACAGCTACCTTCATTGGCGGTGACGCTTGGGATAACGCCGCGTTGATTGAGGAAGCTGGGGCGGTTATTGACGGAAGTTTCTTCAGCAGCGGTTTTTCGGCGGAGGCGGATCCGGATGATTTAGGTGAAGATGCCTATCAATTTGTGACCGCTTATACTGCAATGTTTGGCATGCTGCCCGATGGGGGTGCTGCGCTGGGATATGATGCACTTCGGCTTGTGGTTGAAGCGATGCGCCGGGCGGCTGACCTGACGCCAGCGGCGATTCGCGATCAACTTGCAGCGACGATGAATTATAGCGGTGCAACGTTTATCTCTGGTTACGATGAAAACCGACACACGTCTAAGAGCGTGGTCATTAAACGTATTGTCGACGGTGAAGTACAGTTCTACAAATTGATTGAACCATAAACAACAGGGTGTGTGAACCATTCTGTAGATTTTTTTATTAAATAGGAGGATAAATCGACATGGCAGATAATGAGCGGACATATACGATGGGGCGTAGCAAGGAGGAGACTGAGCGATTGATTCAGCAGTCCGGACTGTATGAAGATATAACGCGACGTTTGCTCACAGATGCGGGGCTCTTTACCGGGATGAAGGTACTTGATATTGGTAGCGGTGCCGGGGATGTAGCAATGGCTGCTGCAGAATTGGTTGGTAATGAGGGAGAGGTTGTTGGGGTGGATATGAACCCGGAGATCCTCGAAACTGCCCGAGCACGCGCACAGGCAGCGGGCTTGGCAAACGTCCAATTTCTGGCGGGAGACGCCCAAACTTTAGATCTGCCGAACGACTTTGATGCCCTTATTGGGCGTTTGGTCTTGATGTATCTGCCTGATTCTGTGGAGACGTTGAAACAGCTCGCTACGCACCTGCGTCCGGGCGGTATCGTGGCTTTTCAAGAAGTTGAGTTATCTACTTATGCGTCAATCGCTCGTCCGGAGACCCCGGTGATGAATCAGTTAGCAGAATGGGGGGTAGAGGTATTTCGCCGTTCAGGAGCGCATATTAGTATGGGATTTGACCTATATGCCACTTTTGTTAATGCTGGTTTGCCCGAACCCTCTCTACAGTATTCAGCACCGCTGGGTGGCCCAGAGGCGTGGATAGGTTACCAATTCATAGTAGCCGCTTTTCAGAGCCTACTCCCGCTCTTGGAGAGATTTGAGATTGCGACTGCTGAAGAGGTTGATTTGGACACGCTTGCCGCACGGCTTCGGGCGGAAGTTGTTGCATCGAAACGTCCACTCATGTTGCCGCCGCATATTACGGCTTGGGCACAACTCCCGGCGTAGCGTTCCTGATTATAGTGGATTTTAGAATTAATGAGACACTCCAAACCGGTGCGATTAGGAAACCGCCCCTACCAGGGACGAAAGTGTCTATTTATTTTTAGAATTCACCATAGTTTCAGTATTCTTGTTGATGGGCGGTCGGTCTGCGTCATATCCGATTGGCGATGAACATTTCCCCGACCGCCAACAGGAATACCCCGAGCATCAGATACCACCACACTCCCTGATTTTTTTCAACCTCGCTGTGATATCTCGTGATTGTTTCCGCTGTGACAACCTCTGTGGGGGCGGCTTTTTCACCGCTGGTTAACATGCTGGTCAGTTCCTCTGGGTCACGAGCCGTGAGATCCGATTCAACCGTGTCTGGATTGACGACAAAGTAATGCGGTTGTTCGCCAGAGATATGGGCGGAATAGATTCCCGGCTGCTCGGTGGTGTCGTAGGTAACCCCACCGTTCTCGTTGATTGCTGTCCGAGTCTCCTCACCTGCTGGGTTGAAAATCGCGATTTCTATTCCCGGCGGCAGTTGATAGCCGCCCAGTTCTACCAGATCGCCGATGCGATAATCGGGTTTCTCATCCGTTCGCTTGAGCGCAAGGTATTTGATTGCTTCGTACAGAAACGGGAGATAAACGCCGTGAATCGGTAGGTCTGTCCACTCCCGGTCGATGGTTGATGTGAAGCAGAGCACACGCCCGGTCCCATAAACTTTCTCGAAGAGCGCCGGACTTCCATCGTCAAAACTTGCCAAGACCGTTGAACCCTTTAGGGGCACGGCTTGGATATACCGATAGAATCGTCCCCTTCCAAAATCACCGTGATTCGGATCTTTGAACGGATGGAAGATAGGGTGATCGTAGTCGAGCGTCGCGAGGACGCTGAACTGATCGCGATCGAGTGCGTTGCCAACCGGCTGCACGAAGTTACACGGCATCAAGGGCGCTTCGCCCGCGCCGAGGGCACTCCGATATGCCTCCAGATCCATCCGATCCCCCGCGGTGATAATCAAACCACCGCCAGCGCCGACAAACGCCTTCAGGGATCGCGCCTCCGCACCTGTCAGTTTCTCCACATTTGCTAAGATAATCACGTCATATTTTGAGATCTCTGAGGCGTTTGGCAGTTGACGGGATTGTGTCAAGTCTATCGGCACAATCTGATTTTCCGGTTGAAGCGCTGCCTCCAAGAAGAACGTCTCGCTCTCATAATCGCGCCGCCCCGGCTCACCATTGACGCAGTGTACCTTGATGGACTTCAGGCTTTGTAGGCGAAAATACCGCCTGTCGTCAATCTCCAGATGGTCGTCCGGTAAGGTGGCATAGCCGGTATAAATCTTCTCTGTTCTGAAGCGGACTGAGAACAGGGCGTCCATTACGTCATTAGGTTCAATGTCGAGCGTGGTGGTGCCGACGTTGTTATCATCGACAAACAGTTGGACTGGTAACCCTTCGACAACCTGCTCTCCGAAGTTCTGAACGCGGACAATTATCTGTACTGGTCTCTGCTCATCTAACACCACCTGTGGCACGCTCACGCCGGTGATTGCGAGGTTGCTCAATTCTTTCGCGCTCACATCAACAAAAGCAATCTCGATGTCGGGGCTAAGTTTATCGGTATCAACGAAACTCTCCCACCCGATTCGCTGCAGATCGCTAACGAAGTAGATCTGTTTTCTTCCAATTTCCGCCTCTCCAAGTATCTCATCCGCCGATTGAATTGCATCGAGGTAATCGGTCGTGTGATTGGTCAACCGCGCCCCTGTCACCGCACTTTGAATCTGCCGATGTTCTGTATCAAGTGGCTTGACTACCCTCGCTCTGTTGTTGGTAAAAATAAGGGCGGAGGTGTCACTCGGTTGGAGATCGGCGGCGAGTTCTATCACCGCCTTCTTCGCCCGATTGAAGGTGTCAAGATAACCCATGCTGTATGAGGTATCCAGAATGATGACGATATTTCGTACCCCCCCTATCGCCCCGGTAGTGGCAGGGGTATTTGCGAAAAATGGGCGTGCGAACGCGAGTCCAAGCAACGCCAAGATCAGGATGCGCATCAACAATAGGAGCAGTTGTTTCAGCCGGTGTCGCTGCACGTTCGCTTGATGCGACATCTTGATGAATCGGATCGTGCTGAACACAAGCCGTCTTGCCCGCTCCCGGTTAAGGAGATGGATAATTAGAGGCAGCGACGCTGCCACCGCGCCAGCAGCGAGGAATAGAGGGGTTAGGAATTGGAGTCCAAACATGAGGTTAATCTTCCAGTAATTGAGGTGTGTGGGTTAGATAAATTCCACCTTATTTTCCATGTCTTCTGTGTCAAGAGTTTCCCACATCAGTATAAGCCACCGGATAATCTCTCCAATGGTGCGTCTACCTTGCCCACAATAGACAAATCCGGCATGGTCAATTTCAATACGAAGAAAATCGTCGTCGTGCGTGAAAACGACTCGTCCCTCAGTTTTTGCAAATTCGACTTGTTCTTCATCGTCTGCCTCTATGAGTCCAACTTCTGGTGTAGTTGTTACGCTGATGCCGCGAATTCGGAGCGCCCTTGCGATGGCTGGATTCACATTCTCGTCAAGGTGGAATTTAATCGTTTGAGGCAGCCTTTTGAGCCCGTTCCTTAAGTTTCTGCATTAATAAAGAGGGAGTCTTGGAGCGCATCTCATCCTCCAATATCTCTGCTTCCGCGATGTCCTGGCGAATTTCTTCTATGTTGTCCATATAATAGACTAGTGCGGCATAAACATCGGCTAATGTAATTGAAGGGTAGTCATTGACAATCTCATATGGGTCTTTGCCCATTCTATCGTGCATTATCACGATGTCTTGAACCCGAATTCGGTGTCCGGCAATACGGGGCTTGCCACCGCAAACGCCCGGTGTGATTTCAATATGTGGTTTGATTACTCCCATTTTTAACCTCCTGAGTTTCCTGATTTCAACCAAAATTCGGTGACTGTCCCTTCCATTGTAATATGCGCCAACTCAGTTTTCAACTGTTTATTTTCCAAATCATTATCCGAGTATAGTTGCTCACATAAAGTTAGATTCAGAGGAACTGAGTATCCGAATTTTTTTATACGGCATAACCTCCGAGCCATTTAGTGTGTCTAATTATTACAACCCAAATCTAATTGCCATGATTGGAACATTGGTACTGGTGTTTTTGAGTCCGTGCAGTGAAAGAAATTAATGGTCTACCCTCCCAAGATCGACATGAGATAATGCATACAGTCGTAACAGAATAGGAGGAAAGAACAATGAAAAAGGTTTTTGCCCCATCAATTTTTGCTCTTCTTAGTGTGGCGTGCCTCGTATGTGTGAACTTTGGGTGTAGTGTCGGAGAGGTTAAGCCAGACCCGGAAATAGTTACCTCCACAAAGTCACAAGAGAGCATCTTCACTGTTATAGAGATGGAGGATGTGGAATATCCGACAGTCGAGGCTTCCATTTATCTGCCGTTTCGGGTCCGTCCCAACAACACCGTCGTGATTTCAGGAAAACATGCGTATGTCACGACCGAAAGGCACCTGCACGTTATTGATGTTTCTAGCTTACAACGTCCCTCATACTTGGCATCTATCGAGTTTACTGATGAAATCGGCAAAGCTGTTATCTCTGGAAACCAGCTCGTTGTAGCGAGCCCTCAGGAGTTTCATCTCGTTGATATTTCACAGCCGTCGCACCCTGTACTTCAATCGACCATGTATTTACCCCAACGAAACGCAATCAAAGACTTTGATGTTCGTGGTTTGCACCTCTATGTTATGGGCGCGAATGAATCCCTGTACATTTTTTCCGTAGCCCTTGGACAGGCGCGACTCGTCAAAGTTGTTGAAATGTCGCCCCGCTGGTGGTTGTTCAGTCCGAAAGAGGTAGGGCCCGGTGTGAAACAAGTTCTACTCACGACTTCAGACGATACTTTTCCCGGAGGTCTCTCGGAAGGGATCCTGTCTCGACGCGGTTTTTTACAACTTCGCAGCAGCCTACACGAAAAAGTCCGTGCATCGTCTGATTTTGTGGTACAGGAGAGCCTGAGAAGCACTCCAACGACCTGCGATCTGCTGATTTACGATGCCTACAGAATTAGTGATATTCGGGTAAGCACAGGTGTTTATTACTATGACCTGGGGAGGGAATGTCTCGAGCACCTCTCCGCAACAGAGCAAAAAGCCCTCGCTCGTAGCAAACCAATGGTTGCGTATGCCGTTGGTGCCGGAAAGATGCAGCAAATTGACCAAGATCAGCGGTGCGAGATAATAGATGTAGATGACAGGTTGAGAATGGGCCCTGTCACAGATTTCCAAATTTCAGGAGATCTGCTTTACGTAACCAACGCGAAGGGGTTCTTTTCTATTATCCGCCTTGTTAAACTGGAGGTTATTCGTAAAGGAGATAGAATTAACTTTGTATCCATCGTGCCGCTTCAAGTGTGTCGTCCGATGAGCGTAGCTGTTGGGGAACGGTACGCCTGCGTGTTAGCTACGCCGGAAGATTCACAAAGATGAGAGCTCCTTTACATAATAGGTTGGATTGTAATTGTCAAGAGGCAACTTGAGTGGAAATCCCATGGATATCCAACTAACAAATTACATTGTTATATAGTTTCGTCATCCCATCAGAGTGTTGTTTTCGTTTTTGGTTCGGGAGGTCGTTATGCGTTCAGACGACGAAAAGTTAGTGTCCCAAACACTCGCAGGTGATCGGGACGCCTTCGGGGTGCTAGTCCACAAGTATCAGGAAATGGTCTACGCCTACGCCTTTCAGAAGATGCGAAACGAGGCAGATGCACAGGATGTCACGCAAGAGGTTTTCTGGCGGGCGTATCACGGTCTCTATCAACTCCGGCAGCCACATCGGTTCCGAAGTTGGCTCTATACGATTATGTCCAACGAGTGTAAACGCCGACTCGTGAGTATTATCAAAACACGGCAACGCGAAACCGCGTTGGAGGATGCCACGGACGATGCCCTACGGATCGAACCCGCGCACACCGCTCCCACAGAGGGGTGGCGGGTGGATTTAGAGCAGGCACTCACTGAGCTTCCCGATGACAATCGAGTTGCGGTGTCGATGTTCTATATGGGCGACCATTCGTTGAGGGAGATCTCCGAATTTCTGGGCGTTTCCGTCAACACGGTCAAGGGGAAGTTGTATCGTGCGCGTCAGCAACTTGGGAACGCGCTGTCTGACCGCTACGGCAGGCTTTTGGAAAGCCACAAACTCAAAGGAGGTTTTCTCATGCAATTCATGGAGCAAATTCACCATATACCGTCGCCAACGATGGCGTCGTCGTGGAGTGGCGCAGCGATTGGCAAAATTCTATTTTCGCTAATCGTGGCAGTCTGTGTGTTGATCGGAATTGCCAAGTATGGAACCGATTCACCAACGAGCCGGCCAATTAGAGACGAGGTAGGGCCAACTGAAGTGGTCCTGCTGACACCCATTGTCGGGTCCATGCTCTCATTAAATCCGGTCGTTCTGGCGCAGACAGAAAACCCTCTACCAACCGCTTCTAACCGTGCCTCTGGTAGTCAGGGGCGTCAGTTGGCTGTCCGCAGGGCAACGCTGGGCAGCGGCGGCAGCACGCAACTTCCCGCCGCTGCAGCCGAGAACGGGTCCGAAAAATTAATCTTTTCTGGTCGCGTCATTGACAATAACGGTCTACCGGTAGCGGATGCCGAAGTTCTATACTCTGTTAAGTTCAACGCATCCGAATCTGTCATACGTACGGGAGTGGATGGAAGGTTTCGATTTGAATTTCCGCGTCCCGAACTCAGGAGATGGGATCACGTGAGCATTGTCGCCACGCACCCTGATCATGCAATCGGGTGGCGGAACCTTCAACCCCAAAGCACGGCCGATGTTGAGATTCAACTCGCAGCACCAGCAACCATATCAGGCAAGATTATGAATGCGGCGGACGAGCCGATTCAGAACGCAGAGGCACGCATCCAATACTTGTTTAGTGCCAACTGGAGGCCGGGAGTACGCGGAGCTGGGTTGGCGTGGGACGACATGCCCATCTCTCCTGCCAAGACAGATGCGAATGGGGAATTTGTGCTCCGTGGACTGCCACAAGATACGAAAACAAACCTTGAGATTAAGGGACCAGGGTACGCACAGGAGCTGCACTTTCAGGTGCCGATTGGTGCGGAGGGGCTCGAGTTCCGGCTGAAACGTGAGGGCAGGATTGAGGGCCGTCTTACCTACGGGGATACCGGCGCACCAGTCAAAAATGCGTCAGTTACACTCGAAGGCATAGGTCCAGCTACCGGGGGCGGATGGGTAAATGTTGATGCAGATGGAAATTATCTATTGGCAAATCTCCCTGCCGGTATGTACAACCTCAATCTTTATGAGGGACCGGAAGGGTGGACAGCTATCGCCAAGGAACTTATTAGGGTCGCTGAGGGACAGACTGTTTCCAACGTAGACCTGACCTTGATTCGAGGAGGCATTATCACTGGACGAGTGACCGACCAAGACACAGGCGAACCGATTGTCGATCATCATATCAGTTTTCACGATGCCGCTCGTCCGAAATCTCAGGCAGCGGTTCACGGTACGGAAACGGATAAAACCGGTGTCTATCACTTCCGCGCCGCCCCCGGTCGCACACTTGTCTATACCAGTGCACCAGAGGGCTATCAGGATATAGGGCGGATTAAGAAATATGTAGATGTTGTTGAATCTGAAACCGTCTCGGTTGATTTTCAGTTCTCAAAAGGGATCGAGTTGATAGGTCGGATTTTGAAGGCGACTGATGAGCCGGTCGCCGGTGCAAGGGTTACCGACGTGGACGGGTATAGGGAGTATGGCGGCTCGGATGAATTGGGGATATTTACTATTGGTGGGTTGAGATCCGGTCAGAAACTCAGTCTCAGAGCGGAACATAGCGGATTGAGATTACGTGGCAAGGCCGAGGTGGAAGTCCAACCGGGCGCGTCGGTGGAGATTCAGGTGAAACAGTACGAGCGGGTCAAGGTCTCCGGGCGAGTGGTCAGTCGTGAGGGGGAACCGATGCCATCGGTGAACATCAATCTGATGCGTTGGGACTCTCAACGGCATAGGGGGCGAGACACAACCGTCACCGTAACAGATGGTGATGGCCGGTTCCGTGAGATTGGGCTTATCGTCGGAGACGAGTACGTTATCTCTGCGAAGGCAGAAGGGTATCGGGCAGCGGAAACCGAGATGTTCACCGCAACGACGGAGATGCCCCAAATCGCGGATCTCGTCCTGTTGCCGGTTGACAGTCAGTTTTTCATTGAAGGGCGTATCACCGATACCTCTGGTGTGCCGGTTCGTGGTGCACGAATACTCATACAGCAGAGCTCAGAACTCTGGGAGGCACGTACCGACAAAAACGGCGATTACCGGCTGGAAGATCTTTCTATGGCTGTGGCCATTGAAGTGGATATTGATCATCCAGAGTACGCCCACCATCAATTTAATATCTTGAAAACCAACCAACGGCACGACTTGATACTGGTTAAGACAGATGGATATCTCTCTGGGAAGGTTGTGGATGTCGATGGAAAACCGATTGAGCAAGCAACAGTGATGGTTGAAGCCGAAGAAGATCCATCCTCCGCCTATGTCTACAGTGGTGTTCACACCAATGTGCTAGGTGAGTTTGAACTGAAGCACATCAAAGACCCGATGGTGTCAATCTATGCTGCTAAGGACCGAAACTACAAAATTTTTAAGGATATCGTGGTGAATCAGCGCGACCTCGTTTTGACTCTGATGCCGCTTAAACCGAGACCGGAACCGACCCCAGAAAAGCGAGCAAAACGGGAAGCAGAGCATGCCTACTTTGAGAATGCCGAAGAACGCTCCAAAACCTTGGTGAACCAACCCGCACCGGAGTTGAGTGTTGCCGAGTGGGTGTCCGGTTCCCCCATCTCCATTGGAGATCTGAAAGGAAAGACAGTTGCCCTGCATTTTTGGCATTCGGTAGATTTTGATGTGCAGCCGGTACGCTTGCTGGATGCCTTGCAGGAGATCTATCGAGAAAAAGGGCTTATCTGTATCACCATCTGCCCCGCCTCTGCAACGGTCGAGACGGTCAAGCGACATATAGCTGAGCAGTCGCTGTCCCACCCAATCGCGCTAGATCAACCGACAACGGTTATCGGTGCAGATGGCGAAACTTTCGATCGATATGCCATCAGCTGGTCGGGTCCAATCGTTCTGATCAATACGGCAGGAGAGATCACCGGACATACCTGGGACGATGAACTTGAAGATCAGATTCAGATTTTGCTTACGGATTGAGCAAAATTATCCATAACTCCAGCGAGACAACATGTGTGTCCAAACATACCACCCCTGTAGGTCGGGCATCTTGCCCGACCTTTTTTTATGGTAAAAATTATAATTACTGATACATTTGAATAATAACCACTGGTGTTAGTTTGCAGCTGTTGATAACGTCAAACGTGATGCCCCGATAAATC
>JAJECO010000067.1 GCA_022822005.1 Candidatus Poribacteria bacterium
AGAGCCAATAGTTTTCATGTTTCACGCATCACGTTTGACGTTATCAACAGCTGCAAACTAACACCAGTGGTTATTATTCAAATGTATCAGTAATTATAAGTTTTACCATAAATGCCCCTACAAAGTTGTTAGGTTATATTGACAAAGTTTTGAAGAAAAAAAACTCTTTATCTGTCAGCGGCAAAAGCAGAATGTCAACACGCCCTAGGTAGCCCGTAGGTCAAGTTTCTATACCTGACACCGAATAGAAACGACCAAACTTAAGATAACGTAGTTGCTATCTGTCGTCCTGCTGAGCCTGTAGATTGACGTTAGACAGTTCTGCTATACACATTGTGCTCCTCAGGAGCGAAACCGAGAGACGGGTAGAGGAACTTTTTTCCGAAAGGAAACCTGGTAGATTTTCAGTAACCCGCAGTATGGATGATATACGATCTACGCCTCATATTTGATGTATAAGGAGCTGAGCATGGCAATCAGGATCTTACCCCCCGACATCTCCAACAAGATTGCCGCGGGAGAGGTTGTTGAACGACCAGCATCTGTTGTTAAGGAGCTGGTCGAAAACGCGATCGACGCAGGCAGCACGAAGATTACTGTCGACATTCGGGCGGGCGGGAAGCGGTTGATTTCAGTGTCTGATAATGGCGCCGGAATGAGCCGTGAGGACGCCCTCATCGCAATAGAACGGCATGCTACCAGTAAAATCAGCACAGTTGAAGACTTGGAAACCATCCAAACGTTTGGATTTCGCGGGGAGGCACTCCCAAGTATTGCATCAGTATCTCATTTTGAGCTGCTAACGCGAACTCCCGATGCGGTAGAAGGCACAAAAATCACGGTCGAAGGTGGCGTGGTTCGTCCCGTGGGCGCAAGCGGTTGCTCGCCGGGAACACACCTCACGGTTAACAACCTATTTTATAATGTACCAGCGCGACTGAAATTTCTCAAGAGTGATGTAACGGAGCTGAATCACATTACAAATCAGGTGACGTGGGCGGCACTCGCCAATCCGCAAACGCAGTTTTCTCTTTCACACAACGGCCGATCCCTAATTGATGTCCGGGTATGCGAATCCTATATCGAGCGGATCCGTCTACTATACGGAAAAGAGTTTGCCGAAAATCTCATCGAGTTCGATACTGACTTGCCACACTTACATCTTCACTGCTTTGTGGGGAAACCAGATTTCACGAAGTCGAATCGTAACTACCAACTCTTTTTCTTAAACCGGAGACCTATTCGGAGCAAGGTTCTCGGTGCGGCACTTAGTGAAGCGATGCGATCTATGGTGCCGAAGGATCGATATCCCGTTGCGTTCCTATTTTTAACGATGAGTGGCCAGCATGTTGATGTCAATGTTCACCCATCCAAGATTGAGGTGCGATTCCAGAATGAGCGTAGCCTCTACAGTGGGGTAGTACGCCTGCTAAATAGTGGTATCTATAAGAACAAATACATCCCCAAGATGGAAGGGAAAGAGGGAACAGTTGAATCAACACAAAATTCGATTTCTATAGACAGAGATGTTCACCCGAATGTCCCAACCCAGCGAGCGCAGATTGAGGTGAATAGTCCGGTTCCTCGCGGATCGATTTTCCCTACCGGACGTGGTGAACTTGTGCAGCCGGACCCACCCTCGGTGTCTTCCACCGCGCCACAACCTTCAGAAGAAGCTGACTCGCAGCAGACGCCCCTTCAGATCGAATCGGTGCACCTACCACAACACCCGATTCCTGAGGGGACGGAACTAGAACTTCTCGACTTTGAAGGTATTCAATTAAAAACCAATCTATTTAATACATATATCGTTGCAGAAGGTGGAGATCGGGTGTTTCTAATTGATCAACATGTTGCAGCGGAGCGTGTATTATACGAGCGTTACGTCGAACAGCTAAAGACGGACGGTATTCCTGTGCAGGGTTTGTTGCTACCTGTCACCATCGAGGCAACACCCCAACAGCTAGCAGTACTCGATGACCATAGCGAACTATTCGGAAAACTGGGTTTTGACGTGGAGCGATTCGGTGGGAGCACCCTCCTTGTCCGCTCTATCCCAGCAACGTTACCAACAAGCCTCGTCAACGCCACAGTTATAGATCTGCTGGATGGAGTCGAGAGTACCGTAACGCCAACGATAGAATATCTCGAGGTCCAAGACAAGGCACTCATCACACTCGCGTGCAAGTCCGCCGTGAAAGCCGGGGATGTGCTGACGATGGAGGAGATGGTTAACCTGATCAAAGATCTCTCTCAGGCAAAGCTGCCGTTCAACTGCCCGCACGCCCGTCCAATCATCGTGGAGATGCACCGAAATGAGTTGGAGAGCCGGTTTAAGCGGCGGTAATTGATCCGACAGGACAAGCTCCATCATCCTCCGTTATTCTGGAGATACGTCGTTATGAAGATATTGTTGATTAACAGTTTCATAGATTCATTTAGATTAGTGGCGGTAAGGCTCGATGTCAAAACATTATAGGGCTGGCATCATCGGTTGTGGCAGAGTCGCGACGAGACATGCCAGTGCCTACATAGCAATAGAGTCTACCGAACTTGTTGCAGCCGCGGAATCAGATCCAGAACATCGGTTAACATTTGATGAAACCTACGGCATAGCCAGTCTTTACGAAAATTACCGGGAAATGCTTGCGAATGAGGAATTGGATATTATCAGCATCTGTACCTGGCCTCCGCTTCACTGCGAAATGACTGTCGCTGCCGCGGAGAGTGGTGTCCAGGCGATACTCTGCGAAAAACCGATGGCACTTAATTTGGGGGAAGCGGATAGGATGTTGGAGGCGTGTGAAGAGGCTGGAACAAAGCTTGTGATCGGACATCAGCACCGCTTTGATCCCCAAACAATCAACGCAATAGAGCTCTTAAAAGGCAGCGCTATCGGTGAATTGCACTCAATCTTCGGCCACTGCAGTAGCGATCTTCTCACCAACGGCACCCACGTCGTTGATCTAATCCGCTATTTTGCCGACGATTCTCCGATCAGATGGGTGATGGGACAGATTGATCGCCCGTCGGATAAGGTCAATTTCGGACATCGCGTGGAGCATAACGCCATTGGGCATTGGAGATTTGAAAACGGTGTCTACGCAATTCTCGCACAGGGGGAGCTTGCGCCAAGCGGTTATGCTTTCCAACTTTGTGGCACCGCAGGGCTTATCAGCGTGAATGCCCCCGAGGGCAGGGAACTACAGGTTATCACCAAGAATGGTGAGCTTGACATCTCCCTTGAAGCGGTCAATTCCAAACAGGCGGAGATAGAGGAGCTGGTGGCATGGCTGGATGGCGGTGCCGTGCACCGAGCGCATGGAGAGAGCGGCAGAACGACACTGGAAATTCTCATGGCGATTATGGAATCCTCACGGCTCCACCGCGCCATCTACCTACCTCTTGAAACAGAGGAGTCTCCGCTCGAGTTGATGATCGAGTCGGAGCAGATCTGAAAGCCGATCTAAAACAGTTGAAAACCAACACAGCACGATTGGAGTGAGCCTATGCTGACACCCGAACAGATCCAATTTTACAAAGACAACGGCTACCTGCTCGCCGAACAGGTTTTCACACCTGAAGAGATTGCGGAATGTGTGCGCGAAACTGACGCGATGTTTGACCGCGCTCAGCAGGGCGGACGCCAACTCGAAGGCACATGGCGAGGCAAATGGCAGGAAACCCAGATTCCCAAAGAAGAACTTGGCAAGACATCGATGCTCGGTCTCCATAACATGCAATACCATTCGGCGGTTTTCACCAGAATGTTGGTCAATCGGCAGTTGGCTGGGATTGTCGCTGATTTGATTGGTCCAAACGTGCAGCTGCACCACACAAAACTGCACATCAAGCCCCCCGAAAAAGGCTCGCCTTTTCCGATGCACCAAGATTATCACTACTTTCCATACGAACAGGACACGATGATCGCTGCCGTCATCTACCTTGAGGATTCAACGGTGGAAAGCGGTTGTTTGTGCGTGATGCCGGGGGTTCACAAACAGGGGCCATTGCCCCATGAACCCGACGGTCTGTACCTCTCTCCACAGAAATATCCCATTGAAAACGCGACACCGTGCGAAGGGAAAGCGGGCGATGTGCTTCTCTTTAGCTATCTTACCCCACACGGCTCCTATCTCAATCGGACAGATCACCCACGACGGATCGCCTTATTTCAGTTCTGCTCTGCGACAGATCGACGGCTCAAGGATGTCCACATCTCCCCCGGACATGGGCTCATGGTACAGGGCATCAATCCGACCCCGGAGGCGTAAAACACGAGCGGTAAGTAGCAACTCGAGTTAAGATATGAAGAAAACTTTGTCTATTAACGAGTTAAGAGAATACAACCAATCTATGGAGAATCGTAATGCAAGCAATTGATAATCAAGAATGGCAATCTCTGCCCGAGCAAGCCCAACAGGAAATTTATGATTTTTTCCTGTTTATAAAACAACGCTATGAGAAACAGGCACAACACGCCCACCATGATGAAACCGAAACATTGCCATTCTCAAATCATAGTGCCAATCTGATTAAAGAATGGTTGGATGATTCGGAGGACAAAGTATGGAAATAGAAATAAACTACGGAAAAGAAAAGTTATCGGTAAAGGAGAGGCATCAATGGTTAAAACAGCCGATGTAGTCATTATCGGGGGAGGTGCTATCGGCACAAGCATTTTGTACCATCTGACGGCTAAAGGGATGCGGAATGTGGTCCTTCTGGAGAAGGGGCTGCTCTGTGCGGGTTCCACGGGCGATTCGGCGGCAATCATGCGTCAGCACTATTCCAACGAAGTCAGTATCCGTCTCGTTAAGAAAAGCCTCGAAATCTTTCAGCATTTTCCTGATGTGTTTGGGACAGCGGTTTTGCACAACGTTGGCTGGTATTTTTTGGTCCCGCCGGAGGCTGCCGATCTTTTCCATGAGAATATGGTACAGCTAAAGCGGTTGGGAGTGCGGACTTCAGCGGTTTCATTAGAAGATGCTGCCGAAGCGCTTCCGGGGCTAAATCTGGAAGGAATTGGCTGTGTGGCCTTCGAGCCAGAATCGGGTTATGTGGATCCGCACGGTATGGCAAGCGCCTTTGCTGCCAAAGCCAAAAGTAGTGGCGCAGAAGTCTACCTCCAGACCCCCGCCCGCGACATCAAATTGAGCAATGGTCGCGTTGCTGCAGTGGTCACGGATCAGGGGGAGATTCGCACCCCTGTCGTCGTCAATGCTGCCGGACCGTGGGCAAAGGCGGTGGGACAATGGGTTGGGTTAGACCTGCCTTTGGAAGTTACGCGCGAATCAGAAGTTGTCGCTCGAATCCCGGCAGATATACCGCCCCTGCGACACTCGGTTTCCAACATGGTAGATCGGAGCTACTGGCGGCCCGAACGGCACGGGATGCTCCTCGTTGGCGTCGGTCATCCGAAGGAGAACGAATTGGCGGATCCCGACCACTACTCACGCGATGTTTCCCGCGATTTCGTCGAAGACGTTTCCCGCCGCCTGAGCCACCGCCTGCCAGCCATGGAAGATGCGGTGTTCGTCAAAGGCTGGAGCGGTCTGTACACCGTCACCCCGGACTGGAATATGATCTTGGATAAGAGCCCCGATGTCGATGGTCTATACCTTGCTGTGGGGGGCAGTGGTCATTCGTTTAAGATCTCGCCGGCTATCGGATTGTGTATGGCGGAACTTATTGTAGATGGTGCTGCCAGCACGGTGGACATTACGCCATTGGAGGGAGCACGCTTCACCGAAAACACACAACTGTCTTCCACCTACGGCGGCAATCGTGCTTAACACCTATCGGTACAAATGAGCATGCAGAATCAATTCACGCTCAACTTACAAACAAACACAGATAGCAGATGCCGCGTAAAATAAGAGAGCTCATTAGAGACCTTGAAACTGCCGGATTTGTAAACCGTGGTGGAAAAGGGAGTCATCGGAAATTTGTCCATCCGAAAGTCTCTAAATTTGTGATACTCTCCGGTCAACTCTGTGCTGACGCAAAACACTATCAAGAAAGGGCTGTCAAAGCCGCTATTGAGGAATCAAAAAAATGAATACAAGCAGCCGTTATGTCAAGATTGTCGAATGGTCTGATGAAGACCAATGCTATGTTGGCAGTTGTCCGGGGCTCTTTTATGGCGGATGTCACGGAGATAATGAACAAGAGGTATTCTCAGAACTATGTCACATCGTTGAAGAGACCATTGAACTATATCAACGAGACGGCAGACCACTCCCTTCAGCGACCTCCGGGAAAGACTATGCTAACAAGATGGTGAAAATTGCATAACAAACTGTTGCACTTACCAGCGAGAGATTTTTTTTATAGTAGTAGGCATACTCCGTATGCCGTAACCCTCGTGAAAATCACCGCACGGCATCGCTGGGGTCCGGTGCGTACTAATCGTAGGGGCGGGGTTTCCCCGCCTGTCAAGTGCTAAACCTTTCGCTCCAGCGAAGCGATATGTCTATAGGGGACCAAGGCCTCCAATCCTCGCGCTCCAGTTGCTTTGGATCTCGATTTATCGGGGAGAAGCGAATGAATACAATAGATACCTTCAAAATAGATAAGGGTGCCCTATCGGTCATATCACTTTCGGAAGAATCGGACGACAAGGAATATTGGCACGCTAAAACGCCACAGGAACGCTTGGAAGCCGTTGAATTAATGCGGCAGATTAATTATGGCTACGATCCGACTACCGTCCGACTTCAAAGAGTGCTTGAGGTTGCTCAACTCACATCAAGTTGAATATCTGCTTATCGGTGGATACGCTGTTGGTTATCATGGTTACCCCCGTGCAACCGGCGATATGGATTTATGGGTGGCGGTCCATACTGGCGGCATCACCAGATCTGTCAACTGGCAGGGCGGTAGCAATTTCATTTATTGCGAACTGATGTTGTACAACCAAGCCTTTATGCATAAGATTAAACTCTGTTAGGGTCATTTATGGTGAATTCTATAATTACTTATACACCTTCGATACACAACCAACCCCCTAAATCCCCACCCCCCTAGCCCCCCCTTGTCAGGAGGGAGATTTGTCAGGGGGACTTGATGAGGCTTCGATAAGGGGCACTATTGGTGAACGTCTACATATTTATATTATTCACCATAATTGGACACTCTGTACCGGCGAGGTTAGGAAACCTCGCCTACTGGGGATTGGAAAATCTGGGCTACCATCCCGGTAGGTGCGGTTTCTAACCGCACCGCATAGGAGCAGTTGGAAACAGCGCCTACCAAATATGGGGAGCGAAAGTGCGTATTTATTTTTAGAATCCACTATAGTTGTATGCCAATTAATGTTATCCAATGAAAAGGAGAAAGAGGCATGTCAAGCATTACAAAAATTCAGAAAGCGATCCTATCTCTTCCTGAAGCCGATTACCTTCAACTGAGACATTGGTTTAATGAGTTAGACTGGGAAAAGTGGGATCGGCAGATCGAAGAGGATTCAGAAAGTGGAAAATTGGACTTCTTAATTGCTGAAGCTTTTGAAGCTAAAAAAAAACGCAAACTTAAGGACCTCTAGATGCATCGGACGACTCCCCGCTTCTGGAGGTATTTTGAGCAACTCCCAGAATCTGTTCAGGGGACTGCGAGACGGAACTTTCGCCTGCTCATAGCAGATCCAAGACATCCTTCTCTCCATTTTAAGAAGGTGGGCAAGTTTTGGTCTGTCCGTGTGGGGCTTGCTCACAGAGCACTCGCCGTTGAAGATGGCGGAGACTTCATCTGGGTTTGGATTGGCAATCATGACGAATATGATAGACTAATTGGGGGTTAAATCGCTAACATAGTTGATGGCAATTGTCTTTTATCCTTGTGCAGCGATAGGTGACGAGACCTCTGCTAGCAGCAGGGAAAACAAGGTTCGGGAATGGAAGACAAGAATTTTAGTGTCAGCAATGAGCAGAAAGCATTGATTGGGCGTTTTGTGAAGACTTCTAAAGAGAAACTCATTGTAGATGGTGCTGCCAAGACGGTAGACATTACGCCATTAGAGGGGGTACGCTTCACCGAAAACACACAACTGTCTTCCACCTACGGCGGTAACCGCGCTTAGTTTCAGCGTGAGAAGGCGAATGGAGGAATCAGCGAAATCGGTCATCGTGTAATCGACTCAACCCATGCCAACGTTCATCTTATACAATAACCCAAGCAAAGCTCTATTGAATACCCATCGGTATCATGCATATAAAACCCTATCAAAGCTGGATACTCGCTGGACTATCCGGCATCCTACTCATTCTTAGTTTTCCAAGTTTTAATCTCTTTCCGCTCGGGTGGATTGGCCTAATTCCGCTGCTGATCGCCCTGCAAACCACACCGAGTTGGAAGTCCGCCTTTCTGCACGGCTACCTCGCCGGGGGAATCTTCTTCCTCGGACTGGTCTACTGGATTACCCTGCTATATCCCTTTGCCAACATATTCTTAACCATATTCGCCTGCCTGCTATTAGCGAGCTACCTCTCGCTTTATGTAGGTGTTTTTGGAGTGCTGACACGTGCACTTCCGTGGAAATCCGGTCTGCCCTTTATCGTTATGGCGACTGCGACTTGGACGGGGTTAGAGTGGGTGCGCAGCTGGTTCTTGAGCGGCTTTCCGTGGGGCAGTATGGGATATTCGCAGTGGAACAACCTGCCAGCGATTCAGATCGCCTCCATCACAGGTGTGCACGGCGTGAGCTTCATGGTTGTCCTCCTCAACGCCACAATTGCAGATATAATCCATACCTATTTCATATCGAAAAACCAATCGACTGCCCCTAACATCCCTTCACATCCCGATAAATCGGGATCCTCGGAACGGGATTTCACGTTTCACGTTTTACGCCTTATACCTATTGTAATCGTCATTGCTTGTATCGTCTACGGCGCGTATACGGTGTCTAAACCGGTTGATAGCGACTCAGATATAAAGATTGCGCTTGTCCCCGGCAATATACCACAGATTGAGAAATGGGATCGTACATATTGGCCCCAGATCTTCGAGAAATATATGAGGCTGGTAAAGGAGGCGGACGCTGAGGAACCGGCTATCATCATACTGCCTGAAACCGCGCTGCGCGGCGAAGTCTTTGCGTTTGAGGGCAACAGTTATATGAAACAGCTGAAGCAGATTTTAGCTGAACAGGAGATCTACCTGCTCACAGGCACCTTTTACTATACACCCGAACAGAAGGTATACAATAGCGTGTTTCTGCTGTCCCCGACCGGTGAAAAACTTGGCAGTTATTCCAAGATCCACCTTGTTCCCTTTGGGGAATATGTCCCGATAACCCGTCATCTCCCGAATTTCATTCAACTGCCCACCGGTTTTGAATCCGGGAAGTCAATCGACCTCTTGCCGATTCCTCATTCCAAAAACAGGCAAATGGGTGTCGTAATCTGTTTTGAATCTGTGTTTCCCGATCTCTTCCGAAAATTTGTCAAAAAAGGGGCATCGGTGATGGGGATTCTTACCAACGACGCGTGGTTTGACGGGACAGCGGCCCCAGAGCAGCATCTTGCCATGGCACCCCTCCGCGCAGTTGAGAACCGTATAGCCATTTTCCGTTGCGCCAATGGCGGCATATCGTGTATAATTGATGCGCTCGGAAGGACTGTTACAACACGGATTTCAGCCAGTGATAAGGAGAGTTTTCTGCTCGCGAGAATTCCGTTGAGCGATCATGGAGGAACTGTTTATACGCGCTATGGCGATTGGTTTCCGGCTCTATGTTTCGTTGTAAGCACCCTCCTCATCCTCTACTATCATCGGATCTGGTTCGTCTCTAAATTCAAACGGAACGCATAACTGCCAGTGGCTCATGTAAAAACGGAGTGCAATTACGGCGAAAGTGCTAAGGGCGGGGCAAGATGCCCCGCCTACGATTTTTGAGGCAAGTCGGTGCTGTTGGACTAATTCTTTATATGAGCGTTGCCAGTACACGGACATAGCAGGTGGATCAATTCAAAACAGCGCACCATGCGTCAACAAATATATCTTTACGTAAGACCAGGAAGGAAATATACAATGCTCGCAGACTTAAAATCTGAGATCGAAGGAACGACGGCTCGACTCCTTGAACTTAGGGGGCATCTTTGACTTAACCGATAAGGAAAAAGAGCTGGAAACGCTTCAAGAAGAGACTGGAAAACCAGATTTCTGGAATGATCCCCAAAACGCCCAAAAGATCACGCAGCGGCTCTCGAATCTACGAAACGACGTGGAGCAGTATCGAAAACTGCAGAACCAGTTGGAAGATCTTCAAGTGCTTCTTGACCTCGCAATCGAGGAAGATGACCAGACCGTAAGCGAGGAAATTCAGCGGGATCTGAAAGGGATTGCGGCAGAGGTTGAGGGGATTGAATTTAAGCTGATGCTCAGTGGCGAGCATGATCCGAGCAATGCAATTTTAAGTATTCATCCCGGCGCGGGTGGCACCGAATCTCAGGACTGGGCAGCCATGTTGATGCGGATGCATCTCCGCTGGTGCGAATCACGCAACTACAAAACTGAGACGATTGAACTGTTACCCGGCGAAGAAGCCGGCATCAAGAGTGCGACTATTTTAGTCACTGGCGAGTATGCCTATGGTTATCTTCGTGCGGAGGCGGGGATCCACCGTCTCGTGCGTCTCTCCCCCTTCGACTTTAATAATCGTCGCCACACCTCTTTTGCAGCTGTCGCTGTTTCCCCTGAAATTAGTGATAATATTGATGTCGAGATCGATCCGGCAGATCTTCGTGTCGAAACGTACAGATCGGGCGGTGCTGGCGGGCAGCATGTCAACCGCACAGATTCTGCTGTCCGAATGACCCATCTTCCCACCGGAATTGTCGCACAGTGTCAAAACGAAAGGTCGCAGCACAAGAATCGTGAAATGGCGATGAAGGTTTTGCGGTCACGGGTCTATGAACACTACGAAGCCGAACGAAGTGAGGAGATCTCCAAACTGCAAGGAGATCGGCTCGGCATTGACTTTGGTAGCCAGATCCGCTCCTATGTGTTCCACCCTTACCGGCTCGTGAAGGATTTGCGAACAGGGGTTGAGACTGGAAATATTGATGCCGTTATGGATGGTGGGCTGGACCGGTTTATCGAAAGCTATCTAAAAGATGCACAATCTGACAAGGAGTAAGGGTTACACCCCCTGTGCGACAGTCGGCAGACCACGCGCCTTACGTCAGATTGTCGGTGATTGTGGAGCGCGATCTCCCCTCGTCGGTTGATATAGGTTGAGATTCATATCTCAATACCGTAACGTTACTCGTGGAAAATCAACCTTTAGTGGCGCGAAATCGTCTGTGATATGTGATGAGAGGATTAGGTGATCCAACCTCCATGAAGGTGCCATGTATCAGTGAACCTGTCTCATTTATCCGGGTGCGCTGGAAGGTCAACAGAACCGAGTTTTTTATTGCCGGCCGCCTATAGAAATGCTATACTAGCACCTCAACGAATTGTGTAAAGGAAACCTACAATTGGAAGATTCGAGTGCATTGATGGATCAGCGCCGAGAAAAGTTAGAAGAAATTCGTCAACTCGGCGTGGACCCATATCCCTACAGATATTCTCCGACACATACGACAGAGGAGATCCGCGAACAGTTTGCAGAGGTTGGAGATCAGCCCGACGAAACGAACACGGTTCGTATTGCCGGTCGGATTATGACCAGACGCGACCATGGCAGAAGTGGCTTCGCGCACCTGCAGGACGGTAGCGGTCGTCTCCAAATCTACGTCCGTCAGAATACGGTTGGTACTGAAGCCTACGAAGTCTACAGAAAGTTGGATGTTGGCGATGTTATTGGCGTTGATGGATCTGTTTTCCGGACCCGAACCGGTGAACTCACGGTGCTGGCAAACGCAGTGGAGCTCCTCGCAAAATCTCTTCGTTCACCGCCGGAGAAATGGCACGGTCTACAGAACAAGGAGACGCGGTATAGGCAGCGATATGCTGACCTAATGATGAACCCTGATGTCAGACAGGTTTTCATCAATCGCACCCGGATGATCCAAGCTGTCCGTGAATATCTCAATCAGGATGGTTTTATTGAGGTAGAGACACCGATTCTTCAACCAATCTACGGCGGCGCAACGGCGCGTCCTTTCACTACGCATCACAACGCGTTGGATATGCCGCTCTACCTGCGTATTGCGAACGAACTGTACCTCAAACGACTCATTGTCGGCGGATTCGATCGGGTCTATGAATTTTCGAGAGACTTTCGGAATGAGGGCATAGATCACGACCACAGTCCCGAATTTACGATGATTGAGCTTTATCAAGCATACGCGGACTATGAAGATATGATGTGTTTGACCGAGAACTTGCTTGCACATACCGCGCAAACGGTCCTCGGCACGACACAGATTACCTATAAAGGTGACTCCATCTCACTCGATCCGCCTTGGCGTCGATTGACAATGATTGAGTCGATACAGGAAGAGGCAGGCATTGATGTCAGCGCATTGAGTGATGAAGCGTTACGCAACGCAGCAGTAGACGCTGGCGTTGAATTGGAAGGCGCAGTCCCCAGAGGAAAGCTGATCGCCGAACTCTTTGAGGCACACGTCGAGCCAAATCTTGTTCAACCGACGTTCATTTACGATTATCCCATTGAGATTTCACCGTTCGCTAAGAAGAAGCGTGGTAGCGAGGGTTTCGTTGAACGGTTTGAGTTCTTTATTGCGCGCATGGAGATGGGCAACGCGTTTAGCGAGCTGAACGATCCGATAGATCAGCGGGAACGATTTATCGAGGGCGCAAAGCAGGAGGACGATGGGGGTGAAGATGCGTTGATGATAGATGAGGATTATCTGCGAGCGTTGGAGTACGGCATGCCGCCGACGGGTGGACTTGGCTTCGGTATTGACCGCCTTGCGATGTTACTTACAGATCAGACCTCAATCCGCGATGTGATTTTATTCCCACAGATGCGTCCAGAACGATCAGACTGATATGTAAAGCGTAAAGTCTTCTGGAAATGATACGGTCGCATCGGATTTCTTATCCCACGTGGCAAGAGAGATAGAAGGTATGGACACAAAAACTCTAAAAAAAATTGAGGTTTCAGTTTCGTTGAACACCTCTCTACTCAAGGTAATAGATGAGTGTGCGGAGCAACTTCGCTATAACCGCGAGGAATTTATTGCGATGGCTTGTCAGCAATTCGTTGGACAGATCAATCCACAGGAACTCGAAAACATTTATTGTGAACGGCAGATGCAGCAGCCTGAAGAATTGGAGTGGGCAGAAACAGCGGCTATCTTAGCAGGGGAAATCTTACCAAAGGAGAAATGGTAGATGCGCCGTGGGGAAGTGTGGTGGGCAGATTTACCACCATCCACTGGACGCCGTCCTGTACTCATCATCACACGCGATAGTGCTATCATCGTACGCGATGCTCTTACTGTTGCGCCCATTACTCGCACACTCTGGCACAGCCCTGTAGAAGTGACACTTGATGTAAGGGATGGAATGCCTACGGCTTGCGTTGTGAACTGTGATAACTTGCTCACTATTCCCAAGGGCTTGCTCCAACCCCATATCTGCACGCTGACCACAGGGAAGATGCAAACTGTAGAACAGGCAATTAAGTTTGCCTTAGCACTAACGTAAGTTTCACTCTCTATGAAATACGAATGGTTTATCGCATCCCGCTATCTGAAATCACGACGAAAACAGGCTTTCATCTCAATTATTAGCATCATCTCGGTGGGTGGGGTTACTCTTGGAATTGCTGCGGTCATTATCGTCGTTTCTGCGCTGGAAGGTTTTAGCAATGGACTGAAAGAGAAGTTCCTTGCCAACGAAGCGCACATAATCGTTCGATCGGCGTACAATTATTTTCCAAATTATCATGGGAAGATTGAACAGATCGAAAGAATTGAGGGGGTCGTTGCGGCTTCGCCCCTGATTCTTAGTCAACTTGCGCTACAACCCCAAGGCAGCGAATCAATAGAAGCAACAATCTACATAAAAGGGATTGACCTACAAGCAGAAGATCAGGTCACAGGGTTTTCAAATTTTGTAAGGAATTTTACCGAGTTTAACCAATCACCATTCATTGATGAAGCCCACAGACGCATAGCGGGTTCGGAGACAATTACAGGCGGTATTGTTTTGGGCTACCATATAGCCCGGAAAATCGGTGTTGTGCCGGGAGATGTCTTGCGTCTGATCTCTAAGATGGTGCCGAACCCCGCTAACCCCGGTTCGTTTATGCCGTTGATGCGTAATTTTGTGGTCGTTGGGTTGTATCAATCAGGACTTTACATTCATGATAACGCATTCGGGTTTATAGATCTACGAACCGCTCAGAAGCTTTACCAAAAGCCCGATGAGATCAACCTGATAGAGGTACGCCTCGTTGATGCCGATATGGCTCCAACGGTGAGCAATAAGATTAAACAGGAGGTCCGTTTTGATCCCGGTCTGGGCGCAATCCCGATAACAATGACATGGATGGAATCGCGTGCGGACTTTTTTGACGCCTTTGAGCTTGAAAAGATTGTGACCATGATTGTTGTTGCACTCATCATTCTTGTGGCGGTGTTCAATATCGCGAGCACACTCATCATGATGGTCATGGAAAAGACGCAGGACATTGGCATTCTCAGAGCGATGGGAGCGTCGAAACAGGGGATCAGGAATATTTTCATTCTACAGGGCGGGATTATCGGTGTTTTAGGTTCTATTTTGGGCACGGCGCTCGGTGTGTATGTCTGCTGGCGGCTTGAGTTTCAAGTTGGACTTTTCCCACGCTGGTATGGTCTGTTGATACTGTTAGTTCCCGTTATTCTACAGGTATGTCAACGCGTATGGTCGTTGCCTATCAACGCAACAGGATTTCTGTTGATCTGGTGTATCGCAGCCGGTTTGGCACTCTATTTCGTGGCGCAACCGATTTACCTTGATAATATCCTCGGGAAAAATTTGAGCGGTGTCTATCAACTTAACCGATTGCCCGTCAAAATTAGTTGGGGCTTCGTCGTTCTTATGAACCTGCTATCAATGGCAACCTGCTGGCTTGCGGCACTCTATCCGGCACGGAAAGCCTCTCATCTAAACCCCGTTGAGGCACTCCGACATGAATAACCTCATCCGCGTTGTGGATCTATGTAAGTCCTACTACGATGGTTTTACAGAGCTTCCCGTGCTAAAAGGGGTCGATCTGAAGGTAAAGAAGGCGGAGGTTATAGCGGTTGTTGGGGCTTCTGGTGTAGGAAAGAGCACACTGCTTCATCTCCTTGGTGGGTTGGATCGGCCAACGGAGGGAACAATTTTCTATGATGGAGAGGACCTCTTCGCATTGAAGGATCAGGAATTAGATCGGTTCCGCAACGAAGAGATTGGCTTTGTTTTTCAGTTTCATCACCTCTTGCCAGAGTTTACCGCGCTTGAAAATGTTGCGATGGCGGGACTGATTGCTCGACAGACATCTGGTGTCGCTCACAACCGAGCCAAAGAGTTGTTAGAGTATGTGGGCTTGGGGGAGCGACTGGAGCACCGTCCGTCTGAACTTTCTGGGGGTGAACGGCAGCGTGTCGCTATCGCTCGTGCTTTAGTGAATCAGCCAAAGGTTGTGTTAGCGGATGAGCCAACCGGTAATCTTGATCAAAAAACGAGTGACGCGGTCCACGATCTGCTGTGGACACTGAATGACCAATTTGACCAAACGTTCATCATCGTGACACATAATCAGACACTCGCGCAGCGCGCGGACCGGTTGGTGCAATTGGTGGATGGTCAAGTCTATGCGCAACGGTAGCTTTAGGATGCTAAATATGCGATGCGTAATACACGAATTGCAGATTTGGCGATTCGTAGATTCGAGGAAAACGCTATGTTGGTTTATATTGATGGGAAATACCTTCCTAAAGAAGAAGCAAAAATTTCTGTCTTTGATCACGGTCTACTCTACGGAGACGGGGTCTTTGAGGGCATCCGATCTTACAAGGGACGGGTCTTCAAACTTGATGAGCATCTACAACGGCTCTACGATTCGGCAAAAGCCATTATGCTCGAAATTCCGATCTCCATCGAGGAGATGGAAGAAGCACTCTTGGAGACACTCCGCCGGAATCAGCTTCATGATGCCTATATCCGCTTGGTTGTGACGCGTGGGGTGGGTGATCTCGGTTTAGATCCGGATAAGTGTCCTGTGCCGACTATTATCATCATTGCCGATAAAATTGCCCTCTACCCCGCACATCTTTACGACGACGGTCTAGAAATTGTCACAGTTTCTGTGCGCCGAAATTATGCTGAGGCAATTAGTCCACGCATCAAATCGTTAAATTATCTCAACAACATATTGGCAAAAATTGAAGGCAAACAGGCCGGGGTCGAAGAGGTCCTTATGCTGAATGCAGAGGGATACGTCGTCGAGTGCAGCGGAGACAATATCTTCTTTATCAAAGAGAACATCATCGTCACACCGCCCACCCACCTCGGCATTTTGGAGGGAGTCACTCGCAATGCTGTCATTGACTTGGCACGCGAATTGGGTATCACTGTCGAAGAAAAGGTGTTTACACGACACGACCTGTATACCGCTGAAGAGTGTTTTTTGACAGGAACCGCTGCAGAAGTGATTCCGGTTGTCAAAATAGATCAGCGTATTGTTGGGAATGGATCGCCCGGCACGGTTACGCAGAAATTAATCGAAGAATTCCATCACGTTACGAATGTACTGGGAACCGCCATTTACCCCGAATGAGGTGCATCGTAGACCTCAGATAGTTCGGGCCACCGACAAGATGGAGGAGAAAAGAGATGCAAGTGATATGCTGGCGGATCGGCTTATTGGTAGGACTGATGTGCATTGTGTTTTTCACAATCCCTGCTGCTGCTGATGAAGAACCAGAGACTGCGACAACTGATGCAGTTGAAGAACCTAAAGCTAAGACAACTGATACGGCCTTAACGGTAAAAGAGATTGAGTTTGAAGGAATAATGGAGGAGTCAGAAGGCTTAATAAAAAGTATTATACAGACCCGTGTTGGCGAGGAGATCTCGCCTTATCAGTTATCACAAGACATCAAAAATCTTCATAAGGATACCGGCTTTTTTGAGGACATTCCCATTGATGTCGTGCCTGCTGAAGACGGTGGATTAAAGGTTATTTATCGACTCATTCCAAACCCTAAGATCGAAGGCATCATCAATATTATTGGAAACGAAGAATTGAAGTATAATAAGATAAAAGACGCAATCAGCTTGAAACCGGGTGAGCTTTGCACCGAACAGCGTCTCTGGGAAAACAAACAGAATATCCTAAAAACGTACAAAGAAGCAGGTTACTACCTAGCAGAGGTCGAAACCCTTGCCGATCTCAATCCCGACACCAATACAATAACTGTGACATACGAGATTACAGAGGGGCAGCGGATTAAAGTTCAAGAAATTAACTTCATCGGTAACGACAATCTCTCGTCAAAATCACTGAGCAAGCAGATTAAAACCCGTACAGGCAAGCATTTCGACGAGAATTTCTTTGAAGAAGATCTGATCACTTTAGTTCGATACTATCAAGATGCAGGATTCAATCAAGCAAGAATCGCTAGACATGAGAAACGATTTTCTGATGATAAAACCGAATTGATGCTCGACCTCACTGTTGATGAGGGACCACAGTTTATCATTGGGACATACGCGGTGCAACTCACGCACTCCGAAAAACCTGCATTTTCTGAAGAAGATATTCGCGATATGTTGAATCCGGCTGAAGGAGAGATTTTCAACCGCGGAGAGTTTGAGCAAGCGCTTCTGGAGATTGAGGAGGCCTATCAGACCAAAGGATACCTGCTGTCACAAGTGGATGCCTCTCCTGATTTCGATGAAATCAACGGTATTGTAGATTTGGCGCTAAACATCACCGAAGGCGATGTCATTATCATCGGCGACGTGCATATCAACGGATTAGAAAAGACGAAAGATAACGTAATCCGGCGCGAGTTGGATCAATTGGATATCAAGCCCGGAGAGTTTTACGACGTGCAATCGCTACGGAAAGCGCGGCAGCGAATCTTTCGGATGGGATCATTTATTAGGAACGTTGAGTTTGTTCCAGCCACCTCTGAAGGTGCAATCCGAGATCTGATTGTCACCATAACAGAAACGCCACGCACCGGTCTACTCAGTCTCGGCGGGGGCTACGGCACGGAAGGTGGTATCTTTGGAGTGGCACAGATTGGTGAAAACAACCTGTGGGGACGCGCTTATCGCGTACACCTGAAGGGTGAGTTGGGCGCTCGCGATCGGCATACCGGCGAACTACGCTTCAGTACCCCATGGATTTTGGGAACCCCGACCCGCTTCAGTACCAGTCTATACAACACTCAGCGCACGCACCGATACTATGGTTCAATCTTTCGCGATCGAGGTTATGATAGATATACCTATAAACGTGTGGGCGGTTCTTTGACCTTTGGACGCCCATTAACCAAAGATATCGACCTGTCCATTCGTTTAAAAAATGAGTCCGTTGATGCACATGGGGATCGCGTAGAAACGATCGAGGACCGCCTCACCCGCAGTATAACTTTCAATCTCTCCAGAGACACACGCGACTATCAGCGAAGCCTTCACGAACCTGTATCCGGGTCACTTAACACCCTCTCTTATGAGTATGCTGGTGGATTCTTCGGTGCGGACAATAAGTTCCAGAGATACTCTGCAGATTCAAGTTGGTTCCTCACGAGCTTTTTCAACCATGTCCTCGCGGGCCATGTGCGTGCTTCATACCTCAATAGCCAAAGTACGGATTGGAGATTCCTATATTATGAACGCTACCGACTCGGTGGAATCGACACGGTCCGTGGTTATGAAGACTATGAGATCTTTCCCATTGTCGCAGGCACCAACGAGTATAACTACAATGGGGGTAACAAGGTCCTCTATGCAAATTTGGAATATCGCATTCCATTTGCAAGCCAGTTGACCGGGGTCGTGTTCTTTGATGTAGGACAGGTATGGGATGAAAGTATTACTAACGTCTTCAGCGATTTTAAGCTCAAGAAAGGCGCGGGGGTAGGCATCCGCTTTGATCTAATGGGTATGTTGGCGCGTCTTGAATGGGGCTATGGATTTGATCGGAGACCAGAAATTGATGGAAGCAGAGGCAAATTTCACTTCACAATTGGTCCCGGTTTTTAACAACATTGATCTATAAGGACACCTAAAATGGCCGCGCCCTCAAGTGGGGCGTTTCCACTTCACGGAGGTTTTATGACTCGAATTTCAAAGTTTTACTTAGCACTCAGCGTTATCTTATTTGGATCGTTTGGCCTGGGTTTTTGCGCCGCGGCACAAAACAACCTTAAGTTAGGCGTTGTGGATACACAAAGTGTATTTGAGAATTATACAAAAGCCCAAGAAGCCAATGAGATTCTGAAAACTGCGGAAGAACGATTGAGAACTCAACTCAACGGGATTCAGGAAGAAATCGCCACCATGGAAGAGCGACTGACGAAGCAAAAGCTTTTTCTTGAGGCGTCCGAAACTGAGACTTTGCAGGCGGATATCGGTATCAAGAGGCAGCAGCTCCAGCGCGAACTGGAACTTGGCCAAGACTCGCTCATAGCGAAGCGAGAGGAACTGCTTGCACCGCTAACACAGGAGATAGAGGCCCTACTCAAACAGATGGGTGAAAGTGAAGGATATAGCTTCATTTTTGAGAAACGCCTTGTAACGCTTTATGTCGATCCGAAGTATGACTTGACGCAGCGGGTTGTTCAGCAATTAAACGATGCATATGAGAAAGAAAGATCCAAGGACGCCGGACAATCCCCAACTCCTCCCGGAGCAGAGGCAGGGAAGGAAGGGGACCAGAGTAATTGATGATTGCCCGCTATCTCCAACGTTGGAGATACTTAGTTGATCCCACCGGGCAGTCTACCCCTCAAGCAATTATGGTAAAAACACTAAAAGAAATTAGTGAATTAATAGACGGGGAGTTATTAGGAGACGGCGAGATTGAGATTGTTGGCGTTTCCGGCATCAAAGAAGCGAGGGAGCATGAACTCACGTTTGTCGCTAACTCAAAGTATCTGCGTGAGATAGAACGCACACAGGCTTCTGCAATCATCGTTGGTGAGGATATCCCCTACAACGGCACGCCCCTTATTCGTGTCGCCAACCCGTACTTTGCTTTCGTCAAGGTCTTGGAACTGTTCGCTTGGCGCAAAAGAAAAACCGCGTATGGGATTCATGAAACGGCAATTATTGGTGATAATGTGCAGATCGGGGAGATGGTTTCGGTTCAAGCCTATGCATATATTGGCGATAATGTGCAGATTGGTGACGGCACGACTATTAGCCCTTTTGTGTATATCGGTGACGACACGAAAATCGGCAAGGAAACGCTCATTTATCCCAACGTGACAATTCGTGAAGATGTTGAGATTGGCGATCGGGTTATCCTTCACAGCGGAGTTGTCATCGGCAGTGACGGCTTCGGTTTCGCATCGGTCAGCGATCGCCACCATAAGATACCTCAAATCGGCACCGTTATCATTGAGGATGATGTGGAAATCGGTGCAAATACTACGATCGACCGTGCAACGATGACGAACGGTGCAACAGTCGTTAAACGAGGGACAAAACTCGACAACCTTATACAGATTGCCCATAATGTTGTGATCGGCGAAGATTGCTGTATTGCCGCTCAGACCGGTATCGCTGGCAGCGCTGAATTGAAGGATCGTGTGACAATGGCTGGTCACTCCGGAGCCGTTGGGCATATCACGATTGGGGCAGATAGTACCGTTTTTGCGAAATCCGCGGCGACTAAAGATCTTCCTGCGGGGAGTTACGTCTCCGGTTTCCCAGCAGAAAACCATGCGCAGCAGCTGCGCATCAAAGCCTCCATGCGCCGACTGCCAGAAATGTTGCAAGCGTTTGCTCGCCTTCAGGAACGGGTCGCTCAACTGGAAGCACAACTTGACGCAGACGACGAACAATCGGATGATTCGTAGCACTGTGATATAGGGACTCAGTTGATGGATTCTACCTCATACCCTACGATTTCATCTCACGCCATATCCACCATGTCTGCGGATCTGCCATCTCTCCAACGGTAATTCTGGTTACACTTTTCAACGGACACCGATGTGCACCTAACTGATATTAGGAAGAACTGTATCAAGAAGTGCCGTATACTCTTAACCTGAAACGGAAAGGAATCTAACCATGATAAAATGTGCACTCATCAGCGGTAGGGGTATGGGCTTGATGCACGGGGGAAACTTTCATAGCCATCCCGACGCCGAAGTTGTTGCAGTCTGCGACATGGATCCCGACTTGCTTGCCGAGGCTACAGAAAAGTTCGGTGTGCCCGGATATTCAACCATCGAGGAGCTGCTTGATAACTGCGATGCTGATCTGATGCTGCTGATCGTCAATGAAACCCGTCGTATCCCGCCGTTGCGACAGTTACTCGCAGCGGGCCAGAATGTGTTCACAGAGAAACCTCTTTGCGGTTTAGAGGGCCAATTCCGTGTCAGAGAGGACGATCTCCCGCTTGCAGCGGCGGCGATATCTGAGTGGCGAGATTCTGGTCTAAAATTCGGTATCGACTTTAATTACCGGTTCATGACCCATTTCCGGAAACTCCACGATGATGTAGTTGATGGGCGATTGGGTGAGATACGGATGGTACGTGCCCGGGCGCATTTCAACTGCTGGTCGCACGTTATTGATCAGATCCTGTGGAACATGGGACGGCCTGAATGGGTCAGCGTTATGGGTGACCCGAGCGAAGAGGGTGGCTGGCAGCGAATGATACAGATGGAGTGGGCAAATGGTGTGATTGGCACGTTAGCTGGAAGCAATCTCTGGGGCTACGACGATCATCCGTTGCGTGTCATGATTGTTGGTGACGAGCGGTACGCGGAAGCCCGTGGTTTAGAGGGGTGGTATCGGCGTCGCGAAGCCAATACCTCTGAAGATGAAGAACTTTGGGAAAACGAGGACGAGAATAGCTACCAAACATCTTTCCCACGTATGGCTGACGGTGTAATCAAAGCGATGCACGCGGACGAATCGTTCCCTGCGGATGGGGAAGCGGCGTGGAATGAGCTGGTATTCGAAGGTGCAGTCCATCGGTCGGCAGTAAACAACGGGGAACGCGTGTTTCTGGATGACGTAGAAAAGGCGGCAATGGGGTCATAATAACGCAAGTTGCTTGTTATTCAGTCTGCTCGGCTTGGATAGTCATATCCAAGCCATCTTTGTAAATATGCAGTGGATTTGTCAATCCACTGCGAGCGGTGATTAACTTAATTTAGCTCTCATTCTGCCAACCGCTTGATGAGCGGGTGACGGCGGTCTTCCAACGGCAGATAGGCTCTCGCTTCAGTAAAATGGGACTCATAGACGGCACTAACACACTCCAAAGAGGTCAGTGCTTTCAGTCCACCGAGTTCCGGCCCTCGGTTTTCGCGGATCGCGTTTACCATATCTCGTACACTCCAAATTGAGTGTCTATCCTCCCACTGTTGACCATCAATGACAAAGATCTCCTCGGGGAGCAGAATGCGTTCCCACTGGGGCGTATGCGCAGCAAACGAAACGTCAAAGGGGCAATACCACATCTCATCTATTCCAGTATTGGCGTTTGGCTTAATCATCAGTTGACCCTCACTACCTAAAATGTGGGGACCCATCATCCATCCTTGCAGCGGTTCACGACGATAGAGTTCAACCAAGCCGCTTGTGCCTCGCTTTCCACCGAGATGAATCAGCATTGTATCTCCCGCCACCATCCCGTTGTCTCGCCGATCGGTTTTGCAGAGTTCGCTGCTGTGCATGATATCTTCCACACCCACTGAGTGTCCTTTATAGGTAACCTGAGCGTGAACCCACTCAATGCCATCCATAAAGAAATCCATCTCGTCAAAGTAATGGACACCCATCTCCATCAACTCAAACCCGGCTTCGCGTCCCTTGCCGACCTCGCGGATGGAGCGAAATTCGCCAATCCGCCCCGACTCGATCCACTCCTTTGCGTGACGGAATAGCGGTGTGAACCGATATTGGTGGCTGACCGCTAACCGCACCCCTGCTTGCTTACAAGCCATCACCATCTGATCGGCATTTTCCAGATCGGTGGAAAGCGGTTTCTCACTCAGGACATTTATACCAGCGTCTGCAGCAGCAATCGTAACGGGCCCATGCAGCGGTGCATGGGTGCATACACTGACGACATCGAGCGTTTCCTTCTCAAACATTTCGAGGAAGTCGGTGTAACGATTGGATACAGCATACTCGTCCGCTCGTGCATTGAGTGCCGCGGGCTGAATATCGCACAAGGCGACAAGTTCCACATCTTTCAGACCTGCATATGCGGTTGCATGACTTCGGCTGATTCCGCCGCAGCCAACAATTCCAGCGCGTAACCCCATGGATATATCTTCCTTTCCGTTTCCGATAGATGCAGCCAGAAAATCCCACCTACGGTTGTGCTGCTTCCGGCCCTTCAACAGCGATATTGGTTACAACGTTCCGGGGTGGGTTGGGGCTGCGACTCGGAAACTCCTTGATCGTTTCATTGATGAGAGTCTTAATCACTTCTCTGGTATTTTCAAAGGGAATACACTCCAAAACGATGAGCGATTGTTCGGGGTTGGCAGGCTTCTCGTAGCGCAACCCGTATTGAATCCCCATCTGCCTCAATTCAGGTTCGACGCGCATCGAAATAAGTTTCTGTTCTTGGAGCGTAACCAACGCGCTATCAACGAAAAAATGGGTATGGATCCACGCCTCTTTTTCATCGACAATCTTCATAGATTTCTTCCTTTCTTAACATCGCCTCGCGGACTGTATCACACAGTGAGTCCGATTGTCGGAGAGACATCGGTCACTTAGACACCAACTGCTGTCAGGAACTGCCTCAATCCCCGAAGACCTCATGGAGCATTTCGGATGCTGCCTCGACCACCATCGCCAATGCCTCCGGTTCTAGCTTCGCCCAAAATCGCGTTTCGACCTCGTGCCCGCCCCGGGGGAAAGCGTCGGGGATAGGAAGGTAACCGACGTAGTGGCTTGTGCAATGCGCAATATAGGTTGGATAGGTGGGAGAAGCCATCTTGAGCTGCAGTTGCCCTTCGACAAATGGCTCGCCGGGCAGACCGACAAACGCTGTCTTGCCCACCCGCAACACCTGAATCTCGTAATCCAGTTCTGGTGCTCGCTGTTTGCGGAGATGGACGCTCAAGATCGAACCCGCCTTTATCCACTCTGGATCAATCTGCTCTGGATTCTCCTCCATCCATTTCGGCTCTGGATTTTTCTCCAGAACCTCTTTTGAATGCGCAAGCAGATCAGGTTCAACGTCACGAATGGGCAGCTTCACGTGGCGCATCTTCCAATCGAGGGACAGATCTTCTTCGTAGGGCAACGTTTCGATCACCGCCTGAGTTGTTTTAGCGAGCAGGCTGCCCATACGTTGGTGGTCGGGGACGTAGTCTGGGTCGAAAGGGTCCCAAGGATTAATATTGCCGCAGCAGCCGTTAAGGACGAGAGGTACGCAACTGCCGCCGAACGTATCACGCATCGCGTCTGACCATGCTCCGGGCCAGTCCGCGGAGACAATCGGTCGAGGAAAGATGTTCACCGGATGGCAGGTATGATGTAGCAACATGGCAAGCATCTCCACTGAATCTGTCTGAAGACACATCACCCCAACCTCTGGATCGATTGGTCCCTCCATGTAACGAATATAAGCGGGTCCTAGGGGATCCTCCCATTTCGATCCAGGCATACGCACCTTGTCGTCATGCAAGATCGCTCGTCGGTTAAAAGCAACCCTTCCTTCGACTCCGCTACCGACCCGGAGTTGAACCGGCTGTAAAGAGCTATTCGCCTGCTTAATCGCATCGAGGATGCGTTCAAACGCAAAATCAAAGTACCGTGGATCGCCGCCACGCAGCCATTCCATCTCCGGTGGTGTTCCCTGAAAGCTCTCATCGAACATGAAATGTCCCAGTGACGGTGCCGAATGCGTCTGGGTCACATGTACCATGACAGCATCGGGGGCAAGTCCGCATTCCTCTGCCACCGCTTGGCGGATTCTTGTCGTCCAGTCTTCGGTAATAATGGTGAGATCGAGACTTACAAAGCAGATTTTCTTTTCACCATTCTGCAATACCAACGCCCGGGCATAGAGCGGGTCATAAACATACTGAGCGGGTCGAAATCGTCCAACGGCTCCGGCGAGATGGATATCGGTCTGCGGGGTTATGTCAACCTGGGCTGCACCGGCATAGAGGCGATCGGATATAGTTGGGTTTTGATGTGCCATTGAAAACAAACTCCTCCCTCAAACGTGCATTGTTAGTGACGGATCGTGCTGATTATATCACGCCACCAATAGCAGGAGAAATAAAATCGTCACGGCGTATGAGTTATGGAAGGTAGGGGCAGGTTTCAATCCACGCCTGCAAGAAGGAGAAGTAGAAAGGTAGGAGTAGGAATGAACTTATTGTGATTGGACGCGCTTGCGGAGTTCCTCCAGGTGTTTTATGACACCTGCTCGGGTTGTTTCCTGAAAACCGAGTTCATGCGCCTCATCAAGCATCATTTCCGACTGGATAGGGCTGCCTTCAAGCAAACGCATTGCGTTGTCGTAGGCGTTTAGTGCGTTCTTGGAGTCGCCACGCTTGTGGCTGATATCGCCCAGAAATGCGTAGGCAGCCGCAAGCCGCGGCGAATGCAGTTGGCTTGTAATAAACTCTTGAAAGATCGTGAAGGCAGTATCGAAACGTTGATTCTCATAATGGACACGTCCAATTCGGAACTGCGCCTGGTCCGCGAAACTATCCCTATAGCCCTGTGCAAGGTAGTGCGTCTGCTTGGGGTAAGCAATTGTAGTCTTATATGCTTTCACAGCTGCATCATACTGGTCGAGGGCACGGTACGTTTCGCCCAGCTGGAAATGTGCCATCATGGTATGCGAGGAGGATGGGTAATCCGCGATAAGGGTCTGATAGGATTCAATCGCCTTTTCGGCATCGTTGAGATGTGCGGCATAGATCACCCCGGTCCGGTACACAGCTTCGGCTGCCCACAGGGACTGGGAATGCGCTTCAATTACTTGGCGGTATGCAGCAATTGCCCCTTCGTAATCCTTCAATTCCCGCTCATAGACTTTCCCCACCCTGTATAGCGCATAGGGAGTCAGTGCACCGCTCGTTGATTGCAATTCTTGAATGGTCGCGTGCAGCTCAATAGAGCGCAGTTGGGAGCGTGCTTGCTGTGCATGCTCACTGTCAGGCAAGTCAATGATATATTGTTGTGTCAGCGGTAGGGCATCAATATAGTTGTTTGCAGCAACCAGCTCTTTTATACGATCCCACTCAACGCTTGGAAAATCTAACTCCAGTTGCTGAATTTTTGCTTCCAATTCCGTTTTGACCCGTACTGGATTCTGGTCATATTTCCCGATTGCGCCGAAGTAGATGGGATCCAAGTTAGGCAGATAAGCATAGAGAAATGTCTTGAACGCATCAATTGCTCCTCGATAGTCGTGCATCTCTTCATAACAGACACCCGACCAATAGAAGACTGCGTGCATCTTCCAGAAATCCGGATGTTTCTGTGGGAGTTGCTCGAACGCCTGCACAGCCGCCGCATATCGTCCCTGCTCCTGATGGATGCGCCCAATTTGAAAAAGTGCCTCTGCTGCAAAAAGACTCACCCGATGATAGTTGTCCACAACCTTCTGATATGCTTCAATCGCCAGCGCCGACTGATTCAATACCTTATCTCGTAGATTCCCGATACGCCACTGTGCCTCAGAGGCGAGCTTGGTATCTTTGCGTTGCTGCAAAATCTCTTCATATACCTCAATCGCCTTTTCCGGCCGATTCAGTTGCGATGGACTGCGGTACAATTCCGCAATATGGAATTTTGCTTCTATTGCAAGGGGCGTTGCTTCGTGGGTCTGGATGATGTGCTGCTGGGCTCGCAAATCATCAAGGGCGGTTTGAATGCTATGAATCTTTCGCAAGCAGGTTTTATGGGCAAGGTGGGTAGGTGGAAATTGATCAGCAAGAGCTTGATAAGTGTCAATTGCTTCCTCGTATTTTCCCATGCGGCAATATACATCGCCCTTCTTGATATAACCGAGGAATAAATCTTCTACCGTCGCACCTTTGCTGCTCAATTGGATAATCTTGTTATAAACCTCTAATGCTTGCGGATATTGATGGGTGTAGGCGTAATAAATATCCCCCAATTTTTCGTAAATCCCGCTGAGTTGTTCGACACGCTTGGTTGAACCAGCGGATTTCTCAAGGAGCTGCGCTGCCTCGTGATACTTACCCCTTTGAAGCAGCGTGGCTATATCCTGAGCTCGCGCTTCTATGCAAACGAACAACGTCAGACAAAAAGTAGCAGCGCAAAAGAACCATTTCAGGCGTGAAACGTGAAGCGTAAAACGTGAAGCGTAAAACGCAAGACGCAAAATACGGTGTGTATTGCGTCTTGTATCATACGTCCTCGCTAGGTTTCCACCCTTCCATCCTTCCATCCTTCCATCCCTCCTGTTTTAGGGAGCCTGTTCTGCCAATGCCAGCATTTGGAGCGTTGCTAATCGATCGTCACCCCTTAAATGCCTTGTTTCAAGCGCTTCAGCGCGGTTGTTCTGAATCTCTGCTTGTTGATACAGTCCAATTCTCTCGTGAACGGGTTGTATCGAAACATCTGACGGTTGATCTTGGTTAATCAAAACCGTAGCAATCGAAATACCAATCACGAGCACAAGGGTTGCTAGTGCGCTGGGCAAGATCCAAGCAGGGCGACGTTTCACACTGAACAACTGAAAGGCAGCAACACATTTCGCGAAGAAGGGCGATCGTTGGGGGGGCGGAGATTCCGCTGCTAAACGCTTGTAGACGTTCTTCTCAATGTTATCGAGAACGGACGGCGGAATCGGTATCTCTTTCGCCTCCTCGGTTAAGCGCAATGTTTGTTGCAATGATTCAATTTCGTGGGTACAGATAGAACAACCCCGCAAATGTCCATCAATGCGGGTAACCTGCTCCTCATCGAGGAGTCCACAAACATATTCGGTGTAGAATTTTTCTAACTGTTTGCATTGTTTCATTCGGCAAACTCCTTGGGAAATGATGATTTAACACTACGATTCTTAAATGAAAATACAGTACCGCGCCAAAGGTGCGGATCCGGAATCCGTTCGAGAAACCGTCCGGAGGCCAGTTTAGTAATTACCTGCCTCCAGAACTGGATTGCTGACTGATTCTCACGAAGGATTCTGATTTCCCATTTTCCGGGGAAACGGTTAATGACACATTGTGCTGCCACAGTTCCAACACCTTGTCTCCTATATTTCTTCAGAACAAAGAACTCTGCTATGGAATGTGCGCCATCATTCTCAGGTAGCCAATTTACCTTGTTGACAAGTGCAAATCCAGCAAACGCTTCTCGAAACAGGAACAAGTAGGGATATCTTTTTTCTTCTACCCAGTAACAGTCAAGATATGAATAGCCATATAAACCGAACTGGTCAACATCATCATCAGTTACAACACTCAGGTCATATTGATAGAGTTCAAGCAGCCGTTGAAGAATTTCCTTGTGCGATTCTTTGGCCTCAATAATCCTTAGATCTTCCATGATCCATACTAACTTCATCTACCAATCTACCTATACCACAATTCGCTTATAAGACATTTTACTGATCTATGCGATCTACTACCAAAGGGTGTCACAATCGAAACAGTTCTGTCTATCCTTATAGTATTAATCATCTATTTTGCAGCTAATCCAGACCTAAATCTCATTTCCATCCCAGAGCGGTTGTAGCAAATTCTGTAATTTTCTGACCGCACGGTGCAGGTGAATCTTGACCGTGCCTTCTGCCATTCCGAGGACTTCCGTAATCTCTTTGATCTGTAATCCTTGGTAACGGTTCAACATAAAAACGGCTTTCTGTTTTGGCGAAAGTTGATCCATTGCCTCGCGAATAACCCGATGTCGATCTTTTTCCTCCACATCCCACTCGGGATTACTCCCCAGATCAACGGCTGTTGGCTCGTCGATGATGAACTCTTCATCATCGAGGGAGTAGGTCTGCCGGCGCGCCTTTGAACGATGAAAATCAATTGATAGGTTATGAGCGATTTTATAAAGCCAAGTTGAGAAACGGGCTTGCGGTTTCCACGTATCAAGCGCGCGGTACGCCTTAAAAAAGACCTCAATTGTCAACTCCTCAGCATCCTCGTAATTCCTTACAGATCTGAGAAGGTAGGCGTAAATTTGCCCTTTATATCGCTTCATCAAATCATCGAATGCATCAGGGCGACCGGCTTGAAACTGTGCAACGAGTGCTTCATCTTCAACAACTCTGTCCATGACCAACTTCCTGTGACGATAGGGTTGAGCAAATTTTTCTGTCTAAACGACTTGGGATCGGGAGAGGTTTACAACTGAAATTACTATTACTACGATTTTTGCCGACGAAGAAAAATTACACACCTATCTTTGCCTTGGCACGTTGGATCTCATTGTGTAGGCGTTGCGTTGCAGCCACAGGATCTGCTTGTGCACACACAGCTGAAATGACAGCGATTCCGTGGGCGCCCGCCCGGATGACTTCATACGCGGTCTCAGCCGTAATCCCACCGATGGCAATAACAGGGCACGGAGCGGTCTCGCACATTTGCCGCAGCACTTCCAGCCCCTTCGGCCGTTCCGCATCCGTTTTGGAGGAGGTCAGATAGATGGGACCAAACCCGATGTAATCTGCTCCCTCAGAGATCGCTTCGAGTATCTTCTCCTCCGTCCGTGCCGACGCACCGATAATCATCCCCGGCGGAAGGATTCGTCGTCCAATTATAATCGGCAGGTCATCCTGTCCAAAATGGGCACCCGCTGCGCTGACAGCGAGGGCGATATCCGCTCGATCATTGACAATCAACGGAACATCATGTGCTGCACAGACAGTTTGCACCGTCTGCGCGGATTCAACCATCTCACGTGTGCTTCCATCTTTCTGACGGAACTGGATGGTATCAGCGTCGCCCTCGATCGCCATTTCCGCTAACTCTGTGTGCGTGAACCGCGATTGGATCGTGGTATCCGTAATGACATGAAGCTCACCAATTTTTTTCATGGGTCATAAGAATTTCGTCAGGGATGCTGCGCTCTAAACGGCGAAGGCTCCCCGCAGAAATAGGGTGGGTTGAGCTGCTATTCACCCTCAATTAGCTCACCAGCCTTCTTCTTAAAGGCAATCGCGCTGCGTGACACTTCGACCTTTACATTTTCTGCGATTGTCAGAACGACAAGATCTTTATCCACACCCACAATTTTCCCATGCAACCCACCTGTGGTAACCACTTCGTCCGCCTTGGTCAAGTTGCTCAGCATGGCTTGGTGTTTTTTTCGCTTCAGCTGTTCGGGGCGTAAAATCAGAAAGTACAGTATCGGTATCATCAGAAGAATCGGAAAGAAAGCACCGAGAAAATCCATAATTCATCTCCTCCAAATTAAAGAATAAGCATTGCATCGCCATAACTAAAAAAGCGATATTCTTGGTCAATTGCTTCTTGGTACGCTTCAAGAATAAAATCACGCCCGGCAAACGCGCTAACGAGCATGAGTAAGGTTGATTTCGGCAGATGAAAATTAGTTACCAGAGCATCAACAACTTTGAATTGATAGCCGGGATATATGAATATATCTGTATATCCCTGATACGGATTAACGCTGCAACCCGATGCAACCGTTTCAAGGGCACGAACGGAGGTGGTTCCGACCGCGACGACTTTTCGCCCTTCCGCCTTTGCAACATTAATCCGATTAGCATTTGTTTGAGACAGCTCAAAATACTCCGAGTGCATCTTGTGCATCTCAATATTTTCGGTCTTGACGGGTTGGAATGTGCCGAGTCCAACATGTAGTGTAAGTGGGACTTGATGAATCCCATTACGTTTGAGTATATCCATTAAATCTAACGTGAAATGTAAACCAGCGGTTGGCGCGGCGATTGCCCCTGCCTCCTTCGCATAAACGCATTGATACTCATGTTTGTCAGCGCGATTTGGTTCACGTTTTATATACGGTGGTAAAGGAACCTTGCCCACCTGTGCAAGAATTTCCTCAAAATCGCCATCGTGTTTGAATCGGACAGTATAAAGACCGAGCGATGATTTAGCCAGAATCTTTGCTGTCAGCACTCCATCCCCGAAGGTGATGCGCGTTCCGTGCGTGACACGTCTGCCCGGTTTTACAAGCGCCTCCCACGTATTTGCACTTTTCTGGCGGGTTAGAAGCAGCTCAATCTTCCCACCCGTTGAGAGTTTCCGGCCTATTAGGCGTGCTGGAATGACTTTCGTGTTATTAATTACGAGCAAGGAACGGGGTGGGAGAAACTCGCCAATCTGGGAGAACTGTGTGTGGTGAATTTTGCGTGTGCTCCGATCCACGACCATTAAGCGGGATGCATCCCTTTGGGGACGGGGCTGCTGTGCGATAAGTACTTCCGGCAGGTCATAGTCGTAATCGGTGAGTTTCATGCTAATTATATTTACGGAAGGATTAGATCCACAGTTCTTTTGTCAATCAGAAGCGGGATTTAGAAAAGGGTCGTCTGATACTCAGGTACTGGATAGCCGAGATGCTGATAGGCGGCATCTGTTGCAACCCGCCCCATTGGTGTCAGGGTTAAAAAGCCCAGTTTAATTAAGAAGGGTTCGTAGACCTCCTCGATGGTCCGCTCATCTTCACTGACCGCGACCGCCATCGCCTTCAGACCAGCCCGTCCACGAAAGTTCTCGATCATTGTCCGCAGATACAGTCTATCATTGTCGTCTAAGCCGAGTTCATCAATCTGGAAAAACTCCAACGCTTCTTGAGCGATTTCATAGGTGATAACGCCGTCAGACTTGACGGTTGCGTAATCCCTGACCTTTCTCAACATATTTTCCGCAATGCGCATGGTCCCTCTTGAGCGGCGCGCCAGTTCGTATTCGGCTTCCTCATCGATTTTTACTGGAGGCTGCATCTTTTGGCTGAGCCGATTGATAGCGATCTGAATTTCCTCCGGCGCGTAATAATCGAGATGTATGCGGTTGCCAAAGCGATCTCGAAAGGGACCTCCTAAGAGTCCCTCACGAGTAGTCGCCCCTACAAGGGTGAAATGGGCGAGCGGCACGGTAATAATATCCGCGGCGGGTCCCTGACCGATGGGCAAATCTATCTTATAATCCTCCATCGCCGGGTACATTGATTCCTGAACATGGCCCTTCATACGGTGAATTTCATCGATAAAAAAGATTTCGTGTTCTTCAAGACCGGTTAATATCGACGCAAGGTCGAGGCGCTCCATCGCGGGACCAACTGCTGACTTGAAACTGCTCCCCATTTCATTGGCAACAATCCGAGCCAGTGTTGTTTTACCCAGTCCGGGCGGTCCCACAAAGAGAATATGCGACAACGATTGGTTCCTACTTTTGGCGGCTTCGATGTGGATACGGAGCTGCTCTTTAATCTGCTCTTGTCCAATGAATTCCTCAAGAGACTGTGGTCTGAGGCTATATTGATTGCCCTCTAATTCTTCGATATCCGATTCGTTGAGAAGTGTATGCATCTCTTTATTCATAGATCAGACTCACTGATTTAGTCGAGCAAGCGCTAACCGGACCAACTCTTCCGGTTTTGCTTTGGGGCCTAGGATTTTCTGGGCATCTGTAATTGCGCGTTCGGCTGCGACTTCGTTGGCTCCTAAACCCATTAATACCTGCACACCTGCGTCCGTACCCTCTTGGCTGCCAGCCTCCTCCACCTTGGCATCAAAGTGTATCTTACGAACGGTATTCTTGAGTTTCATAATCATGAGTTGTGCAAGCTCTTTGTTGAGGCGTGGCACTCGCATCAAAGTGGCGTGATCGCCATCGCGGATAGCGCGCTGGAATTCAGGAGGGGAAAGTTTTGAGACAATATTTAATGCTAAGGCGGGACCTACCCCTTTTACCACCAAGGCGGTTTCAAAGATTGTGAGTTCATCCTGCGACGCAAACCCATACAGTTTGACTTCGTTTTCCCGACAATGATAATGCGTATAAAATTTGATTTCGGATCCAACTTCGGGCAACTGCGATTTTGTGTTGTCTGGTATTTCGACGCTGTATCCGACTCCGTTGACATCAACAGTGACCTGTTTTGATCCATTGACTGCTAAGATACCCTTTACGAACGCAATCATGACTGTCTGAGCCTTTCGCGCAGTTGGAGCACTTTATGGGAACGTGCGTGACAAATTGCTGTGGCAAGCGCATCCGCGGCGTGATCTGGGCGCGGTATATCTTTGAGCCCGAGTAGAACCTTAACCATCTCTTGGACTTGACGCTTGGTCGCCTTACCATATCCGACAACTGCTTGTTTGATCTGAACAGGGGGATAGCTATAGACTTGCCGATTTGTATTTGCAGCAGCCAGTTTAACGACACCTGTTGCCTCTCCCACGGCGAACGCGCTGGTCACGTTTTTGCTGAAGAAGAGGTCCTCAAGCACGAATAGTTCCGGTTGATATTCGGTAGCCAACTGAATCAATTCGTCATAGATAATCTTCAAACGTTGCGCGGATTCGTCCTTTGGTGTTGTGCGGATACAGCCGAAACCGATAGGGGCTACCCTTGATGAATCGGCTTTGATGAGTCCGTAGCCGGTATTTGCAATTCCGGGATCTATTCCAAGGACAATCATTATTAAGAGCGACTTAGGCTGCAGCTTCCAAGATATCATCGGCGATGTCGAAGTTTGCATATACTTTCTGGACATCGTCGCTGTCTTCGAGTGCTTCCATCAACCGCAGCATCCGTTCCGCTTCCTTACCTTCCGATTGCACTGTGCTTTGGGGAAGCATTGTCAGTTCAGCTTCAATAATTGTTGCCCCGGATTCCTCAACAGCCTTTCTAACGTCCTCAAAATTCTCAGGCGACGTGATAATTTCAAGGTTCTCGTCCTGGACTGTCATATCCTCCGCCCCCGAATCGAGGGCAATCATAAATAGCTCATCTTCGTCAATGCTGCCCTTCTGTATGATCATCCACCCCCGCTTATCAAACAACCATGAAACGGAACCGGGTTCCCCCATATTCCCGCCGTGCTTGCTTAGGATATGTCTCACGTCGGCGATTGCTCGGTTCTTATTATCAGTCAAGACATCAATCATAATTGCCACACCACCGGGACCGTATCCTTCATATACAATTTCTTCATAATCGACACCGTCAAGTTCGCCTGTACCGCGTAGAATCGCCTTGTCGATCGTATCGTTCGGCACATTCTTCGATTTTGCGACTAATACTGCAGATCTCAAACGCGGATTGACTTGGGTATCGGCGCCAGCGATTCGCGCTGCGACTGTAATCTCTTTAATTAGTTTCGAGAAGAGCTTTCCGCGCTTCGCATCAACAGCGGCCTTGCGGTGTTTAATCGATGACCATTTTGAATGACCTGACATTTCTTCCTCTCCTATCCATAGAATCTAGCGTATTTTAGCATACAGGTAGGGTAGATGCAAGAAAATTGTATTATCATTTGTGAAAGGTTTTTTTCGAAATAAAAAAAGCCCCAATCCTAAGATTGGAGCTTGATTTAAGATTCCCGGCAATGACCTACTTTCCCACGAGGTCACCCTCGAAGTATCATCAGCGCTGAAGGGCTTAACTGCCGTGTTCGGAATGGGTACGGGTGTTTCCCCTTCGCTGTTATCACCGGAAAATGTGTTAATCTATCTATTCCGATTAGTCCATAAAATTTTGACAGTTGTATAGATTTGAACTATAGCTATAGAGTAAAGTTATCAAGCCCTCGGCTTATTAGTACCAGTCAGCTAAACAGTTCACACTGCTTACACCTCTGGCCTATCAACCTCTTAGTCTCAGAGGAGCCTTACCAGATTAACTCTGTAGCATATCTAATCTTGAGGTGAGCTTCACGCTTAGATGCTTTCAGCGTTTATCTCTTCCGAACATAGCTACCCAGCGGTGCCGCTGGCGCGACAACTGGCACACTAGAGGTTCGTCCACCACGGTCTTCTCATACTAGCGGCAGGTCCTCTCAAATATCCTACGCCCGTAACGGATAGGGACCGAACTGTCTTGCGACGTTCTAAACCCAGCTCACGTACCACTTTAATGGGCGAACAGCCCAACCCTTGGGACCTGCTGCAGCCCCAGGATGTGATGAGCCGACATCGAGGTGCCGAACCGCGCCGTCGCTATGAACGCTTGGGCGCGACCAGCCTGTTATCCCCGGAGTACCTTTTATCCGTTGAGTCACGGCCTTTCCACACAGAACCGCAAGATCACTAAGCCCTGCTTTCGCACCTGCTCGACATGTCTGTCTCGCAGTCAAGCTCCCTTGTGCCTTTACACTCTACGCACGGTTTCCAATCGCGCTGAGGGAACCTTAGGGCGCCTCCGTTACATTTTGGGAGGCGACCGCCCCAGTCAAACTACCCACCTGACACTGTCTTCGATTCGGATAACGAACCAGAGTTAGAATCTCAATGCAACAAAAGTGGTATTTCAAGGTCGACTCCACTGAAGCTGGCGCCCCAGTTTCACAGTCTCCCACCTATCCTACATAAGCTACATTAAAACCCAATATCAGGCTGTAGTAAAGGTTCACGGGGTCTTTCCGTCCTGTTACGGGTAACCGGCATCTTCACCGGTATTACAATTTCGCCGAGTCTCTCGCCGAGACAGTGTCCATGTCGTTACGCCATTCGTGCAGGTCGGATTTTACCCGACGAGGAATTTCGCTACCTTAGGACGGTTATAGTTACCGCCGCCGTTTACCTGAAGCTTCGGTTCAGAGCTGCCGGGCGAACCCTTGACTCTTCCCCTTAACCATATGGCACCGGGCAGGCGTCAGTCCCTATACATCATCTTACGATTTTGCAGAGACCTGTGTTTTTAGTAAACAGTCGCACGGACCACTTCACTGCGGCTTCTTTCGGATCCGCATGCGCGATGCATTTCCTACTAGAAGCACCCCTTCTCCCGAAGTTACGGGGTCATTTTGCCGAGTTCCTTAGCGAGAGTTCTCTCGAGCGCCTTAGGATTCTCTCCTCGCCTACCTGTGTCGGTTTGCGGTACGGACACCATTACGCGTCCACTCGAGGTTCTTTTCTTGGCAGACAACTAGACCAGTTTGTATCCTTACGGAATCCCTATCACCTCTCAGAGTAGTGAGATTCTGGATTTACCTAGAATCTCCTCTGTCGGGCTTAGCCCAGCACATCCATCGGCTGGTAGGTCCTAATGCCTGCGTCTCCCCTAGCTTCGTCCTTGTAATGGTGGTGCAGGAATATTATGCCTGCTACCCATCGCTTACGCCTTTCGGCCTCAGCTTAGGATCCGACTAACCCTGGGTGGAATTGCCTTGCCCAGGAACCCTTAGGCTTTCGGCGAACAAGCTTCTAACTTGTTTTATCGCTACTCATGCCGGCATAATCACTTCTAATTGGTCCAGCATATCTTTCGATCTACCTTCATCCTACTATAGAACGCTCCCCTACCACTCCTACCTTGGAGGGTAGAAATCCGCAGCTTCGGTAACAGGCTTAAGCCCCGAGAATTTTCGGTGCAAAGCCACTTGACCAGTGAGCTATTACGCACTCTTTAAATGAATGGCTGCTTCTAAGCCAACATCCTGGCTGTCTGGGCAACGACACATCCTTTACCACTTAGCCTGTATTTGGGGACCTTAGCTGGCGATCTGGGCTCTTATCCCTTTTGTCAGTAGAGCTTATCCCCTACTGACTGACTCCCATGCTTTAGACAATGGCATTTGCAGTTTAACTGGAGTTGCTAACCTGGTGGGGCCGCTAGTCCAATCAGAGCTCTACCGCCACTGCCAAACGCATAAGGCTAGCCCTAAAGCTATTTCGGGGAGAACCAGCTATCACTGGGTTTGATTAGCCTTTCACTCCGATCCACAGGTCATCCCCCAAGTTTTCAGCCTTGGTGGGTTCAGGCCTCCACATACTTTTACGTATGCTTCACCTTGCCCATGGATAGATCACCCAGTTTCGGGTCTACTCCACGCAACTGAATCGCCCTATTAAGACTCGCTTTCGCTACGGCTACGCTTCATAAAAGCTTAACCTTGCTACACAGAGTAAGTCACCGGCTCATTATGCAAAAGGCACGCAGTCATGCATGTCACGACGAATCGCGACTTAGCACTTCCACAGCTTGTAGGCTGTACGGTTTCAGGGACTATTTCACTTCCCTAGCGGGGGAACTTTTCACCTTTCCTTCACAGTACTTCTTCACTATCGGTCGCCAAGTCATATTTAGCCTTAGGAGGTGGTCCTCCTAGATTCCTACAGGTTTAGGCTATCCCATAGTACTTGGGAATAACGTTGAGGAAGCCGAACTCTTTTTGCTCACGGGACTATTACCCTCTTTGGTTGTCCTATTCCAGAAACATTAAGCTAAGAATTTGGTTTATAACTTCCCGGTCTGGCCATATCCAAACCCAACGTTACCCCACAACCCCAAGTATACAACGTATATGGACTTTAACATATACTCGGTTTAGGCTATTCCCTTTTCGCTCGCCACTACTGGGGGAATCGATTTTTCTTTCTGTTCCTCAGGTTACTGAGATGTTTCACTTCTCCTGGTTAGCCTCCCGGCGAAAGCCGGGATGACAGGCAAAGCCTGCCCGGTTGCCCGATTCGGGGATCTCCGGATCAAAGTTTACTAAACAACTACCCGAAGCTTATCGCAGTTTGTCACGCCCTTCATCGCTACCTGGCGCCAAGGCATCCACCGTCAGCCCTTAGTAGCTTGATAAATTCTTTAGAAGCCGAATTCAAATCTATACAATTGTCAAAGATCAAAAGCTGTTACGCTTAGTGGAGATGAGCGGAGTCGAACCGCTGGCCTCCTGCGTGCAAAGCAGGCGCTCTCCCAAACTGAGCTACACCCCCACATAGAATTGGTGGGCTTATCTGGAATCGAACCAGAGACCTCGCGCTTATCAGGCGCGCGCTCTAACCGCCTGAGCTATAAGCCCCTAGAACAGTAAAAGATGCGGTCTCAGAAAGCTAAATAGTTATCCGTTTTACGCAAGTTAACGAGCTCGGGCATAGAGTTGATGCCCTTGACTCCTTAGAAAGGAGGTGATCCAGCCGCAGGTTCCCCTACGGCTACCTTGTTACGACTTCGCCCCAGTCATCGGTCTCGCTTTCGCCAGCTGCCTCCCGAAGGTTAGCCCACCGTCTTCGAGCGCTACCGACTTCCATGGCGTGACGGGCGGTGTGTACAAGGGCCGGGAACATATTCACCGCGACCTGCTGATTCGCGATTACTAGCGATTCCAAATTCATGCAGTCGAGTTGCAGACTACAATCCTAACTGAGGTCGGCTTTTTGGGATTTGCTCCACCTCGCGGTCTTGCTTCCCTCTGTACCGACCATTGTAGCACGTGTGCAGCCCAGGGCATAAGGGCCATGCGGACTTGACGTCATCCCCACCTTCCTCTGGCTCGTCACCAGCGGTCTCACTAGAGTCCCCAGCATTACCTGATGGTAACTAGCGACAGGGGTTGCGCTCGTTGCGGGACTTAACCCAACATCTCACGACACGAGCTGACGACAGCCATGCAGCACCTGTCACGCTGTCCAAAAGGAAAGCCATATTTCTATGGCGGTCAGCGCGATGTCAAGCCCTGGATAAGGTTCTTCGCGTTGCTTCGAATTAAGCGACATGCTCCACCGCTTGTGCGGCCCCCCGTCAATTACCTTGAGTTTTAACCTTGTGGCCGTACTCCCCAGGCGGGGTACTTAATGCGTTAGCTACAGCACAGGAGGAATCAATACCTCCTACACTTAGTACCCATCGTTTACGGCTTGGACTACCGGGGTATCTAATCCCGTTCGCTCCCCAAGCTTTCGTGTACTCAGCGTCAGTGTCGGACCAGAAAGCTGCCTTCGCCATAGGTGTTCTATAAGATATCTACGCATTTCACCGCTACACCTTACATTCCACTTTCCTCTTCCGTACTCAAGCCACACAGTATCGAGCGCAGTTGCTTGGTTGAGCCAAGCCATTTCACACTCGACTTATGTAACCGCCTACACACGCTTTACGCCCAGTAAATCCGGACAACGCTAGCCCCCTACGTATTACCGCAGCTGCTGGCACGTAGTTAGCTGGGGCTTTCTACTATGGTACCGTCACGCTAGCCAGCTTATCACCGACTAGCAATTCTTCCCATAACACAGAGGTTTACAATCCGAAGACCTTCATCCCCCACGCGGCGTCGCATCGTCAGGGTTTCCCCCATTGCGAAATATTCTCGACTGCAGCCTCCCGTAGGAGTTTGGGCAGTGTCTCAGTCCCAATGTGGCTAATCATCCTCTCAGACTAGCTACCCATCGTAGCCTTGGTGAGCCGTTACCTCACCAACAAGCTAATAGGACGCAGGCTCATCTTTGAGCGACAGATCCGAAGACCCATCTTTCATTGGATATCCCGGAGGAATTCCAATCGTATACGGTATTAGCGGCCCTTTCGAACCGTTATCCCTATCTCGAAGGCAGATTACCTACGCGTTACTCACCCTTTCGCCACTTTCCTCGGCGGCCGAAGCCACCGATTCTCGTACGACTTGCATGCCTAATCCACGCCGCTAGCGTTCGTCCTGAGCCGGTATCATACTCTCCAATAAGTCTTAAAGAAAAACCGACCTAATAAATTAGGAAGGGATTTCTAAGTCGACAGGAGGACTTTGTACAATATACAAGCCCTATCAATTGCTATCATATCAAAAAACGTAGCGCGTAACAGAAACTATTCAGCTTTCAAAGAGCATCTTTTAATCCCCCTTAACGGAGGCGAGTGGAAGTATAACATACCCACCCCACCCTGTCAAGAGAAAACGCAAGTTTTTTTTCATTTAGGAAAAATCTTGTCCGTGGCTGGCTAAACCGCCACTAATCGCTGGCACGAAATGGATGTTCGCCTCCTCGCCTATGGGTTGATGCAACCCTTCGCGGGTCATCACGCCATCGATGTATACCGAGATGCTGGGACGAATCCGATCACCATCACAGAGCCGATCTTTGAAGCCGGGATGGGCTGCTTCGAGATTATTGACAATCTCCCGTAGCGTTTTGCCTTCCACAACGACTTGGTTCGCACCGTCGGTTAATTTCTGCATGAGTGAGGGAATTGCAATCGTTGCCATGGTCTGAAAACCCTCCATATAAAATAGAACAGGGATATAAGGCAGATGCAGAACCCTATATCCCTGAATGTAGTTTAGGATCACCTGAGCGTGATTCGCCCGGCGGACCCAGAATGCTAAAATTTAGGATGACACGCCTAGATCTTGCCCATTGCCTTGAGGACACGTCCTGGCGACATTGGCAGTTCTTTCAGCCGAACGCCGGTTGCACGATAGACGGCATTTGCAATGGCAGCGGGTGGCGCAATAATTGGCGTTTCGCCGACGCCCCTCACACCAAACGGATGACCGGGGTTAGGAACTTCAACGATGACCGCATCAATCATCGGCAGGTCAAGACAGGTCGGAATACGATAATCGAGGAAACTGGCGTTAGTCATCTCGCCTTTCTCATTGTAGATATATTCCTCGTTTAACGCCCAACCGATACCTTGGACGGCACCACCCTGTATCTGTCCTTCGACATAGCTGGGGTGAACAGCCTTACCAGCGTCTTGGGTCGCCGTGTAGCGCAAGATGTCAATCTTGCCGGTGTCGGGATCAACCTCGACATCAACCACGTGTAAGCCGATTGAAGGACCTGGTTGGTTTGGATCCGCAGTGCCGCGTCCAACGACGGGCCCGCCGGTCTCATCCAATCTCTCTGCCAGCCCTTTGAAGTCGATTTCCTGTTCCTTGCCATTGACGGAACTAAACACACCGTCGGCAAATTGCACCTCTTCAGGATCGACTTCCCACAGTTTCGCAGCACGTTCGATCATCTGCTGTTTGACATCCTGTGCGGCTTCATACGCGGCGTAACCGGTTGCAAACGCGGTACGGCTTCCACCTGTTACATCTGTGTAACCAACGGAGTCGGTATCAGCCACGGTAGGCGTCACTGACTCGGCGGGGATCCCAAGCACTTCCGCCGCTTGCATCGCAATTGATGCGCGTGTGCCACCGATATCGGTTGACCCTTCGACGAGACTAATTGTTCCATCGCCGGTTACATTGATTGAAACACTGGATTTCATACCGAAGTTGGGCCAATAGCCGGAAGCAACGCCACGTCCTACATTCTCACCTTCAAGCGGTGCCGAATAGTGGGGGTGATCTTTTGCGGCCTCGACCGTTTCGATAAAACCGACACGCGGAGCCGGAGGCCCATCAATTCGGATATCCCCCTCTGTCGCGCTATTGAGGATACGGAATTCAAGCGGATCCATCCCGATCTTCTCACAAATTTCATCAATGACAGTCTCGGCAGCAAATGCAGCATTGGTTGCACCGGGTGCACGATATGCGGCGGTCTTCGGCTTATTGACGACCACATCATATCCATCAACCGTTCCATTCTCAACCTTGTAGGGCGAGAAGACGCAGAACGCTGCGGCTCCGACCGGCGAACCGGGGTAAGCACCAGCCTCAAACGCAAGGTAGGCTTCTGCAGCGGTGATGCGCCCATCGTTCGTCGCACCCATTTTCACGCGCACATAGGAACCGGGTGTGGGGCCCGTGCCTTCAAAAACATCCGCCCGACTCATCAAGACCTTGACAGGCTTGCCCGTTTTCATCGAAAGCATAGCGGCAATTGGTTTGATGTAAACATTAATCTTCCCACCAAAGCCACCACCAATCTCCATCGGCACAACCTTAACTTTTGAGACGGGAATCTGGAGAATCTCAGACACCTGCCCTCGGACAGCAAACGCGCCTTGCGTACTACACCAGATTGTCAACTGTCCATCGGGATTGTAGAGTGCCGTCGCATTGTGGGGCTCAATATAGCCTTGATGCACAGTCTCGGTGGTATACTCTTGCTCAACGACGACATCAGCTTCGGCATAACCTTTTTCGGGATCGCCCTGTTTGTGCTGGAAGTGAGCCGCAATGTTGCTCGGCTTCTCGGACTTTTCCCCCATCTCATCGGTGTGCATGTCCTCATGCAGAAGCGGTGCATCTTCCTTCATCGCGTCAAGCACTTTGATTACCGGAGGGAGCACCTCATATTCAACATCAATTAGCTCAAGCGCCTCTTCTGCGGTATGGGGATCAATCGCTGCGACCGCTGCGACCTGATGGCCTTTGTAGAGCGCCTTGTCGCCTGCCAATACATTATCTTGGAGATCCTTCACATTGGCTGCACCCTCTCCAAGATCGGCTATCTTATCCTCGACAGCCGGAAAATCTTTCGCTGTTACAACCGCCCTCACGCCGGGATGGGCTTCTGCGCGGCTGGTATCAATCGACTTAATCCGCGCATGGGCGTGTGGGCTGCGCAGCACTTTGCCGTGTAACAGTCCTACGGTTTGGAAATCTGCGCCATAAAGAGCGCGCCCGGTAACCTTATCAACGCCATCATGGCGAATGGGACGGGTCCCAACAACTTTGTAGTCTTTCTTTTCTGCCATTATGCACTTACCTCCTAAGACGTAGTTTGCGCTGCATCTTGGACAGCACGTACAATTTTATCGTATCCGGTACAACGACACAGATTTCCCGCTAGCCAGTACCGGATTTCGTGTTCCGTTGGGTTCGGATTTTGATCTAACAATGCTTTTGCCGCCATGATAAAGCCGGGCGTACAAATACCACATTGGAGGGCAGCATTCTCTAAGAACGCATCTTGGATTGGATGTAGCTGTTCCGGTTCAGCGAGCCCTTCGATTGTCTCAAGCGATTTCCCTTCGAGTTCAGCACCAAGCACAAGACACGAATTAACCAGACGCCCATCAAGAATTACGCTGCAGGCACCACAGTTTCCATTATTGCAACCTTCTTTGGCACCTGTCAAATGGAGTACATCTCGTAAGACTTCGAGCAAACTCTGGCGAGGTTCGCATAAGTATTCAACTGCTTCACCATTAATTGTTGTTTGAACGTGGACTTTTTTAGGCATCTATCTTTATGCCTCCTTCACTCGTTGAATTGCACCGTTTAAGGCACGACGTGTTAACACACCGACAAGATGTGTTCTTTGTTCAGCCGTTCCACGCATATCGCTGATAGGACTTGCAATCGCCTGTGCCGCTTCTGCAGCAGCGTCGATCGCTTCGTCCGAAATTTCCTTTCCAGCGAGTGAGGCGCCAGCTTCTTCGGCAAGGAGCGGCGTTGGTGCAACGGCAGCAAGCCCGATTCGTGCGGAAACAATAGATGTCTTCGAATCGTCGAGAATAACCGACGCACCAGCACCCACAACAGCGATGTCCATTTCATTACGTGGGATAAAACGGAGGTAGAACGAACTCGAATTTTTCGGTGGGGGCGGAATCTTAAATGAGACCAGAAGCTCACCATTTTCCAGGACAGTTTGTCCCGGTGCTGTGCAGAACTGCTCTGCGGGAACTTCGCGCGTTGATCCATTTGGACCAGCGATAACGCAAATGGCTCCTAAGACTATCAACGGCGGTATGGTATCCGCAGCGGGTGAGGCATTGCACAGATTACCACCAACGCTTGCCCTGCCTTGGATCGCGGTTCCACCAATAATTTTAGCAGCATCAATCAGTCCGGGATATGCGGCAGAGACTGCATCGTCCGCGTAGATTTCATGACAGGGAACAGCCGCACCGAGCTCTAGACCGGTGTCAGGGGAGTATGAAAGCACGTTAGCTTCAGGAAGGTCCTTGATGTCCACCATCCGTTCCAACTGCCGCCGGTTCTCCCGAACCATGACGATGAGATCTGTTCCGCCTGCCAAGGGTTTTGCTTGATCACCTTTTTCGGCGAGCAAGGAGGTAGCTTCAGCTACAGTTTTTGCGGGAACATATTCAAACGCTCGCAAAGTATCAATCTCCTTTCAAAGTGAGAGGTTTTATTCGCACTAAATACCCTACATGGGTATTGGAAAACTTAGTAAATGGATATTGCACACTTTATCTTAATCAAAAGTGTCTGAAATGTCAACAGAAAAAATCCATAACTTTCGGATGAAAGTTCGTGAGATTGGAAACGGAAAGACTACCCTGTGAATGCCCAAAGGATATTACGAGACAGCGGCGCCCGCGATCAATCCGATCACACAAGCAATCGCGGTCAGTGTGCGCTTTTCAGATTTGAGTGCACGAGAGAGAGAAAAGCTATGTACAGAGGGGTTGGTATGCCTGCGCAGACGGGGAATGAACCTGGGAACGGCTGCATAGTAGGTCTCATATGCAGCTCCGCAAGATTCGCGTAGATACGCTTCTTCGGACGCGATAATCGGCAGGTACTGGACACAATATCCCACTAAGAGCACAATTAACATCCAGTAGACATTGGCGATAATGCAGACGCCGAGACTGAGCGCCAAGTTTCCCAAATAGAGCGGATTACGGACATGCGCGTAGGGTCCTGTTGTAACAAGATCACTTGCCGCGCTTAGGGTCCGTGCACGGGTCGCGCCACCGGCATAGCCTACCGCCCATATTCGTAAGAGCTCACCAAGAATCAAAGGAATTCCACCAGCCAAGGCAGAAGCGAATGTAGGGCGGGAAAAATAGATTACGATTACTATGAACGGGATGGCTGTGAGGCTGCGTAACCGAAAGAGTAGCCGCCCGATCGCGAGAGTGAAGCGTGAGATACGAGACGTCATAGATTTCACCATCCGAGACCACCCCTGAATGTCTCGTTCCCTCGGCTCACTTGGGCATCTTCCAGATCATGATGCCTCCAACAGTGGCGTAAAGCACATTCGCCCCCCAGCAGGCAACAATTGGTGGCAGCTTCCCGTTTTCACCGAGTCCTTCAAGCGTTGCCAGTGAAATTCCCCAATACATAAAGACGAGGAAGAAGGCAACGAGGAGTCCGGCAAAAAATCCAGCACCACCAAAGCGGATTGAAATTGGAGCACCAATAAGAATGACAACAAACGCCGCAAAGGGATATGCCATCTTATGGTACATTTTGACCTCCTCACGCCGGGTCGTCTGCCCCGCCGCCTTTTTGTATTTTATCTGTCGTCGCAGCTCGCCGATAGTCATCGCCCGTAGATCCTTATTGCTTCCTGCGAAACGTTCTGGTTCTTCTGCGCGCTCGATCTGCTTTGCTTCAAACGGTTCAAAGGCAGTTTCGACAGCTCCCTCAAAATGGCGGACATATCCCTTTGCAAGATGCCAGTGGTTTGGGGACCACGTAGCCGAGTCTGCAAAGATCTGCCGAGTGACCTCATCGTTCTGATCGAGTTCATAAATTGTCATGCGATCTATGGTCCCATTTTCTAAATCAAGATTTTGGATGTAGAATAGTCGATTGTGCTGTCCCTTGAAGAGGACATTTCGGCTCCGACGCAGCCGGATTTTCTTCTGGAGTTGATTAGCACGATGGAAGGCAGGTGAAGCAATGAGATTATAGAAAGCCACAAAGCCTATGCAGACCAGGAATATGGATGCGAGAATAGGGATGAGGAGGCGATAGATACTAACACCAGCGGTCTGCATCGCAGCGAGTTCGTTGTTTTGAACTTTCCTCCCAAAAACGAAGAACACAGCGAGAAAACTGGCAAGCGGCACAACTTCTATAATCCGTCGAGGGGCTTGAAAGAGCACAATCTGCACAGCGGTGAGGTAAGATACCTCCTCATCAAAGCGCTTAATATCTTTATCGAGCAGCCGAACGATAATGACGAGCGCGATGAAAAAGGTGAGTGCTAATGCAAATGTCTTGAGATATTCAATTAAAACATGTCGTTCAAGAATTCTCATGCTTAGATTTGACCTAAGGGCTTATCGAGCTTATTGGCGAGCCCATTGAATACATTTGAAACTACGCCTGACACCAACGTTATGCTCAATACGAGGATCAATGTTATGTGCTAATCTGATTCTTCAACCTCTTGATTCTCTGTATTTTGAAAGGAAGGGGGCGGTTTCTGGTCTCGACTCTGTTGGGTTTCCAGTTTGCCTTCCAAGATCACCCGTAGTGCACATCCAAGTCCCAGTACCCCGATAACGAGGTTCGGCAGCCAGATCGCGAAACCGGGCGGAAGGACACCACTTCGTCCCGTATCCTGTCCAACCTGCAGCAGTAGATAGTAGACAAGAACGAGGCCCAGCCCGATACCGAAGCCCACCATTTTGCCACTACGCTTTACAACCAAGCCGAGAGGCACACCAATTAGCCCGAATACAAAGCAAGCGAAAGGGATTGAGAATTTCTTGTAATATTCAACCCGCGCATATCGCAATCTATCTAGGTGAGGTTTGGTTTCGTTTCGGGTTAGGCGATCTTCAAGCTCGGTGATATGGTCTCTGAGTTTAACCAAAGACATGTTGCGACTACTCTTAGATTCGAACTCTGTTCGTTCCAGTGTTTCCGTAAAATCAAGGGCAATCCGATCTTCAGCAAAAGCGGTTATCCGAAACCCGTCATCACTATCGGACACCGGCTCATACGTGACCCCGTCATAGAGCGTTAACCACGCCTGGCCGTCCTCAAATCCGACCGTAGCCTCCTTCGCATTAACAAAGCGGGGTTGCCCGGGCCATATTGAATCCCATACCTTCACCTCTTGTAGACGCTCTGTATCTGGATCGGTTGATTCGTACAGCCAGAGCTTCCCCTCGCGCTCTAACTCCTTCATTACCACGCCCTCTTCAAGGACAAAAGAGGAGTGTCGCCTACTTATATCGTGCTTCAACGAAACATAGGCAATGTTACCACGCGGGAGTGCATAATCCATAAAAATGAAGTCGAAAACAGTGAGCAGACTCGAGATAGACAGCAGAGGTAGAAGGATTTGGTGGAAGCCAATCCCGTGCGCTTTCATAGCAGTAATCTCATTATCCGTTGAGAATCTGCCGAGTGAGAGCAAGATGCCGACGAGCGTTGCCATTGGAATGGTAACAACAAGGGTCGCAGGCAGCACATAAATCAACAATTTAACCAGATAGGTGGGACTTACCCCCTTGCTCACGAAGAGTTTGGTTAATCTGAAGATCTCGTCAAGCAGTAGAATGGAAGTAAAGCAGATAAGTGCTAAAAGGAAAGGAGGGAAAAATTCCTTGAGGGTATATCTTGTTAATATTTTCAAGCCCGTCTAACTCCGGTGGTAGATTCAGCTTTTGATTAAAACGAAGGATATTTACCTTCTAATTTTACCCTATGTTACGGGATCTTAGCAAGCCATTATAAGATGAATCGTCAAATCGTCACCAAAAAGTGACAAATTCTGATCAAACTTGAGCAGCACTGGTAAATTTTCATTGACAAATATAGTTGAAATAGCTTATAGTATGCCACAATATATCCTATAGAAGAGGCAATTTTCACACAACATCTTGTGCGGATCAAACTGGATGCCTGTCATTCCCTCTTCGACATACATATATGACCTACGTTTCGACCAATCCCCAACCGATTTTAGACCGTCAATCAAGTCCACTTTTACACAGCGCAAGACTTCACGCAAAGAATCGATTGGGAGCATACATATCGAAGCCTTTGTTACAAAACCCGCAATCATCACATTTTTTTATATCGGTCTTTCCCTTTGAGGTTCCTCAATGACAAGAACAGTCTATTTAGTTATAGTCTTATATCTCAGTCTTGGAACACTCGCATCGTCTCCCGTTATCGCCCAAATTGAGGGCAGTGAAACACAGTTCCAAAATCAGGCAGAACAGCCGGCTTCAGTACAGCCCGAAGAATCCCCCACACCCCGCAAAGCGACCCTGTCCACGGACCCAGAAGATATATCCCGAATTGTGCAGATCGGCGGCAGAGTCAACCTCGCGCCAACGGAAACCGTGAATGATATTATTTTGGTTGCTGGAGATGCAAAGATTCAAGGGCATGTGAAGGGCTATGTACTTGTATTTGGCGGAAATGTCGAGATTGAAAAAAGTGCACACCTGGCCGGCAAAGTGACAGTAGTTATGGGCGAAATCATCGGTAAAGAGGGCTTGCAAGATAGTACAGACCATGGACCCGACGCTTACCAAGAAATTAATGGCTTTAGACTGGCAACTGCAGCCGCTTCGTTAATGATGGAAGGGATGCCAAAGGAGATATGGGGCGATCGGCAATACGCATGGTTTGGATGGGAACTGATGACCTTCGTCACATTGACGCTTGTCCATCTGTTGCTCGTGCTAATATTTCCAGAACAGATTACTAATATGGCATCTACGATTTCCGAGCGTCCAATTGGAAGCACATTCCTCGGATTGATGATTGTAATAATCGTGCCCTATCTGTCCATCCTGCTCATCCTCTCGATTGCTGGCATCCCATTCGCCATGCTTTTGAGTGCCATTCTGCTGCCGATAGCAATTTACGGGAAAACTGCGATTTTTCTCTCAATTGGGGGTACAATCTTCCCGAAGCGATCAAATGTTGTCGCAGTTGTTGTTGGATACTGGATTTATCGAATGGCGACGGCGGTTCCCTACCTGAGTATTCCAACTTTCATTATTGCCAGTACAATCGGGATTGGCGTCAGCCTCCGGACGGTATTTGGTCAGAAATCGATTCGGCCCACCAACAGCCAGCGCAGGGAATATGCTCCCCTAAAGTATCAACGATGACGTTAGGGGTATGCAGGGATTGTCCGTTACTACCACGGTCCTCAGTGAGATTGATTAACACCGAATGCTTTATCTAGTTACTTGTTTGAGGTGTGCTCTTGCGATTGGATCATCCCGAATTTCTCATCTTACTCCTGCTTCTGCCATTCCTCCTTTGGTATTTGGGTCAGAAAGATAGCGGGCGAATCCGCTTTTCGGATCTCAGCATCGGTCGCCAACTTGTGCCTAGCTTTTGGGTCAAGTCCCTTCCGTTCCTAACTTTTGCGCGCTTTCTTGTTGTTGTATTGATGATTTTCGCGCTCGCCCGTCCACAGTCGTCCCATAGTCGTGAACAGATTACCTCCGAAGGGATTGACATTCTGCTCATCCTCGATATATCGGGAAGCATGCGAGCGGAAGATTTCAAACCTGACAACCGTTTGCACGCAGCTAAAGCGGTCATCCACGACTTCTTGGATCATCGAAAGAATGATCGCATCGGATTGGTTGTTTTTGCGGGTGAAAGTTTCACACAATGCCCGCTTACCCTGGATTACCGGGTTCTTGGGGATTTGCTTCTCAATGTTGAGATCGGTATGCTTGAAGATGGCACTGCTATCGGAGATGCGCTTGCGAATGCTACGAATCGGCTGCGTCATTCGACCACCAAAAGCAAGATTGCGATTTTGCTTACCGACGGGGAAAACAACGCCGGTACTATCGATCCATTGACCGCCGCACAAGCTGCCAAAGCTCTCAACATCAAGGTGTATACTATCGGCATGGGGAAGGAAGAGGGCGCATTCATTCCGTATCATGATCCGATTTTTGGTCTGCAGTACAGCCGAACTCGAACCTACGTGGATGAAGAAACGCTCAAAGCGATTGCGGAGATTACAGAGGGACGTTACTTTCGAGCGACGGACAACCGGAAACTCTCTGAAATTTATGAAGAGATTAACCAGCTTGAAACAACGAAGATTGAGGTCACGGAATACGTCCGTTATAAGGAGTTGGCAGCGTACCCCCTATTGCTCGCAACACTCCTGTTGACCCTGGAGATTGTCCTGTCAAACACACGCCTACGAAAAATCCCCTGAATGTGAGAGGCTGACACAATGGAAATTTACCGATGGGAAGGAAAGGGCTTCCGACAACTGGACCCGACGCGCTTCGAAGAAGAGCGTGATTTTGAGGATCTGCTTGAGCAAGATCCGAACCTTCTGCTTGGGGATGAGCGCATCTGCGTAATCAGCCGCCAAGTTCCCATCGGAAAATCCAAGAAAGTCGATCTCCTCGCGCTTGATCGTCAAGGAAATTGTATCGTCATCGAACTCAAGCGGGGTAAAGCCTCCCGTGCAGCGATTTCACAGCTTCTGGAATACGCTGCAGCCGTGGCTAAATTTTCCTTCGCCGATATTGAGCGTTTTGCGGGCCGCTGGTTTCAGGGACAAGGACGCGAATTCACATCGCTGTTAGCATTGCACAGCACGTTCTTTGGCTATGAATTGGGTGCTATGCGGATGTCTGTCTTTAATCAGAAACAGCGGATGATCCTTGTCTCCGAAGGGGTTGACGTGCGTGTGCTTGATATCGCCGAATACCTACGGCGTGCTGGTATCGACCTGACCTACATATCCTACTTCTCCTACCAAGCTCCGGATGAACTCTTGATTGCGACAAAGACAATCCTCGGTTCCTCTTCGATCAAGGAATCTCGCTCTACCTATCAGTACGCGCCCCGGCAATTTCTAACCCGCGAGCGTTTCCTCGCGACACTTACTAAGAACCGGGAGCTTCATCAGGTTGCTCAACGATTCTTTGATTATGCGGAGTCCTGCGGTGCGATTCTCCGTCCGCGGATCGCGCAGATTCGTATGACAATCGGGGGAAGGTGGTGGATGGGGTCGTATCCATCGAAGCGAGCGAACCACTTCCGGATCGACGCACACGGTGATTTCACGCCGAGACAGATCGCTGAATGTCGGTCGAATCTCTCGGATGTAACGCCCAAGAAATTTGGGGTGTCGTTTAACATTATGTCCCCAGCCCACCTGGAATATGCCATTGAGGTTTTTGAACGTACACGGAACGGAATTTTAGAGGAATAGATACGGAGTAAGAGGCCAGTACCTTTACATTTAATGCTTTTAGGACTTACGCAGCGGGGTCATAAGTCCCCCTGACAAGATGCAAGCATCTACAGAAAAACTAAAGGACCCTAAAGTCTTGGCTTTGTGTTTGACGTTTTGCCTTTCATATCCCTCAGGAGAACACCATGTCAGATAAACTTAAGATCGGCATTATCGGCACAGGAATCATCGGTAAAAGCCATGTGCGTGGTTATCAATCCATGCTCAACGATGTCGAGATCATCGCAGTCGCAGACCTCGACGAATCTGAAGCACGGCGGGTCGCGCAGGAGTACGATATTCCGCACGTTTTTTCCGACTATCGCGACCTGCTGAAAATTGACGAAATTGATAGCGTAGATGTCTGCCTGCCTAACTTCCTGCACGCCCCAGTTACAATTGCGGCACTCGAAGCGGGAAAGCATGTCTACTGTGAAAAGCCGATGGCAAAAACCGGTCCAGAAGCGATCGCGATGTACGAAGCCGCACAGAGAACGGGGAAAAAGTTGTCAGTGCAAATGGCAACCGTCTTTACCAAAGAAACACAGATAGCCAAACACCTGATTAAAGCGGATGCCCTTGGCAACGTTTACTATGTCAAGACAAGCCACTATCGCCGTCGTGGACGTCCTTATGTTGATGGTTATGCCACTCCCCATTTTGTTCAACGGGAGAAAGCTGGGGGCGGCACACTGTTGGATACCGCCATCTATAATATGGCGCGGATGGTTTATCTGCTCGATAATCCCGAAATCGAAACTGTGAGTGCGTCCACCTTTCAAGAACTTGACATGGACGAAGAACGCCGACAGAACAGCGGTTATGATGTTGAAGAACTCGGCACCGGATTCGTCCGTTTTAAGGGGGGGATCACGATGTTTGTGGAGGAGGCGTGGGCTGCTAACATGGACGGCGGTGACGGAGATCGGATTATGGGTTCAAAGGGCGGAATCAAGCTCAATCCCTTTACCTTTTACACCGACCTCTACGACATGGATGCGGATGTGACCTTCGATATCGACGCCTATGAAAGGCGAATGCGCTCCCTCGGATACACGGGAGATGGCTACGAGAGCTCACAGCAGCATGTTGTCTGGAGCTTGCTGGAACGTGTTGAGATGATTGATACGGGTGCAATCGGTCTGACCGTCGCTCGTATTACGGAAGCGATGTATCAATCTGCCGAACAGCAGAAAGAGGTGGATTTTAGATAGCAACAATTTTTCAACCTTATGGAGAGATTACACATTGACACAATCTGACTATACCTATCAGCGAACCTATCGCGGTTCATTAAAGGCAGTAATTTTAGACTGGGCGGGAACGACTATGGATTATGGGTGCTACGCACCCGCCGTAGTATTCGTTGAAGTCTACAACCGCAAGAACGTCCCAATCACCATCGAAGAAGCGCGTATCCCGATGGGCGCACATAAAAAGGTCCACATTCGGAAGATTTCGCAGATCGAACCGGTGGCACAGCGATGGCAGGAGGCGCATGGTCGTAATCCTAACGAAGACGATGTTGAAGCGATGTTCCAAGAGTTTATTCCGCTTCAGTTGGCTTGCCTCGCAGACTACGCGGATCTGATTCCCGGCACGTTAGAAGCGGTTGCCGAGTTCCGGAGTCGCGGGCTGAAAATTGGTTCCACTACTGGATACTTGCGTGAAATGATGGAGCTTCTATTCAAAGAGGCGGGAGCTCGCGGCTACACACCGGACTCGACGGTTTGCGCGAGTGACGTGCCTGAGGGTCGTCCTGAACCGTGGATGTGCCTGCAAAACGCGATGAACTTGGGCATCTATCCGATGGAGTCGATTGTGAAGGTTGGGGATACCTTGCCAGACATCGAAGAAGGACTCAACGCCGGCATGTGGACCGTTGGTCTCGCTAAGACCGGCAATGAAATTGGGCTCAACGAACAGGAGATCGCAGACCTTCCCCAAGATGTGCAGGAAACGAAGTTAGCAGAAGCGTATAAGCGGATGTATCAGACGGGCGCACATTATGTGGTGGATGGGATATGGGATGTGCCGCCAATTCTCGATTTGATCGATGAACGGTTACGGCGGGGTGAACGACCGTAAGGGATATTAGATCAGAAAAAGAGGTGAGACACGCCAAATTGAACCGCATTGCCCTTAGACCCGGTAGGTGCGGTTTCTAACCGCACCGCATCGGCGCGTCCCGACAGGTCGGGAACAGCGCCCACCAAATGGGAGAACGGGTTGAAACGGCGCAGTTGGAAACAGCGCCTACCAAACACGGGGGCGAAAGTGTCTATCTGTTTTTATGGTTCACTATAAAAAGGAGACTCATGTTAAGAGTGAGTGCAACAGAAACTAAGTTTTTGGCACGAGCGGGCGGGGCAAGATGCCCCGCCTACGGTTTCTTTGGGTATTTTGCACTTTCTTTTTACATGAGCCTAAAAGGGTTGTGGATTTGTCAATCCACAACGAGCAGGTCCATTAACATTTATCTAACACTGTACTAGCAACTTGGGTAAGGGCAGTAACTCAGCCGGACTCATTTTAGGTTAGGAGCGCAGATTATGAGCAACGCAACCTATCGGGCGGGAATTATCGGGCTCGGTTTCATCGGCGGGGCAGACCAAGTTTCAGGGGACGCCCTCGGTCAACGTGTCCCTGACCTCGACGGCACACACTTCGCCTCTTTGTCCAACCATCCCCGTGTGGATCTGGTTGCCGGAAGCAGCCGCGATCCCGGACGGCGAGAACGCTTTGCCCAACGCGCAGGTGCAGTGACCTATGCGGATTGGAACGAGATGCTGGATAAGGAGCCCCTTGACATTGTGAGCGTAGCAACATATGCGCCGGTCCATGCAGAACCCACCGTCGCGTGTGCAGAAAAGGGGGTTCGCGCTATCTACTGTGAGAAACCTATAGCAACGCGACTCTCGGATGCGGAGCGGATGATTGAAGCATGTGCCGAAGCGGGTGCGCTGCTGGTCCTCAACCACCAAAGACGGTTCAACCTCAACCACCGCCGGCTGCGAGAGCTTATCGCTGGGGGCGGCTTAGGTGACCTGACCTCCGGGTTGTTGCAGTGGGGATCTGGTAGATTGGGGAACGTCGGCACCCACATGATTGACGCACTCCTGATGCTGACCGGCAGAAAAATTGAGGCGGTGTCTGGCACCCTGGATCTCGCTGGCAAACCCGACTGTAGAGGACCTGCATTTCGTGACCCCGGCGGTTGGGGGGTCCTAAAATTAGGGGGCGGGATTATGGTTACCGTAGATGCGGGGGACTACGCCGCAGTTCCGGGACAAATCACCCTCAACGGCACTGAGGGGCGCGCTATCTCCGATGGCAGCAGCATCACCCTTGAATATTGGGATGGTCGTCGAGACCATTGGGACAGTGCAAACGGTGGTGTATCGGGAATGGACCGGGCTGTTTCCGAGATCGTGACGTGGCTTGATGACGGAAGCGAATTTCCGTATCCCGCCTCCGAAGCGTTCGATACGCTGGAAGCCATTGTGGGTTTTCACGCTTCACACGCCCGGAATGCGGCGTGGACAGAACTTCCATTGTCAGGCGCAGACCGTGATCGCGAAGTCCTCAGTGGATAATAACACAAGAGATAATCCTAAACCTGTAACAGCGCGAAGAATACATGAAGCGTATAGCAGCGAAATGCCGAGAGATCATATGTTTCTTCATCTGTGTCGCGATTGCCGTAGCTGCTTGTCGTGGAGACATGACTGACACTTCCGCTGACAGTAGCGCTCAGAGCGCAGCAGAAGTAGTCGAAGCTGCTGGTTCGACGGAATCTCATGTGGCGCCTGCAATTCCGTCCCCCTTAAACCGGGTAAAGGGCTTAAACACAAGCGGTGCATTGGCATCGGATCCCATTTCAGTTCGCAGCCAGAAGTATCCGGTACCCCCTACCTACAACGAAGTGCCTTTCTTCGCCGACTTAGTTGCTGCCGGTAAATTACCGCCGATCTCCGAGCGCATCCCCGTAGAACCATTCGTCGTGGGACCTGGGGTGCTGAACTCCGAGAAATGGCTTGATTGGGAAGTTGGTCGTTACGGTGGTACTATCCGCACTACCAACCTCAACGGCTCTATGCACGAAGTGGCGCTGGCAATGGGTATGACGATTCTCAGGGCACCCGATCAGAGTACCAAAGACCCGCTTCCCGCTATTGTGAGCAGCTACGAGATTAGTCCGGACTTCACCCGATACACACTGACCATCCGCGAAGGTATCAAATGGTCTGATGGCGTACCGGTTACCACCGAAGATGTGCGCATGACCTTTGAACTTTACGGTGACGAGCGAATTTATCCAACCTTCCCTATCAAAGCCAGAACGTTGGGGCGTGCCGATGGCATCCCCGGAAAAGTCACTATCATTGATGATCTGACTTTCACAATCACGTTTGATGCCCCTTATGGTCAATTCTTGGCGGAACTGTCCTCTTGGATTCCAGACTATACTTTACTCTTCAGGCCCGCCCATTTCATTAAACAGTTCCATGCGGATTATACGGATATGGCAAAGATTCAACCGGTCCTTGACGCGTTGGAGATTAGGACGTGGGAAGATCTTGTCATTCTCAAGGACATGCGCCACTGGGAATTATACCGCGAACATGGCGTTGGCGTTCCTTCATTGACTCCGTGGATAGCTGAGGAGGTCAACAGTTCGGTGGTCAGGGCAGTTCGTAACCCGTACTACTGGAAGGTCGATATCTCCGGCAATCAACTTCCCTACATCGACCGGGTCGAGGCGGAAGTCTCAAACCAACTCCAGTCTATCATTCTGAAAGCGGCTGCCGGGGAATATGATGTGGTTACCTCTTTTGCGCAGATCAGGGAGATGCCTCTCTATCGGGAAAATGCAGCGCGTTCCAACATTAGGACGGTGCTCCACGGCTCAATTAACAACCCACCGATACTGTTCCTCAATCACGACTACGACTATGAAACTGAGGGCAGTGTCTGGCAGCAACTTGTATCCGATCCCCGTTTCGGCAGTGCAATAGCCAGCGCAATTGATAAGGAGGACGTGAACAACACGCTCTACTTCGGTCATTACACGCTCGATGGCTTCACCAAGGAAACCTTTGACGCCGACGCGTCTAACACGCTGCTCGACGAGATTGGCATGACCGAACGCGACGCTGACGGTTTCCGAACCGATCCGCGCGGTGAACGTTTCGAGTTGACAATTACCACCGCTGAAGTCTCGCCCGATTTTCTCGGTTTGGGCGAACTCTTAAAGAACTACTTTGAGAACGTAGGGATTCGGACCACCCTTGACGTGATTGGCAGTTCGCTGTTTGGTCAACGGATGAACGGCAACGAGCTAATGGCTACTATCCATTGGAGCGACGAACCTATCTGGGCACCCGGAATTTCCGAGGACTATTGGCCCGGATTTAAGGGTCACTGGGCACCGATGTCAGAGATGTACTTCAATACAAACGGTGAATCTGGACGGAAACCCCCGCCTTACTTGCAGGAGTTTTTCGATCTGCACGTGGCTCGGAAGGTTGTTCCGCCCCAGTCGGAAGCAGGGGAAGCACTTTACGCGGATCTTGTGGATTGGTTCTCGCAACACTATGTCACTATTTGGCCCGTGGGTAGGATGACAGTCCCCAGCGTGTACAATGCTGACTTAGGCAATGTGATTAAAGATGGCTATCCTTTTGACCGTGCCTTGGATTACGGTATGGAGCAGCTTTTCTTTAAAACGCCGCAATAATCAGCGTTCACTCATGAGGGAGAGTGTAGGTGCTGCTAGCCCTCATGTGCCTTGTGTGTAATTCGCCGATAAATATCTAATATAGGGGTGAAGTACCGATGCTCAACGGGTTGATGCTTAGTTTGCACATGTCGCCCCGCTGGGGCTTGCGTGTCTCTGTGATATCCATATTCTATAAACATGCCGCCCCGCTGGGGCTTTGGTGATACATTGGCACATTGAAGAGTTGGGCTTCGTAGGTCACACTTAACCCAATTCTGTCCAGTCCGATCCACGAGGATTCCCGAAGAGTCTTCCATCTGCGCGTTGTCACATATCAACATGCTGTAGTCAACTGCTCATACCAACAGTTCTGACTTAGCAAGGACATCAGACCTATGAGAGCGTTTATCGTGCGCCGGCTTATACTCATTATTCCTCTGCTTTTTCTGATCTCTGTTATCTCTTTTACTACGATCCTACTACCACCCGGAAGTTATGTGGAGACCTATGTGCAAAATCTCGAACGCACCGGGTTCATAATGGATCAGGGGCAAATTGAGGCAATTTATAGGCAGTACGGTCTTGATCAACCTGCGGTGCTGCAGTACGTCCTGTGGATGAGCAATTTTCTCCTGAAGGGCGAAATGGGGAGATCCTTTATCTACCAACGCCCGGTGAAGGACGTTATTTTGGAGCGGCTGCCGATGTCGGCAACTATCGCAATAGTTTCTTTGGCGGTTACTTGGTTGATAGCTATCCCCATCGGCATTTATTCCGCGCTAAGACAATATTCGGTCGGGGATTATGTCGCCACGATCATCGGTTTTGTTGGGCTCGCTTTACCGAATTTTCTGCTGGCGTTGGCAATCGGGTATTGGGTATTTTCCAGCACGGGACGGGCGATTACGGGTCTTTTTTCTATAGAGTACAAGGGGGCGCCTTGGTCTATTGGCAAATTCGTTGATCTACTGAGGAATATTTGGCTGCCCATCGTGGTCATTGCCAGTGCCGGCACCGCATCGCTCATCCGCATTCTTCGCGCGACCCTGCTTGACGAAAAAAACAAACAGTACGTTACCACCGCGCGGGCGAAAGGGTTGCCGGAACGGCGACTGATTATAAAGTATCCGGTCCGGGTCGCGATCAATCCGCTCATTAGTACCATCGGCTGGACGTTGCCGTTTATCGTCAGTGGCGAGATCATTGTCTCTCAAACGCTGGGCTTGGAAACGCTTGGACCGGTACTCTTGGCGGCGGCTTTGGGGGAGGATATGTTCTTGGTGGGTAGCATCGTGATGATTTTGAGCAGTCTCACGGTTGTGGGCACCCTGTTTTCGGATATTCTGCTGGCATGGTTGGATCCGCGCATCCGCTTTGAGAGGATTGGGGCGTAGATAAGCCGCGTCCCGATAAATTGGGATTCAAAGCAGCTGGGACTGTGTTGGTTCATTTGTTCATGGGTTCATTAGTTCATCAGTTCATGGGTTCATTAAACTCTATGGGTATATCGCACCTCTGGGGCAAAAGATGCACATGTCGCCCCACCGAGGCTATGTTGATTCATTAGTTCATTAGTTAATTGAGGGTTGTGCATGATAATTGTCTGAATCAGGATTTAAGGATTTTTAGGATATAAATCGGAACGTGAAATGGGACTATTTTAGGACGGGACAGGATGCATTTAGCCCCAGAGGGGCGACATGTGCCATTTGTCTGAATCGCAGATTGCACGGATGATTCCCCCCATTTCATCGGGAGGATTAGCATTGAAAATCGCGCATTGAGACTAGGTTCTGTTGACATTTCATCGCAGCCAGATAACAGGGAGACATAAAGCGGTTCACTGACGTAAGACCCCAGAAAAGAAACCGAGTTTTGAAGAAAAAACTCGGTGACTCATGTTAAGAATGAGTGCAACAGAAACTAAGTTTTTGGCACGAGCGGGCGGGGCAAGATGCCCCGCCTACGGTTTCTTTGGGTATTTTGCACTTTCTTTTTACATGAGCCAACTCGGTTTCAGGGCAAATCATTTTACCCAAAATGACTTTTCAAACAGGCTCTAAGATATGAACCGAAAAATACCACACTCATTTTTTTCAGGGATTACCTCTAGCTACCTCAGATGGAGAGAAACCCGTGCGAAGAAAATTCAGGAAAGTTTGTACTACGCCTCCCAACGCAAATTGGTGTGGCACGCTTTCAAAAAGCATAAACTTGCCCGCATCTCGCTTGTGGCCCTGGCTATACTCTATTTTGTCTCAATTTTTGCGGACTTCTTTGCCCCTTTTGGTCCGCTTGAACGATTTAAGGATTTCAATGACGCGCCACCCACCGGTATACACCTTATCAATGCAGATGGAAAGTTAGGTCGTCCCTGTGTCTATGAGACAAAGAGGGAGTTAAACACCGATACTTTTAAGTATGAATATTCCGAGGATCTGTCAAGGTCACATATTATACGCATCTTTGTGAAAACAGAACCGTATAAATTGTTGGGCATTATTCCGATGCAGCACAAACTGTTTGGTCTTGAGAATCGACAGGTGCCGCTGTTGCTGTTTGGATCGGATCGGTTGGGTCGAGATGTCTTCTCCAGAATCCTCTATGCCGGTCGCATCTCGCTGTTTATCGGTTTCGGAGGCGTTGCGGTCGCTTTCATCTTAGGCAGCATCTTAGGGGGTATCTCCGGCTATTACGGTGGTGTGGTCGATGAGGCCATTCAACGCGTCATTGAGGTGTTGATCAGTGTGCCCGATATCCCGATCTGGATTGCTCTGTCCGCTGCGCTTCCCCGCGATTGGGGAACGATTAACATTTACTTAGCGATCACCTTGATCTTGTCCATTCGAGGTTGGACAGGCTTAGCACGTGTGGTTCGGGGCAGAATTATTAGTTTGCGCGAGGAAGAATTCGCATTGGCAGCCAAAGCTGCCGGAGCCAGCGATAGACGTATCATCTTCAAACATTTGTTACCGGCTTTTAGCAGCTATCTGATCGTACATATAACGCTGGCGATACCCGGTATGATTTTGGGTGAAACCGCTCTCAGTTTCTTGGGACTTGGCATCAGACCGCCGGCGGTAAGCTGGGGCACTCTACTACAGGAGGCACAGGACGTGAATGTTCTTGCTAATTTCCCTTGGATGCTCATTCCAGCACTTTTTGTTGTGGGAGCGATTCTGATGTTCAACTTTGTCGGCGATGGTTTGCGCGATGCAGCCGATCCGTATACTTCGTCGAGATAGTGAGTTCAAAACGTAGTAATCCCTAGTGCTCTGTCAAGTAAATTATGACAAGTCACTCCCTGCTCGGCTCCGTTCCGAGAGTCCGAGACTTGGATAGACATATCCAAGCCCGACTTGCGGGGGTGTTGTGGATTTGTCAATCCACAACGAGCTAGGGTATTAACAATTATCTGACTGTGTATTAGTGCCTATGTCTAAAGATAACGCTGAAGATATCATTCTGGAAATTAAGAACTTGAAAACCCACTTCACGCTGGATACGGGCATAATCCGCGCAGTCGATGGGGTGAATTTAACGATTTCGCGAGGCAAAACCTTGGGGGTGATCGGTGAAAGCGGTTGTGGCAAGTCCGTCACAGCTCATTCGATTCTGAGGCTTACCCCGTCGCCGCCCGGCGAGATTGTCGATGGCGAAATCCTGCTGCACCGAGATGGCGAGGTTATCGACATCACCAAACTCAAGCCCACAGCAGAAGCGATGCGGAATATTCGGGGTGACGACATCGGCATGATTTTTCAGGAACCGATGACCTCGTTTGGTCCCTTACATACAATTGGGGATCAGATTATGGAGACGATTCTGATCCATCAGAAGGCAGCCGACAAGGGTGAGGCAAGAGGCCAAGCGATAGAACTTTTACGCCAAGTGGGCATTCCTAACCCGGAGCAACGCATTGACGCCTACCCGCATGAATTTAGCGGTGGCATGCGTCAACGAGCGATGATTGCGATGGCGCTCTGCTGTTCGCCCACCCTCCTGATTGCTGATGAACCGACCACTTCATTAGATGTCACGATTGAAGCACAGATTCTGGAACTGTTGACTGACCTTCAAGCAGAAACAGGTATGGCGATCATGCTCATCTCGCACAATCTGGCGGTCGTTTCTGAAATGGCGGATGATATTGCGGTCATGTACCTTGGCAAACGGGTTGAGTTTGGCACCACCGATGCGATTTTTGATAATCCGTTGCACCCTTACACCCAAGGGTTATGGCGGTCGATCCCCAGCGTGGACGGTCCACTTGAAAAACTTGTGCCGATTCCAGGCGTTGTTCCCAGTCCAAGGGATCTACCGCCGGGTTGTGTTTTTGCCCCCCGTTGCTCAGAGTTTATGCCCGGCGTATGCGATCAACTGAAACCTGTCCCGGTTATTGAGGCGGAACCAGATCATTTTGTTGCATGTTATCTTTATGATAATGAGTGAGGGATCGTAAACATGGCAAGTGTCCTGTAGTTATGGTAGATTTTAAAATTACTTAGACACCTCCAATGCACAACCAACCCCCTAAATCCCCCAACCCCCCTAGCCCCCCTTGTCAGGGGGGAAAGATGGATCGGGACTTATCAGGGGAAACCTTTGTCAGGGGGACTTGGGAAACTTCGAGAAGGTCAGAGTTATTGGTAAATGTTTACTTATTGCTCTAATTCACCATAAAGTATAACTGAAGCTGCTAAACAGTTCAGTTTCCATACTTGACTGCGACACATGTCGCCCCGCTGAGGCTTGAAGAAATTGATTTGCCGATGTTCTATAAACATGTCGCCCCGCTGGGGCTATGGACTGGGGAAGGTGCCCGGTTTGGGAGCACGTAGCGGTTACAGTGCTAATGAAAGTCAAATAGCGACGTTACTGCATAAAACACCATAATTTAGCAAATTGATTCACTCCAACAATGAATAAGAACGGAAGGCCAATTTTAGAAGTTCGAGATTTGCGGCAGTTTTTCCCTATCCAAGCGGGCTTTCTCCGGCGGACCATTGGTTACGTCAAGGCTGTTAATGGAGTTAGCCTCACGATTAATGCGGGCGAAACGTTGGGCTTGGTGGGCGAGAGTGGCTGTGGCAAATCGACCTTAGGCTGCGCCATCCTCCGGCTCTATGAGCCGACAGGAGGTGAGGTCATCTTGCATGATGGGGATACAGAACTGTCTGTACTGGAACTTTCTCCTCGTGAGATGCGCCAAGTGCGCGCCAACATGCAGATGATTTTTCAGGATCCGTTTGCCTCCTTAAACGAGCGGATGACAGTTTTGGACAATGTGATTGAGCCGCTGGTTTGTAACGACATTGGGACGAGCCAGGAACGGGAAGCAAAGGCGGAAGATCTCCTGATGCAGGTGGGACTCCAAAAGGAACACTTGCGTCGCTATCCGCACAGCTTTAGTGGGGGGCAGCGGCAGCGGATTGGTATTGCTCGTGCGCTCTCCATTGAGCCGAGATTTGTCGTTGCGGACGAACCGGTCTTTGCACTCGATGTGTCGGTGCAGGCACAAATTCTGAACCTGATGCAGGAACTGCAAGCGGAATTTGGGCTCTCTTATCTCTTCATCTCGCACGATATGGCGGTGATTCGTTATGTGTCGGATCGCATTGCCGTGATGTACGTGGGTAAATTGGTGGAATACGCCAAGCGCGACGAACTGCTGCAACACCCCGCCCATCCCTACACCGAAGCCCTACACTCAGCCGTGCCGCGACTGACGCAACGGGATCGCCGTGACCGCATTATCCTCGAAGGCGCTCCGCCTGATCCGAGTGATTTACCTCGCGGCTGCGTCTTCCAAACCCGATGTAGATATGCAGAAGCGAAATGTAGAGAGGAAGAACCTGAACTGAGAGAAATTTCAGGCGGTCACTTTGTGGCGTGTCATCTCGCGGAAGAACTTAATTTGGCGGGAATTCAGAGTTAGTCGCGGATTGGGAAGGGAATATGGAATTGAAGTCTGATGCGGAGGGCAGCCAACCCAATTTTCAAAATATGTAGATGCCCTCAAACTCGGATTGGTCGGGCGGTTCTACCTTCGCATTCCTACCGAATTTGAAGGTAACTGCGACAGCAAGTCCGTTTAGATCTGCGTTATGGAGCCCCTCTATTCCGACGCCACGGATATAGCGGTAACTCGCACCAAAATAGATCTGGAGATACGTTTTCATATTCCATACGATATTGAGTCCCGGCTCAAGGATGAAAAAGCTATCATCGGGCCCGCCCAATCGACCGTATTCATCATAATATACATAGGTCCGCTGATAGCGATCTGTCAGTCCACCAAAACCGACCAAAGTTTGCGCCGAAAGGTGGATATCTCGACGGGGCGCGATAATATATTCGAGTTCTAATCCACCGTATGCAAACTCGAAATCGCGTTCAGAATCGGTACGAGGCACTTCCACCTCTATATCTCTGAGTAAGCCGTAAAAACCGCCTCCAATCGCATAGGTATGTTTATAAACCCAGCCTGCTCGACCACCGACCATTAAGCCGAATACATCGTTGATTTGGGCTACCTTTAATACCGGTCCCCCGAAGCTACCGCTGTTGCTGGGCTTCTCGGGCGCGGCTTCTTTCAGGCCTTCTTCCGCCCAAAGGGAGGTTATTAGTATAAAGAAAAACAGGAAAAATGTTAGCTTTTTCAACGAAGTCTCCTTATAAGCGATGTTCGCTAATGTCAACGTATTGTTCCCTGAAAAACGGGCACCCCAAAATTCAGACAGGGCGGCGGCGAAGATCTCAATCGGCAGGGAGGGTTTCGGACCGCGATGAAATCGGTAGGTATTACCGTCGGATGCCTCAGAAATCAGGTTCAATTCAGCGAGTGGACAATCGAAGGTGTCTCCCATGTACTTGAGAGGCAGCTATGTTTCCATGCGTCAGGTTGTATTTCTTGGAAGTTTGTAGGAATATCTAATGTTCAACAGGGAACAAATCGATTGTTCAATAGGTGCATCACTACGATGTGTATTCATGTAGTGTTGTGTCCTGATTGATAGTACTCTATTAAAAAAGAAGTCATTGTATTTTTTTAATAAAGTATCTAATTCTCGTCTTGTTCCATTTGTGAGTTTTTCTATGCTGTCTAAGTGGTTAAAATATCCGATTAGATCATACGCCGGTGTCGACTGCTCTTTCACGACTTCATTGACCACTTCCCTAATCTCTGGAACGTTTATCGAACTGACTATTTTCTCAACATTTATCATTGTCCACAGAAACGAAAGGAACTGGAGAAATCTTTTAATTTCTTCGATGTCATGATCCGGATACTTCTTTTGAAGATAATTTGCTTCATCAGTTATCCAATCCCTATCCACAAGACCAAGTTGAACAAGACGTAAACCACTGTCTGTTACAGTCTCAATCACCTCTTTGATTTTCATTTTTTCTAGACTACCGTATTTATTTCGAAGAATTTGCCCCATAATTTCATTGTTCTTCAGGATTCGGTAGATATCGTTGGCAGGGTTTTCATCTGTCGGTTCTTGCGAATCATCTTCCGTTTCAGTGATACCATCGTTAGTATTGTGCTCCTCTCTTTCTTTTTTTCTTTCCTCTGCTACACTGTTGCTAGACAATATATTCTCCGGCAGTGTATCAACGATTTCCTTAAAACTGTCGGTTTCATCTCGATTTAGTCTTGCAGGATTAAAATCCTCCAGTGTGCACATAGTTCTCAGTAGAATATCATCTATTATTTCATTATCATTTGTGTGGTGGATAATGAATAGAAGTGTCAAGTAGTTTGAAGACACATGGCTCTGTTCGCACATTTGCTCAACTGTATCTTTTATATCGTTATTTCCTTTAGATTCTTTCGCCAGAAACCTACCTAAGAAAAAATAATACACATACGGTGCCCTAAAAGAACCCTCGCTGGTAATAATACCATAATCGTATTTTTTTAATCTATTCAAGATTGAGTCTGAGATGATGAATTTTTTCCTATATTCTTCTACAAACTTGTCAAGGTTTAACTCGGTTTGAGCCTGTAATTTGGTGTCTTGATAAATTTTGAACGCTAGATTCTCCGCGAAATTAAAACAGGCGTTAATATCATTGTCTTGGCGAGATATTCCTGCTTTAATGAGATTAGCAACAATCAACGCCTGATAACAGTGCCCATATGAGGTTATTGACAAATTGTCAGGCATAAATCCCTCATATGTTTGCAGAATGGACAACACAAAAAACGGATACCTTGGGACAATTTTATTGGAAATGATTATGGAATTGACACGTTTTTCAATCTGATCTACATATCCATCTGTAATAGATTCGCCCCTGTCAGATAATATCGATCTTTTTCTAATTAACTCTTCTTGTTGTTGGTAACCCAAGGGCTCAATTTCAACTTCGTGAAAATCGACTAGGCGCGGCTCGTCTCTGAAAAACGAATGAAAAATATCGGAGGGCAAAGTAACGACTATTTTGTCAAAAAGCTCTTTGGCAAATTCAATCAACTCGATTGAATGAGAAGTGTGTGATAGATTGTCCAGTATGAGAACTTTCCCTTCCTGTGCCTTCCAAACGGAATAATCACCGTTAAATTGCTGGTAATATGCATCACTAAAAACTTCTTCTTTAGATTTTCGGGATACTTCCTGCAGATCAATATGCAAGACAGGAGTTGATGGATCATTAGCTAAGGAAAGAAATAAATACCGCCCAAGAGCCGTTTTACCACTCATTTCTTCCCCATGAATGAGAAGATATTTCTTTGCTAAAAGTTCTGCTTGATCGTTAATTGTTTCTCTTTCTAATGCGTCGTCTTTTGTTGGTGGAGGGTAGTATGACAGTGTCGGGAAAACAAAAATATCTTGCAACGTAACGTGTTCTAGTGACACAAAATCAGTTTTTTCCATTTCACTAATAAATTCTGATTTCGGGGTAAAAGTCTCTCTCAATTGATTGATAACGACCCTAATGCCTTCATACACTTGCAGCCATGCGGTATCTTTATTATCAAAATTGGCAATAGGCTTTCCATCTTCCGGTAGCGCTTTAATGTCATCATTACTAAGCAAATCTACCCA
>JAJECO010000033.1 GCA_022822005.1 Candidatus Poribacteria bacterium
TTGTCTGAAGCACCAAAATAGCCTACCCACTGTTGCGTTTGTGAGTCATAGGTGGCGAGGAAGGTGACTTTTGATGCCCCACCGAGCGCGTCATAGAGGTCGCCAACCCTGTCGATGGTCTTCTCTTCCCCATTAACGGCTGCTACCTTCAGGGGGACATGGATTAGACTCAGACCCACCGGCAGGGAGAGGTCAAATTCAAGCAGTTTAGCGATGGCGTTAAAGGTTAACATTTCGGTGATTCTTTCAACGCTGACCGCGACGGTATTCGTTCCCGGATTCGATCCCAACGTAAGCGTACTTTCTGCTCGTCCGTTTGCGTCAGTGGTTATTATCTCAGGACTGGGTGTCCCTCCACCTGCACTGACAGTAAAGGTCACTGTTACCCCTTCCATCGGGTCGTCGTACTGATCACGGACTTCAACAACAAACGGGTTAGCCAACGCTTCACCGGTCAAACCGCTCTGATTATCGCCTGAGACGATTGATAGCGTCGTCGGCACCGGGGGCGGGAGTGCCGCTTCCGCACTAAAGACTACTGTTTGGGCAATACCTTCGACGCTGACCGCGACGGTGTTCGTTCCCAGATTCGGTCCCAGCGTGAGCGTACTCTCTGCCCTGCCATTGGCATCGGTCACGGTGCTTCTGATACTCAGTACGCCGCCACCCTCAGTGACAGTAAATACCACCGGAACCCCTGCGAACGCTTTACCATTCTGATCCTGTACATCAACGGCAAACGATTGATCGAGTATTGTACTGGGTGTACCCTCTTGGTTATCGCCCGAAATTTTCAGAGGGATTGCAGGGGTTCGGTTGTCAAACTCAACCCTAACCCCTCTGCGTTGGAGGGTGGGAATATGGGTATGGATAGATTGATAGCTCAAGGGATTGCTCTGCACATAAACCTTATCTCCCCTTCCCAATCCCGTATTGGTTACTAGAGGTGAGAGATCCGAGATAGAGTTGTACGCAAGCCCCAATGTTGTCAGGTTAGTTAAGCCCGCCACAGGCGATATGTCAGTTATGGGGGTGCCCCAAATATCCAGAAATGTCAGGTTAGTTAAGCCTGCTACTGCTGAGATGTCCGAGAGGGGGTTGCCGTCAAGATCCAGGAATGTCAGGTTAATTAAGCCTGCCACCGGTGATATATCCGAAATTCTGTTATAAGAAAAATCCAAGAATGTCAGATTAGTTGCGTATTCAAGCCCGGTTACATCTCTGATGTTGGCGTTTTTGGCTTCAATGCGTCTCAAAGTCTCCATATCCGATGAGAATATTTGGGTGCCCGATGCCACCCCGAGCTCGTTCTCAATATCAGCACGAAGGTTGGCGTCGGGGATGTCTACCACTACCGCTGTCAATACTGCCGAGAGACGTTCAAGCAAAACAATCCCTTTTTTCAGAACTTCATTTTCAACCTCAAGTTGTTTAGCGAGGGTTAGCCACTTCTGAACGTCTGCCACAGTAAATGTCTCAACGGTTTGTCGTGATAAAGAAGATATGACACTTGCAACCAGAAGCACATCCACAATATCGACAACCCCATTGTCATTGACATCTGCCTTATCTTGCCCTCGCTGCCCGAAACGCGAGGCAAGCTGTGCCAAATCCGAGAGGTTCACAACGCCATCACCGTTAACATCTAAGGCGTTTTGGGTAGGCACTGACTCATCCAATTGGATTGGGAGGGTAGCCCAGGTGATGTTTCCCCCTACATCAATCATTTGAAGCGTTACCCTGTCGACGAGCTCTGCTGTTTTAATAGCAGACTCGACTGTGCCCGTTTTGCCGTTTAACCGTTTACAGTCGAATAACCAAGGGTTCCATCTAGTACCTTCCGGTGCTAGCAACTGAACTTGATGAAGCCCATCGAAGTCTGTCACCTTGAAACGGAGGCTTGTTATGTCTTGACTATAGGCCCTTGATGAAAGAAGCTGAATTTTTCCTGGCTGGTTGACGAATGTTGATTTGGTATTAAAAAAACGATTGACAGACAACCATTCTGCAGCACATTGAGACAAAGACAAACGGTTTGCGGGACCGTAAGCCATAACGTAGGAACTGTGAATACCTTCCCGGAAATCGTGCGCTAATCCAAGCGCATGTCCGAGTTCGTGGGCGGTCGTACGAAGTCTAAAACAGTCCCCGGACGCCGGAATTATGGCAAAACCGCCAATAATTTCTTCTCCTTCTGTTTTGTCTCTATGTCTCAACCGAAATCCTCCTCCATCTGAAGGAGAAAAACTGACGCTGGCTATCCCGCATGACATTCCTTTGTATAGGGTTTCGTAACTGAGATCTATCGCGACGAAATAGGTGTGGTGAAGGTCATCAAAGTGTTCTCGAATTTCTGCCCAGACTTCATAATCGGTGGCACTATTGTGATAATGTTCTTCTGTGAACTTCCCATTAACCCGATGAACTATGAGATCTCTATTGTCATCGGTTTCAACAGTAAAGGTTTTCCTACCGAATCCGTGTCTGTGCATTTCGTCAGCGTAAAACTGCTGTGCATCTTTAATTAATTGTCGAAGTGCTGCCACTCGGTCTGGCCGTGCAGGACGATCGTTAGGAAGAAAGTAGACTAGTCGAACCATCCCGTTTGTGTTGATGGAAGGTCTGTCAGGATCTGCCTGCCCTTGTTGGGTAATTGCTAGAAATAGGGTAGAAGCCAATATGAGCGCAAAACCCCCAAGTCGTAGTTTTTTCATATTTCGCACGTTTTTTTATGACAACCCAAACAAGATTTAATTTTTTTGAATACCGATTGGGGTAATCATTTTAGTGCTAAACAGCACGCGCACTAGGGTTCTCCATCAGAGCAGCTTCGAGAACCATGTCAAAAAGAGCGACAGCTTGCGCGCGCTTGACTGTAGGAAAGCCAGCCAGAAAACGTTCCAAAGAGTCCCCAGCCTTAAGATAATCAATCAGTATTGCGACGGGAACACGCGTGCCAGCAAAGACGGGCGTTCCACTGACCACTTCTTCATCGCATACAATAATCTGTTCTTTTTTTATGGGAGGTAGTTTTCTCATGACCTATTTGGAAAGTCATGATGATATATCGTGGCGGGGCAAGATGCCCCGCCTACGGGGTTGAATTTGTTTCCTGTTTGTAGTGGGCAAGATGTCTCGCCTACGAAGTGAGAGTTATTTTCTTTTTCAAACAGGTTCAAAAATCCTACCAATCCTCATCATAAAAAGAGGTACTTGGATAGCTGTAGGTGTTCCCCTCGTAGTTTTTCAGGCGGATTTCTTCATCATCGAACGACACGACTGGATCTGGGATGAGCGCGATTTTGCCGCCGCCGCCGGGGGCATCAACCACGTAATGTGGCACGCCGAGTCCAGAGATATGCCCGCGCAATGCCGAGACAATTTCCAGTCCGGTTTTGATTGATGTGCGGAAGTGATCTGTGCCGTAAACGAGGTCTGCCTGATAGATATAGTAGGGTCTGACACGGATTTTGAGGAGTTTCTTCATTAAATCGACCATGACTGCGGGATCGTCGTTGACGCCTTTGAGCAGGACCGCCTGATTGCCGACAGGGATACCGGCATCCACGAGCAGACCGCACGCCTTCTCGGTTTCTGGTGTAACTTCGCGGGGGTGATTAAAGTGGGTGTTAATATAGAAGGGATGGTACTGCTTGAGGATTGCACATAACTCCGGCGTAATGCGTTGTGGCAGGGTAACGGGAACGCGTGAACCAATTCGGATAATTTCAAGGTGCTCAATGTCGCGGAGGCTGCCGACGATATAATCGATCTTCCGGTCGGTCAACATCATCGAATCCCCGCCAGAGATGATCACGTCCCGGATTTCGGGGTGACTGCGGATATAGTTCAAGCCCATCTCAATATTGTTGTCGGGAATCGAGTCGGGATCTCCCACTTTGCGTTTTCGGGTGCAAAAACGGCAGTAGATAGGACACATGTAATTGACATAAAACAACGCCCGATCCGGATAACGATGCGTAACGTTGGGGACAAGGCTATCATCTTCTTCGCCGAGTGGATCATCTTCCTCAAAGCCGGTTCGGATCAGTTCCTTTGGGTCTGGGACAACCTGTTTCCAGATTGGATCTCCCGGTTCCTCGATTAGGCTCAAATAGTAGGGATTGATACGGATAGGAAATACGTCGTGAACGCGTTTTATCTCGTCGAGATCGACATCAAAGATAGCGGCGAGTTTTTCAGGTGTGTTGACCGTATCCCGAACGAGCTGTCTCCAGTCTTCCATCAGTTCTTTTGCCTTTCTGGGTAAATCATCAGTTGTTTTCTGCGGTCGTCGGATGGTAGTCGTTGAGTGTAATTTTTTCTATTTTATCACCTTGTCGCAGCTGATCAAGCACATCTAACCCTTCTATGACGCGTCCAAAGGTGGTGTATTCACCGTCAAGATGCTGGTACCCTTGAGAATCCGGATTCAAACAGATATAGAATTGACTTCCCGCAGAATTCGGTTGTTGCGTACGCGCCATTGCGACGACACCTTTTTCGTGATTCGGCATTCTCGCTTTGAGCTCGGCATCCTGAAATTCACCGTAAATTGTCCATCCGGGTCCTCCGGTGCCATCCCCCTTTGGGTCGCCTCCCTGAATTACAAAGTCGGGCACATAGCGATGGAAGGAAAGGCCATCGTAGAACCCCTGTTGGATGAGGGTGGCGAAATTATCCACTGTTTTCGGTGCAGCATCAGGATAGAGTTCGATAACAATCCGTCCCTTGCTAGTTTCTAAAACTGCATTGGGTGTGGATTTGTCACACCCGTTGCTGGTGGTGAGGATGATAGCCCCCAACCATAACAAAGATTTTGTAGTTGGCATTAGCGTCAAGAAAGACTCTGTTTCTCTTGAGCCTTAATTTTTCTCCTATGTGTAGAGACCGAGCTGTTCGCAAAGAACTCGGTCTCTGGTTGTGTTTCGCATGTAAATTACTTCTGCGCCCTGCACTAGACAGTCTCAGCGAGCGATTTCTCGACAATTGAAACCGCTTCATCAACATGTGCAGTGGTGATATTGAGCGGTGGTAAAAAGCGAAGGACATAATCGTTTGTACAGATTGTGATTAATCCATTTTCGATACACTTTGCAGCGAGCGTATTGGCATCGACAGACAGTACTAAACCCCGCAGCAACCCTTTACCGCGAACCTCTTTGATCGGATAATGATCTTTGAGTGCCATCAACTTACTCTCTAAATAGTCGCCCATCTTGACGGCATTTTCACCGAGGTTTTCGTCAAGGATGGTTCTTACCGTTGCACATGCTGCGGCAGTTACGAGCGGATTTCCTCCAAACGTCGCCGCGTGTGTGCCGGGGACAAAACTCGCTGCGATGTGCCCCTTAGCGAGCATTGCACCGATTGGTGCTCCACCACCGAGGGACTTTGCCATCGTGATAATGTCGGGGATAATCCCGTAACTTTCATATCCGAAAAGTGGTCCGAGCCGTCCCATCGCTGTCTGTACTTCGTCAAGGATGAGTACCAGATTGTGTTTGTCGCAGAGTTCGCGCAGCCCCTCAATGTAACCGCTACTCGGTGTGTTGACACCTCCTTCAGACTGAATCGCTTCGACAAGGATGCCACAGGTCTTGTCGCTAATCGCCCCTTCCACAGCCGGAAGGTCATCGTACGGAACATAGGTGAAACCCGGAACCATTGGCTCAAATCCCTTGTGATACTTGGGTTGAGCGGTCGCGGTTATCGTTGCCATCGTGCGGCCATGGAACGAATCGTCCATCGTGATGATCTCGTAGGCGTCGGGTCTGCCTTGATCCTTGGTGAACTTTCGTGCAAGTTTAATCCCTGCTTCGTTGGCTTCTGCCCCACTGTTGCAGAAGAAGCACTGATCCATATCGGAATTATCAATCAACAATTTCGCCAATTGGGCTTGCGGTTCAATGTAATAGAGATTGGACACGTGCAAGAGTTTTCCTGCTTGCTCGCGGATGGCTGCCGTTACGTTGGGATGGCAGTGTCCCAATCCGTTGACAGCTAACCCGCCCAGAAAATCGAGATATTTTTTTCCATCCGCATCCCACAGATAAGCTCCTTCTCCGTGAATGAACGCAAGTGAGCGTTCACCGTAGGTATTCATGATGTACTTTGTAGCCATCGCTTTAATTTCGGCGGTTGTCATTTTGTGTGTCCTCCTTGTTGGGTGCGTCTGTATCCGCTCATTGACGCACCAAACCGTTGACTGCCTTGAGGCAATCGGTTAAATGGTAAAAATGTCCAATGTTACAGCGCGTATTCACCAAGTACGAGAAATTCTTCTTGTACGTACGCCTGAATGAAATTCGGTGTCGAAACAAAAGTCTGGTGAGTTGGTATATTAGATCTTTATAGCGTCAAATATTATAAGAGAAACACGGCTGATATTCAAGATCAAAGTCACCAACCTCAGGAAAATTCCGAGAGTCCGGTCGATCATATCAAGTGATATGTTGATGTCGGTCCCATGTCTTATCGGCGATCCTCTTTGTTTGAGTTTATGCGCTGTTTCCGTGCATGGTAGCCCGGGCAGGTTAGCACTGGCAAACGCGGATATTTCTGAAAATCGGGGTTGGAATCTGAGAGGAGGCACCGATAGAAACGGTTCTGGTTGATGTTTTCAACTGTTTTAACGTGTTGACAAGTGTGGCACAATCCGATTTCTATGCGGCTTTTAGTTTTCATGTGAGGCAACGGAAACCTTGTTCTTCAGCGAGATCAGTATCTTCTGTAAAGTAGGTGTTTGCAAGTTTTGCGGCGTATGGAGCGATAACGTGGCGCTGTTTGGGAATACCGATCCTGCCTTTGAAATGGCTTCAGGAGGTCTCGGAGCAACATGCGAAATATTAGTCTATGCAACTTCCTGCGCTTTGTCAACTTTTTTCCAGTCCAAGAAACTACTGTCAGTATCGGGATTTGGCGTTGAAAAATAGCTGCTAATATGAGATAATGAGAATCCTTGCAATGTGATCCGAGTTGAATATTCGGACGAAGCTTTTCGGCTTTCTTATTGGAGGTCAAACGGTGACAGGACCAAATATGCCAGAAGATCTGGTATCTATTAAGGCGACTGAGATTTCTGCTCCACCGGCGTGGGCACTGATTGAGCATCAGCTTATTCACCTTATGGAAAAGGCAGTTGATCTCGCCGCGCAGAAGTACGGTCGCCTCGATGGAACCCCCTATAACGTGAACGATGTTGATGATACATACGAAGCGCACTCATACAAAGGACTCCTCTATGCCATCGGCGCACATGAAAGGGTGCTTGAGATCGGGCTCCAAGAGTGGAATGCCATTACGCGGCTTTATGACGATGGCGTTGCGCGCCGGAATGATGAGCCACAACACCCAGAGTTTCGTGTGCAATTACACAATGAATACTATAACCTGAACGGTCCGGCTGACTGGTTCCACATGGGGGAGGGAAATCAGTCCTTCTACTCCTTCGGTCTGGCAGACCCAACTCATCTGGAAAATATCAGACGTGCAAAGCGGTTTGCAGCCATGTACATGGCTGAGGACCCCGATGCCCCCAACTATGACCCTAAGCATAAAATCATTCGTTCCCCTTTCCACGGCAGCGTCGGGCCCCGTTTTCATGCGGATCTCGAGATGGCAAAGGTTCTGCTCGACCCGATTTACTATCCGGGAGGCGTCGCACACGGACACGCTCAGCGGTCTAACCTCTACCCGGTTGTCAAGAATTTGGAAGAGAATTGGTTTGAAAATCCAGAGCGAGCCGAAGAGATTCTAAAAATTTTCGACGAGGTCGTTCTTAACGGAGATGTCCCCGACAATCTGGCAGCGACCAGTCTCATAACCAATGCGTATCTTTACACTGGGGAAGAGAAATATAAGCGATGGGTTCTCGACTATACAGAAGCTTGGATGGACCGGACACGCGAAAACAACGGGATTATTCCGGACAACGTCGGACCCACAGGGAAGATAGGTGAGCAGCGTAACGGTCAATGGTGGGGCGGATTCTACGGATGGAACAGTCGGAATTCGGCTCGCAACGCATTCTTGGCAGCAACAATCGCCTCCGAATGTGCCCTGTTGCTCACGGGAGATTATGGTTATCTTGAGTTTATCCGCTCACAGATAGAATTTCTGTTGAGTCTTGCCCAGATCCGAGAGGACGGTCAACTGCTTGTTCCGACACGGATCACACCAGATGGTTGGGAAGGCTATCAACCAAGGGGAATTCAGTGGCTGGGACGGGTGTATCATGCATCAATGGAGGTAGGGGATTATGAGTTGATTGCGAGGCTGCGCGCAGGGGAAAAAGAAACCGATTGGAATGCGGTCGATGTTGCGGGCGATCGGAGCAGCGGGAATCTGGAAGCACGTTTTAACTACTACGATGGGATAAATCCAGACTGGCCCGAAAAACGGCTCCAGACGGAGTATCAGTACGTCTTGGCGATGTATGAGTTTATGTGTCAAGATCCACGGGATGTACCACAAATCATAGCCGACAATCGCTGGCCCCCCAATCCTGTTGTTACCAAAGGACTGACGCAGGTGACGATGGGTTCGCCACAGCCCATCTATAACGGTGGACTCTTACGGGCAACGGTGCGTTATTATGACAAGGATCTTGGTCGCCCCGGTCTTCCGGCAGATGTTGCCGCTTTAGTCGATGACTTAGAAGCTAACCGGGTAGGCATCCAGCTTGTGAACCTGAACCGAACTAAAGCTCGGAACGTAATCGTACAGGCAGGCGCGTTCGGGGAACATCGATTCACGCAAGTACAGTTTCAAAGCGCCAACCAAGATGAAAAGACGGGGGCGACTGTCCTTGTTGATAACAAATACTTCGTAGTCCAACTGCTGCCCTCCACCAGTATCCGGTTGGCCTGTGGAATGCAGCGTTTTGTGAATCAACCGGGCTATGCCTTCCCATGGCATGGCGACAGGGTGCCTATACCGTTTCAATAGCGCGCAAGACTTGTGTTTTTCAAACATGGCGAAGAGGAGATGATATGGCGAGGAAAACTGCCGTAAGTATTAGTGACGATGCATTTTACATCAATGGAAACATAACCTATCCTGGGCGGTTCTATAACGGATATAAGATCGAAGGACTACTCATGAATTCGCGCATGGTGCAGGGAGTGTTTGATGATCGGAATCCAGAGACGGTCAGCATGTGGGCTTATCCTGACACCGGAGAGTGGGATGCGGAACGGAACACGCGTGAATTTCTTGACGCAATGCCTGATTGGCGGTCTTACGGATTGCTTGCGTTGACAATTAATCTCCAAGGTGGGAGTCCCGAAGGATACTCAAAAGGGCAGCCGTGGCACAATTCAGGGATTGAAACTGATGGCAGCCTAAATCCTGACTATATTGATAGATTGAGACGTATCATTGATCGTGCCGATGAACTTGGGATGGTTGTGATTCTGGGATACTTCTATTTCGGGCAAGATGAGCGCGTCCGTGACGAAGCCGCGGTCATTCGTGCCGTGGATAATGTCACGCACTGGATCTTTGATCAGGGGTATACTAACGTCCTTGTTGAGGTCAACAACGAGTGTAACGTACAGCGATATGTTCACGATATCCTGATGCCGGATCGGGTGCATGAGTTGATCGAACGGGTTAAGGGGATAACCCGCGACGGACGGCGGTTGCTCGTTGGGACGAGCTACGGCGGTGGCAGAGTTTCTCGAGAAAACGTCGTGCGAACATCGGACTTTCTGCTGATGCACGGCAACGGTGTCAGCGATCCTAACCGTATTGCGGAAATGGTTCAGCAGGCGCGACAGGTCCCCGGCTACCGAACCATGCCAATCTTATTTAACGAAGATGATCACTTTGATTTCGATAAACCGCTCAATAACTTCGTTACTGCAGTTAGCGAGTACGCGTCATGGGGTTACTTCGATCCGGGAGAAAACAACTACCATGATGGCTACCAGAGTGTACCGGTACAATGGGGACTTAATACAGAGCGAAAGAAAGCTTTCTTTGAGAAGGTTCGAGAAATCGTGGGGGATAGCGCGTAGATGGATGTCTGTCATTTTTTGAACCAGTCTCAAAAAGATAGGAGAACACTATGAGATTCGGCGTTTGCGCTCCGCTCGAAAAGATTGATACGCTCGCAGCGGTTGGCTATGACTACATTGAGTTGGGAGTGCAGAGTGCACTCATTCCGGAAGCAAGTGATGAGGAATTTCAAAAGATCCAGGATCGTGTGGCAGAAGCAGATCTAAAACCCGAAGCCTACTCCGGCTTTATCCCCGGTGATCTGCGTGTTGTGGGCGATACCATCGACTTTCCACGATTGTCGCGCTATGTCGAAACCGCCTGCCATCGAGCGAAGGCGATCGGCGGCGAAGTGATCGTGTACGGAAGCAGTGGATCACGCAATCTTGAGGAAGGTTATTCAGAGGAGAGGGCATTAGGTCAGATTGCGGAATTCTTAGACATGGCTGCCGATCACGCTGAAGCCAATGATATTACGATCGTGATTGAGCCTATATGTCACAGAGAGGGGAACATCCTCCGCACCGTTGCGGACGGACTGGAGATGGCACAGCGGGTTAATCGAGAAGGGATTCAGTTGCTGGCAGATCTCTACCACGTCTGGCAGGAGGACGAGCCGATGCAGAATATCATTGATGGGGCAGAATGGCTGGCGCATGTCCACATCGCCGAACCTGTTAAACGCTCGTATCCCGGTAACGATGACTTTGACTACCAAGAATTCTTCACTGCGCTTGAGGGGGCGGGCTACGATGGCCGTGTCTCCTGCGAGTGCAGTTTTGATGATTTTGACAGCGACGTGGAGACTGCACTCGGGACGATGAGGGCGTATATCTAATCCGATGTTCCATTTCGGTGCCAGTTGTCAGGAGAACAGAGGCTAAGGAGGGTCAATCACCGCTCATAGTGGATTGCGTTATGGATACCATTCAAGGCAAGGTTATTCGAGCCAGAACCAGCTTCTATGATGTTCAAGATGGTGACATGGTACTTCGGTGCCAATTACGTGGACGTGTCAAGCGTGCGCAGAGATCTGCGGAAGGGAGGCAAATCTACGCGGATCCGGTTGCTGTTGGTGATGAGGTCAGCGTGATGCCTCGCGACAATGAGGAGGGGGTCATTGAGGAGATTTTGCCGCGTCGAACCAAATTCTCGCGCCGATACCCCGGAAAGCGTGATCCGATTGAACAGATTGTTGTCGCGAATGCAGATCAAGTGGTCACGGTCCTCTCAACTCGCCAGCCTGACCTTAACCTACGCTTCTTGGATCGATTCCTGATTTTAGCGGAAGTTGGGGAGATGGATGCAGTGGTCTGCCTGAATAAAATCGACCTGATTGATGCAGCAGAGCGGCGAAAACTGGGCTCAGTTTTGAGTGCCTACGAACGACTTGGTTATCCAGTGCTTTTTACCAGCATGAATCAGCCGCAGACCATCGAACGCCTTCGAGACCTGCTGCGGGATAAATTCAGCGTCATTGTCGGTGCATCAGGTGTTGGCAAGTCAAGCCTGCTGAATGCGGTTCAACCGGGACTAGCCTTACGTGTAGGTGAAGTGGGGGCGAAAACAGGGAAAGGCAGGCATACAACGACGTTGGTTGAGCTTTTCTGTTTAGAAGTCGGGGGTGAGGTAGCGGATACCCCAGGCATTCGAGAGGTTGGTTTGTGGGGCGTTGATAAGGAAAATCTTGACCTCTATTTTCCGGAGATGGAAAGTTATCTCGGGAAGTGCAAATACGCAGATTGTGTCCACCTATCTGAACCCAGTTGTGCGGTTACGGACGCCGTTAACATAGGCAAAATTAGCGAGGTCCGATATGCAAGCTATGTGGCGTTGAAAAGCGATGAAAACATAGAAGATTTGAACTCGATACCATAAGCGGTTCTTCCGTCCACTTGACACTAAAGCACATCACGGATTATCTCCCACAGGGACCCGTCCATTAAATCGGTTCATTGCTGTCTGAACGCCCTCCGTAACAAATGTCTCAATGGCGTCGGCTGCACACGGGATTGTCCCATCAATGTATTCTCTTTCTGCATCAGAAAATTCGTTCAGCACGTGATCCATCCAATCTCCCTCCACCTGCCCAATTCCTACCCGCAAGCGCGGAAAATCCTGTGTATCGAGATGACGGATAATTGATTTCATGCCGTTGTGTCCGCCGTCGCTGCCTCCCTTTCGCATCCGCAACACACCAAGGTTCAAGTTCAGATCATCATAAACGACGCATAAATCCTGCGGAGAGATGTCAAATTTCTTGACCATCAGGCTGACTGCCTGCCCACTATTGTTCATGTAGGTCATCGGTTTGGCAAAGATCACCTCCAAGTCGTGCCATTCTGTTCGCGCGATAAGTGACTTACACATTGGCTGTAACCGGGGCAGTTGCGATCTCAGGAGGAGTTCGTTAACAACCCAAAATCCGAGGTTATGCTTGGTTTGTTCGTATTTGGGACCCGGGTTCCCGAGTCCAACGATCAGTTTTGTTGGCGTGGACATTATTGTTCCCTAATTTCAGGAAACCTTGGAAGGGGTTCTGGGTTGAGGAGTGACTTTATTGATCTGCTTCGGGCGTGCTAACTTGGTCTGTTTCCAGTTGCTCGGTTTTCACCAATTCGGCTTCCACCGGTGCTTCTTCTGCCTGTTCCGCTTCGAGTGACTCTGCTTCCGATGATTTTACCTCTGTCGGTTCCACCTGCCTGCTCACAACTTCCAAGTCCAATGAGAGGTTCAGGGGCTTTGAGATATCGATATGCCCTCCGATCGTATCTGTTTCAAGCCCTTCGATAAGAATCTGGACCTTTCTAATGTCATCTGCGAAATTCAGCCTAACAGTTCGCAGAATTGCCGCTATCGTAAGTGCTTCGCTGGTCGTGCCGCCAATCTGTTCGTCTTTGAGATGGTGCGAAAAATTCAAATACGCCGTTGACTGCTCATCGATATAGACGTCGTACAACAGAGTACCTGTGGGAATAGTTTGGTGTAAACCGCTGGTAGAATCACCGAGGAGTTCGGTGACGGTCTGTTTGAGGCGTTCGTTGACATCCTTGGATAGGTCTAACTCCCGTTCTTCACCGGCGAGTCTAAGCGAGTTGATGTCGAAGAAGAAAAGTGTACATTTTTGCAGGTGGGTCTCCGCCGAATCAGATATGACAACGGGGCCCGCGGGAGGAGGCGGGGCAGGATTCGTCTGTTGTGCATCGCATGACATTAATATCATAGAGATGACAACACTCATGGCGAAAGTGGCGGCTGAGATGTCCATAAACCGCATCTGTCTAAACCTCAGATTCCTGTGTATCACATTATCTGTCACTTCCAACTCCCTCCGCTTGATCCAATCCTGCGATATACGTCTGAATTGCTTCTACTATCTCCCTTGCCATGAGGGCAAGGTTGTCAGCCTCAGTAAGCCTCGCTTCGTCGATTTCATTGGATAGATAACCGACTTCAATCAGAACTGCTGGCATATAAACTGCTGCCAACGTTGACAACGGTATCTCAGTCAAGAGAATCGGGACCGGAGAGAGCGCCTCCAATTCTGTCTGGAGAATCCTAGCGAATTGCCTGCTCTGTGCTAGATACTCTTCTTGGGAGACAGCCTTGATTGTTGCGCTAGGTTGTGACGTGTGACTTGGATTGGTTGGTGGATCGATTTGGGTGATACCCAAGGAATTGCTGACATAAAGATGGATTCCTGCAGCGCGTGGTGAAAAAGAGGCGTTGCAGTGTAGACTCAGAAACAGTTTCCCCTGGTTCTGCTGTGCAATATCGATTCGTTCTTTCGGGTGCCGATGGGAATCTGCATCCCGCGTCAATACAACCTTCATCTGATACTGACGAGCAGCCTTTTCAATCTCTTTGGCAAGGTCGAGAACAATATCTTTCTCTGCCACCCTTGTACTTGCAAGGTAACCTGTATCTGAACCACCGTGTCCTGGATCGAGGATAACCAGAAAGTTCCCCGGTCCTTCCGTAACCCGTGTGGGAGTAAGATCCGGGACTGGGGCATCTTTTTCAGTGATGTGTATCGTCTGTATCAGGGGGTTATGAGCTACCCCAAAATCGTACACTTGGGGGAGAATGTCGGTAAAGAATGTGAGAGGAAGCATCAACTGGCCCTCTATGATTAGTGGGGGCTGAGAGAGGGACAATTTCATTTCATCCGCATCGACACTAACAGATAACGATTCTAACCGGAGATGCAGCTGCTTCCCTCTGAGGTTCAAGGTCAGTTGCTTCGTTAGCGAGGTGTATTGCTGTTTCATCTCCGGATCAAATGCTTCTCGTAGGGTCTGAACAGGGAGATACAATCCACCGCTTTGGTCAGTAACCTGTGCTCGAACAAGCGTCTTTCCACTTCCATCAACAAAACGGATTGACGGGGATTGAGCAATAACATAACTGCTGCAACTCCATAACAGAATTGCAATAGATAGAATACGTTGATGCACCATTAAGCACCTGACTACAGGATTATAGTAGAATGGTTCCGATAATCGGGCGATATTCTCCCAGATGTATCGGGGTTAGCCTTCCACGATTTATTCTGATGATCTATTGTAGAGTAGGTCGTGGAACTGCTTGGTCTATCAGAAATCCTCTTTCGAGAACAAAGCGTGGGCAAGACACGATGCGCCTATGCTTCGGCTTCGTCATCATCATCGCTGCGGCGAGAAATGACCTCAGGTTCTGCATCTTCGTCGACTGCTTCCTCTTCTCCTTCAAGCTCTTCCTCTTCCGTCGGTTCTTCCTCTATTCTTGGTGGGACGACGGCCACGATTCGCGTGTGTGGGTCATCCAGAACTTCAATCTCTTCAGGGAGAGAAATATCTTCGACAGAAAGCCGGTCATCAATATCCAATTCGCTGATATCAACCTCAATCTCCTCAGGCAAAAGCGTTGGGAGACAGTGTAACGTTAGCTGCCGATGGGGGAACTCAAGGATGCCTCCCTCTTGGATGCCGGGAGCCGATCCGACTAAGACGATAGTTGCTGCTGCTGTAATCGGTTCGTCCATTGAGATGCGCAAGAGATCGGTGTGAAGCAGCTGATTGCTCACCGGATCTCTCTGAATCTCTTTCACCATAACGTTTTCCGTGCCATGATCTGCAATTTCCAAATTGATAAAAGCGTTCTCACCGTAGTTTTGCAGAAAATCCCGAAATCCTCGTGCATCGATTCGGATTGGGATAACCTCGTTCTTACGACCATACAGGACTCCAGGAATATGCCCTGCACGTCGCATGCCACGCGCGGCTCCTTTGCCAGCGGTCTCCCGTTTCTGAGCTTCAAGTCTAACTTGTTGCATATCGTATTCCTCCAAAACATAAGAAAGCCGTAGCTGTGACACTAGCTACGGCTTATGAAAATGCTGGGCGGGTAGGGATCGAACCTACGCATGCGGGTGCCAAAGACCCGTGCCTTACCGCTTGGCGACCGCCCATCAAAAGATACATACTCCCGCGCTACTCATGGGGGTTGCTCTACAAAAATCAAAATCGCTCTCGAAATTCGCGGCAGCCAGATTCGCTTGAACCTCGCTTTGCATAAACGCAAACACCGTTGCGCCGCTTCCTGACATGAGCACCCCGCAGCTGCTTGGGTATTTGTTCAGTTTTGTTTTTATTTTATTAATAGCGGGGTATTTCGAGAGAACAGGTACTTCTAAGCCGTTATAAAGATGGCGCGCGATGTCAACAAAATCGTCATTCCGCAAACAACGAACCAAGATTATAACATTTTTTTTGGGGCGAGTCAATGATAAATTGATCTGTTGGTAAGCCCAAGCAGTGGGAATTTCAAAGCCGGGATTTGCCAGCAAGATCCACGCTTCCTCCAGAGGCGGAAGCGGCGTTAAGATTTCACCGATACCGCGCCCAAGTGCGGCTCCACCCAGTATGCAGAACGGCACGTCAGCACCGAGCTGTGCGCCCAATCGCATCAAATCTGTCCGTGTAAAACCCAAACTGAAAAGGGTGTTCATTCCACAAAGCACCGCAGCAGCATCCGCACTGCCGCCACCAAGCCCTGCTGCAACCGGTATCTGTTTCCGAATCTCAATATCTACGCCACTCAAATCAGGTATATCGTCGAGTAGAAGCTTCGCGGCGCGATAAGCAAGGTTGCGTGGGTCGCACGGCACATACGGGTGTTCACAGTGCACAGTGATTTGTCTATCAGTGCGTCTGCGGAGGTAGACATCGTCGTGTAGTCCGATAGAATGAAAAATCGTCTCGATCTCGTGATACCCATCAGGACGTTTTCCAATTATGTCGAGGTACAGGTTAACCTTCGCGTGTGCACGTATACGCATGTCGAAATCTACCATGTCATTTCCCCAAAATTCGACGCGGAGTGCCCTGCTGCAAGAATCGCTCGAAATCAAACTTACTGTCATTGATATTAAGGTTGATTTCAGGTTTTACAATCCTTAGCATAACTCGCGTTTCTTCGATCGGACGTTCGATTTCAATTTTATGCGGTCTGAGGATGCCACCGACCTCTCGATAATCTGAGAACTTTGCCCTTTGAATGGTCATGCCGGTGGTATTGCGGATCTCCCAATCGCTGACCTGTGGCTCGGAATCACGCACAAAGATGGTTACCTGCTCTGTTTGACCGGAGACTATACCGGGACGCGTCACCACATATTTTGCGCCGGAATGTGCTAAGGCTAACTCGTCTGTGCGTCCGTCGAGGAAGGGGTTCGCAAAAATCGCGCTACGAACATCAGATACCCGGAGATCTACCCCGAAAATTTCTTGGAGCACCTGATCTTCCAACGGTTCAAAAATCACCTCTTCCTCATTGACAAGATATAGCAGAAACTGATTTCGTGCAGCAATGGCAACCACTCGGGGTTCATTCAGCGGACCCATCGCTTGAATGTGCAGCAGATCGCCATCTGTGTCGGATTTCTTGTACCAAAGCGACTCTCGGACCTCTTCTGTTTTTCCCTCTTCCTCGATGGTCACAACCAGCTGCAGAATCCTCAAGGTCGAAGTTAAATCATAACTCAATTGGAGTTCCGCGAGAATTGGATTCAACTTTTCCGCATCAGCCGGAGATAACTGAAAGTTTGCAGCCGATCCCCCGCACCCAGTGAATGCTATCACTGTGCAAAAAATGCTTGCGAGGAGGGACGACATGAAACCTCTACAGGATCGCATCAAGAACCTCTGTATTCCACGGCCGACTCCGATTTTTGAGATCTTGCAAAAGGGACGTGGAATGTCAAGCATCAAATACGTAGGTCTAAAATTCATATCATCGCCCTTGGGTGTCGATTCTTGAAATCTGCCACCCATTTTCAGATTCAGTCAATGTAAAAAATAGCTTGCCCGAGAGCACGGTGGGCGAGCTTCCTGCTGGCGTTAAGATGACTAAATAATCTGCGCCAACCCTTGCTGTACCGATTTTGCCCTGAATGCGCAGTTTCTCCAACGAAAAATCAATTTGCGTAAATCTGCGGAATACATCTGCCATCTTTTTTCGCAATTGCTCGTAATCCTCACCATCTCTTAAATAGCTGGGCGATATAGTTGCCATCAGTCCGGAAAGATCGCGATTCGTATACGCGGTCGCATATCGGTGGATAATACCTTCAATAGATCCTTGGGGTGCGATTATTGGGGGCACCTCTAACGCTGAAGAATCCTCGAAAGTGGGGGCAGCTATGTCTGACGCCGGCGACGCGGTCGATTCCTCTGTGAAAATCGCGTCAAGCATCCGTTCGTCAGCTGTGTCTCGGCTTGCTGGTATTGAAGACGTTTCGTCTTTCTTCTCAAGCCCATAAATCTCGATTTCGGTCAAGCGAATCGTCCCGCGCATAGAACGGAGGCTGATGCGACTGTATATGCCACGAACGAAGCCAACAGAACGCCGTTTGTCGTAGATTTCGGTGTCGTTTGTCAAACGAATAAGCAAGCGAATCCGTGACGTCCGCACCGGTTTAAACCGCACCACAACGCGGCCCTGCTTGTTGTTACGGATACTGTTATGTTGGTCTCCAATTTTTTTGCCGATCCTATCAACGTTCTTCCATCCGTTTGCATGGGGTGTCCAATATTGCACAACAAAATCACTGATACCGTACTGCCTGGCGGGATACTTCTCCGAATCAACGGTGTGGACAATAACACGGGTTACCAGTTCTTCCTCCGCGAGCTGAATAACGGCCCACCCCACCGCTGAAGATCCAGTGCTATCCAACCCTGACCCGTAAAGATCTACACTTCCGTAATCCCGTTGATTCCTATCTTGGCGGGGTCGTCTTGCGGCTGCTCCCATACCGAAGCTTGCTAACTGCTCACGTTCCCCTACCTCGAGGTATCCCCCATATTCATATTCACCATCAAAGCGTGATTCCCACCCTTCACCTTTATCCCAATCTTGGGAGCTAACGATCCCGTTCGTCAAGGTTGCAGCGGGATGATCAGGGTTATCCTGAGAAACATAAATCACCCCTCCATTTTCAGGCAGGGCATAGTTGACAAGCTGTTTGTCAATTTCACTTGTCTCAGTAAAAACCTGTTTTAGCGGTGTCTGGCAGCCACAGATCAATACCATATATGCAATAATGAAAGTTATGGTCTGAAAATTCTTCATAGACATTTTCCTGCAGTAGTCTTAGGAGTGGCCAGTGGATGTAGAGACATGTCTCCATCGATGGTTGGCTTCGGGGACATACATCCTGTGTTAAAGTTTCTCAACTATGGCGGCTGTTTTTGCGACAATCAAGTTCTCAATCTCTTTTGCAAACGGAGCGGGGCGCAAAAAGTAGAAGTGTGAGCCATCCACCTCGTATCCGCCAAGGTCGTACGTCTCCTTGCTTGGCACATACGCGATTAAACCGTTGCTGTAAGCGACTGCGATCGTCGTTGCAGGTTGGAGTTCGGTCTTGATGTGTAGACCTATTTCTGCTAACACCTCGCCGCCGAGGAAAATTGCTCGGATCGTGTCACTGAACTGTATTACCTGAATTTCCTGTGGACAGCTCTTGGGCAATCCGCCTGCCTCACATAACTTGAGCATTTCTGATGCCCAATGTCTGATAAACGGATTGGTATGGTTTTTCGCCTGATCTTGGAGAGCGACAGCATCGGGTAGTTCGGCATAAGGTAACTGATGAAATTCACTTGTGATAGACAATCCTTCAGCACTTACTGGGGTTTGGTCCCATTGGGACTCCATCACTTCGGTCGCAATGCGTTGGGATGCGGCTTCCAGTTCTTCAAGGGAAGGGGTGTTAAACCCGGCGTTCTCCCCTCTAAACCAGGGACGAATATTTCCCGCACAGCCGGTCGAGAAAAAGGACGGTGCTCCTGTTTGTTCGCTCAGCGCACGGCACAGAAAGCCAGGGTAATCCCCACCAAGCAGATACCCGCCTCGGCTTGTTGGGTGACATCCGAAAATAGTTAGGCTGCCAATCAGCTCTCCCTCTGCATTGCTGAACCAGAGTGTATCCAGATCCCGATCCATTGGGCCATCCGGATTTGGTGCGAACAGCACACCTCCCTTACCATCGGGCAGGCGACGACTGACCCCAAATTCCGAGCGGCCCCTCGAAAATGCGACTGTTCCTTCAACCTGTTGAGTCTTTGCCGAAACCGCAACCTCAACAAGCCGGTTCAGGAGAAATTCCGCATACTCCGTCTCGACCTCGCCCGGCATCGCCATTGGATAGAAAAACGGGGCACAGTGCGTATGTGTTGCCGTCAATACGACCTGATGCGGTAACAAGCCGACGGATTCTGCAATCCGACTCTTCGCTGCTGCTGCGTAGGCGAGGTCGTATCCGATGAGGTCTGCCGTTAAAATCAATGCCTCGTCTGTGTCACCAGCGATAGAGATAGCTCCCGCGATGAGCGACTGATAAATGCCTTCCGATCTGTGGTCGCGGTTTCCATAGCCCGTTAACCAGACAGGCTGCTGCGGGGTTATGTCAATGCTCGCAATACCAATCTTTGTCATGAACTTCCTCGTTTCACGCTTGCCGGTTTCATTAGGTTTTCCCGATGGACAGATTTACTTTTGTGTTCCTCATTTTACCATAATCGAGAGCATTGGACAAGTGTGAAGGAAATACGGGAAAACCGCGAATCGGAAATTGCAGAGCAGTTAATTCTGCTGATTTGTCGGTATGCTTGTTTCGATGTGCTTATGATATTGCACAGGAGAGCAAAAATGAGGTATACTATGGTGAATTAGAGAAATAAGTGGACATTTACCAATACTCCGACCTTCGTGAAGTTTCGAAAGTCCCCCTGACAAGGGGGATTTAGGGGGTTGGCTGTGCATTGAAAGTGTCTAAGTAATTCTAAAATCTACCATAAATAACATTTAACATCCGAAATTAAAATAAATTTTCATAAGCTGTTCATACGCAGGAGAGATAGATGACACCGAAAACGATGTTTGAAAAAATTTGGGATGCACACATCGTCCACGAAATACCGGGCGAAACGACAATCCTCTATATCGACACCCACCTTGTTCACGAAATCACCTCCGCGCAGGCGTTTGAGGGACTCCGTCTCGCTGGCCGAAAGGTGCGCAGGCCTGATCTCACTTTTGCCACCATGGATCACAATGTGCCAACCACGGATCGAACCCTTCCGATCCTGGATGAGATTGCTGCCAAGCAGATGGAGGTATTGGCACAGAATTGCGCGGAAACTGGTATCACCTTATATGATCTACATAGCCCCAATCAAGGGATCGTGCATGTGATTGGACCTGAACTCGGTATCACTCAACCGGGGAAGACGATCGTTTGTGGCGACAGCCACACCTCTACGCACGGTGCGCTTGGGGCACTCGCCATCGGCATCGGGACCAGCGAGGTGGAACATGTCTTGGCAACCCAGTGTCTCTTGCAGCAACGTCCCCAAACCTTCAAAATCGACATTGACGGTACACTGGGGCGCGGCGTTACTGCAAAAGACATCATTCTCGGAATTATCGGCAGGATCGGGACCGCTGGCGGCACCGGCTCCGTTATTGAATACACCGGATCCGCCATTCGGGGATTGAGCGTTGAGGAGCGGATGACCGTTTGCAATATGTCCATTGAAGCGGGTGCTCGCGCCGGCATGATTGCCCCCGATGATAAGACGTTTGAATACCTCGTGGGTCGTGAATTTTGCCCGCAGGGTGAGGCGTTTGATCAGGCGGTCGAGCGGTGGAAACAGTTGCCGACAGATGAGGGGGCGGTCTACGACAAGTCGATTGCTATTGACGCAGCAACGTTGGCACCCCAAGTGACGTGGGGAACGAATCCGGGGATGGTGACTGAAGTCACGGGACAGGTCCCGGATCCGGATAAGATGCCGACGCAGGATGAGAAACAGGCAGCGGAACACGCGTTGGAGTATATGGACCTGAAGCCGCTGACGCCGATTGAGGAGATTCAGATTGATAAGGTGTTCATCGGAAGCTGTACCAATTCTCGAATGGATGACCTCCGTGTCGCCGCTGAGGTTGCCCAGGGACGTAAGATCGCTCCAACGGTAAACGCTCTCGTCGTGCCTGGGTCGCAGGCGATTAAGCGGCAGGCGGAAGCGGAGGGTTTGGACAACATTTTCCGTGAGGCAGGTTTTGAATGGCGTGAGTCTGGTTGTAGCATGTGTCTCGGTATGAATCCCGATATCTTAATGCCGGGCGAGCGGTGTGCGAGTACCTCGAATCGGAACTTTGAGGGCAGACAGGGCAAGGGAGGACGGACGCATCTCGTCAGTCCGCAGATGGCTGCGGGTGCTGCGATTGCTGGACATTTTGTCGATATTCGGAAGTGGGGGTAGATCGGCGTTAAACGTAGAGGGATTATTGCTTTGGCGAAATAAATCCTTTAATTTTTTCTATCACGATATCTGGGACATCTTGATTTTCCCAGAATTCAGCATGAGTTATGCCCATTGATTCCAACCATGTTCGCCAGTATTTTTCAAGAATAGGTCGGTCTAGCATATGTCGAAGTTTGACTTCAACCATTAAAAATTTCACATTGTAACTGCTGAAATTTTTGCTGATTTCCAATAACCCGTGGTCCTTGCTGTCAAATTTCTTTTTCCAGTTCAGGTCATCACGAAACTTAGCGACTTGCATGAATGTTGTTTTATTGCCTTGCTTGGGACGATTCTTTTGAATATCAGCATCAAAATCAAGGTAACCATCCGAGACGCAAATAATATAATTAAGTGCCTCCTGCTGTAAATAGGCTTCTGCGCTACCCCGAAACCAATCCCAAATATCCGACCCTGTATATTCTTCAACAGATGGATACAAATCACGAATTTTCTTAAGCAATTCTTTTTTCTTGTTTTTGAACTGTGGGGCACCACCACCTGTATCCTTTGTAATATTCAACGGGATTGGTGCTGCGCCCGTTTGCTCTGGAACAACGAAAGCTAAACGATGTGGATAACCTATGTATAACTCTGGGCGAACAAGTTTCTCCTCAAAAAAATCAATGATGCCTTCCGCGATTGCGATGTCTGTTTCAGCCTGACCGGGATTCTTATCTGCAGAGACCCGATCGGAGGTATCAAGGATAACGATGATATTTATAGGTTGGGCCGGGGATGGGGTTGGCGGTGGATCCGTACATCCTATGTAACCTGCTATCAATAAAAGAAAAAAAACGGCAAAGACAGTTCCAGAAACCTTTATTTTCTCCATATAAAACTCCTTAAATTCCAGTAATTTTAACCCTGACGAACGGGTTTGAAACTACTCACCACAGTGGATTTGTGTCAAGATTGGGAGGAGTAATCTAGCGAGTTTTCATAATATTGGTTGAGCGTCTCGTATGCAACTTGTCTAATTCTGTTGATTTGATCGGATACGTCAGTTGTTCCATCTGCACTATGGGCAACAAACCTGCACCATCCATTCAAAAATTGGTTGACCTGCGATTCCATTTTATTACCGTTGACGATTCGTTTGTTTCGACGCGCTGACAATTCCTCAATTTTTTCTTGGCTTTGGCCTATCTCCCGTTGAATGTTCTTAACTTTCTCATTGAGTTGGTTAATCTTGTCTTGTAAGTTTTCCATTTCAACTTTTAAGACAGCAATTTGAGCCTCAATTGGAGTTTTCGCCTCTTTTATCCGATTTTCCTGTTGTTGTCTTGATAGCCCGTCAATTTTCCGTTGGGTGCTTTCAACCTTTTCATTGAGTTGGTTAATCTTATCTTGTAAGTTTTCCATTTTAGCTTTTAAGGTGGCGACTCTCTTCTCAGTTGAACTTCTCTCGGATCTTATTTGTATCTCTAACTGTTTAGATTCGTCCCGGCGCGGTCTCACGCCTTTCCACAGTTCAATAGTAGCCGGGTAGAGAATGCTTACAAATAGTGCAACTACAAAGCCACAAAAAATAACAGTCCACATATTGAGATCGCTTGTTCTGAATGTCCATTTCTCTGTTTCTGGAATCAACCCCGCAAGTTTTTTAACTTCATGTATCTTTTGCGAGATATGAATCGCAAGTATAAAGTCAAACACAAGAGTCACTAGAAGAACGAGCGCAATAACGCTCCAAAGCCACCATCGCTTTGATTGGTTCCAAAAATCATGAAAAGCATGTGTTATAATTACAACGGCCATGAAAATAGAAGGGAATAGAATAACAAATGGATTTCCCGGCCTTTGGAAAGCTTCAAATAAAGCAGTCGGATTAACAATATCAAGAGCATTGAGTATGTCTTGCGATTTCTCTTTGAGCGATGCTACGTCTAAAAAGAAAGCCTTATCAACAACAGAAGCATAAAAGATAAAGAGGTAAGCTACCAAAGGAATAAGGAAAAACACAGCGATAATTCCTGTGATAAGCTGGCTATAAGAGAATCGTTGTTTGGTGGTAACTTCCGCAGATATTGGATTTAACTCTGCCTGCGTTGGAGATTCTAATTCCACTTCGAGTCCTACTAGTTCCTCTTTCTTCTGGGCGAATTCTTGAGACTTCTGCTCGATTTCTCGTTCCAATTCATTTTGGTTTTCACGTAGCTGGCTGACTTCTTCTACTAGTTGTTGTTTAGCGACATCTTGGTTGGACTCTTCCAGAATTGGAGAGCTTAGCTCTATTTCCGTTAGTGCTTGCAATTGGACCTCAAGTTCCGCCAGTTTCTCTTTCCTTGGAGCGAGTTCTTGGGTGCTTTGTTCGATTTTCTGTTCGTAATCTTGCTTCTGTTCTTCCAGTCCATTTTTCTCATTCACTAACCAGTTAACTTCTGCTTGCAGTTGTTCTCGACTGGATTTTATCTCTAGCTCCTCATTAGAAATTATATGTTTAACATGCTGTGGCACACACTCAGCGATTCCTTGGTGGTTTGCCGCCCAATAAAAACCGTTTTGTTCACTGTAATAAGGGTTGCCATTCAAACTTGGGTCGAAATCCGCATTATTATCGTTTTGCAAAGGTTGGTTTCCTCCTGTATAGACGATATTAGGGTGATTGGGACCAACTGCGGGCGGACGAATTGGTTCAGGAGCAGGCGATTTGACAGGCGACAGTCTGTCGGGGCGTGGACGAAAAATCCCTCTCGCAAAATTGTCCAACGTCTTAATTATACCTTTTTTAAGAACCTGTGCCTCAAATTGAGGGCGATCGATCTGCTTAAATTGGTTTTGCCCTAGATTCTCATAGAATGTCCAATAGGCGGGATCTGTTTCATTAGCAAATACACCTAGCGGTGTATCAGTTGCACAGAGATAGCCTTTCAGTTGGTCGGGACCACTGCCTTCGTAGCCAATTTTTTTACACTCTATGATAGCAGCTACCTTTTTATCGCTATCAAGCAGCACAACATCTGCTCGTCCCTTGTAAACGCCCATCTGAACTGGATATTCTGTTCTTGTAGATAACCGCTCAAATTTGGGGGTAGAGAAGTAATCGACGACTTTCTCTACCACTATATCTTCGGGCCCCATGTTAGGTTTCTGTGACTCCTTCTAAATTAATGATGCTCTGAACACCCTTTAATTGCCTCTGCATCGTTTTGAGGGAGGGCCCTGCCATTTTCGTACATCCAGTTCAGATTATCTTGGGCTGCGGAATAGCCACCTTCAGCGGCTTTGCAATACCACCTAACTGCTTCCGTATCACTTTGGGAAACACCCCTGCCATGCTGATACATCCATCCAAGATTATCTTGGGCTTTTGCGAGATTACCGTCCTCAGCAGCTATGCGATACCATTGGACTGCCATTACATCATCTTGAGAAACGCCTCTGCCGTGCTGATACATCCAGCCGAGATTATCCTGAGCTATTGCATAATCTTGTCCGGCAGCTTTTCGGTACCATATGATTGCCTCCGTGTCGTCCTGAGGAACTCCCTTCCCATTTTGATACATCCAGCCAAGGTCATTCTGAGCAGTAGGATCTCCACCCTCGGCAAGTTGTCGCAGTTGCCTTAATGTTTCGGTTTTCGGTGTTTGCCCTTCGGCTTCAAGCCGTTGATGTGCTGATGATGTCGCATCATCTGGCATAGAATTTTTCCTTAATTATTCTTGACCAATCATACCTTCCAAAGGGCTCGAAGCTGTCGCGTAGAGTTTTCTCGGAATGCGTCCTGCAAGGAACGCCTCCCTACCCGCCTCAACTGCCTTCCGCATAGCGGTTGCCATCAGTACCGGTTGACGCGCTTTGGCGACTGCTGTGCTGAGTAGGACCCCATCGCAACCGAGTTCCATCGCAATCGCTGCATCAGAGGCAGTTCCCACGCCGGCATCGACAATCACAGGGACACTGACAGTATCGCGAATAATCTGGATATTGTACGGATTTCGGATTCCCATACCCGATCCAATAGGTGCCCCCAACGGCATAACCGTCGCACACCCGATGTCTTCCAATTTCTTACACGTAATCGGATCGTCGTTGCAGTAGGGCATCACGGTGAACCCATCTTTGACCAACGTTGCAGCTGCCGGCAACAACTGCTCAACATCGGGAAATAGGGTCTGATCGTCACCGATGACTTCGAGCTTGACAAGTGACGTGTCGAGCGCCTCACGCGCAAGTTGTGCTGTCAACACAGCGTCCTTTGCTGTGAAGCAGCCTGAGGTGTTCGGCAAAATTGTGTATCCCTTCTCCCGGAGGAGGTTGAACAAATTTTCCCCTGAAGCGTCGCTGAGTTTTACTCGACGCATGGCGACGGTGGCGATTTCCGCACCGCTCGCCTCAAGCGATCGGATCATCAGGTCGAAGTTGGGGTAACCGGCGGTGCCGATTAAAAGTCGTGATTGATATAGGGTATCACCAATTCTGAGTCCTTCCATTTTCTCCTCGTTTTTGTTCTCTCTTTTATATGGCACTCAAATATATATTTTCGTAGCGTGTTGCCAAATCAGTGCTCTTTTGCTTCTGAACGCCTATCCTCCCTGCGCTGCCCGAATAATCTCAATCTCGCTGTCCGGTTGAATTTCTGTGTCTGCCCACTCTGTTCTGAGAACTACCTCTTGGTTAATTGCAACAGCTATCCCTGGTCGGGAGGGATCGATTTCCAAGTCTAAAAGCAACTGATGGAGGGTTAATCCCGGTGAAACTTCTTTGGTTTCGCCGTTCACTTTTATGTTCATGTCTTCCCTCCCTGATTATTAAAACCGAGACAGTTGAAAATGTGCGATGTTTTCCGAAGTTTCACCGGTTAAGATAAGCGCAGCAATCTCACGGGCGGTAATGGGAGTAAGCAGGATGCCGTTGCGGTAGTGGCCTGTCGCCATGATGAGATTTTCAACGCCCGTCTCGCCCAGAATCGGCGCGTTATCTCGACTACCGGGACGCAGACCCGCCCAAGTCTCAATAACAGGAAGGTCATATATTCCCGGAACAGCCTCCCAAGTACCTCGAAGGAGTTCAAATAAGCCACCTGCCGTCAATCGTGTGTCGAAGCCCATCTCTTCGCTCGTTGCGCCAATCACCAAGCGACCATCATCCTTGGGAACGAGATAGACATCCGTCGGATACTTGGCACGCGGTGCACGGATGACCTTTTCCAGAACAATTCCTTCCTCCATCTGTAACGCGAGCATTTGCCCTTTGACAGGACGGACAGGCGGTTGCACCGCTTCTGGTAAGCCATCAATGTCGTTCGACCAGCAGCCCGCCGCCAACACAATGACATCAGCTTCTTCCAAATTGTCTTTGACCCAAATCCCTTTAGCTTTTCCGTCGACGATCTCAATTTTGCCCACGGATGTGTCTTCGTGTAATATCCCGTCTGCGTTCTGATAAGCCCTGATCAGCGCTTCAACCATCGCTCGGTTGTCAACCTGATGGTCATCCTTGCTCCAAATGGCTGCAGTAATCTTAGGAGAGAGCAGCGGTTCCATCTCACGGGCTTCCCTACCAGTAATCCACTCCACTTTCAGATCCAAGAGTTTTTGGGATTCGTAAAGGTGTTCCAACTCGCGTGCGTCGTCCCGATCTACCCCGACGATGAGTGTCCCTTCTGCCCGGTAGCCGACGTTCATCCGGCTGTCAGTCTCTAACTCGGCAACCCACTCAGGGTACATCCGACAACTCTGAACGCCCATGTTGAGAAGTTCGCGTTCCTCAAAGTGCACTTCTGCGTGCGGTGCTAACATCCCTGCGGCTGCCCAAGATGCAGCGCGCCCCGCTTGATTTCGTTCATAAATTGAGACAGTGCAGCCTGCTTTTGCTAACTGCCAGCCGATACCGAGTCCAATTACCCCGCCACCCACAATAATTACACGTTGATTTAAATGTGTTTTGCTGATTGGTATAGTCATAGACAGGCTTCCAAGCTGTTGCTTAGTCAGGGAAAACTTTCCCGGAAACGCAGACTACTGCACAGCGCAGTCTCCCTAATTTTAGCGCACTTTTACCCCCTCTGCAATGAAAAAATTTCTATTTGGAAATTCCGTTGCGTCTTTCTGCCCAGTTGTGCTATACTATATATATGCTTAACCTATGTCAGAAGTTTGACCCAGATAGGTCGTTACTGACCCTAGAAAAGGAGGAGCTGGTGAATTAAATCTATCAAATCTAGTGCCGTTATTGAGTTTGAATAGAGCCAGTTACGTGATGAACGAGGATTCAAAAAAGGAACAGGAAACAACGGATCAGCCCACGGTCGAAGTGGAAGCCACTGATGCAGTTGCAACTGAGGAGGAACTGGACACCTCTCCAGTGAGCGACGACAACCAGTCGGAGGAGCGACCTGCGGAAGCAGATCAGCCACAAGACGAGCGGCAGGACGCACCGTCAACGAAGGAGACAGAGGCTGATGGCGAGGAGACCTCTCTGTCTGAAGATGGAGCGGACGCAGCCGAGACGGCCGATGAGGCTTCCTCTGTTGATGAATCGGCAGCAGTAGAAGCATCCGCTGAGGCATCGGAAACAACTCCAGACCTTGTGGAAGTCGAATCCCTGGAAGAGGCTTATGATAATTCCCTCAAAGCTTTTTCGGAGGGCGAAATTGTCAAGGGTACTGTGATTAACGTCGACCATGACGAAGTTATGATTGATATTGGGTTCAAGTCAGAAGGGTATATCCCGGTATCGGAGTTCCCAATTGGGGAGAAAAGTGCACCTCCCGTAAATGTCGGTGACCAGATCGATGTGTACATTGTCCGGAGAGAAGATTCCGAAGGTCAACTTGTCCTATCCAAGGAAATCGCTGACCAGAAACTGGTTTGGGACGAAATTACTGAGGCGTATGAAGCGGAGCAGGTAGTGACCGGAACCGTCGTGCAGCGCATTAAGGGTGGGCTGCAAGTAGACCTTGGTAAGCTACGCGCCTTCCTGCCGGCGTCTCAGGTGGAATTGCGACCTCCACAAGATTTTGACCAATATATCGGTCAGACACTTGAAGCCAAGGTTGTTAAATTGAGCAAGCGTCGCCGCAATATTGTCCTGTCACGCCGCGTGATCCTCGAGGAAGAGTTAGCAGCACAAAAGACTGCTCTCTTTGAGAACATCGAAACCAGCCAGGTGCGACCAGGGGTTGTAAAGAGTATCACGACCTTTGGGGCGTTTGTTGATCTTGGTGGTATTGATGGCTTACTCCACAAAACAGATATGTCGTGGCGTCGAGTCAATCATCCCTCCGAGGTTGTTGCTGTGGGAGATGAGATAGAGGTGATGGTTATCTCTGTTGACCGCGATACGGAGAAGGTCTCTCTCGGGTTAAAACAGAAAACCTTGGATCCATGGGAGTCGGTCGAAGAAAAATATCCCACTGGCTCCACCGTTACAGGGAAAGTAGTGGGCATTGTCAACTACGGGGCATTTCTGGAGTTGGAAGAGGGGGTTGAAGGGCTCATCCATATCTCTGAGATGTCGTGGACCCGGCGAAACATTGCCCCGTCGAAGGTTGTTGCAAAGGACGATGTCATCGACGCAGTTGTTCTGGATATCGACAAGAATAATCAGAAGCTTTCTCTCGGATTGAAGCAACTGCACCCCAACCCTTGGGAGCTGTTGGAGACAAAATACCCTGTCGGCACAAAACTCACAGGCCGCGTGCGAAATCTCACTAATTTTGGTGCCTTCGTCGAAATCGAGGAAGGAATCGATGGTCTGATCCATATTTCCGACCTATCGTGGCTAAAGCGAATTGTTGATCCTCGCGAGGTCCTTAAGGAAGGTGACGAAGTTGAAGTCATGGTTCTAAGCATTGACCCAGCACAACAGAAGATTTCTCTCGGGTTGAAGCAGATTGAACCTGACCCGTGGATAGAAGTTCCCAATAAATACAAAATTGGATCGGTCGTCCGCGGTAAGGTTGTGAACATTACCAGCTTTGGTGTGTTTGCACAACTTGAAGATGATATCGAAGGGCTAATCCATATCTCTGAATTGGCTGAGCAACGTATCGAAAGACCAGAAGACATTGTCTCCGTTGGTCAGGAATTGGATCTGAAAGTCATTCACTTAGATCCGACCGAACGCCGAATCGGGTTGTCCCTAAAAGCTGCACAGGCTGAACAAGATCGTGCAACCATCACTCAATACGAGCAGGAACAGGAAGTGCGTTCACAGGCGCAAGAAAAGGATCGGGAGGAACTGACTGCGTTTGGAGGGTTGTTAAAAGAAGAACTAAATCGATCCGGGTCTGAAGATACCACCGAGGAAGAACCGGAAGAGGCTTCCAAAGAAAATTAACACGTATGCATTCAGAAAAGTAAGATTGCGCTCCCTTGTCAAACGGAGGGCAATCTTACTACTTGAACCTTCGTATTAGCCTAAGGTATAAATTGCTATCGCCTAGCTCTATAATAGATTTTGATGATGGTAATCTGCCGTTCAGCGGTTACAATGAGGCATGAAACGTAATTTTCTCCTTTCACGCTTCATATTTCATTTATGGATGCGGCGATTGTCAAATTGCGCACAGGCTATGCGATAGGATGATATGATTTCGTATATGTATCCAAGACCTTACCATTATCTTTCCCCTGTTGCTAAAACCTTACACGGTTAGCAACAAATGGCTAGCATCGCTTCTCTATCGCCTGCGCTTGCTGGCACGTATAACCTATCACGCCTCATGTTAGTCCGTCCGTGGCTAGGTCAGCCATCCAAAATGGCGGCAGTTGAGTTGGCAGACTTTCTCAAGAATTGGTGATAGGGTACTACCCTCTCCAGCAATACCCGCTCAGATCGTTGGAAATCCCTAATAACTGCTAAGGATTTCTCATGCTGCCTGATTGGAGAGAGGAAGGGATATATTTAACCTTGGCACACATTAGCCACGGTTAGCTTGAGGTTTTGTGATGCTCAAAAAACAGGGTTTTCGAAGAATTGTTGATACATCGAATATAAAAGTATTAAATCAGGAGAAACTCAATTGGCTCAAAACTATGTATTTACCTCTGAATCTGTAACTGAAGGACACCCCGACAAACTTGCAGACCAGATCTCTGACGCCGTGCTCGACGCGGTGATGGCAGAAGATCCGATGGGGCGTGTTGCCTGCGAAACGCTAGTAACAACCGGGCTCGCACTAATCACCGGTGAAATGACGACCTCTGCCAATTTTATTGATATTCCTGCCCTTGTTCGTCACACTATCCAACAGGTCGGCTATGTTAAAGCAACCTATGGGTTTGACTATGAACACTGTGCGCTGTTAACGGCAATTGATGAACAATCGCCTGACATTGCGATGGGCGTGGATCGGCTTGGTGCTGGAGATCAAGGGATGATGTTTGGCTATGCTTGCCGCGAAACAGCGGAGCTAATGCCGATGCCGATTATACTGGCGCATAAACTGACCCGCCGTCTGGCACGGGCGCGGAAAGAGGGTATATTGAACTTCCTAAGGCCCGACGGGAAGTCGCAGGTGACCGTTGAATATGCCGATGGACAACCCCTACACGTTAATACTGTCGTGATTTCTACCCAACATGCACCCGAGGTGACGACTGACGAACTCAGGGAAGCCGTTATTGAGGAAGTGATTAAACCCACTATTCCTGAAGAACTGCGTCAGAAGCCATCCGACATCATCTACCATGTCAATCCCACAGGGCGCTTTGTTGTCGGTGGGCCCCAGGGCGATTGTGGACTCACGGGTCGAAAGATTATCGCAGATACCTATGGAGGCATGGGACGGCACGGCGGTGGAGCTTTTTCCGGAAAAGATCCGACGAAAGTGGATCGGAGCGCTGCATATGCGGCGCGCCACGTTGCGAAAAACATCGTCGCAGCTGAACTGGCGGAGCGGTGTGAAGTCCAGCTGTCCTACGCCATCGGTGTTGTAGAACCGATTTCGATTATGCTAGATACATTTGGCACAGGTGTGGTCCCCGATGAAAAACTGACGCAACTTGTAGAGAAACATTTCGATCTGACGCCAGCCGGAATTATCGAACGCCTTGAACTCCGGAAACCCATTTACTCGGCAACAGCTGCTTATGGCCACTTTGGACGTGAAGAGCCGGGGTTCACGTGGGAATTAACGGACTATGCAGATCTGCTAAAGTCTGAGGCAGGAGTGTAGGAGGCGAAACTTATGAATTACGACATCAAAGATCAAGGACTGGCAGACGATGGAAAGCGGCGGATTGACTGGGCAGACCGATTCATGCCTGTCCTACGGCTAATTCGCCAACGGTTTGAGCAGGAGCGTCCGCTTGAAGGTGTGCGGATTTCTGCCTGTTTGCATGTTACGACGGAAACAGCGAACTTAGCCCGAGCACTGAAAGCTGGTGGTGCCGAGGTGCTGCTATGCGCTTCTAACCCGCTTAGCACGCAGGATGATGTTGCCGCGTCCCTTGTAGCACACGATGGAATCCCCATTTATGCGATCAAAGGGGAGGATACTGAGACCTATTACCAGCATATCGATGAAGCGGTCAACTTCAAGCCAGCAATTACAATGGACGATGGTGCGGATTTGGTCTCGCGCCTGCATGCTGAAGATACAAACCCCTCCTACGTGGAAAATGTGTTGGCTGGAACTGAAGAGACAACAACCGGAGTTATCCGCCTCAAGAGTATGGCTACCGAAGGTGTCCTCAGGTATCCAATCATCGCTGTGAACGATGCCAAAACTAAGCATTTCTTCGATAATCGCTACGGAACCGGACAGAGCACACTGGACGGGATAATTCGTGCAACCAATCTGCTCATCGCTGGAACGACCGTTGTTGTTGCCGGTTACGGTTGGTGCGGGCGGGGATTTGCTGATCGCGCACGGGGCCTCGGCGCAAATGTTATCGTCGCGGAGGTTGATCCGTTGAACGCCTTGGAAGCAGTGATGGACGGATTCCGCGTTCTGCCCATGGTCCAAGCCGTCACGGAAGCAGATGTGGTTGTTACGCTTACTGGTAATATGCATGTCTTGCGGCGCGAGCATTTTGAAGCGATGAAGGATGGAGCCATTATCTGTAATTCGGGGCATTTCAACGTTGAGATTAACATTCCCGATCTCAAAGATTTAAGCACCGAAGTGAGAATGACACGGGAGTTAGTTGAGGAATACGCTCTCAAGGATGGGCGTAAACTGTATCTCCTTGGTGAAGGAAGGCTTATCAATCTCGCTGCAGCGGAAGGGCATCCAGCCAGCGTGATGGATATGAGTTTTGCCAATCAAGCGTTGTCTGCGGAGTATGTGGCCCAAAACCATGAGCGGATGGAAAACCGCGTCTATGATGTGCCGGAGGAGCTTGACGACTCTATCGCAGCGTTGAAACTACAAGCTCTCGGTGTTGCAATTGATGAATTGACCGAAGAGCAGGAAACCTATCTCAATTCTTGGACGATGGGTACTTAATGCAAGGGGGCTGACTCATGAAAAAATCGGATCTCTGGGAAAGTATCATTCTGCTCGTGTCGGCGATTCTGCTTGTACCAATCTGGATGTACAAATCAAATTCGGCGCAACTGTCTGACGGAATGTTCAAGCTATTTCAGATACTGCAAGTGGTGTTAGTCGTTGTCCTTGTTGCCATCTTGGTTCGGCGTGTTCGGCGTGTCATCACAGCACTACGTGAAAACAAAAACCGTCAGGGACCCTTTCCTTCCTAAATCCACTTTCACACGGTAGTAGACTTCAGAGTAGATCTGGTTGCGAGGTTGATTCATGAGTATTTTGGTCGTCGGATCGGTGGGGTTGGATGATGTTAAGACCCACGCCGGTAAAGTCGAAAATGCGCTGGGCGGATCAGCTATCTATTTTTCGACAGCAGCGAGTTTCTTCTATGATTCGATTCGGTTGGTCGCTGTTGTCGGAGATGATTTTCCGCAAGAGCATCTCGATTTCCTGGAGGTACGAGGGATTGGACTCGAAGGCTTGGAACAGATCCAAGATGGCAAAACCTTCCGTTGGGGCGGAGACTACACAAGCGATCTCAACGCTGCGACGACGCTCTTTACCGATCTGAATGTCTACGGTGACTTCAATCCGAAGCTGCCGGAGGCGTATAAAGACACTCCCTACGTTTTTCTTGCTAATATCAATCCTGAATTGCAGCTGAATGTGCTTCGGCAGGCGACAACGCCGAAATTGATCGTATGTGATACGATGAATCTCTGGATCAACAATAGTCTTGATGCGCTGATGCAAACTTTGAGCGAAGTAGACATCTTAATCCTAAATGATGGGGAAGCGCGCCTGCTAACGGGAGAAAGCAACCTAATCCGTGCTGGAAAACAGATTCTCACCTACGGTCCAGATCGGGTTGTTATTAAAAAGGGGGAACACGGGGCGATTTCCTTGACAGACTCAACCGTCTTCACTGCGCCGGCTTATCCATTAGAATCAGTATCCGACCCCACGGGAGCAGGTGACAGCTTCGCTGGTGGATTCTTGGGGTATCTCGCTTCTGTTGGAGAGACCTCGGAGGCAACAGTTCGCAAAGCAGTTATCTACGGAGCCGTTGTTGCCTCCTTCAATGTTGAAGATTTCAGTTTGAACCGTCAGCGCCGATTGACACGATCCGAAATTGAAGACCGCTACCATCAACTGTACGAAGCGGCCCTCTTCTGAATCCAAAATCCACGCGGATCACTTCATGCACAGCGCGCTCCGTCAGAAAACTTTGACACCTACCTCGTCCCTTGCGCGATCAGCACCCACCACGGCATATTGCCTACATCATAAGTTTCCAGAGGATACAGATACCCAGCGTCCGCATCGACTCGGTACGAAGCCAGTCGGTCAGCGGATTCGCCAGCACTGATCAGAAATTTGCCGTTCGGATCAATCCTAAAACAGCGTGGGGTCTTTTCCGTTGGGAAAAAACCGATAGATTCCAACGAGCCATCAGCGTTGACGGCGTAGCCGGCGAGGCTATCATGCCCCCGGTTCGCGGCGTACATAAACTTCCCTGAGGGGTGCATCTCCAAACGGGCGCACGAATTACTGCCGTCGTAATCTGTAGGCAGCGTTGAGAGTGTCTGGAAGGCAGTAAGTGTGCCATCGGCAGCATTGAATTCATAGGCGGTTACGCTGCTGCCCTGTTCATTGTCCGCATAGACGAAGGGTCGGTTTGGATGGAAGCAGACGTGACGCGGACCATCTGCGCCTTCAGGGATAACTTGGGGTGTAGAATTGGGCGAGAGGGTGCCAGAAGTAGAGTCAAACTGGAATTGAAAGATCGAATTGGTAGGACATGTGTGAGACACAAAGACGAATCGGTTTGATGAATCAATAGCGACTCCGTGCGCGTGTTCGCCCGTCGAATATGTATCGCTTGGTTCGTTGCCAAGCGTCCCGTCATCCAGCAGAGGATAAACCGTTACCTTGCCAGGGACATAGTAAGGCGTTATCAAATAGTTTCCCGTTCTATCAATCTCAAGGTATGCTGGATCTTCCAGCCCTGTCACGGTTGTGTTTATCATGTCAAGCTGACCTGTATTTCGGTCAACCTTGAAACTGATGATGTCTCCAGTGGCTCGAATCGCAGCGTAGAGGACATCCCGCGTCGGATGGATATTCAGTATGCTCGGAGGACTGTAGACCGCGACCTCCCCGTGGGGCGTAAGTGCTCCCGTTTCAGGTGACATATTGAAGATCGAAATTTTATTCTCCCCTGCGATGGAGACATATACATATAGGCTTGGCTGTGGTGAATCCATTCTATTCCTCGTTAGTCCAGAAGTATGCTGTGCAGGCAAGTTAAATTGCTGATAGCAGAAAAAGAGATTGTTGGGATTTTATTCAATCATCGCCTACCTGTCAAGGATTTTTCCCTTCGGTTCCACATCGAAGGTTTTTACTCCACCAATCCTTACTGCCCAGTGATTCATCAAGGTTGATTCGTAGGGAATGCAGATCTGCATTCCACTCGCTCTTGCCAAAAAAAACTTGCTTCTCAACTTAGGAGGATACGATGAAAGCCGCACGATTTTATGGCGGGAAAGATATACGACTCGAGATACTACCCGATCCAGTGCCGGAACAAGATGAAATACTGGTTCAGGTTGCGGCAACCGGTATCTGTGGGAGCGATCTCCACGGCTACCATGCTGAGAACCCCAAGCAGCTCGCCCCTCGTACTGCGGGGCATGAGTTGACCGGTGAGGTAGTCGCTCTTGGATCGGAAAATGTCAAATACAGGGTAGGTGCCCGTGTTGCCATCGAGCCAACCATCCCCTGTAACGCGTGTCCAGAGTGTCTCAGCGGGAACTATAATATCTGCTCTAACTTGGTACACATCGGTGGGATCGCTCGCGCCGGTGGATTTGCCGAATACATGGTCGCGCCTGAGGATAACGTCTATATCCTCCCGGACAATGTCTCTTTTGAAGCGGGGGCATTAGCCGAAGTCTACGCCGTGGCTGTGCATGCCTTGTCTATGGTGCCAGTGAAGCCGGGGGATCAGGTTGCGGTAATCGGCAGCGGACCTATCGGACTAACTATCGCTCAAATGGCGCATCTGGCGGGCGCGGAGTCAGTTGCGATTTTAGGTAAACCCGACGGTCCACTACAAATTGCACAACGAGTGATGGGTGCAATTCCAATAAATGTTGACACAACGAATCCGGTGGAAGCGGTCAGAGCATGGACCAAGGGCAGGGGTGCAACCGTTGTCTTTGAAGCGGTGGGCGGCAAGGCAAACACGCTGATGCAGGCAACAGAAATTGCTGCCAAACGTGGAAAAATTTGCATGGTCGGCGGTCACGTCGCCCCTTTTACGCTGGATGCCCGATACGCACGTAGTCGCGAGTTGACCGTTACCTGGGCTTTCTGTTATGGACGGCGTGATGGGGAGAGGGAGTTCCAGATTGCGTTGAACTTGATGGGAGCAGGTAAACTCGATGCCACCCCGCTTATTACCCACCGTTTTCCGCTCGATGAGATTGAAGAGGCATTTGCTGTTGCTGATGGACGGGAGGCACACGGTTCGGTAAAGGTGCTTGTCCTTCCATAAAGTAGTTCAAGAAATTAGGCTACCACGACGGTTGCTCCTACGGGAATCAATTTATGGTAGGGGTAGGTCTTGTACCTGCCCAAAAATATGCGGGTGATATTACCAATCCTATCACAGGCGAACTGCCGATCCCTCTGCGCGGAGTAGCGCTGCTTCTCCTAACAACCATCCACGCTCGACAGGGTTCACCACAACTAAAGTCAGGGTAATTTCATACGTTCCTAAACCGGTGATGATTCTTGATAGGTCCACCTCTCCCGTTATGCTTATTCCTTCAGCGGGATCTACCTCTCCGATCGCTTCTTCTTCGACAAGCGAAACTCCGTTGACATCAATACCCAAAAACGCTCCGGTTCTCGCTTTATCCTGAACGATATCATATCGCAATATTACGGGCTGATGCAAAATCCGGGTAACATTGACCTGATATCTCAATACGAGCGTTTCGCCATCACCTGTCCAATAGACATCCGAATCTATTAAGAATGATTGTGCGGCGAGGACCGTAACTGTAGCCGAGTGTTTAGCCATTGCAAACCCATCGGTTAACTGCAATGTGATGGTATGTGCGCCATGCGCGTTTGGGGCAAGGTAGGTCACGCTTGATCCATTCCCAACAATTGCTCCGCTACTTGCCTCCCAGCTAAAGATTAAGTCGGCCTCATCGCCCGAATAATCAAACGTTACCATGATCGTTGTGGTGTCGCCCGACTCTAGCGTTAGATCGGTCAGGTTTAGTTCACTGATTCTTAGGGTATGGCGGATCGGAGGGGCGACTGTTTGATCTGTGTCGCAGCCAATTAGCGGGACAATGAAAATACCAATCGGCAAGAGCGAAATCCAGGTTTTAAACAGTTTAGAACGCTTTGGGGGTCTGAACCGATTTTGCATCAGTCTCTTTCTCCAAGATGTTGTTTCGGAATACATACCTTCGATCGCCATACCACTCTATTCGCCACCTATCAAAGCCACGTTCAAACGTAACCACGCGCTCCGGAGGTCCGAGTTTGGCATGGAGTGCCTCAACAGCTTGTTGATCGCGTTCACCCAGATATTTCGTCAAAATAGCAACGCCACCTAAAATCACGGCGAGCGCCAGCTTTCCCTGAGTTTTCACACTTATGCTGCGCACATCTGAAGCGGTACCCAGCAATAAAACGACCACCACAATGCAGCAAGTAAATTTTGTTATAGGTTTGAAATGTGTGGCTCGGGAAGGAGTAGCACATTTCAAACCGGTATCTCTACTGTTCATACAGGTCAACCGCAGTCTCACCTTTTGCGAATCGTAGGGCTGTTTTTGCAGCGGAATCACTATTGGTGTTTTTGCGTTCATCGGTCGTCCAACGCGCAAGTCCAACGAGCAATTGGTTCCGAGCCGGATGATCTTCGCAGAATTTCCACTCGTCAAAGGCTGTCCGCAATGTATGCAGGATATCCCAACCGTTATCGTCTCTGAGGATACACTGTCCCAGTTCTGCCAGTAGCCTATCGCCGGAGAAATCGCTATTGAGATATCCTCGGGTTACCCGCCCGACCTCTTGGATCTGTACTGTTTCAATAGCGCTGATAACATCCTCAATCCCAGCGTCTTCGTTTGGGGCATCAGAGGGAGTCGTACTCCGAGGGGTGCTGAGGGGCATCTGCCGAATGTTAAGCCAACGGTTACTGAAAAATTCCCATGCTACATGGTAGAGTGCCTTGGCTGCGACCTGATAGCCACCAAACCGTAACGCCTTACGGATTGACGAGGAAAGCGTGATTTCCTGTCCCAACTCCCACCAGCCCGGGCTCATGCTTGCCGGGGTGCGTGCCATCCGGTCAGCACCCAGAAGTACCATTGTTTGAACGATTTGGTCTATTCCTGCGCCACTCTTCAACGCGTTTGTGATTGTATCAAAGGTGTTGTCGAGATCGCCGCTTACAAGCCCCGCTGCAAAGACATCCTCGTCAAAATCAGACGCTTCAGATGGTGGATTCGCAGCAATTTCCGCTACAAAGTCCGCCAGCGATTCCAGTTTGCCAATCGCCTCCCGCCGGATTTCGTCCGGTGCGCCACGCCCGCGCCCCAAAACCTTCGCGGTGAGACCACACACCAACTCCTCCGACACCTCCCAGCCGAACTGTTCAAGCAGTTCGGCGAGATAGCCGATATAGAGCAAGCTATCACTATGTCCCAAGAAAAAAGGTTCAACAATACATTCATAAGCTAACGGGATAATTTTATCGTCATGTCCACCGAGGCGTCGGGCGGTGATCAAGCATTTTTCTATACCTTCCCACTCGCGGTCGGCGGAGAACACGCGAATCCATCGCTCTAACTTCTCCCACGTTATATCTCCCGGCAAGCGGGCAACACCTGGACGATCTCCTGCTCGTCCCGATGCTCCTGCCGCTGCCATCATCAGCGGGATAAGGCGGTCCTCCGGTTCATATTGGCTGGCAACCTTCACACCGTTGACCAGATTAGCCAGGTGCCGTCCGCCCTCCCTCGCGTCCAGTTCGGTCACAAAATGTCTGCCCGCATGGCGTACCAATCGATTGAGGACATCGCCTTCGGAAACTCCCTTAGCGAGTATAATTGCAACCGCTTTCGAAAGAGTCCAATTGTCACCAAACAACATCCCTTCTTGGAGCAGAAGGAAGTGAGCGTCGTCCCGTTTGTTGCCACCGCTAGCAATATCAATGTATATGTCGTTCTCACGCACTTCGACCGGGAACGTTGCCAAATCATCGCAGCCGCCCGTGAAACAACCGCCACCCCTCATGTCGTAGCTCCATCCATGCCAGTCACAAGTAAGCACACCGCCTCGTACGCGACCTCTCGTTAACGGGTAACCCATGTGTGGACATTGATTGTCGGTGGCGTAGATACCTCCATTGTGCTTAAACAGAGCGATGCTCTGTCCCTCAACTTTAATAGCTCTCGGTTTCCCTTCAGCGAGTTCATCCAATGTAGCAACTTTGACAAAGTTAGATGATGCGCTTAACATAATTAACCTCCAGTGTTATTCTGTCTGATATCTATCTGAATTCTCCCCATGACGATTTAAATGCTTGACTCCAATTCGGGTCTGCGAGGGCGAGCTGATTAATCGTCAAATATCTCGACCGTCGTCCTCCCTTCCGCAAAGCGCATAGCCGTGGTTGTAGCGGATTGGCTGTCCTTGTTCGTGCGGATATCGGTGGCGTAGCGTGCGAGTGCGACGATAAGTTGGTTGCGAGCGGGATGTCCGGCGCAATTCTTCCATTCGTCGAGGACAGTGCGGAGCGTCGGCAAGATTTCCATACCGGTGTCGTCCCACAGGATGGCTTTGCCCAGTGCATGGAGCAGTCGCTCACTGGAATACCCGGCATTGAGATAGCCGAGCACCTGCCCACCGACTGCTTGGACGTTGAGAGTTTCGATAGCATTGGTAATTTGCTGAAGACCTTCTTCTTCGCTGCCAGCATTGAATTCCACTTCCACTGGCAGTGGCGTCAATGTCCGTGACGGGATGTTGAGCCACCGATTGTCAAAAGTAAGCCATGCTGAGTGGAAGATACCTTTTGCCGCAGCAGCATCACCGGCGATGTGTTGCACCGTACGCAGTGAGGCCGCGAGGTTCAGTTCCGTTGTCAAGCATTCCCAGCCAGCATCCACATTAACCGGTGTTCGTGCCATCCGATCAGCGGAAAGAATTACCAGTGTTGAAATGAGCTTGTCCACTGAAACGCCACCTCTCAGGGCACTCGTGACAGCGTCGAACGCTCTCTGTACATCTACGCTTGACACTGCATTCACAAAGGCATCCTCGTCGTAATCTGTCGTTGTCTTCTCGCCTGTCTCCAATTCACTGAGTTTCTCTCTCATAATCCCAATAGCATCCCGACGGAACCGTTGAGGTTCACCACGCCCACGTCCGACCAGTTTAGAGCCGAGATTGAAGACCAGTTCAGACGCTTTCTCCCATCCAAACTCGTCAACCGCTTCGGAGAGATACCCCAGCGAAATAAGGTTATCTGAGAAACCAAGAAAGTGCGGCTCAACTGTACATTCAAAAAGCAGGGGCAGAATCTTTTCCGCATCGCCAAGCGTATAAGCGGTGAAAAGACACCGCTCAATCCGGCCAGAATGCCCGTCGCGCGAGAAAGTGCGTACCCACGGCTCGATATTCTCCCATCCCACCGGCTCAGGCAGCGGTACCACCTCAAGACGTTCCGCAGCGCCGCCGGAGGAAGCACTTGCCGCGGTCGTCAATGCTATCAGGCGATCTGAATCGTTATACCGCCGTCCTACCGCAAGCCCATTCATCAATCGGGCGATATCCCAACCCGCTTCTGATCCGTGCGAGCTAGCGATGTGTCGTCCGAGATGTTGTAGCACCAACTCCACAATCTCTACTTCCGCCACACCTCCTTTAAGGAGTAGGGCAATCGCTTTTGACATTGTCCAGCGATCTCCACTCAGAAGCCCCTCCCACAACAAGCTGAGATGCTCCGCCTTCCGTCTATAGGTCCAATCCCCGAGTTCCACCCAAATTTCGCCGCCCCGTACTTCGGCGGGGAAGGTTTGTAAATCATCGCACTCGACATTAAAGCAACCACCGCCCTCAAGATCGAAACTTCGCTCGTGCCAATCGCAGGTAAGGATGCCGTGTCGAACGCGGCCCCGTGTCAACGGATAACCCATGTGGGGGCATTGGTTATCGGTCGCATAAAGTTTGCCGTCAATGTTGAACAGCGCGATACTTCGTCCTTCACCGATTTGGACTGCTTTTGCTTCCCCGAGAGGAACTTCACTCAAATCCGCCAATTTTGTCCATTCTGCTTCTTGAGTTACCATCCGTTATTTTCCTTTCTGCTGATGTAGTGTTCCATGACTATAATGCGATTGCTTAGATAACTATAGGTTACGGCGTCATCAATAATGAAATGATAGATTTTATTTTACCATAACAGGTGTTAAGTATCAAGGGCAAATTTCAAAAAAAACACCTATTTTCTTTTTTTTAGACGTTTAGCTTCATGTAGCTGTACTTTTCAATGTATGAGATGCGTTCTCAAGATGGGGAATGGAGATAGAAGCTGACAATTACGAAAAGGTCAAATACTAACCCACAGCGCATCGAGCCACACGAAGTCCAGAAACCGATTGACAATACGGTGCAAATTCGCTATTATTATTGCCGTGAGATTAAACCTAAATATCTCAATGCAGATAAAATTACAGCTGAGGTAGTCTATCGTCTATTGAAGGAGCACTGAATGATTAAACCACACGGTTCTGATACTCTAAATCCGCTTTACGTTGCCGACGATTCCAAGCGCGCAGCGTTGACTGAAGAAGCTAAAAACCTACCCGCTATCCTAATATCTTCGGGAGCTGCAGCATCTGCCGTCATGCTCGGATCGGGTTATTTTAATCCGCTCACCGGCTACATGAACCTCGCTGAAGCCACGAGCGTCGCGCAGAATATGACGCTGCCGAACGGTCTGTTTTGGCCCGTCCCAATCATGAATATTGTCAAAGCAGAACAGGTTACTGATGCGATTAGGAACGCTAATCGGATTGCGCTGCTCGATCCAAATGTAGACGGTCAGCCCCCCATTGCTATCATGGAGATTGCAGGGATTGAAGAAATCTCCGATGACCAGAGAACGTATCTGATTGAGCAGATTTTTAGAACGACGGATCCGGCACACCCCGGTGTGGAAGCCTTTACGGATATGGGAAATATGGTGATCTCTGGCTCAATTCAGGTTCTCAACTATTCCTACTTCAGATCTGACTTTCCCGAAACATTCCGCACCGCCAGCGAAATCCGAGAGGATACTGAGAAACGGGGGTGGAGTACAGTCGTTGCCTTCCAGACAAGGAACCCGATGCACCGTGCACACGAGGAGCTCTGTAAAATTGCACAGAAGGAAGTCAATGCCGATGGGGTACTGATTCACATGCTACTTGGGAGGTTGAAACCGGGCGATATCCCCGCCCATGTCCGTGACGCTTCCATCCGTAAAATGGTCGAACTGTATTTCCCCGAAAACACTGTCTCAATTACAGGTTACGGATTTGATATGCTCTACGCAGGTCCCCGTGAAGCTGTCTTACACGCGGTCTTCAGACAGAATTGTGGATGCACACACCTGATTGTTGGTCGAGATCACGCAGGCGTGGGAGACTACTACGGTCCCTTTGATGCACAGACGATTTTTGACGACATCCCCGAAGGCGCACTTGAAATCGAAATTTTCCGGGGTGATCACACCGTTTGGTGTAACAAGTGTGGCAAGATTATAATGATACGTGATTGTCCGCACGAACCGGAAGACCATCTATTCCTATCAGGCACCAAGGTCAGAGACATGCTAGCAGCGGGTGAGATGCTGCCGCCGGAATTTGCGCGTCCCGAAGTTGCAGAAATCTTGATGAAGTTTTACCAAGAGGAGGAGTAATCCCGCAATTTCCTTGCACCGTCAATCCTGAAGATCTTTGCTACCATTTCATATTCAGCGCAAATCGCGGCTGATCGCTCACATTTTTGCTCCCTGAATGGATACACAGGTGATGTAGAAACAGGATATCGCCGCGATGAAGGGGCATGCCAACAGGATCACCGAGATTCAGATCAGGCAGGTCGGCGTTCAAGTTGGTTCGGTATTCGTAGCGGGCTGGTTTTTTTTTCGCTACACGCTCTAGTTCGTGATGAGATCCGGGCCAGACAAACGTTCCCCCGCCGTGCGGTGCGATATCGTTCAAATAAATCAATGCACCGACCCGGAAGACGGGTGGGAATGTCTTGTGATAGTGTTCTTCAAGAGAGTGGTCCAGGTGTCCACCTGTCGTGATCGTTGGAGATTCCCACTCATCGGAGGTCGGGTAGATATTGATGGCGTAGGCGCAGTCCCATCTGAAGAACTTGGAAACATCTTCCTTTGCTTCCTGTGCTGCAAGAAAATCAGGCGCACAATATGTCTTCGGATGCCGATGCAACTTACTAAATGTAGCAGGATCGTCTTCCGTCAACTGTGCCGCTGCCGCAAGGCATCCCGGAGTGAAGCAATTGACTAAGGCCGCGCTGTTGTATAAGCATATCCCTCCTTGGACCTTCTCCCAGGAGGAGGGCGGATCCTCCGGATCAATTCCCACGCAACGCCACATAGCAGTCTCCGCTTTTGCAGCAGTGCCTTCGGGGATCAAGCCCGAAACAAGCAGGTAGCCGTCACGATGATATTGCTCAATTTGTGCCTCTGAAATGAGGGAGCTATTTGAACCTCGACTGGTCATGTCAATTCCTCCATAGAGCCTTCGGTTATGGCGATCGATTGTTTCTGGCAAGATAACACACTATTGGAAGTTAAGCAATACAAATTAATGGATACTGATTAAAATTGATGAAGTCGTATCTTCTTATTTTTCTGAGTATTGCTTGTATATCTGTTGGCTGTTCAGGCGAAGAACTGATCATCTTTGGTGCGATGAGCTTGACAGACGCACTCACAGAGGTCAGCCAGCGATTCGGGGCTGTACGGAATATCAAGGTATATTGTAATTTTGCCGGATCCTCAACACTACAGCGCCAGATCGAGAAGGGAGCACCAGCGGATGTGTTTATCTCTGCCAGTCCCAAGCAGATGGATGCGTTACAAGGGAAGGGACTGATTCATGAGGACTCGCGCCAAGCGGTCTTAAACAACCGATTGGTGTTGATCGCGCCCATCAATAGCCCGCTTATCATGACTAACGTGGGAATGCTTGCCCAAAACACAATCCAACGGGTTGCCATTGGTCAACCGAGTTCAGTCCCCGCTGGTATTTATGGGAGAGAGGCCTTGACCCACTTGGGAGTCTGGAACGCTATACAGCCAAAATTGATTCCCAGCAGCGATGTTCGATCCACTCTGGCGTACGTAGAATCCGGTGAGGTCGATGTTGGGATTGTCTATCAAACGGACGCAGCGATCAGTAAGAAGACCAAAATTATCTATCAGTTTCCTGATTCGAGCCATTCTCCAATTGTGTATCCTGCAGCACTGGTCCGAAACACCGGGCATAAAGTTCTCGCCCAAGCATTTCTCGACTATCTACAAACCTCCGAAGTAACGACAATCTTTGAAAAACACGGTTTCTCTGTGGTGAAATAATGCTAACAGCAGCAGAAGTCAGTGCGCTGGTTTTATCTATCAAAGCTGCCTCGTTGAGCCTGCTTTGCATCCTTCCCCCGGGTCTCCTCATCGGTTGGATCCTCGCCAAGTTCTCATTTCCCGGTAAGTCGCTTCTCAATACCGTCGTCATGCTACCGATGGTTTTGCCACCCGTCGTAAGCGGTTTTTTTCTGCTGATCCTCCTCAGTAAGCGTGGACCAATAGGAGGACTGCTCTTCCGTCTTTTCGGTCTTGAAATCGTATTTTCGTGGATCGCGGTGGTGTTGGCAATCTCTGTGCTTTCGTTTCCGCTGCTGGTGCGAGGCATCCTTACAGCGATAGAGACGGTGGACCCGCAACTGGAGAATGCCGCAAGAACGCTCGGTGCCTCACCGCTGAAAGTGTTTTTCACCGTCACATTGCCCCTCTCATATCGTGGAATCATTGGGGGAGCAATCCTTGGATTTTCCAGAAGTCTCGGCGAATTCGGTGCCACTATGATGGTGGCAGGGAACATCCCCGGCAAGACGCAGACCCTACCGTTGGCAATCTATAACTTCGTTCAGGTCGGTCAAGATCTGAGCGCATACCGTCTGGTGTTTATATCTACACTAATTGCCTTCGCGACACTGTGGATAGCAGAACGGATGTATATAAAGAGATGAGGCAAGGAAGGGCAACCACAAGTTGAGCGCAGCGAAATCCCGCCTGTCCCGATTTATCGGGGATCTATCGGGGGTTGCCCTACAAAAATCAACCCAATGTAGGGGCGGGTTTCTTAATCCCGATTCATCGGGGTCTTATGCCTGCCCAAAACGCAAACTGTTATCTGTTAGGCATTACCTCCCATGCTAAAACTCAGTTTTCGCAAGCGGCTTGGCGATTTTCAACTTGAAATCGACCATACCGTCACAGAAAAAGTGACAGCGTTTTTAGGTCCTTCGGGAAGCGGCAAGAGCACACTGCTCAACTGTATCAGCGGCATCCTAAACCCCGATGAGGGGGAACTCCTGTTCTCTGGTCAGACGTTATATTCCTCCTTCCAGAAGAAGCGTGTGCCGCCCGAAAAACGTGATTTCGGATATGTTTTTCAAGAAGGATATCTTTTCCCGCATCTAACGGTTCAACAGAACATCTCCTACGGTCGGCCCCGCCGACCGAGTGACAATGCTCAGATTGATATAGGCACAATTATTGATATCCTTGAAATCGGCGAACTGCTAAGTCGTTATCCAAACCAACTTTCCGGAGGACAGCGGCAACGTGTCGCGGTTGCGCGCGCTTTGGGGATGTCGCCGCGCCTGCTATTGATGGACGAGCCACTCACTTCTCTGGATGCCGGCTTGAAAAATCGCATCCTGCCCTATCTGTATCACATCAAAGAGGCGTTTGATATACCACTTCTTTACGTTACCCACTCCATCTCCGAGGTGATGGCACTCGCGGACGAAGCGTTCTTGCTCTCCGAAGGCCGCATCACGGGGCGCGGAGAACCGCACCAACTGCTAACCTCCCCATCGGCGTTACCTGTTGCCCAGATGACAGGCGTGGAGAACATTCTCTCTTTGCCCGTGGTCGTTGCATCCGAAGAGCGCGGGGTAACAGAGTTGGCACTGGGAGAACAGAGACTCATGGTGTCGTACACGCAGACGAAACTCGGCGCAACGATGCCAATCGCCATCAGAGCACGGGATATCATCGTTGCAATAGACCCAGATCTGCGGATGAGTGCACGGAATATTTTGCGCGGCACAATACGGCAAATCGCTGTCCAAGCGGGGCGTGTGATGCTCTCGGTCGATATCGAAGGACATCTGTTGTCGGTAGAGGTTACAAGCGATGCCCGCGAGCAGCTTGGGCTTGCCGAGGGGACGGTGTGCTACTTTATCATCAAGGCGAGCGCGATTAACCTGCTTTGGGAGAGTTGAGGGGATAAATGTATCACCAAAGCCCCAGAGGGGCGGCATGTCTATAGCATACTAGGAACCCAAATCTCCAAGCCCCAGCGGGGCGACATGTGTCGCGTTAGGTTGATGCACGATATGTAGAGAAAATTACGCCTTGCCCAGCCAGCCTAATAATTGTGAATTCACAGTTTCGTAAGCAGTGAAACAACACCTCGAAATCAATGCGTAATCTGTCAGCCACAGAGACAAAATAAGAAACTTGATCAACTGGAATACCTAGTAGCTTGGGTGTACCCTATCACTTCGCCGCTTTCCGCGCTTCCTTAAACTTTTCTTTAGCAAACCCTCTCCATTCCTTCAGTTTCTTGTTACGGAAGTCTGGCTTCTGCCAATCACCCTGAGAGAGTGTTGTTGCTTCCGTTTCCGTAATTGGAACCTGCCCCAAAATTTGAATCGCGGCGGCCCGTTTCTCCGGATCTTTACTTTTATTAATGGCTTTCCATGCACTGACTAGATCTTTGTGCGGTTCGATCACAAGCGCACCGATGAGATCCCCCACGATGTCCCACCGTACTCCACCTTTTACTGCGTCGTAGTCTATAGGGCTCAGGTCCAACTCAAACGGATTGGCAGCAACACTACGATCGCCAAGTTCATCATAAAGTGCTGGGATAACACTGCTGCGGTTCAATCCACCTTTCCATTTGGGTCCCTCGGGATCAGTGTCACGTAACACCCACAACTTTTGCGCTTGGTCCGACAAAACAAAATCAAGGAATTTCTGTGCAACCGTCATGTTCGGTGCACCTTTGAGGATAGCGATCGAGTCAGGACTGACGACAGCAGCATCAGCCGGCACAATGTATTGAATTTTATCTGCACCGATGACCGCAATCTGACCGTAGGCATAAAAGTCGATTGCCATACCGTAGATAACCTGTCCTGCGGCAACATCTCTGGGAATCGCGTTTGACCCAGCGGAAAACGCTCTGACGTTCGCACCGAGTTGTGTAATTAGCTCGAACCCTTTTTCCCAACCATAGCCTTGCAGGATGAGTTCGTACATCATGTGTGCGCTGCCGCTTTCGCGTGGGTCTGCTGCCCCAACCCGGTTGATGAGTTCCGGGTGTGTCAAATCGTTCCACGTCCGGACCTCGGGCAGATTAAAGAGCGCGCGTAATTCCTCGTTATACATAATTCCAAAACTTGACAATGCTGCGCCGTACCAACGGTACTCTGGATCATAAACAGGGATGCCAAAAATCTCTTTCGGGATTCGTGCCAGCTGCGTGTCCGGCAGTTTGTAGGGAGCCAGCAATCCCTTATTAGCCAGTTTGAGGTAATTGTCTGTCCCGCCCCCAAAAAAAAGATCTATCCCAATGCCTTCCGGCAGCCGCTTGAATTCTGATTCAATGAACCGGAAGTCAGAAGAGGATCCACCTTGATCTAACCAATCTACAGTGACTTCGCGGCCCGTCTCCTTGGCGTACCAAGCCTTAAACGCGGTATCGAACTCTGTCTCAATCCCTTCCCAATGTGGCGATATAATGACAAGTTTATCCTGAGCGGAAGCGGTCTGCCCCCAGATGAGGGCGATAACGCTGCAGACGGTGATAAGGGTTGCAAAAGTTAATCTACTCTTTATTTTTAACATAGTAATATATCCTTACTGTTGGAATTGTGATTCAAGTGGGGGTAGCCAATGGTCTGGATCTGAATTCACCTTCATCTGGTGAATCCTCCGTAACAGTTAGATGGGGAGCCAGCGGACGATTGCTGACATCTTCCACATCATTATCAAAATTATTGCTAATAAAATAACATACCATATAACGCGCTTCCATGAACCTCTACGTCGAACGGGACGTTCAGAAAGTTTCATCTTCTCAGTGGACCTCCTGCGAATTGTTAATATCAAGCTGTTGAATGAATCGAGGGAAAGCCTATTGACTCCCCTCCGCCATCGTGACCCACTCCGTTTCTGGTGTCGTAGGTGTTAGGCGATAACGCAACTTCACTTCAATCGTTTCCGTGTCACTGAGGCTGTACACAAAGTCTCGCGTTTCACCGGGAAGGAGGCGACTGGTCTCAGGCTTGCTTGATAAAGCGGAAATCAGAACTTGCTCATCGCGGTTCACTGTCCCACTACTATCGGCGATTTTCACCTCAAGTATAATCGCTCGCAAGGCGTCACCCGGAAGGAGATGGCCCGCTTTATTGGTCAGACGAACAGTTGCTTTCCCCTCCGTACGCACGACTTTTAGGTTCACCGCGCTTTTGAGCTTGCTAACACTACGGCTGCCCGCCCATGTGTGCCGCCGAACCGTTACAGTCTCATAGGTATGGACACTCAGCTGCCGCTTGACCGCCGGCATGTGGCAGGAGGCGCAGTTCAATCCCTTTTCTGCAGCGGGACTATTCTTGAAACTATCAACCTGATTGTGTTCCGGTACACTCGGTTGGCCATGGCAGGTAGCGCAAAGTTCAGTCGGCTTGGCGTGAGCCTCAGAGGTCACGTTTGCGTGATACATCGGATTCTCACTCTTGTGCGGTCCGTGCATCGCGCCGTGTGCATCGATATGGCATACGATACATGAAACGCCATACTTCCGATCTTCTGCCCGCAACTTTGGCATTTTGCCGATGCCAGTGATAAGAATCGGTTCGGGGGCGTGGCACGGATCGCACTTCTTCTCCCGATCTTCAACCTGGCTCGCGGCTTCTTGATAGATCGGGTCTTCCCACGCCTTTGCGTGCATCGATCGCTCCCACTCGCGCCATATCGCCGGGTGACACCGTTTACACATTTTTTTCTGTGTGAAATCTCGGTAAATGTCGTCGTAGCTCAGATAGCTAGGCTCAAAGATTGAGTCCTGTTCCATTTCATCAGCAGTTTCGACCTGTGCAGCACAGAACATTATGAGTGTGAGGAGCAGGCAGATCAGTGCTAGTCGTACAATTAAAGCCAATGTCATTTTAATCCTTGTTCCAGCAGCAGAGATGCCGCTTGTTCCCCGCTGTTGATGCAATCAGGGATCCCGATTCCGCGATAGGCATTTCCGGCGAGCGCAAATCCGGGCAATTTTTTCGCCTGTGCCTCGATTTCGGTCACAAGATCCAGATGCCCCAGATGGTATTGCGCCATTGCGTTTGGGTGTTTGGCGACAAGGGCAAATTGCGGATCTCCTTTGATCCCGAGCAGTTCGTGCAGCTCTCTGAGAACTGATTCAACAATTTCAGATTCTGATCGGTTGAAATATACCTCTCCCTTACTCCCCGCTCCACCCACATAAGCCCGTAGTAGTGCATAGTCGGCAGGCGCCCGATCTGTAAATTTGACGCTGCTAAATGTGCATCCAATAATCGAACGTTCCTCGACGGTCGGTACAACGAAGCCCATTCCATTGAGAGGATGTTCAACATCCGTGCGTCGGAAAGCGAGATTCACAATGGCAGATGAGGCGTACGGAATCGAGGCAAGGGATGCAGACAGGACCGGACTAACCGTTTTGACCAGATCCGCTGTGCGGTGCGCCGGGAGGGCAAGGCAGACCAGATCACTCTCCATCTGTTCTCCATTCGCCAGGTGCACATCCCACTTCTCTTCATGGCTGTGGTAATTCAGGGAGCTGACCTGTGTTCCAAGTTGGATGCAGCCGTCGGGTAAACGCGCGGCGAGGGTGTCGGTCAACGTCTGCATCCCATCCTTAAAAGAGAGGAACAGACTGTACCGGGCACCACTTGTGCCGCTCGCCCCACCTTGGGATTCTTTCTTCCGTGCAACCAACGCTTTGATGATGCTGCGGTGCTTCTTTTCCATCTCAAGGAATTGCGGCATCGTGGCTTTGAGGCTTAGGTCTTTTCCATCAGCGGTGTAGATGCCCCCTATCATCGGCTGGGCTATCCGCGTGAACGCTTCCTTGCCCAAGCGTCGCGTGATGAAACCTTCCAACGATTCGTCTTCATTCCCGCGACGCCGTGGTATCACCCAATCCAAGCCCATCCGAAGTTTCCCCGGCCAACTAAAAATTGGAGTTTGCACAAAGGGCCAAAATGAAGCCGGTGCCATCAGGTAGAAGCCGTCTGGAACAGGATGTAGCCTTCCCTTTCGAAGGACGAAGCTGCGTCGCTCTGTCTGATTTGTGCTTTGGAACTGATCGGCGATCCCCAACTCTTCGCACAATGCTTTCGCCCATGGCTTGGTAGAGATAAAAACATCGGGGCCGTGTTCGATGACGTACCCGTTCTGTTTTGAGGTATGGATCGCTCCCCCAACGCGATTCTCTGCTTCCAGCAGTTTCACGTCAAGCGGAATGCCGCGCTTGGCTGATTCAGTTGCCAAGCGGTAGCATGTCGTCAGTCCGGCGATACCACCACCGACGACGATAGCCTGTTTTCGGTTTGAAATATCTGACATCCATTACCATCCAATTGCGTATGACGTTGATCTTGGATCCGCTCCACCGGCACGGACACCCGTTTCGGGATCGACCGTGATGGCACAGACGCAACTGACCGATCCCCAGTCCTGACTGTCGTGGACGATATGCCCGCGGCCCCTTAGAGTCTCTCGTACCCCCGTATCGACACGCGCTTCAACGGTTACCTCACCCGGTTGAATGCCGTGAGGCCAGAACGAGTTGGGAAAGCTGTGCGTGATGGCGCGAGGTGCCTCAATAGCCTCCTGCGGTTCCATCCCGAACTCAACGATATTAAGAAACACCTGTAACATCCCCTGAACTTGTGCATCACCACCGGGGCAGCCAAACGGCATGAACGGTTTCCCATCTTTGAGCGCCAACGCGGGGTTCGGTGTGAGTCGTGGACGCTTCCACGGCTGCAAGCAACACGGATGCTCCGGATCGAGCCAAGTCTGCGTGCCACGGGACGAGATTGCGAAGCCTAAGCCCGGAACAACCGGCGTGCCGCCAACGCCGTCTGACGGTGTCGCTGAAAAGGCGTTGCCTGCTTCATCAACCACACAGATGTAACTGGTGTCCGTCTCCCACTCCGAAGTGTATTCCGGTTTCAGACGATCCGGATCCAAGGTCGGGAACGGACCATTTTCGCGACGAGGTTCCGGATGGAATTGCCACGGATTACCGGGAGCTGGCATGTCGGGAGTCGCGTGCTGCGGGTCAATCGCTCCACGTCTTTCCGCAGCATATCTTCCATCTAACATGCCCGCCATCGGCACCTGCACAAAATCTGGGTCGCCAAAATAAGCGTGCCGATCTGCAAAGGCGAGCTTGAGCGATTCGATCAGGGTGTGGAGATAGTCCGCGGTGTTATGTCCGATCTGCTTCAGATCAAATCCTTCGACGATTTTCAGAGCCATGTTTAACGTAGGCCCTTGGCACCATGGACCACAGGTGTAGACATCATAGCCTTTGTAGGTGACATGCTCCGGCGGTTCGATACGCACCGAGAATGATGCCAGATCCTCGTAGGTCAGCAAACCACCCTCTGCCCGATAGAAATCGGCGATTTCGTGGGCGATTTCACCCTTATAAATCAGGTCCCGGGCCGCACGGAGGCCCGTGTGTCGGTCTCCGCTGGCGTTGCGTTCGGCTCTGATCATCCGCTTGAAGGTTTCCGTGAGGTCCTTCTGAACGAAAATCTCTCCAATCTGTGGCACTCGTCCACCGGGGTTGTACGCCGCGGCAGTTGTGGGACAATTTCTGACGCCATCCCCGCTCACAAGTCCGTAAAACTGATCATCTACGGGTCTACCGTTTTCGACAAGATCTAAGGCGGGTTGGATAACCTCTTCGAAGGTCATTGTGCCGAACCGGGCAAGTGCCGTCAGCCAGCCATCGGGGGCTGCGGGGGTCACTGTACGCAGGATCCCAGCGGGCAGATCGCTATCGTGATGTTCGTGGAAGTAGTCCATTGTCGCAGCTTTGGGCCATCGCCCAAGTCCGCTAACCGTTTCAACGGGTCCACCTGACGCGGGGCTGTAGATAATAGGGGCAACACCCCCAAAGTGTGCAGAACCGGGTTGCAGGACGTTGATACAGATTCCAGTGGCCACACCGGCGTCGGCTGCGTTGCCTCCACTTTCCAAAATGCGAACCCCCGCCATCGTTGCGAGATAGTGCAGCGATGAGACAACATAACGTTTCCCTCGGACTGAAGGTCGATGACTATTCGGCATCGGTTTCTCTCCTCTCTTAACAAGTTCGTTGCACTAATTGCCGATTTTCATTAGGTTCACGCATCACGTTTCACGTTTCACGCAGTCTATAAACATACCTCACAACTCAGAAAGCGTATGGAAAATTATACCTCATGGGGTTTTGAGGGATAATCAAGCGTCTACTTCCCAATCAAGTAGCACACCCATTGCCTCGTTCATACGGGTGTAGAGTAGGTCGAATGCTGCAGCGGCTTCGATGTAAGGGAAGCGATGGGTGGTCATCTTCTCCGTTTGAATAACACCTGAGCCAAGCAACTGCATCGCTCGCAGTGAAACACCAGCTGGCACCACCTGACCATAATAGCCACCCAGAAGTTTCCGCCGCTGAATCTTACCAGACATAAGTGGCAACGGTTGATGTTCATACAGACCGATCAGATGCAGCAGCCCACCGACCGCTAACATGTCTAAGCCCTGATCGAAGGCTTTTGGTCCCGCCGGTCCCCCGACAGCGTACGCCACGATGTTCGCACCGACCCCGTTGGTAAGTTTTCTGATCGCTCGGACGGGATCTTCGTCGCTGGCATTGATGACGGCGTCCGCCCCTAATTCTTCAGAGAGTGTGCATCGGCTATCAAGTGCGTCCACCGTGATGATGCGCCCACGCCCATTCGCTTTTGCAACCTGCATCAGGAGGCTACCGACCAAACCCTGGCCGATGATGACAACCGTATCATACGGTTGGATGTCCTCGATATCTATCCAGGACACAGCGCCGGAGGTCAGTGGGTAGTAGGGCGCTTGATCAAAATCCACCGACGGTAGCATCGGGACCACCTGTGCTTGGTCTTGGGGTGAACTCAAGCGGACGGGACGGACAGTGTATTGTGCATGCGGTGCTGAAGCGACCACGCGGTCGCCTACAGAATAGTGTTCAACTTCATCCCCGACAGCGTCCACAACTCCTGCAAGTGAATATCCCATGCTTTCGGGATTGACCGCAAATTCGCGGGTGTACCGTCCTCCCATCTCTGAGCCTCGACTGATGAGGCTTCGGACGGCTTTGACACGGACCTCGCCGGGCCCCGGTTCAGGCATCGGCGCGTCTTCGATAATAACGTTAAATTTCCCCTCTGGCTTGGCGACTCGTTTCATTCAACCTTCCTTTCTGTTCCCTGTTAGCGTTTGACTGTTAGTCGTCCATCTTCTTTGGTTTCCATTCACGTGCCAAACGCTGGGCTTCGGCAAGTTGAGCGGGAGTCATCTTTTCGGCAACTCTATTGCGGTGCTTACGAGCAGACTCAAATTCATGTGCTTGGGAGGCGAGATGATACCATAAATAAGAGGCAACATAATCTTGGGCTACACCCTCGCCATTTTCATACATCACGCCGAGACGGTACTGAGAACCACTATCACCTTGTTCGGCGGCTTTTTGATACCACTTGAATGCCTCCCCGTAGTCCTGATGAACCCCCTCACCTTTGTAATACGCCCAGCCAAGTGCATATTGGGCACCGACATGGTCCTGTTCAGCAGCCTTACGATACCATTTAACCGCCTCACTGTGGCTTTGCGTAACGCCTGTGCCGAAGCTATACTTCATGCCAAGGCGATACTGTGCTGAGGTATAGTCTTGTTGAGTAGATTTACCGTGCCATTTTCTGCTGCCATGATCATGTCTCAAAGCGAGTTCAAACAGAGCATCCGCATCGCCATGTTTTGCGGCTGTGTGATACCATCTGACTGCTTTCTCGTCATCTTGAGGGACACCCCAACCGTATTCATACAGCTTGGCAAGGCGGAACTGCGCTGTGGGATAATTGCGTTTGACAGCTGCTCGATACCACTCGATTATTCCCTCAATCTCCTGAGCGACCTCCTCGTAACTACGCGGCAGCCAGTCAAATTGTTTATACCCGGCGAATGTCGAGAAATGGAAAGAAGCTTTGTTATGCCATTTGATTGCGTCCTCGTTATTCCGAGAGACACCCCAACCATATTCATATCTCAAACTAAGCTCGAACTGGGCAAACGGATCGCCGTTTTCGGCAGCCTTGTGATACCATTTAACCGCCTCCTTATCGTCTTGAGGAGTGCCCCACCCATATTGATACATCATGCCAAGCGGAAATTGTGCCTTGGGATAGCCGTGTTCGGCGGCTTTTCTGTATAAATCGGTCTTCTCTTCATTGTTCTGGAGGATGTCCGTGCTAAGGGGAAACAGCCGACGCAGTTTATACCGTGCTAGATCAGAACCTTGTTGAGCGGCTTTGTAGTACCATTTGATTGCTTCTCCCTTGTCTTCAGGCAGCCCCCTACCCTTTTCGTACCATAGCCCAAGGACAAATTGGGCTATAGTATCACCACCCTCGGCGGCTTTTTTGTATAATGTTGCTGCTTCCTCGTTGCTCTGAGGGACTCCGCTGCCCTTTGCATACATCTGCCCAAGATGAAACTGTGCTTTAGGATTACCCTCCTCAGCGAGAGGGCGCAAGTTCTGTAACGCGGTGTCGTAGTCTTCTCGTTCATAGGCATCCACACCTGCCTGATAGTCTGCCCGCGTTAATCCTATGGTGAGCAGGCACATTATCAGACCGAGCAGGGTAACTTGCAGGATTGGATGGCACACTATTTGCCCGATATCCGAATGGAATTGGATCTGATGTGAACACCCATTCGCAGCCTCAGTTCTCGGCACATCTGCGGTCATCGTGAATCACCTTTCTTTTATATTAATATTGACGCAGGTTAATGCTGAATGATTAATTGTGTTGAGCAAATTACCGAAACTGGGTACAATAAAAAATATACCACGACGGATAAATTGAGTCAATTTAATTATCGAAGTTATATTGGAGGGGGCTCGATGAAGATTACGGATATAAAGGCATTTCCGGTACGGGTGGGTGGAACCCAGCTTGTGGTGAAAGTGGAAACCGATGCGGGCATTTATGGAGTGGGTGAGGCTGGTATACCGAGCCGCGCCTTGGCTGTGGTTGGGGCGATTCGGCATTATCGTGAATTTCTGCTCGGACAAGACCCGATGCGTATCGGTGCGTTGTGGCAGGAGATGTATCGGAGCCAGTATTTCGAGGGTGGACGTATCCTCACCGCTGCGATTGCTGCGATCGATATCGCGCTGCATGACATTGCCGGTAAAGCTTTGGGGGTTCCGGTTTATCAGTTGCTTGGTGGAAAACAGCGGGACTATGTCCCCTGCTTTGCAACAACGCATGCCCAATCGGCGGAGCAGCTGATCGCCGATGCCAATTTACTAATCGAAAATGGGTGGAATGTCATCCGCACATGGATAGCGCGGGGGGCACAGGGACCCAATCAGGATATTTTTGAGCCCCGCGAGTCAATTGCACTGACTGCGACGTGGTTGACACAGGTGCGGGAGGCAATTGGTCCTGAACCTGTCCTCGGCGTTGACTACCACCACCGTCTCAGTGTGGCGGAAGCCGCTTCATTCTGTCATCGGATGCCTCCCGGAACGCTTGACTTTTTGGAGGAACCGATCCGCGATGAGACGCCGGAGGCGTATGAATCGTTGCGGACGATGGTGGATGTGCCGTTCGCCATTGGGGAGGAAATTTCGAGCAAGTGGGATTTTCTGCCTTATATTGAACGGGGTATCACCAATTTTGTTCGGCTTGATGTTTGTAATGTCGGGGGCCTGACGGAAGCGATGAAGGTCGCCAGTCTGGCGGAGTCCCACTACATTGACCTCATGCCACATAACCCCTTGGGAACAATATGTACTGCGGCGACGATTCACTTGGCGGCGGCGGTGCCCAATTTTGCGTGGCTGGAGATAAGGGAATCACCTACGGAACGGACGGGACGGTATGATGGCGACCTGTTCCCCGTCCAACCCCAGCCTGAAGGTTCGCGGTTTCCGGTTCCTGAGTTGCCGGGACTTGGAGTTGAGTTCAATGAGGAGTTTGCGCTTGCAAATCCTGCGGAGGTTGGGCAGGGACCTTTCCTCCGCAGGCGCGATGGATCGGTGACCAATGCATAGCAGGATTTACCACTTCAGTTGGGAATCGGAAGTCCCTCCTACCCAACCAACCGTCAGCGGGGCATCTTGCCCCGCAACTGCGTAAGTCCTACATAAGTCATTGATTCGCTCAGATTTACTGGTTAGGGTGTGATAGAATAATTCAAGTTGCTGCCTATCGCCCTGTTGAGACAAATAATGAAAGTGAGCAGGTGAGAGAGTGAGAAAGCGAGTAACGACAAAGACCTCGGTTTCTCCTTTTCCTCATCTCAGTTTTAACACCGATCGCCCTGTCCCAATCACATCGGGGAACGCTCCCGATAGCTCGAGAACAAGTCGGGAGATTCCAAGCAACTGGGGCTATAAAATGAGTGTGCAAACAACGTTTATAGATTGCATCGTTCCTAATCCGATATAGTGTTAGGTTTCACTCTATTTGTGAGATTCTGAGTAGAATCGCCTCCGCAATCTAAGTGTAATGCTTGATATGTCTTATAGATCCCGTTCAACCCAACCTACGTGAAGAAAGGATCATTATGAACACTACTCCAATTTTACCGGGTGAGCCGTTTAGTGAGGAAAAAACACAACAGATTGCCAAACAGTTTCATCGTGATGGGTTTGTGCACATCCCCGGTGTGTTGACGGCTGAGGAAATCACCGCGCTACGCGACACAACCGATAGGCTCTTTGCGGATGACTCTCTCGCCGAAAGAACGAATCCTCACCTCGCTGACACGAGATATATTCAGGTGAAACCGCATGATGAATCGGGAGAGGAACTTCCGTTCATTTTGCGGAATACAATCGAGCTTGATCCAATCTTTCGGGAGATGCTCGTTCGAGAGCCGATTCTCAGTTTAGCTGAGGCTATCGTAGGCGAAGGCTGTAAATTCTGCGGTCAAAATGTACTGCGAAACCTACCCGGTCTGTCAATTGAACGGTGGCATGTCGATGGCGGCGTTCACTTCCCACTTCCCGAAGAGGTGCCCCGCTTCGATCCCCGTATTCAAATGCAGGTTCTGTGGATCACCGTCCAGATGGCGTTGACAGACATTGACACCATCGATCAAGGACCCACGCAGTATGTTGCTGGCAGTCACTATTCGGGTCGCAGCCCAAACGATCAGGATCACCCTGAATTTGAAGGACGTGGTCCCACATCAATTTTATGTAAGGCAGGGGACATCTATTTCCAAGACCCTCAGTGCTGGCACCGCGGTGCGCCCAACCGATCGAATCGCACACGTTATATCCTACAGTCCCAGTACGCTGCTCGATGGGCATATTGGCGTTTCAACTTGTGCAATCAGGTCCCCGTACCCGAAGACTATTTGCAAACTGCCGATGATCGCCTGTTGAGCCTACTCGGTCGGAGCCGTCCGGATAGTAGCCACAATTGATTGTTCTCGGTGCGGTCGAAATACTTTAGATAGCTGAAAGGAAGATACAAATCCATGAAAACGAAAGCAACAATAATCGCCAGTCTAACTCTAATCATGCTGAATGTTGTGTGGGGTGCGTTCGGTCAGGAGGGAGTGACTGTTGTACCCGAAATCTTCCTGAGAGGCTACGATCCCATCACCGTCTTTCTACCTGAAACCGTTGCACAGAATGCCGGAGAACCGGCGGATGATCCTGGCGAACTGCTTCAAATTGTGCCAGAACACCCCGGCGAGTACCGATGGCTGGACAGCAAAACCCTACAGTTCCTCCCCACCGTGCGTTGGCCCCCCTTGCGACGTTTCACATTAACTGTCAGCGGTGTGACGCACACGCTGGTCACCTTGATGGCAGCCCCAACAAACATCTCGCCCTCCAGTGGTAGTCGAGAACTTGAACCGATCCAGGAAATACTATTGTCCTTTGCGGATTCGATAGATGTTGACGCGTTGAGCGCGATGCTTCATTTCGAAGTGCGCCAAGTGCCTGGGCACGGGCTTAGCAATGCCAGCAAAGTACCGGTGTCTGTACACATGACAAGGGCGGATTTCAGCGTAAAAGAGATTGAGCGCAAGACGATTCGAGATGCCGTCCAATACCAGATTACCTTTAACACTCCCATTCCTTATGGCAGAGTGCTCACGATGACACTTCAGCTTTCACTGGATGATCGCCTAAAGGGAGCACTCATTCGGCACACTTTTGCGACCCAGACTACCTTTAGACTGACCGGCATCGGTTGTGGGCACGTCGTCTTTCCCGTTGCCGCCAAAGGTAGTGTCTATCCGATAGACCAACCACTCCAAGGCGGGTCGGGTGGAGAGCCACTTTTTCTTGAATTTAGCCATGAGTTGGGGGCGATTTCGATGCCGACAGTGAAGCAATTGGTGCGATTTGAGCCCGCCGTGAGGAACTTTCGTTTTGAGGTTTCTGGGAGACGCCTAAATCTCCACTTTAGTCCAGAAAGGGACCAAACATATCGATTAACACTTCAAGAAACCGATGTAGCGGACAGAAACGGCAGAAACTTGTTAACTCTTGGGGATACCTCCCTCTATTTTTACTACACACATGCCGACTCATATCTGGAGTGGCGGCAGAGCAGAGGAATCCTCGAACGCTACGGTGTGCAGAAAATTCCAATGGAAGGACGTGGTGAAGAACAGGTTGATCTCCGAATTTATAAACTGGATCCGCTTGATCGGAATTTTTGGCCCTACCCGGACAAGCCTGTGGGAGTCGATGAAGAAGCACGTCCACCCGGACCCGGCGAAGAGCCCAGGTTTGCTACAAATATACCAAAACACATCCAGCTTCTTGGCAGTCCAATCGTCTCCCGGCTAATCCCTTTGCCCATGAAAGATCGAGCGGGCAGCCTCCGATTCGGTCTCGACTTGAAACCGTTACTGACGAAAATTGCCGGTGAAGATCAACCGGGGACATACCTCATCGGTTACCGCACGATAGGCAGCAGCACCCAGCGAGCTTACGCTCGTATTCAGGTAACTGATTTGAGTCTCAGCACGGTCGAGGAGGATTCAGCGGTTCACTTTGTAGTGACCTCCCTACGTACTGGCGCGCCTGTGGTTGGGGCAAAGGTTCTCGTGGAAGGACGATATCATAGGGATCCGCGGGAAGTGTGGAAGCCAATTATTTCAGGTGTCACTGACAGCACAGGACAGTACCGCTATGTGCATACAGCGAAGCTTGAAGCCTATCTGCACCGCATCGTGATCAGTCACCAGGGGGATGTGTTGACAGTCAATCCTGCCAAACCGCCTCCACATTTTCTGGATAATCACTGGTATGGATCCCGTAGGGGGTGGCTTGCTTGGTTAAGGAGAGATCCCCAGCAAGTGAAAGACAAGTTGGTACGAAAGGCGCATATCTTCACAGAACGCCCGATGTATCGTCCAGAAGATCCCGTCCACATCAAGGGGTATCTACGTTTGCGAGAAAAAGGAGACCTCAAATATGAGGGCGATCGCGTTAGAAGTCTGGTGGTGGAAGGACCGAGAGATAAGAAGTGGACATATCCGCTCACCCTGACTGAACTCGGCAGTTTTTATCACAAATTTGATGAGAAAGAGGTGCCCACAGGATACTATCAGGCAAGCATCTTCGATAATGTCGATCAGGAACGTCTTGCCTCTGTGGATTTCGAGAAAGAGAGTTATCGTATCCCGCGCTTTGAAGTTCAACTGTTTGGACCAGACACGGTTCCGACGGATAGAGAATTCACACTGACGATGACCGCTGATTATTATGCGGGCGGTAGAGTGGTCGGTCAGGACGTGGGTTGGGATGTTGCGCAATTTCCTCATACCTTTGAAACTCCGGACGAATATCTCGGTTTTCTGTTTTCAACAGATAAGCGCTTTAGCGACGACACCCCGCTCCGCAGAACAGGCAGCTCTAAGCAAGAGATCACGGACGATAACGGGTCCGCAACGCTGGAGCTGAACCCTGCCTTGGATCCAGATGGTAGACCGCGCCGCTACGTAGTGCACGCGACAGTACGAGGGGCTGATGAGCAAACAGTCACGGCTTCAAAGCGGATAGCAGCGGTTCCCGCTTTCATTCTGGGATTGAAACTGGAAAGATTTCTCAAAGATACAATGATTATCAATCCAGAAGTGTTGGTGCTGGATCACGAAGCTAAACCGCTGGAAGGGTTGGAATTCCACCTGCGTCTGATGCACCGTCAGTGGCATTCTTACCTCAAGGAGAGCGATTTCACCACCGGAAAGGCGGAGTACGTAACCGACGTAGTAGATGTTCCCCTGATTCAACAAACTTTGGTTTCAACCGCTGGACCGATGGGGCTATCATACCCTGTCGAAGCCGCAGGCGTTTACGTCGTTGAAATTGAGGCCCAAGACCGTCTCGGCAGACGGCAGAGCGTATCGGCTGATCTTTATGTGGCGGGCGATACCCCCGTGGCATGGGAGAAACCTAAAGCGAACGTCTTTGAGACAGCGCCCGACAAAACCGCATACGATCCGGGCGAGATTGCCCATCTGTTCCTGAAGAGTCCGTTTCAGCAGGCACATGCCCTGATGATCGTGGAAGGACCGAAAGCCAATCAGTACCATTGGGTCCATATCGAAAATGGGCAGGGGGTTTTCCCACTTCCAGTTACCGGAGACATGACACCACGTGTCCCGGTCCATGCACTGCTGTTGCGGGGGCGACTCAAGGGGATGGAGATGCATGATAGAAGCACAGTTGATGCTGCCAAACCGATTACAATGGCGAGCACCGCTTGGATTCAGGTCAACCCACGAGACAATCAGCTTAAGGTAGAATTAGAGCATCCTGCACAGAGCCTCCCCGGCGTATCCATGCCAATGACAATTAAACTCAGCGATCCTGATGGAAACCCATTAGACGGTGAAGTCACCCTCTGGTTGGTAGATCGGGCGGTCCTTGCCCTTGGTCGAGAGGAACAGCTTGATCCCGTCCCCTCCTTCATCGACGAGGTGAAAGCGCATCTCCGGATACGCGACACCCGAAACGAGGTCGTCGGAGATATGACCGTAAACGACACCCCCGGTGGGGATGGAATACTTGTACGGTATGCCATGGAGGAGGCACTGTTTGATAAGGTAACGGTACGGAAAAACTTCCAGCCCGTTCCCTATTATAATCCTGCCGTGCGGGTGACCGATGGCATTGCAACGCTTGCCATTGACCTACCCGATAATCTGACGAACTTTGCTGTGCGAGCGGTGGCGACCGATGGCGCTGCACGTTTCGGTTATGCCAAATCCGTCCTCTCCATTCGTCTGCCGTTAATCGTTCAATCTGCGCTGCCACGCTTTGTACGTCCGGGTGACAGCTTAGTCGCTGGCGGTATCGGTCGTATCGTTGAGGGCGAAGGTGGACCGGGACAGGTCGAGGTTCAGGTGGAAGGATTACAGGTAGACGGTGAGATGCGTCGCGCGGTAAACTGGGTGAAAGATCAGCCCGAACAACTTTACTTCCCGATGCAGGTTGGGACGTCCGCTTCCCCTGATGGCGAAGCCAGTCAGGTGAAGATTCAGCTCGCTGTCAAGCGGGAGATCGATGGCGCAACGGACGCGTTTGAAGTAACACTTCCAGTCAAGACTGACCGCGAGAAGCGTCGGTTGGAAACCTTTGTACAGGTGAAACCGGAGGAAACAATCTCCTTCCCGTCCTTCGAGGAAGAGCCCAGACCGGGAACGGTTCGCCAATCTGTGCTGTTGACTTATCAACCCGCGTTGGTGAAGATGTTATCGGGACTCGATTACTTGGAGCGTTACCCGTATCACTGCACCGAACAGCGTATCAGCCAGTTGATGCCGGAGTTGGCACTCAAAGACCTGCTCGACCAGATCGATCGGGGGGATCGTGCGGAAGCAATTAATTTATCAATGCGAGAGAGTTTTACCTATCTGGAGAGCGTACTCCAGCCGGACGGGCTTTATAGCTATTGGCCCGGTTCCGATAGTTATGTCAGCTTAACTGCCTATGTAGTAGAGTTTCTGCTGATGGCGAAGGCGCAGGGGTACGAATTTAACCAAATTCTCTTAGAGCGGGGGCTTCATGCACTGCGGGCATCCCTGCGCTCAGATTATAGCAATTTTATTGATGGTGAATCCCATGTTGAGCGTGCCGAGGCACTCCACGCTTTAGCCATGGCAGGTGACTTCCAAGATACCTACGCGCATGACCTACTTGCTCGTGCTTTGACGATGGACCTCTACAGTGAGGCTAAGGTCCTATACGCCTTTCTCCGGGAGGCATCAGAGGAGACCGAGGCGATTAACCGGATCCGTGCCGATCTATCAAAAAGCTTGATCTTCGCACTCCACAACGGCGAGGAAGTCTATCAAGGGCTACAGTATCGGGCGAGAAGCTGGGGTGGGTTAATCAACTCCAGCGAAATTAAGACCCTCGCGAGCGTCGTCAGATCACTCTACACCGCTTCCCCGCAAGAGCCGAGAACACAACTGCTGATTAACGAGTTGATTGCCCGTGGAGACAAAAACGGTTGGGGAAGCACCAATGCCAATGCCGCCGCACTGCTTGCTTTGGGTGAAGTATTTCAACTGCAAGAACCGCTCGCACAGAGCCATCAATTACTGCTGCGGTTTGGGGAAGAATCTGTAGAACTTGATACCGCTGGCAAGAGTATAAGTCAGTATGAAACCGTTACTTCTAATCCCGGTGATGTGCGATGGAAAGCGGGACCCACCGATACACTACCCCACGTACGATTAACCGTAGATTATGTGCCAGCAGCCCCCGGCGATCAGGTCACCGAAAAAAACGGAGGATTTGTTGTCGAACGGCGGATCCAGGTTATTCAGGGCGAAAATGAACCACCTGTCGTACGCCCTGTTAAGGCGGGCGATGCCATCGAACTGGAGCTGGGAACTATTGTCGAGGAACATATCCGTGTAGTAAACCCGGAAGAGCGGCATTATGTCGCAGTGGCTGCACCGTTTGCCGCTGGTTTTGAGCCGATGAATCCGAATCTCGCTACGGCTCCAAAGACAGCCAAACCCGCCGGGACGATGACACAACAACCTGCGCACGCACAATATAAAGATGACGAGGTTATCTTCTATTACGACACCCTTCCAAAGGGGACTTACGACTTTTATTTCCGGCTGAGGACAAGTATTGCGGGGAGTTTCGTTCATCCGCCGGCGGAGGCGGCGATGATGTACCGAGAAACAGTCCGTGGTCGCTCCGATGGAACACGCATTATCGTCAGATCGAATCAGGACTAAAGACAGAGCCCGTGAATATCAGCGAGAATACGACCCACAGCCCCTAGATTGTGGTTGCCCAACTCATCAGCGTTGCAGATGCTGGCATGTGGCCGCGGCATCCTGCCTCACAATAGAAATTAACATGGAGAACACAGACGAATCCGGTTAGAAGGTTGAAGTCCTAACCATCTAAAATGGTCACCTGAATTGACCTTATGCAAAAGACTCCTGTCACCTATCAAAGTGGTTTAACCCTCAAATCCTTCCTGCTTGCCCTTGTACTTATTCCCTTCAATATTTGGTGGCTTATCGAGCTTGAAGTAGTTCGTGTCGGTTACCCAACCATCATCCATCCCCAGGCAAATGTCATCTTTATCATCTTCTGGCTCCTTCTGATTGGATATGTCCTTCACAAACTCTCTCCGCGACTTGGTATTTCTCAGCAAGAACTACTGACTGTCCACTTCATGCTCTGTATTGTTTCCTGCCTCTGTTCATGGGATATGTTGCAGATTCTAATGCCAATCATGAGTTATCCCTTTCAGTTTGCAACCCCTGAAAACGATTGGCGTAACCTGTTTTGGCGGAATATTCCAGAGTGGCTTACTGTTTCGGACCCCAAAACCTTACTCGGCTACTATGAAGGAGATTCAAGCCTCTACACCGCCCGTCACTTGAAAGCGTGGTTCACACCGGTTGCAGCGTGGAGTTCATTCATATTCGTGTTAATGCTCGTGCTGCTATGTATTAACACCTTACTGCGAATCCAATGGACTGAGCATGAGCGACTAAGTTACCCGCTAACGCAGCTCCCACTGGAGATGACCAACCCGCGGCTACGTTTCTTCAGGAATCGACTGATGTGGATCGGTTTCAGTATCGCCGCGCTGATTAGTATCGTTAATCTAATTCATTCCATCTACCCTCTCATTCCATACATCCCGGTCAAACGGCAGGGGATAGGTGCGGGCATCCGCGTCTCCTTCTATCCATTCGTTATCGGTATGAGTTTTATGATGCCGAGAGATCTGCTTTTTTCATGCTGGGTCTTTTTCTGGCTCTACAAGATTGAGTTGATGGTCGGTGATATGATGGGATGGCAGAATCTCCCCCGTTTCCCTTACGCTGCTGAACAGGGCTTTGGGGTGTATATGGGACTATTGATTTTCGCGCTCTGGATCGGTAGATCGCATTTCGTAGGGTTGGTGCGCCATATATTTACCGCTTCCAGTTCGCGCTTTCAGCTGGATGATAGACGTGAGCCGATGCCATACCGCTTGGCTGTGATAGGCATCGTGTTTGGTTTGATCTTCCTGACAGTTTTTTCCTACAAAGCCGGTATGTCGCTTTGGGTGATACCCATCTTCTTCGGAATCTATCTCTTATTGTCGATCATGATCACCCGATTGCGTGCGGAGTTGGGATTCATCGTCCATGGTCACGGATATCGTCCGGGCATTGATCCCCATACCATGATCGTAACCGGGTTTGGTACTTGGCAACTTACCACCAATACGCTCACCGTCTTTTCTATGTATATGTTTTTCAACCGTGCCTACTGGGTTAATCCGATGCCGGAGAGTCTGGAAGCGTTCAAGATGTCGGAAAGGCGCAATATCAATCTGCGCCATACATCGATTGCTATCCTACTCGCAACAGCTATCGGATTGGTTGTCAGTTTTTGGTTCCTACTCGACGCCTTCTACCGACACGGGCATGACTCTGCACATTTCCATCCGCATTCGCTATGGTATGGGCGTATGGCGTATGGGCAACTCGAAAATTGGCTGAACTATCCGCGTGAAGCTGACGGTCCTGCATTAGCATTTATGGCCGGTGGATTTGGATTAACAGCAATACTGATGTTTTTACGAACCCGATTTCTGTGGTGGCCCCTGCACCCGCTCGGTTATGTGACCGCGGATAGTTGGGGGATGTTCAACCTATGGTCCTGCATCTTTGTCGCGTGGGTGATTAAGACAGTTATCTTGCGATATGGTGGGCTTGGCTCCTATCGTCGCGCGGTGCCTTTCTTTCTGGGCGTTGCACTCGGAGATTATATCGTCGGGTTTATCTGGAGCATCTTGAGTATCGTAACCGATTACCCACTTTATAATTTCTTTCCCTAATAAACTATCGTTAGAAAGCAGGTGTTGAAAATGATTAAAGCAGGTCCCAGCATCAATATTCCGTCTGAAAAACTGAGAATCAGTTTAATTCTGTTGGTTGTGTCAGTTTTGCTCGTCGTAACTGGTTTCTATTTTGGCGCTCGCTGGACTTCCCAAGAACTGTTAAGTGAGAGCCGTCCCGACCAATTGGCAGTAGACCTCGAGCAGAAAAGAGTGCAACTTGAAGAGTGGGGCAACGGTTTCCTCCATGAATTTCCTGACGTACCCGCGGTCAAGGCAACAGTCGATGCCTATCAAGAACTCCTAAGTCGAGTGATTGACCGAAACGAGCGTTTGCGGCAAGAAGGTATGTCAATGAAGAAACGCATAAAACAACTCACTCAGTTTGCGAAGGAAACTGTGGGCCCTATAACCGAGCGTACCCGTTCTGATGAACTTCACTTGGAGCTGATGCGCGAGAACACCGATTTGAAGATGAAGATCGATCGCTACATGCACGCAGATTGGATGTTCCCGCTCCCAATTTATCTGTTAGGGTTGGATAAAAAAGAAATGCGGGCACTTCAAGAGCAGTTATAAGAATCCAAAGATAGATATCAATGGAAGTGTTTTTTGCAATGACACAGCTGTACAGTTCAATGACTTCGGGGCATCTAAGACAAACGAAAGGAGTATCCGATGGGTAAGCTAGATGGTCAAGTTGCTCTCATCACGGGAGGCAATAGGGGAATCGGCAAAGGCATCGCACGCGGCTTGGCGCACGAAGGGGCGACCCTTGTATTGGCTGCACGGGGTGTGGAAGAGTTGAATCAGACCGCTGAGGAATTGAGGGAAGCTGGTACCACTGTCCTCGGCGTGCCAACTGATGTCACCGATGAAGCGCAGATTGAAACGTTGTTCGAGCGCACGATGGAAACGTTCAACCGATTGGATATTTTGGTGAATAATTCGGGCGCGTTCGATGGTGGTCCGCTTGACGAACTTTCAACTGAAGCGTTGGATAATGTGCTTTCCGTCAATCTCCGTGCGCCCTTTCTGTGCACACGCGCGGCGATGCGCATTATGAAACGGCAGGGCGGCGGGCGTATTATTAATATCGGGAGTATATCTGCACAGCGTGTTCGACCGGGAGCGGGACCGTACTGCGCCAGCAAGTTTGGGATTTGGGGGTTGACTCAGGTGACAGCATTGGAGGGGCGTCCACACGGAATCGTCGCGAGTTGTCTGCACCCGGGGGCCACACAAGTCAGAGATCTGCCGGAAGGCGATGAACGGGAAGACCTGATGCAGGTGGACGAATTAGCTCAAGCTGCAGTGTTGATGGCGACATTACCGCCGCATGTGAATATGCTTGAAGCAAAGGTTGTGCCTGTGCAGCAGCCGTACCTCGGTCGAGGCTAATTACGTTCGAAGGTGCAACATAAGTGGTTCTTCAGGAGCGTTATAGTGGACTGTTTTCGTTGGCTTCCTACTGTTGAAAGGACACAAACTGGAATGCATAAAGTTTTGTGTCACGCAGAACGAAGCGCAGCCGAACTGACTCGCCGATCACCTCACTCAGATCGCCATTGCCTTTCCAAGTTACGGTTTTGCTGATGGCGTTTCCTACCACTGGATCTGCCTCTGCGAGTCCGAAACGGGGCAACGGGCGTCCGGTCGTGTCCTGAATTTCGACTTGGAGCCAGCCCCCGGCGCTGCCATTGAGATTCAATTCGAGCCGATTACCGCCAAATTGGAGCACCGGCGTGATAAATTGACCGCCGCCAAACCCTGCGTCCGCAGACACGAACCCGTCTCGTCGCATGCGTGCACGAAAGAGGCTGCTGGAGCGTCCGACATCGTCGGGGGCGGCGGCGTGGTTGTGAGCCATGCCAGCGTAGTAGAGCCACAGTTCATCGTCTACAGGGATGAGCCATGGATTCGCGAAGATCATCCCGCTGTGAACCTCATCGTCCATTCCATGCTGCAGGAAAGGGCGGCGCTCCCCCTGACGTTGCCAACTGATGCCATCGCGGCTGGTCAGTAGCTGTGTGTCCATGGTCGCGGGAAAACCTTGCTCGCCCCAATGGTAGTAGACCGAGGGAAACATCAGATACACATCTTGGGCGCTTTCATATTTCATGGCGCAACTGGTATAGTAGTCGATGCTTGGACGTTGGTCATCAAACCTTGACGGCACGGGGATATTTAGGTCCTCTTCATCTGCTTCCAGAACGATCTGTGTAGGCGACCAAGTACGGAAATCTGGTGAAGTGATGCGACCGATGCTCCGATAAGCGACCTTGCCAGCAAGGGCAGCCTCTTCGGAGTTTTGGGTCTCTCTGACCCGGGTGTAGCCGACGTAGCATTTGAAGGTATTGTCCCAGAAAAACATGTTTTGAGTATCGCACGACTGATTGGGTGGGTTAGGCTGGTTGGGATACGTCTGCCAGTGAATGCCATCGGGTGAGTGCATTGCCCAGAGTCCGCCCCGCAACCCGTCGGCGATCTGCGAATCAGTAGGTCGGAACTTGCTCCACAGCTTGTAGCGTTCATCGGCTGGGGCTCGCTCGTCGCGATATACAGTAGTGCCCTGTGTACTCTGGCGTTCGAGGTGAGGGGCAACGATGTTGTTTTCGGTGAAGCCACGAAAGGGGATAAGTCCGAGGGACGGCTTTTTCCAGTGAATACCATCCTCTGACTCGGCGTAGCAGAGGCGGCGGGCCCCCTCTTGAGGCAGCCCAACATCGACGAGAGCATCATACCAGAGCCGGAATCTGCCATCGGGTTCACGGAAGGCGGTGCTGTAGGCACCTATACCCTTGGCTTCCCACGGTCGATCTGCTATAAGCACCGGATCGGGATCCTGAGTGGGTAGGTTCATACTCAGCTCGACGCCGTCGCAAATCTGAAAAAAGCGTTTGTCGATAAAGAGTTGTTTGTGGGTGCCAATGTCCATAGAGAAGGTCCTTATACTTCCTTGGCTACTGCCGCAACGGCTGAGATGGTTTCGTCAATCACCGTGTCGTCGTGGGCGGTAGAGAGGAACCAAGCTCCCCGTTCAAGTGCACGGACTCCGCGCGACAACAGAGCAGTCGTGAAATCTACATAGCGCGCCTTGTCTGCCGCTAAGGAATCACGATAGTTGGAAAACGGAGAACTCGCATCCAAAGCCACGTGGAAGATTTGAGGGAATCCTTGCACCTGTGCGTCAATATCGGCATCAGCCAAGGCACCCCGGATACCGCTCATCAGCTTCTGCCCCCGCGCTTCTAAACTCTGGAAGGTTTCCGGTTTCTTCAGTTCGCTCAGCGTTGCGACAACAGCAGCCATCGCCGCCGGTAGGGCATTGTAACTGCCACCGTGCAGAACACCGCCGGTTGCCATCTGCTCCATCAGATCCCGCCGGCCCGCCAAAGCCGAAACTGGAAAGCCGTTAGCGATGGCTTTGCCAAAGGTCGCAAGGTCCGGGATAATGCCCAAACGCTGCTGCGCGCCGCCCGGAGCCAGCCGGAATCCCGTGATGATCTCGTCGAAGATGAGCACGGTTCCTGTTTCGCTGCAAATCTTGCGTACCCCCTCCAGGTATCCCTCTGCGGGCGCTATTGCGCTTGTGTTACACATCGCTGGCTCCATGATTACGCCTGCCACATCGCCACGCCTCAATCGAGCCGCTAATAGAGGAAGGTTATTCCAAGGTAGCACTTCGGTGTGATGACCAGCGGGTAAATCCTGTCCAGCACTCGCAGGAACTGGGGTCGGTGAGGTTTCAGACCCAAACTGATCCGGTGTAGGTGCGATGCTCCAGAGTATATTATCCAGCCAGCCGTGATAGTGTCCCTCAAACTTCACGATGATAGAACGTTCGGTGGCAGCACGAGCCAGCCGCAGCGCTGCCTGAACTACCTCGCTCCCTGCACAGTTGAATCGAACTAACTCAGCACACGGCACAATTTCACAGAACAGCCGCGCCGCTTCAAACTCAATTTCGCTCTGTCCAGCATAAAGGATTCCGTGGCTGAGTTGTTCTTTCACCGCTTCGAGGACCGGTTCTGGATTATGTCCCAAAATAATGGGCCCCATACCCAGGTAATAATCTATCAGCCGGTTGCCATCCACGTCGTAAAGATAAGGTCCCTCTGCCTTCTCAAAAACGAGCGGCGTCGGCGCAATCCCCATCCGAAAGTTGCTATTGACCCCGCCGGGCAAATACTTCGCAAAATCAGCAAGACGATTCTTTGATTGATCGAATGTTATCATAATGAGTCCTTTTTAGTGTGTGAGAGCGTATGTAACGATATTCATGCCCTGCTCAAACGCCCACCGCCGCTGTTCTTCACCGCCCGGTTCACACACCCTACCCTCCCACGCGCAATTAAGATCGCTGGGACAAAAATAAACCGCGATCCGGTCATCGATCATGATCGCTTCATCAAAATCTCCATCGGGTGTGACCAGCTTGTCACCGCCAAGATACTCATTGTGATCGTAGAGAGTGTGATAGATTGGGTGGCTTATATCAAGCCGTTCAAACTTTTTCTCTGGAAAAACCTGTCGCATCAGGTGATACACCGCAGGTCGCATCCGGTTTACGCGGATATCACAGTCTTCTACATGGAGGAAACCGCCACGGTCCAAATATTCCCGTAATTTTCGGATATCATCGTCTGAAAAACGAACGCCTAAATGCCCCGTCATAAAAATGAAAGGATAGCTACATAAGTGATCAATGTCATCTTCTTCGATTGATACATATTGTGGATGCTCATGGAGGTCAACGTCGATTGATGTGTATCGTGCAAGGAGCTCTGTGAACTTTGTATCAGCGGGCCACCGGTAGTAATTCACGGCGTTCGTAAACCAATCTCCTCCCGGATATTTGAGTCGAACAAAAACAAACTTTTCACCAAGCGTGTCCGGGGCTGGGCGGTGATGTTCAATCCAGCCGAAATGATGACCATAGTGTGCGTCTCGTGAAGCATCGTATGGAATGTATTCTCTGAAAGGAGCCGCTTCAGACCAGCCGGTAAATTGATCGGCGGCAAGAGCAGACGCGGCAAGTCCCGTCGCGCCCTTAAGAAACGCTCGACGTGACAGTTGTGTCCGAGACAGACGTACCGCTCCCTGCTCCCCAAGATCGAGTGCTTTGTCCTGAAGTAGTGTGACTTTTTTCTTACCGATGGATTCCATGGCGACATTCCCCGTGTTGGGACCAGTAATAAATCAGCACCAGCGATTTTTATCGACTATATTCCGCACCGGCTCACCTGCGACGAATCGGCGAAGGTTTTCTGTGACCACTTCGACCCTCCGTTCTGCCGTATAGGGTCCTACTCCTGCGGTATGGGGCGTGATGATAACATTCTCCATATCCCAGAGCGGATGGTCGGCCGGAAGAGGCTCGGTCTCAAACACATCCAGTCCAGCACCGGCGATTTCACCCGCCTGCAATGCGTGTGTCAACGCTGCAAGGTCTACGACAACGCCTCGCGAGATATTGATCAGATATGCTGTCCTTTTCATCCGTTTGAGTTGATCTGTGTTTATCAGTTTAAAGGTTTCGGGAGTATGAGGCACACAACTGACGACGAAATCAGCTTCTGTGAGGAGGTCGTCCAACCGATCAATACCCCATAACGCATCAACGAAATCAGGTTTCTCAACCGCCACAGCATTGGTCGCAATGACGCGCATCTCTGCCGCCGCGCCACGTTTTGCTACCCCCATCCCAATCCCGCCGAGTCCAATGACCCCGAGCGTCTGATCGGCGAGATGGAGAACGGGAACATCCTTTGTCCAGTTGCGCTCAAGTTGCCGACGCAGGAAGATGTTAAACCCTCGCGCAAACATCAGGATGTATCCCATCACATGGTCTGCGATGTTATCGCTATAGATGCCCTGCATGTTGGACAGCGTCACGTCGCTCTCTGCCAGCGCCGGGAACATATAGTGTTCGAGTCCCGCCATTGGGGTTTGAATCCAGCGAAGTTTCTGCGCCCGTGCTAACAATTCCGGAGTGATTCGACCGTACATGGCATCAGCTTCGCCGATGATTTCAAGGACTTGATCTTCGTCCTCAACATTTTGCACATCAACTTCACTTGAAACGGATTGAATCGCTCGTAGTTCTTCCTCACCAACTGCGGGATAGATTAGAAATTTCATTCAATACCACCATGTTCTGTTTTCATAGATTAATCTAAGTTGCTAGTCGTCCAACTCGCTCGGCTTGGATAGGCATATCCAAGCCATCTTTGTACGCTCTCAGTGGATTTGTCAATCCACTGCGAGCGGGTAATGGGCTTTATTCGGTTCCCATTCTCGCGTTTTACAATAATTTCCATAACTAGCAACTTGCGTTAGATTACGTGAGTGTGTAGGTCAACAATATACCCAATATTAGTATAGCATCTGACCGCTGCGCTGTAAAGGGAAAGAGCGAAGTTTCTGCATTCCGCTGCTCGGTCTACACCCCGATTTTTTTCCTTGATCTTCCAGTTTGCATCCTTTATAATCTCCCTACGGTTGTGCGGCATACAAACATCTACATAGAGGCAAGAAAGATAATCCGGACAGCCGAAGTTCCCGACATACACGGAGACGATTATGCCAGCAAATCTTCCTCCCGAATACTATAAACTGAAGCATGAGCTTGAAGCCGCAAGCACCGACGAGGAACGCCTCCAACTACTGGAGGAAATGACGCGAATCACGCCAAAGCACAAGGGGACCGAAAAGGTTCGCGCCGATCTTCGCTCTCGCATTTCAAAGCTGAGGAAAACTTCCGGGAAAAAACAGTCGAAGAAAGGACACAGTTATCATGTGCCCAAGCAGGGCGCGGGTCAGCTTGTGTTGATTGGTACCCCCAACGTTGGTAAGTCACAAATTATTGCGAGTTTTACCAAAGCAAACCCCGTTGTCTCCCCGACACCGTATACGACCCAAGAGCCCGGCGTCGGTATGTTGCAATACGAAAACATCCAATTCCAACTGGTTGACACACCACCAATTACACAGGACTTTGTGCAACCGTGGGTATTCGACCTTGTAAGAAACGCTGATCTCGTTTGGTTGGTCGTCAGTCTCGCCAGCGATGAAATCTTGGATCAGGTTGAAATCGTTGAATCGAGGTTGACAGAGGCAAAGATCCAAACGACGGGAGTTAAGGAAGCGGCAAACGACGCGGATGAAATGCTCGAGGCGAACTTCACCAAAACAACCCTACTCATCGCAAATCAAGCAGATGAAGACGGTGCTGTGGACCGGTTAGAGATATTGCAGGAATTTTACGGTGAGCAGTTCCAGATCTATCCGCTCTCCGCTATCACCGGCGAAGGGCTTGATCGACTGCAAGAGGTCGTCTATCAACAGCTCGGTATCTCCCGCGTCTACACGAAGTCTCCCGCCAAATCAGTTGACTACGAAGACCCTATCGTACTGCCAAACGGCAGCAAGGTTATTGAGGCGGCAATGGCACTACACAAGGAGTTTGCGCAAGGTTTCAAGTCTGCACGGATCTGGGGTACTAACTGGTATGATGGACAGACTGTTAGTCGTGACGATGTGGTCTACGATGGGGATGTTCTGGAATTTCATTTATGATTAACTCCTGAGTCGCTCAGTGGCCGGTGAGATGACATCCAAAGAGATTACGCTGTTCCGCAAACAACTTCTTGCTTGGTTTGAGACGCATCGCCGCGAACTCCCCTGGCGCGAAACAGAAGATCCGTATCGGATCTGGGTCTCGGAGGTGATGCTCCAGCAAACACAGGTTAAAAAAGTACTGGAGTATTATCAGGCGTTCGTCAACAGGTTTCCTAATGTAGAGAGTCTAGCACGAGCTGCGTTACAGGATCTCCTGAAAACTTGGGAGGGGCTGGGGTACTATGCCCGAGCGCGGAATCTCCACAAAGCCGCCCAAACTGTGACAGAAGATCTGGGAGGCGAGATACCTGCCGATTACGCTACTTTCCGAAGGCTACCCGGTGTGGGAGAGTACATCGCGGCCGCGGTACAAAGCATTGCGTTTAATGGTCCTTACGCTGTCGTAGATGGGAACGTTAAACGGGTCCTTGCACGCCTCTTTCTGATTGAGACACCCAGCAATCAATCGGCTTCGATGAAAATTTTTCAAGACAAAGCGGATCTATTGCTTGACCACAACGTTCCGGGGATCTTCAATCAAGCGATGATGGAGTTGGGAGCAACCGTTTGCCGCCCACAATCGCCAACCTGTATCGTTTGTCCGGTGAAAACCATCTGTCCTGCGTTTCAGACCGCTCGACAGGAGGAATTTCCGGTCAGGCAGAAACGGAAACCGCTTCCCGAATATCATATCGTCGCTGGAGTCGTCCACAGAGAGAACTCGATTCTAATTACCCAACGTAAACCGGACGGCTTACTTGGCGGGTTGTGGGAGTTCCCATGCGGAAAAATTCAGGTCCAAGAAACCCCCGAACAGGCATGTATCCGCACAATTCGAGCAGAGACAAACCTTATCGTTGAACCGATAGAGTATCTGACCCGCGTCAAACATGCCTACACCCACTTTAAAATCGTGATGGATGTTTTTGATTGTCATTACGAATCTGGCGAGATCGCTCTGAACGAGGCGGTGGATTATCGCTGGATTACCATTGGTCAAATTGATCAATTCCCTTTTCCACGTTCTAACCATAAATTTATTCCCCTGTTGACACAGGCCAAGGAGGAGAGCAATGAGTAACGATGGTCTTGCGGTTTATCGAGATTTAGGCGTTAAACCCGTCATCAATGCAATGGGTTTCATGACGGTGCTTGGAGGTTCCCGTCCCTCACCGGGAGTTCAGGCGGCGATGAATCACGCTAGCCGGTACTTTGCCGATATGGAAGAGCTTTTGAAGAAATCGGGCAATATTATCGCGGAGCTACTGGGCGGTGAGGCTGCTCTGGTAACGCCCGGTTGCGCAGCAGCACTTGCCCTCGGCTCGGCAACCTGCATGGCTGGCAGTGATCCCGATAAGATTCAGCAACTACCGGACACAACCGGCATGAAAAACGAGATCATTATCCAGAAATCACAAAGATACCACTATGACCGATGTATCACCATATTTGGAGCCAAGATGATCGAGGCCGGCGATGCACATACAACCGCGGAACAGGTCGAAGCTGCCATCAACGACAAAACCGCCGCTATCCACTACGCTGCTCCGGGTGGCGGTCCGGGGGTCGTATCCTTGGAAGAGGTGATTAGCATCGCCCATGCCCACGATATTCCCGTAATCGTCGATGCTGCAAGTCAGGTCTATCCGCTGGATCAGATGCGTCATTATCCCGCGGCGGGCGCTGATCTGATCGGTTACGGTGCCAAATACTTCGGTGCCTGCAATTCCACGGGTGTTTTGTGTGGTCGGCGCGATCTGATAGATGCCGCTTTTGTCCATAGCTTCATCGGTTATGAGACACAGCTCTCTCGCTCGGTTGGAAGACCGTTGAAACTTGACCGTCAGGAGATTGTCGCTGTGGTGGCGGCGCTGCGAGAGTGGTTCTCCATGGATCACGCCGCTCGAATTGCTGAACACGGATGGAAAGCGCGCGCTATCCAAGATTCTCTCAGTGGTGTGCCACATATTACCTGTCAGCCTGTTTCGGATGAACGGACCCTCGGCAACGGGCTTATAGTGAATTTGGACGAGGACGGCTTGGGCAAAACTGCTGGTGAGGTCGCTGCTTCCCTGCTCAATGGTGATCCAAGCATCTATCTGCACGGGGGCAACGGCGCACTGCACATCGCAGTGTCGAATCTGGTCGACGATGATGCCGAAGTCCTTGCCGATCGGTTAAAGGAAGTCCTAACCGCTTAGGAAAATCGGCTACTGTAACAGCGGGGAACTATGATCTACGGTGATCGCACGTTTCTGAATTTCGAAAAATCGGGTTAGACTTCTCTATCCCATGGTCCCGGGTTGTTCCCCGCACGATTTGTATCAATACAAGGAGATTATTTATGCCACTTTGGGAATCCCAAATCGAAACATGGCTTACCGCGACACCGGAACGCACAGCACCGGCTGACTTTGACGCATTCTGGGACGAGACGCAATCCCTTGCCCAATCCCAGCCGCTGAATCCAGAAATTACTGCTGTGGATTACCCCTCAAAGAAGCTATCCGCCTATGAGATCTCGTTCGACGCCTTTGATCGCGGCCGTATGCGGGCATGGCTTCTTGTGCCGACTACCTCCCAATCGGAAAAACTTCCCGCGCTCATCCGCTGGCACGACTACCTCGGTTTTCGGGGGCGTATCTGCACACACCTGACTTGGGCACTTCAGGGATTCGTCGTGCTTGTGCCAGATATCCGAGGCCATGGAGATTCCTCCGACCTAACACATTACTCGTGGGGCAACAACAAAGGCTATTTCGCACAAGGGATTCAAGACCCGCACGAATACTATTTGCGCGGTTGCATCGCTGATGGACTCCGAGCTGTGCAGCTGCTTAGTGATCGCGAGGAAGTCGATTCAGATCGTATTGGGATCATCGGAGATGGATTGGGTGGGTTTGTCAGTTTATGGACCGCCGCATTCAACTCGCAGGTCAACACAGTCGCGCCAGTCGGTCCCTATCCCTGCAACTGGGAACGACATGTTATCAGCGCAAGCAGTACCGCTGCAGATGAAGTTAAGATCTATTTGACGCGCTATCCGGAGCACGAAAATACGGTCTGGAACACATTGAGCTACTTCGACCCCGTCAACATCGGTCACCGCGTAAACTGCCCGTCACTATTCCCGCTTGGCTTACAGGGCAACACCGCTCCGCCGCAGGACTCTGTCGGTATCTACAACCTGATAGAGGGTGAAAAGGAACTAAAAGTGCTGCCCTACGATGGACACGGGGCAGGGATCGAAGAGTTGATTTGCTGGATGCAAGAACGGTTAACGCCGTAACGTAGTGGGAAACGATCAACGTTACTACCGTCCATTTATTTGTGCGATAACAGGAGATCTATAAGATGTGGACATTTGACCTACCATTAGAAGAGTTAGAAAATTACAAGCCACCCCGTACCGCGCAGCCAGATTTTGAGGAGTTCTGGGAAAGGACGAAAACAGAGAGCGTCGCACAGCCCCTGAACCCTGAATTAGTTCCTATTGACTATCCGGTCAAACGGGTTCAGGTCTTTTCCGCGACTTTTGATGGATTTGCGGGTGGAAGTGAACAACCTCCCAGAGCGGGGGGTTGGTTTTTCATTCCTGAAGACCCTGCCCCCCGTCCGGCATTGGTAATCTACCACGGTTACCACGGCTATCGCGATAGGATATCAACCCATCTGCCCTGGGCGCTGATGGGATTCGTCGTATTGGCGATGGATGTGCGAGGACGTGGCGAAGCCCCGGATTGGACTGAATATGAAGGGGGACATGGGCTCGGTTGGATGACGCGTGGCATCATGGACAAAGAAGAATACCTTTACCGCTTCGCCTACATGGACTGTGTTCGTGGTGTCGAGTTTATAGCGGGACGTCCGGAGGTAGACACAGAGCGTATCGGCGTGCTCGGAGGTTCACAGGGCGGTGCAATAAGTCTCGCTGTCGCCGCACTCAGTGACCGACCTGCTGTCGCAATGCCGATGGTTCCTTTCCTATGCTACTACCCAGATGCCGTCAAGATGGCGCGAGAGAATCAGTACGGTGAGTTGAACAACTACTTTATTCGCTATCCTGAACGGGAAGAGCAGGGGATGAAAACGCTGAGCTACGTCGACAATATGAACCTTGCGCAGTGGATAACATGCCCGACGCTTGTCTCGGTTGGTTTGCGCGACACAACCTGCCCGCCCTCTACGGTGTATGCCACCTATAACCACCTCACCTGCGAGAAGGAGATCCTGTATTACCCCTACGATATGCATAGTGGCGGTGGTGATGCGCACAGGGAGAAGGTTATTGAATGGGCACACCGGCTGAATCCATAAGGCCTTGCAGCATCGTGTCGGTAGGAGCTTAGCGCTAAGAAATAAACCAGGAAGGCGGGAAAACGAGAGGGTGGATCCTCTTGTCTTCCCGCCTTTTTTTCGTCAGAACCATGTTGTATACAGGGGTGTTTTGAAAATAATGCTCATCAGCCCCCAATAAGTGCCTACAATAAAATCTCCAACCACCAATCCCATAAAAAATGGGACTACCTTCCGATAAGCTATTGCCCCGCCATGTTTCAAGATCAGCAGTTTTATTGCCCAGCAGACAAAGAGCGCGAACCAATACACGTCAATGGTTCCTGAACTTATCCCCAGGATGTATCCTGCCGGATGAAACGGAAACCATATAAATCGCATCCGCATCCAACCCATTACTATTGAGAACACTGCCGATCCCCCGATAATACCCGCCCCTAAAGTATCCGGTGACTTAGGATTCAGCAACCAACCGCTTAGACTATTACACGCTTGAGTTCCTGCCGATAACAACTCCCCGGCGGTTGACGCGCCGTAGCGGTAAAGCACAACCGGGAAGATCCAAAATGCCAGAAGGACGCCAGCGATCAGAGTGAGCATCATTGCCCAAGTGAGCCGATGGGTACTCGCACCGGTGCTTTCAGCTGACTTGAATCCTTCCAATTGGTGGGGCATAGGATGACTTCGATTCAACCGGTTGAACCAATAAAATAGCGAAAACATGGTGAGGTTCGGCGCACCGATCGTGCGTGTGCCAAAGGCAGAAATAAGAACCACCTGTGGGTTCACGAGGACGATCGCGTGCAAAGGGGGACCCAGTTCGGCTCGTATTCGCGTCAGCGCTGTGGCAATCATGAAGTAGAGTCCAAAAAATGTGGGTACGAGCCATTGAGACATTCCCAAGCTGTTGCAATAGAATATCAGGGCGATCATTCCGCCAATAAAGCTCAGTACCGCTGTCCGATATCGCATCGGTTCGTCGGAATCATCGAGCTCCGATTTAAGGTTGATGACCTTCTTGAAGACTTCCCAGAAATACCGACGCCCCATGTAGAGCGTCATCACACATAGACCAATCATCGCCCCTGTAGCCTGCTCTCCAAAGAACGGGTAACGGGGGAAAGTATTCCAACCCATCATTGCGCCGAGCAATCGTTCCATCTTCCGAAACAGAAAGAAGAACCAAGTCGAAAAGGTGAGATCTAAAGGTATTAAGAAAGAGAGTCCAATGAGGAATGGATAGAACCGCATTGGCAGCGCACCGATGGCATTCCACGGTTCTTCCGTGAACAGGACGCCCAAATTGTACGTTGGCTCCTTAATTGGGAAATGCGGAATTTTCGGGTATATGAAACTTATGCCGTTGACGAGGCTGATTACACCCGCGACACCGAATCCTATCCACATGAGTCGATTGCGAAAGAACCCTTGGCTCGGACTTGTCATCTCCATCGGGATTTGGATAATCGGATAGGCGAGTCTCTCATTTTCGACCCACTGCTTCCGAAGGATGACATTGATACAGATAAGCATGAAAAAGAGGACAGAAATTAGGAATGACCACGCGATAGCAGGGCGGATCCAGAATCGGTAGAACCCCGTTGCCCAGAACGCAGACTCCCCTTTGTAGAAATACTCGACAGCGTCAGGATCTCGGACAAGTAGGACGTCAGGAAGGAATCTATGAAAAAGGTTTGCCCAGTCATTTGCAGGTGTGGCGTAAAAATATGCGTGGGGGATAACCCCCATCATGCAGACCATATTATCGTGCGCGGTGACCGCCGTTGTTGCGGAGACCGTGGTGTAGATCATCAACAACTCCGCTTGTGAGAACGGCTCCTTCGACATAAACCGTCCGCCAGCTTTATTGATTAGAACTAAGATAAAAAGGAAGAAAATCGAAAGCTGCGGAAGGGACATGGACGTCCAGTGGAGAGAGTGCCAGATCATCTCCTCAAGCGCTACGAGGTAGAGGCACAGCGGCATCAGCAGTAGTCCAAACAGAATCGCTTTGATTGAGAGGCGGGAGGTTTCGACCTGCTTCATTATATACTGCCTTCTGCGAGTTACAAGTTCGTATTGGATTGAGAATTAATTCTTGAGTTGGTGGGGATGCTGTTGTGTACTAATCCAGACTGTTGGCTACCGCTCCGCTGAGATTGGAAGTGCTTCTTGGCCGATGTAAATTTGCCTAAATCAAGATTGAAACGACGTTCAGGATGAGAAACATCGTGGATGAAACGTTGGGTTACTGGCTGCCTTGTTCCGTCAGAACCAGGTTGTGTACAGGGGGGTTCCTAAGATAATGCTCAACAGTCCCCAATACGTGCCGACGATGAAATCACCGACTACCAAGCCCATGAAGAAAGGCAAAATCTTCCGGTAGGTCTTAACTCCACCGTGTCTGAGTACCAGCAGCTTTATCAACCAACAGACGAAAAGCGCGAACCAGTAAACGTCGATTGTCCCAGAACTTACCCCTAAAATATACCCACCCGGGTGGAATGGGAACCATAGAAAACGCATCCGCATCCACGACATCCATATAGAAAAGATTAGTGACCCACCAATAACGCTGCCAGCAACCGGGTCCGGTGGGCGCGGGTATTGCAACCACCCACCCAAGCTATTGTACGCCTGCCAGCCTGCGCCCAGCAATTCTCCAGCGGTTGAAGCACCGTATTGATAGAGGACGACAGGGAAGATCCAGAACGAAACGAGCAGACCGATAACCAGAGAGATCATCATCGCCCAGAAAAGGCGAGTAGTGCTGGCATGGGTGCGTTCTGCTGACTTGAATGCTTCCAACTGGTGCGGCATCGGATGGCTGCGGTTATACCGGTTGAACCAAAAAAGCAGAGAAAACATAGTCAGATTGGCTGTGCCGAGTCTCCGTGTCCCAAGCGCTGCCACAAGGATTACTTGTGGGTTCACTAGTCTGATTGGGTGCAAGGGGGGACCCAATTCCGCACGCATTCGTGTCAGTGCTGTGGCAATCATAAAATAAAGAGCGAAAAACAGTGGCACAAGCCATTCGGACATCCCCAAGTGACCGCAGAATAGCATCAGCGCAATCATGCCACCAACTAAACAGAGGACTGCGGTTCGATAGCGCATCGGCTCATCTGAGTCGTCAAGCGTGGATTCGAGACCGACCGCCTTTTTGAAAACCTCAAGAAAGTGCCTGCGCCCTAAGTAGAGTGCTGTAACGCATAGCCCTATCATAGCCCCCGTGGCTTGTTCTCCAAAGAATGGGTATTGTGGGATGGTGCTCCAGCCAACCATTGCACCAACCAAGCGTTCCAATTTCCGGAATAGGAAGAAAAACCAAGTCGAAAAGGTGAGATCTAACGGGATTAGAAAAGAGAGACCAATCAGAAACGGATAAAATCGGAGAGGCAGTGTGCCAATGGCGTTCCACGGCTCCTCATTAAAATAGACGCCCAGGTCGTAGTGGGGCTCCTTTATCGGTATACGCGGAACACTCGGATATAGGAAGTTAAGACCGTTGAGGAGGCTTATAACGCCGGCGACCGTAAATCCTGCCCACATCAGCCGGTTCCGAAAGAAACCAGAGCGCAAATCGGTCATCTCCAGCGGAATCTGAATAATTGGATATGCGAGCCGCTCGTTTTCAATCCACTGTTTCCGAAGGATGACATTGATGCAGAGCAGCATGAAAAAAAGGACAGCAAGTAGAAATGACCAACCGATCGCAGGTTCAATCCAGAACTGATAGAAACCACTCGCAAAGAAAGACGATTCACCGCGGTAGAAATAGTTGACTGCATTCGGGTCGCGGATAACCAGCAGGTCGGGAAGGTGTTTGTGGAATAACGCTGCCCACTCGTTCTCTGGGGTGGCGTAGAAAAAGGCGTGTGTGAGAACCCCCATCATGCAGACCATGTTATCATGGGCAGTATATGCTGTGGTCGCAGAAAGGGTCGAATAAATCATTAACAATTCTGCTTGAGAGAATGGATCTCTTGCCAAAACCCGTCCCGCAAGTTTGTTGAACAAAATTAAGAAAAAGAGAAAGAAGATGGACAGCTGCGGCAGGGACATGGAGGTCCAGTGGAGTGAGTGCCAAATCATCTCCTCAAGCGCTACCAGATACGCACAGAGGGGCATTAGCAGCAATCCAAACAGAATTGATTTTATCGAAATACGAGAGGCGGCTGGCTGTGAAGCCTCGCCTTTTTCGTTCGGGTTCATCACATCCTTGTCATGGTTGTGGGATTCACATGGTGAAAGGGATTTAGGACATATCAAGAAATTGGGAAACTGGTGACAGGCAGATGCAAATCGAGGGATGGCGTAGGGCTCAATAATCGGTCAGTCCTACGCCAATTGTAATTTTGTCGAGGAAGTCCGCCTCACCGTGCATCAACGTACTACTGTTGTTTCAGTTCCGCCCACACTGTCGTTAGTTTGTCTTGCGGAGAGACCGATAGCGCCCCCGGCGTGTACTCATAAATTGATGGGAACGACTGTATTCCTGCCCGACCACCCGGCACATAGATCTTGTTCGATGCCACGGTAGCTGGGACACCGGCTCTCCCCCGTGGTAGTGGAACCGCTTCATCAATGACCCATTGGTCGAGGGCTGGGTTGTACACATCTACCCTTTTAAGTACCTCATCGTTTTGGTTGTCGCTAAATGTGGCTAGCCCACCGATTGCGAAGACTCGACCGCTCAGCGTTGTTGCTCCGAAGAGAGCTCTTTTAATTGGCATCGGTTTCTTGGCTTCCCACGTATCCGTCGCCGGGTCGTAGACTTCGACAGTATCTAAAATCTCTTCGAAATTCCAGCCGCCGATTGCGTAGATTTTTCCTTGAAGTACAGCGGCTCCAAGACCGCCTCTTGGCGTTGGCATATCCCTTTTCTGATCAAACTCATCCTCTTTAGGATCATACTCAAAAACAGTCCCAAACGCCTCTTTCTGGGCGCCTCTATCCCAACCACCAATCACATAGATTTTGTCGCCGACCACAGTCGCGGTAGTTGCCGCAAGCGCTGTAGGTAGCTTCGCTAGTTTTTTCCACGCCCCGCGTTCTCCTGCCTCTGGATTGAATACTTCTACAGCGTCAAGTACCTTGCCGCCACGCCTCTCAGCACCGCCAAACACATAAATCATGCCATCGAATGTAACGGCCGCCATGCGGGCTCTTGTTGTTGGCATACTCCTTTTCGCTGCCCAGGTGTCGGTCACTGGGTCATATTCTTGGACACGGTCTAACGTCAGGTCACCCGGATTCGGAATGTGCGGTGCTCGATTGACCTCAATACCGCCGATGACGTAGACTTTGCCATCGACGCTGGCAGCAGCCGTGCAACACCTTGAGGATTCTGGCATGTTTTCTCTTCTTTCCCATTTGTCATCTGCTGCCAAACTGGTAGAAGTTATAGCTGCCAAACTAATCAGGATTAAACCTGCAAAAAGATAAAGGAAACCAGGTTCTGTGTAACGTGTTACTGTACTCATTGCTATATTTACTATTCTCCTTTCTCAGAGTTTATGCTCAATCAGGCACAATCGTATGTTTTTTTTCGAGGATCAAGCGTACTGATACTTTGCAATAAGAGGGATTCAGCTAATCCTTCGACAGTGCGCTGCGCTTGACCGCGCCAAGTGTCGTAAAACGCTTCTGGCGGGGTTCGACCGAACGCAGTTCGAATTGTGGATTCCATCTTGGCTGGGTATCGTTGCCATCAGGATTATTACTCAGATTTCTAACGTTACCGCCATTGGCATCCATGGCATACACCTCTCGTTTTCCGTCTCGTTTGGACTCAAACAAGATTCTGCTGCCCTTGAGGGACCAGATGGCTCCATTATCACCCTTTGGATGGTTTGTAAGATTAATCTTATTATTCCCATCGGGATCCATGCGATAAAGTTCCCAGTTGCCATCACGCTGGGTTTCGAAGGCGATAACATTGGTTGATGACCATTCGGCTCGTCTATCGGTTTTCTCGTGGTTGGTCAGCCTTATCAGATTTTTTCCTTCAGTATCCATAACATAGATTTCCGAATTGCCATCGCGCTTCGACTGAAAGACGATCTGCATACCATCGGGTGAGAAACGTGCCCACTCATCCGGTGCAATATGGTTGGTCAGATTGACTTGTTGGTTGCCGGCACCTCTTCCATCTGCGTTAGAAATAAAAATGTCAAATTGAGATTTGTTATCAATCAAGTCTCGGTTACTCTCAAACACAATTTTTGTGCCGTCAGGGGACCAGGAGCCTTTTTGATCCTTGTTGACGCCTTCACCTTCTGCATTTGTGATATTAACCAAGTTTCCGGGCTTCATCCCTTTTTCTAAGGTCAAAAAGCCTACATCCCAACTTGCGCCTTTCGGCAGCCCCTGAGCATACACAAGGATCCGCGGGTCGCCTTGTGGTGCGAATTGGGGTTCATTCAGTTTTATACCAATATCTTTTCCCGTTAAGTCCGCGTCTTTTGGGTTCGCTGGGTCTGTCAAATCTATGATACGCAGATCAAAGAGCTCTCCGCCTCGAGGATTTGCGCTGTAGACGATGTAATGACCATCGGGCGACCAGCTAAGGCTTAGGATTTTCGCATTAAGATTTGTGACTTTCTTAACCTCACCGTTATCGTATGCCACGCAGACTTGGGCGCCATCACCGTGGTCACAAAGAAAGGATGCCATTGGCACTTGCGCCCTTGCGAGGGTGCTGCCCAAGGAGGCAAGAAGACCGCCTAAGCAGATTAAAGTCATACCTTTTCTCAGCATCATTCCCTCCTTTGTGGCTAGTCTTTCGAGAACGCGCTACGCTTAACCTCGCCAAGAGTTGTAAACACTTTCTGCTGTGGTTCGACCGAACGCAGTTCGAATTGTGGATTCCATCTTGGATGGGTGTCGTTGCCGCCGGGATTGTTACTCAGGTTTTTGAGGCCGCCGCCATTGGCATCCATGGTATACACCTCTCGTTTGCCATCGCGTTTGGACTCAAACAAGATTCTGCTGCCTTTGGGGGACCAAATGACCCCATTATCACCTTTTGGATGGTTGCTAAGGTTCACCTTATTATTCCCATCCGGATCCATGCGGTAAACTTCCCAGTTACCATCACGCTGAGTTTCAAAAGCAATAACGTTGGTAGATGACCATGTGGCGCGTCTGTCGGTTTTCTCGTGGTTGGTCAACCTTGTCAGATTTTCCCCATCGATATCCATAACATAGATTTCATAATTACCATCTCGCTTCGATTGAAAAACGATCTGCATACCATCAGGCGAGAAACGTGCCCACTCGTCCGGCGCAATATGATTGGTCAGATTGAGCTGATTTTTACCAGCACCTCGTCCCTCTGCGTCAGCAATAAAGATATCAAATTGAGATTTATCATCAATCAAATCACGATTGCTTTCAAAAACAATTTTTGTGCCGTCGGGCGACCAAGAACCTCCCTGATCCTTGTTAATGCCCTCACCTTCTGCATTTGTAATATTAACCAAGTTCCCAGGTTTGATGCCTTGGTCCAAGGTCAAAAAACCAACATCCCAACTTGCGCCTTGCGGCAATGTCTGTGCATACACCAGGATGCGGGGGTCTCCTGCCGGTGCGAATACGGGTACATTCAATTTCACCCCCAACTCTTTTCCTGTCAGGTCCTTGTCTTTTGGGTTTGCTGGGTCTGTCATATCTACATAACGCAAATCGAAATTTTCCCCACCCCGAATATTTGCGGCGTAGACGATGTACTTGCCGTCAGGGGACCAGTCGGGGGTCAACGTCTTCACCTTATGATCTGTAATCTGCTTAATCTCACCGTTATCATATACCACATGCACCTCATCTTCACCGGAGCGGTCAGAGAGAAAAGATGCCATCGGTACCTGTGCCGATACAGTGTTGACACTCAGGACAACAAGGAGACCTAATAGAACGCCTCCCCAAAATATTATGGAACTTTTACCAAACATTGGTTTCTCCTTTCGGTTGGCTTGGGCGTTTAGAGCTGGGAACACAAAAATTAAACTTTAGAGAAACAGCACAGCAGGAAACAAGAACCATCCAAAAAATATTGCCTATGGGACCTACGCAATGGAATGATTCTTGGTTGCCACTACGGGGTTGCCCGCATAATTCTATTTTATGACGACCATCCGCCGTGTTTCGGAGAAGTCATCCGCCAGAAGCTGATAGAAATACACCCCACTTGCCACCGAGTCTCCAGTGTCGTCTTTCCCATCCCAATAGACTGCACGCTGTCGGCTCGTGTAAGCCCCTGCACCCCGCTTGCCAACATCAATAGAGCGGATTAGATTGCCGTCGACGCTATAGATCCGAACGGTTACAGTAGCCGGGTTAGCAAGATAGTAGGGGATCCATGTTTCAGGATTGAAGGGATTGGGGAAGTTCTGCATCAAACTGGTACGCTTGATCTTCCCAAGCGTAGTGAGGTATCTACTTTGTGGCTCAACCGACCGCAGCTCAAACTGAGGATTCCATCTCGCATCTGTGTCATTGCTTGGATCGTTACTGAGATTCTTCAAACCTGCACCATCTGCCAGTATCATGTATATCTCGCGTTTGCCATCCCGTTTCGATTCAAATAAGATTCGTTTCCCCTTAGTGGACCAAATAGGCTTGTGGTCGCCTTTGGGGTCATTGCTGAGATTGACCTTGTTGTTACCATCAGGATCGGCGCGATACACCTCATAATTGCCATCGCGGTTGGTTTCAAAGACAATGCCGCCGGAAGACCACTCAGCGTTTCGATCTGTCTTCTCGTTTTCAGTGATCCGCGTCAGGTTTTCACCGTCAATGCCGATGGTGTAGAGTTCCCAATTACCATCTCGCTTCGATTGGAAGATCACTGCCGTTCCGTCAGGCGACCAGCGAGCCCTTTGGTCTGGTGCCTCATGATCGGTAAGGTTTATCTGATTTTTTCCGACAGCCCGTTTTTCAACGTCCGCAACGAAAATATCGAACTGAGCTCTCTCTAAAACTTTCTTGCGCTCGCTTTCGAAAACGATTTTAGTTCCATCTGGGGACCACGAGGCTTCCAAATCCTGTCCCTCTGCTTCGCCATCTGCGTTTGTGATGTTGATCAGTTCATCCACTTTGCCCCGCGGGTCTAATGTCAAGAGCCCTATATCCCAACCGTTGGCGTTTGGTAATCCTGCGGCGAAGATAATAAGCCGCGGATCACCGGCAGGCGCCCATCGGGGTCCAGACAGTTTTAACCCAGGACCGTCGGGCGGACCTGTAAGGTTCATCTGTTTCGGTTTTGCGGGGTCGGTAAGGTCTATCAGAAAAATGTCGAAGTTCTCTTCACCACGGACATTGGCATCGAAGGCAATGAATTCTCCATCGGGTGACCACTCGGGGGTAAACACCTTGACTCCGTTCCTTGTGAGCTGCTTAATGTCGCCATTATCGTACACCAGGTGAACTTCATCGTCACCAGAACGGTCAGAGATAAAAGATGCCATTGGCACCTGTGCGGATACCGTGCTGGCACTCAGGGCGAGAAAAAAAACGAATAGAATACCGCCCCAAAATACTATAGCACTCTTACCAAACATAGCTCTCTCCTTTCAATCAATCTGAAGATTTTGTGTTTGGGAAAGAAAGTTGAACCATAGAGAAATGGAACCGGAGGGACGACAAGGACATTTCCGACGTGACAGATGTTAGCTATGGCGATGTAGGCGATAGCATTGAAGGAGAATGGGGCAGATTGGCTATTCTCCTCCGCCCCCGCTCTCCTTCCGATGATTCTGGTGTAGGCCTATTTCATGACTACCATTCGTCGGGTTTCAGAGAAGTCGTCAGCCAGAAGCTGATAGAAATAAACCCCACTTGCCACGGATTGCCCCGTGTCGTCCTTACCATCCCAGTAGGCTGCGCGTTGTCGGTTCGTATAAGCGCCTGCCGCCTGTTTTCCAACATTGATAGACCGGATTAACTCGCCTTTAACGTTGTAAATGCGCACGGTTACGGTCGCAGCGTCGGCAAGATAGTAGGGAATCCATGTTTCAGGATTGAAGGGATTGGGGAAATTTTGCATCAAACTGGTGCGTTTGATATCTCCAAGGGTGGTGAAACGTTTGCTTTGTGGTTCAACCGAACGAAGTTCATACTGGGGATTCCATCTGGCATCCCTGTCATTACCCGGATCGTTAGTAAGGTTCTTCAGACCCGCGCCATCAGCAAATACGAGGTATACCTCTCGCTTCCCATCCCGTCTGGTTTCAAATAAGATTCGTCTCCCTTTGGCGGACCAAATGGGCTTACTATCAGTTTTCTCGTGGTTACTGAGATTGATCTGATTATTTCCATCGGGGTCCGACCTATAAATCTCCCAATTGCCATCGCGTTTGCTTTCAAAGGCGATGCCACCCGGGGACCACTTAGCTCTTCGGTCGTCTGCCTCATTTTCGGTGATCCGCGTAAGGTTCTCCCCATCAATGCCTACGGTATAAATTTCCCAGTTGCCATCCCGCTTCGATTGGAACACGACTGCTGTCCCATCCGGCGACCAGCTTGGCAGTATGTCCTCTGCTTCGTGGTTGGTGAGGTTTATCTGATTTTTCCCGATTGTTCGTTTTTCTGCGTCGCCAATGTAAATGTCCATCTGGGCTCGCTCTTGAATTTTGTTGCGTTCACTCTGAAAAGCGATTTTGGTGCCGTCAGGGGACCATGATCCGGCTTGATCTTGACCAACGCCTTCTCCGTCTGCATTTGTAATGTTGACCAACGCGCCCGGTTTGCCTCTCGCATCTAACGTCAGGAGCCCTATATCCCAGTTGTCAGCGTTTGGAAATCCTGTGGAGTAGAGTAGAAGTCGCGGTTCTCCGGCAGGAGCCCATTGCGGTTCAGACAATTTGGTGCCCGGACCATCAGGCGGACCTGTCAGATTGCTCTGTTTCGGTTTTGCAGGGTCGGTGAGATCAACGAGAAAGATGTCAAAGTTCTCCCCACCGCGCACATTGGCATCGAAAACGATGAATTGTCCGTCGGGCGACCACTCAGGGACGAACACCTTGGCTTTGTTCTTTGTGAGTTGCTTAATCTCACCGTCGTCATACAACAGATGAACCTCATCGTCACCAGAACGGTCAGAGATAAAAGATGCCATTGGCACCTGTGCGTATGCCGGACCGATAAGCAGGAGGACGAAGCTTCCCAATAGGGTAATAATAATACCTTTACGTGACATTGTTAGCTCCTTTCCAAGAATGATGAACTCCTTTCAACAAAGATCAGGGATGTTCCGAGGGTAATGGTGAAGCATAATAGGTCTACTACCCTATTACACTCCACCATAAAAATAATCTTAACGAGTGACCGCTGGTTGTCCACCACTTTTTAGGATACCCCAAGTGGTTGCAAGTTTCCCTTTGCTCTCAACAGAGCGTGGATCTTTTCGCGGAAATTCTGTTGGCCATGGATCATCGTCCGGCAGCTCGTCTTGGTCTTGGCTGAGTAGCAGCTGATCAAGGTTGTGCGGCTGCTGTCTCGGAGATGAACGTACAACGTGGAGACCGCGTTCTTTCGCCTCCCATTCAACAATCGTCAGAGGTGGCACACCCTGGCTGAGCCATTTGTAAATGCCAGCATCAAAAACGTCACGCCAGTTGCCCAAACCACGCCCCATGAAGTCCGGGTCCGCAGTGTGCTCGGTGGTGCCGATTTGGTTGTCAAACTGGAGCCAAAAAGCATCAGTACCCGTGTTACCGTCACTTTTGCCTCTTGCGTAGATGTAATAGGTGCCTGCTTCGCACCAGAACTCAACTTGCCACCATGCCGTTGGGTCCGCAACCGGCGGATTCACTGCGCCACCGATAAATTGGAATGCAAGGCCATTGGACGCGTCGGCATCTCGTGCAAATGCCGTGTTTTCTGGCGAGGTCTCACCAAAATCTCTGATTGTCTCTGCACTGATGACAACCTCTTCTATCGCCGCAAAACTGCTAGAAGCCATGCCGAAAACGCAAATAGCCATAAGCGTGCAGATAAATAAACTTGGTGCTCTCATTATTAAACAACCTCCTAGTAGGTTACTAAATATTTTGTGTATATGGATACAAACGAACTATGTTCCCTGCCGATCTGCCCCCAGATGTTTCTATCAGGGTACAACCCCGATCAGTTTGGGGGCTGAATTCACAAAAGCGGGCAGAGATTATTAGCCCTTTTGTAAAATCAGTGTTACATTCCTTTCAAATTTTAGCAAAAAGTATCGGATAATGCAAGCCTTAAAATGAATCAAATTATCAGAATAGTTTTCAAGACCTCCATAAACACGCCCTGACAGCCATTATTTCAACCGGTGAATCGCTGTTTTCGTGTTGGGGGATGCCCTGCACGTATCTGCCAAATACACAGTTTTGCTGCTATAGTGTCATGATATTCTGATCTTACTGGTCCAGCCCGTCAACATCACTGTTGTCTGAAGCGATGCGACGAAACCCGGGGCGGCGTTGAGAATCTTGAATTTACGTGTCTCGAAATGTGACTCAAACCAAGTATGGAGGATTCAAAGAAACGTAGGGGCATTTAGTTTTTCTGTAGGAGGGATTTCCCAATCCCGACACTCGTTTTTCTGTAGGAGGGATCTCCGAATCCCGACTTCCCGACTCCGACTTTTCA
>JAJECO010000044.1 GCA_022822005.1 Candidatus Poribacteria bacterium
TATGTCTTTAAGCGTCGAGGAGAGGATTGGATGCAGGTCGCAAAATTGACTCCTAAGGACGGCGATGGCGGCGATGTTTTTGGTATTTCTGTTGATACCAGCGAGAGCCGCGTAATCGTTGGAGCCAGCAAAGATGAGAACGACATGAAGCGACACGGTTCCGGCTCCGCCTATATCTTCACCAGCGTCGGAGATGTCCATACGCAGGAAGCAAAATTGAATGCTGATCGGCTTCAGAAAGGTGCCAACTTTGGGCTAACCGTTGCGCTTGATGCCAACCGTGCGCTTATCGGCGGACCTTCGACGGATACGAGAGCGGGTGTCGATTCCGGAGCGGTTTATGCTTTTTTGAAGGTGGGTGCCAACTGGGTATTGCAGGCAACAATCACCCCTGTAAAGCAACCGGACGGACATCGAGGTGAAAAGCTAACCAGCGGTTACAACATGGGCAGTGCCGTTGCCCTTGATGGAGTGGTAGGACGAAAATTTAACTTCGCTGCCATCGGCGTACGATGGGATGCCAACCGTAACGGCAATAATGCGGGGTCCGTATATGTCTTTGATACTGAAGATGAAGCAAGTCTTAATCTACCGTTGTCCGTTGAACCACGTGGTGACTTGGCACTGACTATGTTTGGGGGCATCAAGCGGACAGCCTTGCTCCAAAACTTTCCCAACCCGTTTAACCCAGAGACATGGATACCTTATACCCTTTCCCACGATGCGGACGTGAGCGTTCGTATCTATAATATCGAAGGTAAGCTAGTCCGTCAGTTGGAGGTTGGTCAGCAGGCGGCGGGCAGCTATCTCAGTAGAGAGACCGCTGTCTATTGGAATGGCAAGAATCGGTTGGGTGAATCAGTGTCAAGTGGCACCTATTTCTATACGCTAAAAGCGGATACGTTTTCGGACACACGCCGCATGGTTATCCTAAAATAACCCCTAAGTTACCAGTTGCTAAACGAAGCGTCAAGAACCGAGTTTTTTTACATAAGGGGCGCACGATTTCAGGAAAAGTCCAACCCATTTTCCCAAAATCAGACTCTATCAATGCGGAATACTCGGTCTCTCTATGATGTTTAGCAACTTAGGTTAAAATAATTACTCTCCTTGATATTTGTTGAACCCTCACTATTTCCTCCAAAGCTTGAGGAAAATCCAATTAGCCGCTTCTTCTGACCGCACGCTGATAATCTGTTCATCATTGAACCGGGACTGAGCTGCCAAATAAGTCACAACTTTGTTGTCGCATAGGTATCGGTCTCTTAATCTGTCAATACGCCCTAGGAAATTGATTATGCCAACAGATCGCGATCTTATTCATCAAACGCTCAAAGGCGATTCCCAGGCTTTTGATACCCTCGTCCAGAAATATCAGCCGGTGATTTATTCCCAGGCGCAGCTTCTTGTACGGAATCCGCAGGATGCCGAAGATCTAACACAAGAAGTATTTATCAAGGCGTATCAAAACCTTCCAAAACTGCGCGATGCCAATCGTTTCGCCGGTTGGCTATCACAAATTGCGAAGAACGTCTGCGTGACATGGATCCATCGGCAGAAAGGAATGTCAAAATCTTGCCAGACTGACGGGGATCCAATTTTGGGGCTATCTTCTGTTGAAGCAACGCCAGAACAATTCTTGATAAAAAAAGAATTGAGCCAGACGATCTTGAAGGCGATTGATTCGCTGTCGACTACGGATGCGGCAGTTGCGCACGATTTCTACATTGATGATCTTAGTTATGATGAAATCTCAGAGAGACACGGGTTGTCGCGTCGTGCCATCGCAAGCCGACTGCACCGTGGTAAACAACGCATTGCTGAGAAGGTCAAGCGTTCCTTCAGCGCATTTGGTGTTTTCTGGAAATGCTGGGAGACAGCCATACTAAAGGGGATGAAAATTATGTCAACCGTTGCGCGTTCTTGGTCTATTTCTTTTGTAATCCATCTGTGTTTTGCTGCTATCGTTGGGATGTATCTGGTGAGTCAAAGCCAATCATTCAAGGATTTGATGGGTGTTGAAATTTTTCAACCAGCGAATCCGCCGCCTAAACCGCAAGTTCGGAAACCGGTTATCAAACCCATTCAAAAGCCAGAGACACAGGTTGAAGACATGGTCGAGGTTGAACCAGTTAAAACCCAATCGAGGGCAACGAGTGCGCTTGTCGTTCGGCGAGCTACTGTACAACAGAGGAACGTATCCGCGTTTTCAAATCAAGCGTTGAAACTCAATGCTCCTGTCAACGCTAATGTGCCGAAAGTAGTCAGCCCCCATGCCCTTGTGCATCAAGTCGTAACACATACAGATGTCCCTGTTTCTGATGCGCCCGATGCGTTGGCATTGTCTTCACCCACCATTGCAGGTACAAACGGCGGGCGTATGAGTTATCGGATTGGGGGTGGCGATCGTGGGATTTCTGAAGGTGCTGTACAGGTTAGGATCGCTAATCTGTTTAGGTTGCCGTCGGAGCTTACGATGGTCAAGGAGGTTGGAGCCGCTCGAGATGCCTTGGATGAGGTGGTTGATGACATTATACTCGGTAATCTTGAAGTGCTGCCCCTACCTCGCGGTGAACCGGGAGGCCGTGTTGTTGGTAAGGGGCGCGATATTCGTGGGATCCTCCGGGTCACTCGTGTCCGTCACAGTCTCTCGGACTGGTGGGCTGATCCTTCTGCGCTGAACGCGTGGACAAAGTGGATGAACGCAAAGACAAGGATTAAAACAGACATGAACGTCGAAGGTGGACCGCTCAAGTTCACCGATGCGAACCTACATAAAGCTCCTTTGCTTTTCATGACGGGCCATGATCCCGCACTTGCCCGGTCCGTGATGGGTCGTTCGGGGAGTAGAGATAAATTGGATAATCGCTTGTCTGAAGCCGAAGCGATGGGGTTACGTCGATATCTGGTTGAAAAGGGTGGTCTCCTTCTCTTTGACGATTGTGGCACGAACGCACCAGCGCAGGCGATGATTCGGCGGTTCCTCGCTCAGATGCGTATAGTTATGCCTGAATATCATGTAACTCGAATTCGAAATGACCATGAGATATATAGCATCTTCTACAAGATGGGTGGGCCGCCAACTGGATTCGATCTGTGGTGGTCGGGAGCTATCCCACCGGGTGGGAACCATATCGAAGGAATTTTTATTAGTGACAAGATTTCCGTCTTAGTAATCCGTCGCGATTATATGTGTGCGATGGAGTCCATCAGTGTGCCAAGCCGTCCTACGCAATACTCGCCGAGCGTCTACCGTTTTATGACCAACGTTGCCATTTACGCGCTAACACGTGGTAAAATTTCAGATTACTCCGGTTATGTGCCAGAGGATAAGTTAGGGCATCAAAGATTTCCGAGCCGTGCACCACAAGCCGCCACAATCGGCGCGGTGGAATAGTATTTGTTAAATCGGTTACGCGTGTCGGCATTTCTACTACCTATCACATTTATTGAGAAAGTAGTGTTTGCGGGGATGCGAGAGCGTACGGGGCGGTTCATAAATGCCAAGGCAGGACTGAAGATTTCTATCCACCGCAAAGGATAACATACCGATTTGGAAACAGAGGAGCAAGGACAGATGCAATGGAGATACAATTTCCCACGTTTAATTTTAGCAAGCGTTGTAGTCTTGGGCTTAACACTGCCGACGGTAGACGTTGAGGCACAGGCACAGATTGTCTTCTCGTCTGAGAGGGATGGAAACTGGGAAATCTACATGATGGACATCGATGGGAGAAATCAGCGAAGACTCACAAACACTAAATTGGCTGAATGGGAGCCCTCCTGGTCCCCCGACGGTACACGCATCGCCTTTACTTCGAGTGAGAATAGATTGGGCAAGAACCGAGACATCTATGTGATGGACGCCGATGGAGGTAACCAGCGAAGGATCTCTAAAAATCCCTTTGATGAATGGGAGCCTTCATGGTCCCCCGACGGTAAACGCATTGCCTTTACTTCCACTGGGGTTAGAAACGTTGCGGCTGGGTTCTGGCGGATCTACGTGATGGACGACGAGGGGAAGAATCTGCGAAGACTCTCTAACAATGATGTGGATGATTACCAGCCCTCATGGTCTCCGGACGGTAAGCGCATTGCCTTCACGTCTTGGAGGGATGGGTCCCATGACATCTATGTGATGGACGCCGATGGAGGTAATCAGCGAAACCTGACCAGTAATCCCGGGCAGGACTGGGAACCTTCATGGTCCCCCGACGGTAAGCGTATTGCCTTCACGTCTTGGAGGAATGGGAACTGGCAAGTCTACGTGATGGACGCCGATGGAGATAACCAGCGAAGGATCTCTAAAAATCCCTTTGATGACTGGGAACCCTCGTGGTCTCCGGACGGTAAGCGTATTGTCTTTACTTCTACCAGGGATGGGAACACGGAAATATATGTGATGAACGCCGATGGCCCGCGACAGGTACGCAGACTCACTAAAAATCCCTTTAATGATCGAGATCCTACATGGTTTGATCCTGCTTTTGCAGTTGCTCCTTTTGCAGTTGCTCCCGCAGATAAAAAAACTACGATGTGGGGCTGGCTTAAACAGGTTGACCAATAAGTGCCATTTCTGCTAAAATTGTATGGTGTTAGGAAAAACTCGACCGATACGTCAGCCTCGGTCATTATCAGATACAATTTGAGCCCATAAGAGTATCTGTGTTCACTTGCTATCTTGCCTTGCCAATTTGCTTTGATACAACATAGATTATAGCTTTGTTGTCGCATACAGACCAGCGTCTTAATTCGTCAATACATCCTAGGAAATTGATTATGCTAACAGATCGAAATCTTATTCGTCAAACACTCAAAGGCAATCCGCAGGCCTTCGACACCCTCGTCCAGAAATATCAGCCGGCAGTCTATGCCCGGGCGCGGTTTCTTGTAAGGAATCCGCAGGACGCCGAAGATCTAACGCAAGAAGTCTTTATCAAAGCGTATCAGAACCTCCCAAAACTGCGCGATGCCAGTCGATTTGCCGGTTGGCTATCGCAGATTGCGAGGAATGTTTGTGTGACATGGATCCACCAGCAGAAGGGAATGTCAACATCTTGCCCTAGGGACGAGGATCCAATGTTAAATCTATCTTCTCCTGAGGCGACGCCAGAACAATTCCTGATGAAAAAAGAATTGAGCCAGACAATCTTGAGGGCAATCCATTCACTGCCTGCTACGGATGCGGCTGTTGCACATGATTTCTACATTGACGACCTCAGCTATGACGAAATCTCAGAGGAACGCGGACTGTCGCATCGTGCCATCGCTAGCCGGCTGCATCGCGCCAAGCATCGCATCGCCAAGAAAGTCAAGCGTTCGTTCTACGCGTTCGGTATTTTCTGGAAGGATTGGGAAACAGCCATACTAAAAGCGACGAAAATCATGCCAACCCTTTCACGTTCTTGGTCTATCTCTTTTGCAATTCATCTCGGTTTTGCTAGTATCGTTGGAGGATATCTGGTAACACAAAACCAATCATTCAAGGATTTGATGGGCGTTGAAATATCTCAGGCAGCGGATATGCCTGCCAAACCGCAAGTTCGGAAGCCTGTCATCAAACCCGTTCAAAAACCAGAAGTGCTAATCGAAGATTCAATCACCGTTGAACCGATTAAAGTCCGGCAAAGAGCGATGAACGCGGCTATTATTGGGACAGGCACTGTCCAGTCGCAGGCCGTCTCCGCGTTCTCCAATCAAGCGTTGAAGCTGAATGCCCCTATCGATCCCAATGTGCCGAAAGTAGTTAACTCCAATGCATCTATGCCTCAGGTCGTAGCACATACGGATGATCCCGCTTCTAATGCGCCTGATTCTCTAACATGGTCCTCACCCGTCGTCACGGGCACAGGTAAAAACGGTGGACGCATAAGACGTGAGGGCACCGGTTCTGGGGATATTGGCACAGAAAGCGGCAGCGGTGTTGAACGCGGTGATTTCGGTCTGGGAAGCGGTGCGAATCAGACCCGTACAAGCGGTCACGTTGGTATAGGTTCACTCGTTGGCACCGAGGGGGCAACCAGCATTGATGACACCCTTTCCGACGTCGCCGAGAAGATAATATTGGGCGGTGGTGTGCCTGAACTCCCCTCTGGCGGTCCCGGTGCTATCGTTGTGGGTCGTGGTCGGGATATAATGGGTCGCTTAAACCTTGCCCGCTTTGAAAATCCGCTCCATCCCTTTGGAAGTATATGTGGCAGCGGCGTTGGATTTTTCCGATTTGGGGCAGGTTTGTCCTACTTAGTGCAGTCGCTGAATCAAAAAACCAAAATCAAGACCCAACTGGTTGAGGCAGTCCAACTCAAGGACGCCGCATTCTTCCAGACACCAATTCTTTTTATGGAACCGATGCCCGGAGGCTCAAAGATAAGTCCAAAAGAATATGAGAAGGGGATTTTCAACTCTCACAGCGATCGAATCTGGAATCCTGCGCGTAGTAAGTACACCGACACTGAAGTCCAAAGGCTGCGGGAATATGTGATTAATCGTGGGGGATTCATCTATATAGCGACGCATGGAAATGCAGAAAACGCAATGAAAGGGACAAGAAAGGTGTTGCGGGATCTCCTTCCAGAGCATCATCTCGGCTTTGTTCCGAATGATCACCCGGTTTACAACAGCTATTACTCGCTAAACGGTCCTTTGCGTTTTCCCTTGCGCAAGGTCGGAGCTTACGGACTTTTCGGTCCGCTTTACTTTGGTCCCTATTCCGAGCTACAAGGTATCACTATCGATGGACGGCTTGCTGTCTTAGTAGATACCGAGCAGATGATGCATGTGATTGATGGCAAAGTTCAGAAACCCTTCTCCGGCCAGCATCACAATCATAATCAGATTTTAGATGAGTTTGCGCCCCACGCTGCGCGGCACCTAATTAACATAGTCTTCTATGCCATCACACATGGGAATATTTCAAATTACTCCGGTTATGTGCCGGAAGATAAGCAAGAGCACCAAAGACTTCCCATCCGTGCGCCGCAAGCCGCAGCAATTGGAGCGGTTGAATAGCATCTGTTAATCAGTTACGCACGCCTCCATTTCTATTGCTCCTCACATCTCAAATTTCACCTCTTAAGTTTCGTCGAAGCGCGTTGGGTCACAATCCTTCGTAATCCTGCGGCGAGGATCTGCAATGCTACAGGATTTTCATGTCGGAAGGAAACAACAAAATCAGCATACGCCTTACATACCCCGGTGAAGATCGGGAAATTGGGGATAACATCCCGGCGATACTATGCAGCCGCCCTCTAAAAATCACCGCCGCGTTGTGTGACATCCATACTGAGAGGAATGAAGATTATGTCGGTCGCTTCGCGTTCTTGGTTTATTTCTCTCGCAATCCACCTGTGTCTTGCTGCTATCATTGGAGTGTATTTGGTAACGCAAAGCCAGTCCTTCAAGGATTTGATGGGCGTTGAAATTTTTGAGCCAGTGAATCCGCCACCCAAGCCACAAGTTCGGAGACCGGTTATCAAACCTGTTCAAAGACCAGAGCCGCCCGTCGAAAATACGGTCACTGTTGAGCAGATTAAAGTCCAGCCGAGAAGGACAAATGCGACTGTCGTTCGTACAGCTACTGTCCAACCGCGAACCGTCTCCGCGTTCTCAAGTCAATCCTTAAAACTTAATGCCCCCGTCAACTCCAATGTGCCGACTGTGGTCAACTCTAATGTATCTATGCCTCAGGTCGTGACACATACAGATGTTCCTGTTTCTGATGCGCCTGATGCATTGTCTTCACCTGTCATCACAGGTGCCGGTGAAAACGGTGAGCACATAAGTCATGGGATTGGAGGGAGTCGTCGTGGGGTTTCTGGAGGGACTGTGCAGGTCAGGATTACTGATGTGTTCAGGTTACCGTTGGAACTTGCGATGGTCAAGGAGGTTGGGGCTGATCGGGATGCCTTGGACGCGGTGGTTGATGGCATTATGCTCGGTAATCTTGAAGTGCCACCGTTACCGCGCGGTGAACCGGGTGGGCATGTTGTTGGCAGGGGGCGCGATATTCGCGGGGTCTTCCGTTTTACGCGCCTTCGCCACGATCTCTCTGATTGGTGGACAGATGCTTCTTCGTTGAATGCGTGGGCAAAGTGGCTCAATGAAAAGACGCGGATCCGAACAGACATGAATGTCGAGGGTGGGGCACTGAAGTTGACTGACACCAATGTCATGAAATCGCCGATTCTCATCATGACTGGACATAATCCTGCTCTTATGAAATCAGCAGGTGTAAGGGCATTGGACACTGGGCGAATAATTCGGAGTATTAGGGGTAGTCAGTTTTCTCAATTGGAAGGGATTTCGTTGCGGCGATATCTGGTTGAAAAGGAAGGATTCCTCATTTTTGATGACTGTGGTACCGAGGCTGCTGCGCAATCAATGACCCGTCTGTTTCTGACCAATATGCGGTACATCATGCCGGAATATCAAGTGGGACGCATTCCCAACAACCATGACATTTACCACAACTTCTATCAAATGGGTGGGCCGCCCATTGGCTTTGATATTTACCATCCCGGCAGGACAATTGGCTTTTTCTTAACGGGCGGACGTCTTGGTTATAATCTGTCGCGGAATTTCCTTGAGGGTATTTTTATTGACGACAAACTTTCTGTACTGATTGTTCGTCGAGACTATATGTGCGCGATGGAGTCCATCAGTCTGCCAAGTCGTTCTGTGCACTACTCACCCGGCGTCTACCGTTTCATGACCAATGTTGCTATCTATGCGCTGACGCACGGTAAAATCTCAGATTACTCCAGCTATATACCAGAGGATAAATCAGAACGGCAAAAATTTCCGAGTCGCGCACCACAAGCCGCGTCCATCGGAGCAGTGGAATAGCATCTGTTAATCGGTTACGCACATCTGTACTCCTATTATCTTAGAACTTACGCAGTTGGTTCATAAGTCCCCCTGATTTTCCAAAGTCCCCCTGACAAGGGAGATTTAGGGGGTTAAAAATAAAAAAATCTCGCGTCGTGTGCTGAATTTATGTGAGTCCTGTGCCTAATCACATCTCAGGTTGTATCGAAGCGCGTTGATTCACAACCCTATCTCGTAGCCCCGCAACGAGGGTCTGCAGTGCCACAGGATTTTCATCAAGGAAGGGAACAACAATATCGGCGTAAGCCTTGCACGGCTCGGTGTAGACCGAGAAATTGGGGATAACATCCCGGCGATACCACGCAACCGCCCCCTCAAGATCGCCACCACGTTGTGCAACATCCCGTAACAGGCGACGCAGTACCCGTTCATGGGGTTCGACATCAACAAAAAGTTTAACATCCATCAGGCCCCTGAGTGCTGCATCCCACAGAATAAGATGCCCTTCGACGATAATCAAATCGCTTGGTGGAATCGTGGCGGGCGCATCACCGCGTACAAACGCGCGTGTCCCTTCAGGCGGCGTTTCAATCGGTTGGCGTGCGATTAGTTGACGGATATGCCCCAACAGTGCGTCCCATCGAACTGCATCCGGATGGTTCGCAGTGATAACCTGCTCTCGTTCTTCCGGTGGATATTCCGACCAGTCCCTGAAGTAGTAATCTTGGTGTAGAATCACGGGCGAGAATTCTTTGAGTTCCTTGGCGAGGGCTGCTGCTAACGTTGTTTTCCCTGAGGCTGACCCACCCGATATCCCAACCGTCGCCGGTTTGAAGTTTTGGGGCATCTACAACTCCTTATTGCGGATCAAGTGCGGTTGTTTGAGAACTTATCACGGGTTATACTCCCAGTTTGCCTTGCGAGCCCCGTATTTTCTGCCATCAATCACTGTTTGATGACAGTTGAGGCAAGCGCTGTAGGATTTGACCCCATGGCTTTCATGGTCAAACTGGATTTCAGGGGTGTTGTGAACGTGGCAGGTGAGACAGGTGTAAGCCTCGTACGCGGCATCTGCATGGACACTTAGCCGATCGCCCATCTTCTTGACCGTATATTCCTCCCCGTTTTTTTCATCGGTTACCAGCCAGTGGTTATCCCCCTCTTTCTTCGAAATTGTGGTCTGTCGAGAGAGGGAGGTTCCGTGCAGATTAAACTCCCACTGCAAATCCTCTGAGACAACTCCGCCGGTATCCAAATAGGTCTGGAAATGTGAATCGGTGGTAAACAACATTGCTGCTGATGGATGACATTTCACACACGCGACATCGTGAACTTCTGTCAAAGGGAAGAATTCTTCATGGTCTAACTTTTCTCTACCGTGCAGAAGGATGGAAAGCAGCAAAATTGGTGCGAGCGCAAGATGACAACGGAGGAGGGTGCGTCGTGTTCGATGAGTGGTAAGACTGACGGCAACCCCGGTTCCAAAATTGAGCAGCGCCAGTATAAACGCCATCCACGAATGCCAAACGAGGGGTTGAGCCGCTGAGTGGATGAGAACAAGGAACAACCCTAACGATGCGAGTCTTTGATGATATTTGAGCCAGACCTGCCGGTTTCCCCATCGGATCAGCCGTGTCCGTAAGATGTAGCCACTCGCAATGAAAAGGATGATAGCGCCGATGATACTGAGCGTATGCCGAGTCTCGCCAAAACTTGATCTGAGGATGAAGAAGAGGGATATAAGGATCGCTCCCACAGCCCCTTGAGCGATCCGAATGAATGGATTCATAACAGGAATTAATAAAAAAGCCGGGTCATGTTATGGTGTAGTTTCGACGGAAGCATTCCAGTTGGTAGGCGAGGCGAGTGCCAATCGAACCTCGAAACAAATGAAAAATACCGAGGGAAACCACAATTCCCAAAACTGACCCAGCTGTTGATTTTTGGAGGCAAATGTAATTACGTCATATAAGAGCGCAATCTTTGTGCCAAAACCGGCATCTCGCTGGAGCCTGAGATAATTAGAACACAACTCTGTTAAGATGTCAAGTTTTGTACAGATATTTAACAGGGGTGTTCAGATTTTGAGCAGCCTTCCCCTGTTTTTACTTAATGGTGATATACCGCGCTTGCCCCTCATGTTTTACGAGTAGCAAGATTTTGGCTTCACCCGCGACCTTCTCCACCACCGCTTTGAATTCCGCGACGTTGTGAATAGGTTGGTTCTCGACTTCAAGAATTAGGTCTTCTTTGCGGAGCCCCGCTTCAGCAGCCACACTGCCCGGCACAACGTCAGCAATTAACACTCCCTCATCAGCAGTGTGTCCAAGTTTTTCAGCCAGATCGGCTGTCAGGTTCTGAAGGGAGAGCCCTTTCCAAAGATTAACATATTCCTCAGAATCTTTGGGAGGCCGAAGGGCTTGTGGGGAGCGTTCGCCAAGCGTCACAGAGATATTTTGTGTTTGGCGGTCACGTAGAATGGAAATCGAGACCGTGGTCATCGGCTTATACATGGCAATTGCAGCACGGAGATGATTCACACCCTTGATCGTCTCGGCGTTAATAGCGGTGATTACATCACCTCTCTGCAAGCCAGATTCTGCCGCGGGCATGCCATCAAAAGTCTGGGTAATCAGGGCTCCCATCGGTCTGTCCAAGCCGAGTTTATCAGCCATATCCGAATCTACCTCCTGAATCGAAACGCCCAGCCAGCCGCGTGTTACTTTTCCACGTTCGATCAGTTCTGTCGCAATCTGTCTGACCGTGTTAATTGGTATGGCAAATGCATTAGCAAATGCGCCCTCCGATGGGCTGCCAGCGGTCATGCCGATGATTTCGCCTTTTGCGTTGACGATTGCACTGCCGCCGGTACCGGGCCGTAGATTCGCGTCAATCGCGAGCCAGTTTTCATAATCGGCGATGCGGGGGTTGCGTCCAACGCCGCTAATCATTCCCAAAGAGATTGTGGGTTCCTGACTGGCGGTATATCCGAGGGCAACCATTAACTCACCGAGGGCAACGTCATCCGAGTCGCCGAAATTCGTTGTAGGTAGTCCGTCGGTGTCAACTTTAAGTACGGAAATTCCCGTGGCTCTGTCTGATGCAACTATTTTCGCGTCAAGGCGTGTACCGTCCTGAAGTGTAATAGTAATCCCCCCGCTATCATCGACTAAACCGATAACGGTGACGATGTGCCCGTGTTTATCAAGCAAGATTCCAGAGCCAAAATTATTGTTATCTATGAATTGGTGTTCAGGGGTGACTCTAACCGGCGGGACTTGTCTTTCCCCATGCGGATCAGGAAAGAAAAAATGGTCTTCCGACTTTTCCTCCGGATCTGCGTTTCGGTCGAACCACCAACGACGAAATTCCTCTTGACGGAACGGAAATACATCGCGCCGTTCAAAGTGTTCAAAACGCGGTTCTCGGTTTTCGTCTGATACCACTCTAATTCCAACAACCGCTTCGCCAACTTCCTGTGCGAGCACCGCGAAACCCTTGCTGAGTGCTTGTAACGTCTGTTGTTCATCTGCTGCCAATGCAGCATGTTGGAGAATGCCGAAGGCGAGTATGCAGATGAGAACAATGCTGCGTGTTTGGGGTACATTGATTTTCATGTTTTCTACCTTCCTTACGGTTTGAACGGTAACACACTGCGTATATGGGGTAGGTTTCATCAAAATTTACTATACCGTTCAGTTCATGTTGGAAACTATAATGAGAATAGGGTATAATCTCTATAAGCGTCAATGGACAGATTTCTGAAGCATCTGTATGATGTTTTTCCTGTTTGGCAGTAAAACTAAAGGGAGGATTCGCCATGTTTCACAAGAAAGAATTTCAAAAGCGATGGATTCTTACCATACTATCTGTTGTGGTGAGCATCTTTATCCTACCAACTTTGACTCAAGCACAGAAAATTTTGTTTGAAGATACTTTTGATAAGGCGAATGACAAGTTAAACGGTACAGGAAAATGGCACACGGTCTCTGGAGCGTGGGTCATTAAAAATGGCAAATTGTCACAGAACCAACGAAATGGTAAAAATCTTATCCTTGTGTCCGATGGTCATTGGGATGAGGAATGGAATGACTATTGGTTCTACTCAACGATCCGCCTTGCAGCGGGTCAAAGCCCACTCCTCATTTGGCGATTCCACAGTGATGAAGGGGCGGGTTTTGGCGGTAAAGATACTTTGCCCCCTCGGATGCAACAGAGCTTGCGCCGTCATGTCATTTATTTGGAACTGAACAAGGACGGGAAAAGATCCGTTGTGATTCGGCATATACGGCATATTGTGAAAGAGTTTGAAAAAACCGAAACGAAAACGAAAGTTGATAAGGGCACAGAGTACTGGATCAAAATCGAAAATCACCCGGCAGGCTACCGTTTTTTCCTCACAGGCAATGCCGCAGCAGCAGCATTGGGGGATTACGGTCCAGTTCTCTTTGACGTTAAGGATTTCAACATCCAGGGCGAAGGGCGGGTCGGTTTTGGAACACTAGAGGCGGTGATCGAGGTAGACAACGTGTATGTCACTGAACCTGAAAAAAATCCTTTCGCTGTAGAGGCGCAGGGCAAGTTGACGACCACTTGGGGGCTGCTGAAATCAAGTGTGGTCCAATAGGATCGCGAAAGGGATAGAACGAATGAAGGTTGTGGTATTCGGCGCAGCCGGCTGGATGGGCAGGGCGGTACTTGCCAATTTGGCCGGCAAACATCAGATTCGCGCCTTTGATCGGGGGGCGGAGGCATGGGAGCAGTGGAAGGATATCGACGGTGAATCGCAGAGTGAAGAGATTATCCACGGGGATATTGTGGACTTCACGACTGTGCACAATGCCACGGAGGGAATGGATGCGGTGATTCATCTCGCAGTCCATTTCGGGGGATATGGTGTAGATGATCCGCAGCCGTTCTTGGTGAATTTGAAAGGCTTGTGGAATGTGCTGGAATCCGCACAGCAGCGTGGTATCAAACGGGTGGTGCACATCGGTTCTTGCCAGACTGTGCACCCCCAAGGGGTATTTTTTACCGCGGATGTCAGAAGACCCGATGGGAGTCAGTACGCGGTCTGTAAGCGCTTGCAGGAGGAGATGTGTCGCCAATTTTACGAAGCTTACGGATCGCGTATTATTGTCCTGCGTCCGGATTATATTGTGGATAGTCGATTGGGAATCAACAGGCGTCGCGAGAAATTAGGCTCCGAGGAGGCACCGGTGAGGAATGGCTGCGTGTGTCGGCACGATCTGGCGGAGGCGTGCCGCCTCGGAATAGAATCCACAACAATCGACTTCGATATCTTCCATATTGTGGGCACCCCTGAAGCAGAGAAGACCTGTAATGTGGGGAGGTCGCGTAGCGTGCTAGGTTTGGAGTATCGGGGAGATCTGGAACAGTATCGGTGATGATAGTGTTCCTTTAATTTTATTGTGGGCAGGAGTTTTCAGCGTGGATATAATTCTGATTTGTAGCCTAACCCCCACACCCGAAGAAGATCGCGGCAGCCCTGTTCAAATGTCTGTGTAAAATCCACCATCTGAAAACTGGACAATGTCCAAGAAAATTGTTCCCAGTTGCACGGTTCGTAGAGGGCGGGTATAATTTTGTCTACAAAACGATTCTACTGGAGTGCAAACAGGAATTCTCGCTTCACCCAAATGGATTCCACTGACCGCGGGGACAGAACCAGAACGAACCAATCGCATCGTCTGAGCGCGACACCGATTTCATCGTGCCACTGTTGTGCTCCAAGGATGTTTGTCCGACTGTACCAGACAGGAATCCCATGAGACCGCATCATCTCCGTTAAATCTGTTGCGAACTGCGTATCTTGATCTGAATGAGATAGGAAAACTTCGGTGGGCAACATAGTTCAGTAGGGCTATAGATTTATGTAGAAGGAGTGTTTAGGCAGCTTCCAGCAGAGTTTGAACAATCTGTCGGATGCCTTCTTCTTCCTTATCATATTCGGAGAGTTTTATCATCTGAAGACGCCAAAGAATCCATGGGATGGCTTCTTGTGGAAAATCGGCTGGATCACCAACGAGAACAGGAATTAGGCGTTTGCTGTAGCGTTCTTCACCAAGGGCATACTCAATTTCACGGCGTACCCACCTTGAGCGAGTTGCCTCCGGCGTCAATAGAACGACCATTGCCTCAGACTCTTTTAATGCTTGAGCGACCTGTTCTGCCCAATTATCTCCGGGCAGGATTTCACGTGTATCATCCCAAACCTCCAACCCGGCTTCCTCCAGAATCGCTACAATCTTCTGTGCGAGTGCTTCGTCGTTGTGAACGTGGCTAATGAAGACCTTCATGATTTAACCCTCCTTTCGCAAATTTCTCCAGACCATAGCTTATCACAAGCGCATTAGGTGAAAAGATTAGTAGAGCAAATAATAACATATTGGATCGGAATGTGACAGGAAAATTGTAAGGGAGGTTATCAGTTTTGGCGGTGGCTGACATTCTCTTTTTGCTTGATTTGGTTTGAAGGTTGGTGTAGTATCTCCACACAGAGAATTTCTACGAATCATATATAAACAGACCAAGGGTAAACGATTATGGCAGAAATAATGTGGATGGTACGCGCTGGACAAGGCGGATACCTCATTGAGGAATTTGTTACCCGTGAACTTATCGCCATTGGCTGGCATAAGCTCGGTGATTTAAGCACGGTAACTTCTCAAGAAGAAATCAGAGAGCGGTATGATTGTGCATATCCCAACGAAAGACCGGGTAGAGCGGCACACGCTGTGTCCATGATTTACAAATTCCGATCCACACTTGAGGCAAATCAAAAGGTGGTAACTTATGATCGTCAGAATCGCAAATACCTTATCGGTAGAATTACAAGTGATTACTATTACGATACCGATGAAATTGCCGAGGATATCTCCGATTACGCTCATTTGCGAAAAGTTGATTGGGAAGACAGTGTAAGCCGGGATGTGCTATCTATTTCCTCAAGAAATTCATTAGGTGGTATCCAGACGCTCTTTTCAGTAAATGAAGAAGTATCGACAGAATTATTATCTCATCTAGGAGAGCCGACGACACCAGAAGACACCGAAGTGGACGATAACGGACTCGATCAGATTAAAGAGGATACCCGTGCACAAGCCCACGAACTTATCAAAGACAAACTATCGAGGCTATCCCCTGATGAAATGGAAGATCTAGCAGCAACGATTCTGCGAGCCATGGGATACAAAACTCGGGTTATGCCTAAGGGGAGGGATCGAGGGGTTGACGTTCTTGCCTCTCGTGACGGACTTGGGCTTGAAGAACCGAGGATTAAGGTCCAGGTAAAACACCGGCCGGAAACAACCATGGGGGCTCCAGATATTCGTAGTTTTCTTGGCGGTTTACGAGAGGGTGACACAGGGTTATATATCAGCACCGGCGGTTTTACACAGGACGCCAGATATGAAGAAGATCGTTCAAATGTTCCTCTAACTCTATTAGGGCTTGATGATCTTGCGGACCTTATTGTGCACCACTATGAGGGTTTTGATATTGAGGGCAAGAGGTTGATGCCGCTAGTTAGAGTATACTTCCCTACCGAATAAATAACAGTACACAGTTGTCGGGAGGTATTGCGGTATTAGGGGCGTTTGAAAATCTATAGACAAAACCAATCTCCTCGACGCTGAATTACCACAATTTAAGTGGATAGGAAAATAGGTAAAGCAACCCTGATACATATTCTAAAACTACTGGGTTATCTAATACAAAACCATTACATATCAACTAAACAGTTCAAATCAAAGTGAAGCGAGGGATCCCGATGGGCACATCCAAAACAGGTTCGTTTGAAATGGTTGCGGACCGTATAACAATAGATCCTGAAATCTGTCATGGCAAGCCGTGCATACGTGGATTGCGCTATCCTGTTGAATTGATACTAGAGTTGTTGAGTGCTGAAATGACCATCGACGAAATTTTGGCAGATTATGACGACTTAGAACGTAACGATATCTTAGCGGCTTTGGCGTTTGCAGCGCGACTGACTCAGGTTCAGCGGATGCAGGCTACTATGGTATGAAGTTTTTAGCGGAGGCCCACCTACCGCTCATAAAAGGACATGCAAATTATGACCAAACGCCCCAAAATTGCGGCAATCGTCACAGAGTACCGCAAGTATTCCCACGGTCAGCACATTGTCGACCGCTTCTTAGAGGGATACGGCTGGAACAGCCGACACCACTATCCACCGATGGATCTGGTCTCACTCTACGTTGACCAGCGACCTGAAGGTGATCTGAGCCGTGACCGTGCAAAACGCTTCCCCCAGATGAAAATCTATCCTACTGTCGCCGATACCCTGACCTTGGGCGGCAGCGACCTTGCTGTTGATGGGGTCCTGCTAATCGGTGAGCACGGTAGCTATCCTACCAACGAAAAGGGGCAACACCTCTACCCGCGCTACGAGTTATATAAGCAGATTGTTTCGGTCTACAAAACAACCGGCAAAACTGCGCCCGTGTTCAACGACAAACATCTCTCTTGGAACTGGGAGTGGGCACGGGAGATGTACGACATCTCTCAAGAAATGGGTTTTGCGTTCATGTCCGGTTCGTCCCTGCCGGTGACTTGGCGTACCCCGTCCGTCGACATGCCGTTGGGTGCGCGTGTCCGGGAAGCGCTATGTATAGCGATCGGCGGTGTTGACAGCTACGACTTCCACGCCTTAGAGACCATCCAGTGTATGGTGGAGCGTCGCGAAGGCGGTGAAAAAGGCGTCAAATGGTTACAAGCCTACCGCGGCGATAAATTCTGGGAGGCACATCACGCGGAGCTATGGTCGCGCGAACTGTTTGAATCTGCATTGTCCCGTAGTCACACCCTCACCCCTTCGCGGCAGGGATTCAACAATATCTTCCCAACCTTAGACGAAATGAAGCAGTTGGTTGAAGATCCGATCGCCTATCAGTACGAACATCTGGACGGGCTCAAAGCGACCATGATTCTTATGAATGGACTGGTCCAGGATTTCAACTTCGCTGCTCACCTCGAAGATCAAGACGTTCCTTTTTCCACGCAGATGTATCTGCCTATGCCTCCAGCCCGCACGACGCTTGCCAACTTTTTCTCGCCGTTGGTCAATAATGCTGAAAAGATGTTCCTGACTGGAGTAGCGACCTATCCGGTCGAGCGCACACTGCTCACTACGGGATTGGTTGCTGCTGGAGTTGATAGTCTCTTTCAGGATCAGACACGGCAGGAGACGCCGCACCTGAATATCTCTTATCAGCCGACGGAAGAATCGACTTTCTGGAGAACGTAATTCTAAAGGAGAAAAATGTAAATGGCACCCAAACGTATAGCTGTGATTGCTACAATCTATCGCTACCTGTCACATGCCCAGCATTTCGCTGATCGATTCATGGTTGGTTATCCCTATGAGGGACGTTGGCATCGTCCCAATACCCAAATCGTGTCCCTCTACGTTGATCAGAAACCTGAAGGAGACCAATCCGCTGATCGTGCCCGCGAGTTCGGTTTTTCCGTGTACCCGACTATCTCTGAAGCGCTGCGCTGTGGTGGAGATGAACTCGCTGTCGATGCCGTGTTGCTCATCGGTGAGCATGGTGAATATCCAAAAAATGAGAAAGGTCAGGTTCTCTACCCGCGCTACGAATTCTTCAAGGAGTGTGTCAAAGTCTTCGAGGAGGACGGTCGTGCTGTGCCGGTCTACAATGACAAACATCTCTCCTACAATTTTGAGAAGGCACAGGAGATGGTGGACGATGGACATCGTTTGGGATTCCCAATCCTCGCCGGTTCCTCCTTGCCGGTAACTTGGCGCCTGCCAGATGTCGAACTGCCGCTTGATTGTGAGATTGAGAGTGCCTTAATGATAGGAGTCGGTGGTTCCGATCCTATGGATTATCACGCCCTCGAAGCCATGCAGTGCATGGTTGAACGGCGCAAAGGCGGCGAAACCGGAGTCAAAGCGGTTCAGTTAATCGAAGGTGATGCGGTATGGGAAGCTGGCGAGGCGGGACGTTGGCCAAAGGAGCTTTTGGAAGCAGCACTTTCTCGGTGCGACAGTCCGGGTGGACTGACAAAAGAGGATGGTCGGACTCAGGATCTGCTTGGGAACGGTGAACTCCCGAAATTAGTTGAAAGTCCAGCAGCTTATTTTATCGAACGCAACGATGGACTACAAACTACGTTACTGATGCTCAACGGTGCAATCGGAGACTACTGCTTCGCCGCACGGCTCAAAGGCGTACCAGATCCGGTGTCTACGCAGTTTTTCCTGCCGCCGACACCTAACGTGACCTACTCTGCCTGCCTGGTTGCCAAGATTGTGGAGATGATTATGACTGGGGTTGCTCCCTTCCCAGCAGAGCGCACCTTGGTTGTCAGCGGGATGCTGGAAAGTTGTTTGACTTCGCGGATACAAGATCATCAGCGCTTGGAGACTCCACATCTACGGGTAGAGTATCGTGCGCCAGCTGAGTCGCATCACGGAAGAGCTTGAATTTTATTGCAGTAGGTCTAATAGTTGGATATTATTTCTATTGATAAAATCATAATAACGTGGAGGAAAAAGTATGACACCAGAGGTGGCGATGCAAAAGCGGAAACAGGTAATACGCGATGGCTACTGCGTGGTAGACGACATCTTGACTGAGGAGTTTCTTGAAGAACTCCGAGAAGAATCGGAACGCTTAATCGCTGGACATGAACCGCCCCCTGATGTGAGATATCAAGGGCAGCATGTAGGCGTGCGGGGTGTGGACAATCCAATCATCCAGAAACTGTTGGATTGGCCACAATCGCGCCGAGCACTTGAGCAGATGGGTTTTGGAGACTTTGAGAGTACTGGAGGGATTATCATCCTGACTAAAGATCCTGGGGAACCTGCGCTCTATTGGCACCAGGATTGGATGCTATGGAACGATCCGATGAGCTGCTCACCGTGGCCTCAGACCATGTTTGTATCTTACTACTTGACCGATACAACGATTGAAAACGGGTGCCTCAAAATTATCCCCGGCACGCATCTTAATCGGATTCCGTTGCATGATGAACTCATTCCAGCCCATGAGCAGGGAGCTCGGTTTATTGAAGAGGATCATCCGGTAATGTTCAGTGATCACCCGGATCAGGTGAATGTTTTTGCCAAAGCGGGGGCGCTTGTCTTGGCGGATGCGCGCGTCCTGCATTCAGCGCACAGGAACCTGACTGACGAGCGGCGAACGCTAATTTTAGCGTGGCATAAGCGTCCGATGACAATTCCCGACAATTGGGAGGACGATATTCCTGGGGTCATTGCCAATCGCGATCCGAATCAGGAATATGTCGGCTCTCGCATTCCGAGGGAATTGCTCGGGTAGGACCTACACACCGGACATACGGTCCCGTTTCACAAAACGTAACTGCCTGCCACGGTTCATCGCGGATACTTTGAGTTTCCCGATGAACCGACTCCCATCCCAATCCTGCACCCTCCATCTTCTCAATTGTTCTTTTTGAACCATATCTTCAGCGCAGTGCCACCCATGATCTTGTCTTTTTCAGTTTTGCTGATAGAGGGCAGGTGAAGATCGAGTAGGTCTACCAGTTTCTGGTAACCCGGCTCTTCAAGTATCCACGGGGAATCTGTGCACCACATCATACGATCAGGTCCATAGGCTTGGTAGATTTGTTCGACCATTGGCTTCATGTCTTCGTAGGGCCAAGGTTTCTTGGAGAAGGCGTACTCTCCGGAAACTTTGATGTACACGTTTGGGAACCGTGCCATGTCGAGGATTCGCGGGTAAGTTGCCGGCGGCAACGGTTCATCGTCGAAGCGGGGGCGTCCCCAGCGGTCTACTGTACTGGGGGTGCTCGGCATCACACCGAGATGATCCAGAGAGATGTTGAGGTTGGGAAATGCCGCCGCCAGCATCTCAACACCGGCAGTATTGGCACTGCCGGTGTAGATATTGATATTGATACCCAGTTCGTCCGCGCATTGAAACAGAGGGTAAGCCTTTAGATCTTGGGCGCGTGTGGTGCTCGGATCGCCTATATCGCCGATTCGGATTCCCTCAATACCTGTAGCATCAACCAATTCCTTAAGACGCGAAGGGGTGTCAGGATCGTTTCCATCCACCAATCCCGTAGCGGTGAACCGGTCGGGCCATTTCTGGACACAATGGGTCACGTACCTATGCTCTTCGATTTGCGTGCCTCCCATATCGATCAGCACTGTTTTGCCTATACCCGACGCGTCCATCTCTCGCAGCAGTTGCTCGGCGGGCGCTTCTGTTTCCGCCGGTGCCAGACCACTGACCTCGCGTGGATACTCGTCGCTCAACTTGGCGAACACGTGCACGTGTACATCAACCTTATCCATCTCTGCTATACCTCCTGCATTTCTCTTGTTCTTTCCATTTTTTCCATCTTCCGATTCGTCCGCTTTCCTCCTTCACGATAAAACCAAGTACTGTTTCGCGAGGTGATTGAGTGCTTCTTTATAGACATCAAACATAATCGACAGGCGGAAAAAGACCTCACCAAGTTCATATTCTCGGGCCATTGCGTGTGCTGAAGCACGATCATAGTATTCGCGACCAAAATCGATGTAAAATTGTGCAGTTACCGGACGGTTTTTGTAGCGACGGCGATATTCAATCCACTGTGGAAAGATGCCCGTGAGATAAAGTGAATAATTGCCAATGTGGGAATAGATGAGAAACTGGCGGCGGGTATCTGCGTTCGCTGCTTCTTGAACCATGTCCGTCAGATAGTGATGGGTTTGCTTGTCGCCCCGATGAATACGATGTAACCGATCTGTCCTGACGAAAAGGCTCAAGAGATTAGCGATATAGTTAATTACCTTTTTGTCTCCTAAAATTCGCTGATCCGTTAAACTACGTCGCAGGAGCACATTAAAAAATAGAAACGGCGAAATCTCTAATATCAACAGACTTTGGTCACGAATCTTGTTGAATAAGGATTCACTGTTTAGCATAGATTCAAGCGTTGTCGGTAGATGGTGAATCAGTTGGGAAATCTCTTCATAACTACGTCCTGGCTTTGGGAAATTCTCGATCAGGAATTGCAAGTCCTTGTCTACCAACTGGCTGAGATCTGTCTTGGCAAAATCAGGTTTTTGCATTGCACTGCCCTCCTCTTAATCAGCCAATTGTTATGAATCTGTCTTAGAAGGTAGGAGATTATCCCAAAATACTATAGATTTGTCAATCCATAATAAACAGTTTCGCAAGTAATGTAATTCGACTAGCTAGATGAAGCATAAAGTAGATTTCCGTATCCGTATTTTCCTGAAGCTCTCTTGATAGTAATGGATTGATTTCGTCAACACATCGGGCAAAGGAACGTGGTCTATTGGTTTTCCAGAAATATTATCTGAATTGAGCGACTTTTATTAGACGTAAAAAGCGCCGCTAAACAGCGGCGCTTGATTTTGGAATCTAATGTTATTTTTTTAAGATATGGGACCCGTATTTCATTCGCGCCACGCGTGCTGGCTGATAATATCATCCTGACCCAACTCATCGAAAATAAGGGCTATGTTACCTCCATCAGCATCCATCATCCAGATTCCCAAGCTACCGTTGCGATCGCTGCTGAAGACAATTTTCGTTCCATCGGCAGACCAACACGGATAACCATCATAACCTTCTTGGTTGGTCAATCGGTGTTGTTGCAGTGAAAACAGATCAAGAACATATACATCGGCATCGAGCGGGGCGATTTCCTTAGTAAATATTATTTTCGAACCGTCTGGACTCCAATCTGGATGGAGATCATGGTTGGCACTGTTTGTCAGGCGCTGAATACCTTCTTCAAATCCTGGTGAATCAGCACTTGGTGCCTGAGGCGGGGCACCTTTATCCTCCTCTTCCTCTTCATCTGGCGTTTGGTGAGGATCTTTCTCTGGTTCTGGCGCTGGTGTCCTCTCCGGATCCGGTTCTGGTTCGGGTGCCGGTTCTGGATCCGGTTCCGGTTCCGGCGTTGGTGCTACCTCCGCGGTCGTTGGAGGTGCTTCTTTAGCGGCTAGAAATCTTTCGATATCCACCACATACAGATTCCGGTTACCGCCTTTCAATAGTGCATGGGTATAGGCGATCTGTACGCCGTCAGGCGACCAAGTAGGCCTGGCGTCTGCGTCGCAGTCGGAAAGTCTAACACGATTTTCTCCGTTTACATTCATAGTATAAACCGCCGGTTGGCCCAAGGCTCGCGCGTGAACAAAGGCGATGCGACGACCGTCGGGAGACCAAACCGGATGTCGATCGTTGAAGTTATCCCCACTAATAGATCTTACATTGCCGCCACGGCTATCCATAATATAGATTTGTAATGGACGGTTGTTTTCTGAGCGACTGAAGATGATTTCCTTACCATTCGGGGACCAAGTGGGATGGACGTCAAAGAGGTGTGTCAGTGGTTTCTGGCCCGTACGGTCAGCGTTAATTACCGATATCCCAAAAAAGTCTCTGCCCGCAACATTTCCGCGCACAAAGACAATTTGCCCCTTTACTTCGCGCCGAATAGTGATCGTCCGAGAGATATCGTGATCTCCGATAGTTATGCCTGGTATGTGTGCTGTTTGATATCCCGGTTTTTCCGCGCTTAAGCTGTATTGTCCCTTGGAGACTGGAGAAATCTCATAGTGTCCTCCAGAGGTCGTCACTGCCGCGCGTTGACCTAAAGAGATAAGAACGTTTTTCACGGGGTTCCCATCTTCAGACATCACCACACCTTTGAACCTGACGCCGGGTTCAAGACGGAAATTAGCGGTTACAGGCTCTTTGCGAATGACTTTCACCGTTACTTGTTGGTTTATGTAACCGGGGGCGTTGACCTTCAGGATATAGTTGCCGGTTTTGAGCTCTTCAAGTAAGAAACCTCCGCTAAAGTTGGTGGTTGTTGATGCTACCTCTTCCTGTTCGAGTTCGCCGGTTGGGAGTTTTGTCTCCATGACCAATGTGACTTGGATACCTGCGATCCCTTGGTTTGTGACCAGATCGACAATGTTTCCATTGATGATTCCTGTTGGTACAGCCACAACCTCAGGACCGGTCCCAATATCATCGGGTTCGTCATCGCCACAACCGATAAAAAGTACGAACAGAGTTAGCGAAAAAAGACCGACATAGGAGTAACGGATTAAGTTCACCATAAGAATTCGTGGGTATGTTTATCCAGCGGGAATCGATAAACAACCACTTCCTCCTTTCAAAATTCGCCTGATGCCAAAATGTAATATTAAATCTTCATGAGATGGTAGCGGAAGACAATTCCAAAAACAAAGGAATTGAGCGTGCAATGCTTTCAATTTTCCTCTACCCTTGTTTGATGCTGAACTACAAATTTACAATTCCTGTGTGACAATCGGCGCTTTCTTCCGAATGCCTTTGTCACCAGAGTCCTTTGAAACTGTTTCAGGAACGTAGTTACTATAATCCGAAATATTCCCATGTGTGATGGCGTAAACGACAATGTTAATCATGTGTCGTGCTGCATGGGGCGCAAATTCCTCTAGCACTTGATTCTGACTTTTGAGGTGACCGTAGAACGGTTTCTGAACTTTACCATCAATCACATGCATCGTCTGTTCAGTATCGACTAAGACAGCAAGCCGTCCATCGATAGTAATACCTTGCACTTTGGAATAAGAACCAAAGTGAAGAGGGATAGTTACTCCCGAATACACTACATGCCGTAGCGGAAAACGCAAGGGACCGTTTAGCGTGTAATAAGTGTTGTAGACCGGGTGATCATTCGGAATGAAACCGAGATGATGCTCTGGAAGGAGATCCCGCAACACCTTTCTTGTCCCTTTCATTGCGTTTTCTGCATTTCCGTGTGTTGCCATATAGATGAATCCTCCACGATTGATCACATACTCTCTCAATCTTCGAACTTCAGCATCGGTGTACTTACTCAATCCGCCCGGGCGTCTCGTATTCCAGATTGGATTGCTGTAGGAGTTGGGCACCCGCTTCCTATGTTCTGGACTTATCGTTGAGCCTCCGGGTATCGGTTCCATAAAAATAATGGGGGTCTCAAAGAATGCGGCATCCTTCATTTGCACGGCTTCAACAAGTTGTGTCTTAATCTGAGTTGTTTTATTCAGTGATTGTACTAAGTAGGACAGACCTGCCCCAAATCGGAAATTTCCGACACCGCTGCCTCATATATCCGCGCTTGGGTGAAGCGGATCTTCAAAACGAGCAAGATTTAATCGCCCCATAATCTCTCGACCGCGTCCCACGACGATAGCACCGGGACTGCCAGGCGGAAGTTCGGGAACCTCACCGCCCAGGGTTACCTTTTCTGTGACATCGGCTAGAGAGTCATCAATGTTAGTTGCACCTTCCGCGCCGACCAGTGAACCTAAACCAGAGTGGCCGCTGGGCCGTGTTTGGCTCACACCACCTCCTAAACCGAAGGTGCCACGGCCAACACTGCTACCACCGCCTTCACCGATACTCCCAGAGCCGGAAAGTGAACTGTTCCCGCTCAATCCTGCGGATAACGGAGCATCTGACTGAAGGGGAAGATCGACAGCGGTAGCGAGTGACTGGGCGGGCTGGTCGTTGGCACGAAAAGATTGAGATCCCGCTTGGACAGAAATTTCGGTGGTTGCGGACTGTGTTGGGGGTTGAGTAGCCGAGACATCCACCGCCACAGCTTTTGGCACAGATACGGAAGTAGATCTCACCGGTTGGGTTGTGAGATATCGGGTCTGCGCTGACGCTGCCTGAGGCTCGATTTGGAAGTTAGGCGTAGGTGTCGGTACAACAGGAGGTAGCTCGATGCGTGGTGTTTTCTTCACGAGCGACACCGGTTCAACTTTGAGAAACATCACGTCTAAGGCGTCAACATCACTCGGTGTGATGCGGTTGATAATGATGAAACTGAGGACAGTTGCAGTGCATAGATGTACCACCAGAGAGATCAGCCAGAAACGGTACTTGTGGTGAGATTTCATGGGGATAACCTCCTTAAGCGAATAATTGGTTTTGACATAGCTCCATATGCGAGCGTTCCGGTTCGGTTTGTCCGAAAGGGACATTACCTCTGAATCCACGATTCTGTGAGGGCTAGCACCACACACTAGAATCGCGAGATTAGGATTCGTACAAGTCCCAAGCGCATATGGGATTCCGATATCAACAACACTTACTATCCGTAGAGGATTCAGTTAATCATCGCTTTACATCCACTCACCCCACGGTAGTTTTACGGTGTCTCATTTGATGGACAATAAGCCGCCCATTTTGAATAATTATTAATGCTTTAGGCGGTACAGCATGAGTCCATTGTTTGCTTTATAGCCGAACCCACACTCTAAATATAGACACAAATTCCTACTGGGAGTTCTCAAGTTTTTTCGTCGAATTTGGATTAATCCTGTGTTAATCCGAGTGACGATGGACACTATCAAGTTCGGAGGTAAAATCTCACCAGTTGCTGAAGCTTTAGCAGGTGTCGAGCAAGACAGACTCTAAAGGTTTTTGTCAACAGTTTGTTTCTACCTGACACTAATAGTTTTGCGGGATGGAAGTCCACCACTTGGCCATCCGCTGCTTATAACTACCAAAAAGATTATAGCATGTTTAGGTTACAAACACAATTTTTTAATAGGAGGGATCACAAACAGGTTGTGTCCCCGTAGATACGCTGTATCCTCTTGGATATCCAGAACATTGCCTATGATCAAACACTGTAGCGCAACATGGTTTTGGGCGGGAAATGACGCTCCTTTTCTACCTTGACAGGGTTTTTAGTTGAAAATCCATACTATATCTTAAAAAAATATAAGAAAAGATGGGTACGTGACAACCCAAAATTCATTAGTTTGGAACTAATATGTCCAAACTGGCGAAAATAATTTAAGTTAGGACTTCTTCTTTATCGCTTGGCAAATTGGGCTGCTCTCCGCTTTGAAAGTCTTTGACCGGACGCGCTTTGAAGTAACTTCAGGCTCGAAACTTAGGTTGTTTACCGCTCCGCTGGTCGCCAGCGAATGGCGTATATATCGGTGTTATCTCTAACCCCGTCCCACGATCCGAGCGCTTGGCTTGAGCCACAGATCGACAGAATCGTATCATCCGCAAACACTACGCTGGCACTGTAGCTACCGGTGAAGGTAGTGGAATCGAGGTAGTAGATTTCATCTAACCAAGTTCTGCCTTCGTCCCGACTGATCATCGCTCGCGACCCGGGCGGTCCGGGACCGTAGCGCGTGTCATGAATAACGACCACAGTCCCGTCGCTCTGGACTGCGGGATACCCAAAAGTTTGACCGTATACCGTGCATAACATACGCGGTGGACTCCACGTTTGACCGCCATCCTCAGAGTCCATCACAAACAGGTTCTTGAAGCCTCTACCCGTGTCGGAGCCATCCATCGGGCGCATCATTTCTTCGGTGTCAGATGGCAAAGGATACCGCTGATAGCGCATTGTTGCGAATACGCGACCAGACGGCACTAACACGGCTGCGCCCTCCGAACCCCAATCAATCATCAGAATGGGTCCCTGCCAAGTATGGCCCCCATCTGTTGAGCGGAAGGTGTAACAACCGTTCATGGTGGTTGGTGTATCTCGGATGTCTACCGTCCATAGCAGCGTGTCATCCTGAAGGCGGTTTAGTCCGCGGTGCGTGTAACGTTCGGTGTAGGGCCTGCCATCGGGGAGATTCATCTCGACCGGAATCTCTGCCCGCTTCGTCCATGTTACGCCTTTGTCTTGAGAAACCCATACAACGGCTGGATCACGCGCCTCCGGTCCCGTCGAGCAGTCGACGCCGATGAACGTGCCGTCCTGTAACACCCGCCAATGTCCTCCCGGTATATCCTCCATATCCATCAGAGATCGCGATGTCCATGTGCGTCCTTCATCTGTGGATTTGCACAGGACTTGGGACTGCTTCACGTATACTGTGCCGTCCGGTCCCACGTCTACATGCGTGCCTTGTGGGCTCATGTCATCGCTATGGGGTAATAACGTCTTTTCTACCGGAACGCGGGTAAGTTTTCCACCGGCAGCGTGCAGGATATATTGACTGTCGTGCATCTGCTTCAGCACTTCCGCCGATGGTGTGTCAACCCCGCCGAGTCGATTCGTGTGCAACTCCGGTTTAACGATAATTTGCATCATTTTAATCCTCCATTGTGGCACTTCTCATGCGTATTCGAGCCTTAAGTTCAGTCCATGGATCGTGACGATGCTCTCGGGGAGGACGACATCGTTCCGAGCCGCGAGTTCCACGTAGTTTTTGCCTGTTTGCAAGGACGGCACTTGCACGTTGTACGCTAACTCGCAGTCAGTTTGACCGTCCGAGGTAGAGACAAATCTGCCATCGGTTAGTTCTTCACCATTTAGCCGAATTAGCAACACTTCCTTCCATGAGGGGTCATCGAATCCAACGGTCAAGATTGCTTGTGCCGGTGGATATGATGCCACGTCGTCACCGACTATCAGCGGTAGGCGACCAATCACGCCGGTGCGCAAGGTGCCGCCCTTCGATTTGAGAGGTAGAGGACGTGGTGCAGAGAGGTGCGCGTAGTAGGGCAGAATGCCGCCAGTGGCGCTATCGACGCTGAACAGTTTTTCTCTACCGACCAACATGTTTTCATTTCCCACTTCACCCACACAGGCGTAGCAGCGACGGCGGGTTTCGACCAACTCATCGCCGGTCATGAACTCAAACGGCGTTCCGAGATTCCAGAAGTAGAGCCCGTGCGCACCGGCGCGATACCAGTTCGACGCCAGTCCACGCACCAGCGGCAGCGACTCCTTGCCCATGTTCACACACGGATAGATGGGAACATCGTAAGGCTGCGCTGCTTCAACCCACGCATCAACCGGCAAAGACCACGGTGCATACCCACCGCCGATAATGAGGATGTCAATTAGGTCTTCCTCAAGCCATGATATGACATCCATGCCGTTGTCAAGGCATGTGGTGAAGGTGTCGGGGACACGCGCGGCGATGAGCAAGGGTCTTCCACGCTCTTCCGCTGCGGCATCTGTCATGAGACGAATGTCTCCCATCATTGATGTGATGATGGCGATCTCCTCCGTCGTACACGGCTCACCGCGCATCCGGCGACTGAGCAGCACTGGGTGACGGATGTAGTCCAACTCAAATCCATCCACATCATACCGTTGGCTGATCTCCTCAATGATTTCGAGTTTGCGTTGACGCACTGGTTCATGTGAGAAATCCTGCGCGGTTGTATATAATTCAAATTCTGGCAGCGTTCCGCAGGTGTCAACCATGAACTCCGGGTGTGTACGTTTCCAAACGGTCATGGCGTTGGCGTCCATGAAGCTGTCGTGTACGTCGTTCATGCGTACCGATGCAAACGCCTCCATGTCGTGCGCGTGCGCGAAGTCACAAACCAAGTGCAGTGGACAACGATACTCCCGCGTCAGTGTCTTAACGTTCTCAGTTACCCGGTGCCAGTATTTAACCGGAGCGCCTTGGGCATCGCCGTAGATCGGCTGCACCTTGCTGTCATAAGCCGGGGCATCAAACTGGCCGCATAGCACCGACCAAGAGATGGTGCCGACCTGTGTTTCAATGAGCGGTGCAATCCGATGCGCGAGGAAGCCTTCGGGCGTGTTTGCGTCCTCTAGCGCCAACTCATGTGTGTCATCGTTGAAGATGATGCGTCGGGGACGTTGCGCTGCCTCAACCCGCGCTCGTTTGGTTTCCGACCAGTCAGTCCTCGACATCTTTCCCTCCTACACTCTCCGCTAGTTCATGCAAAAAAAACAAAGCGCGAAAAGAAATCGTAGGGGCGGGGTTGCCCCACCCGTGCTTACCTAAACTAACCTCCAGCGAATAATCACATAGTCGGTATTGCCAATGCAGTTGTTCCAAGAACTCACGTCACCGTAGCAGGAACCGGTCAGCGTCAACATCTCTTCCCCGTCCAGACTGATTGTCGCTGCATAGCCAGCCGCATGACCGTGGCTGAGGTAGTACACCTCGTCCTGCCACGTTTCGCCGTTGTCATGGCTTACCACTGCTCGCGCGCTGCTCATATTACGGGGGTATCGGTGATCTGTCACCACCACCGCGCGGTTGCCCGATAACCCAACGCCGTATCCGTAGCACTGCCCCAGCACGGTGGCGAGTTGTCGCGGCTCCGTCCACGTAACGCCTGCGTCGTCTGAATGGGCGACGAATACATGCTTGTACGGGAATGTGTGTCTGGCAGCAAGGGCACCGGTTCGCTCTAACAGATCTGGAGGGTCATCGGACAAACTTGGGCGCTGATAACGAATCGCTGCCAATAGTCTACCTGTAGGCAGTTGTGCGACATTGACCTCACAACTCCACTCGCCGAGGGCAGAGTAATCAGACCAGGTACTCCCGCCATCATGTGAACGGTAGATGCGACATACGGCAGGCGTTATCTCAGCTGCTTCGCGGTTTCCAATCCTGTCCGCTCCCACCAGCACCGGCACCAGCAGCGTGCCGTCGTCCAGACGGGTCATACTGAAACCGAGCGACAGCACATCCGACGTACCGGGGTCAATCCCCCCAATCTGCCCCCATGTCTCGCCCTCATCGTGCGATCCCCACACGGTTGGGGGTGTGCCGTTGTCCGGGGGCTTGACATTTAACATTACACCCTCGTCGTTAAACGCCACTCGCCAACCCACGCATATATTGGGATCACGTTGGAGGTGTTCCCAAGTTTTGCCGCCGTCCGTTGATCGGTGCAGCAGCGTGTGTTGGGCGGCATATATTGTGCCGTTTGGCGCCTGTGCCAAGCACAACCGCTGGGTATGTCCTTTTGGATCACGCGGCAACCGAATTTTTTCTACGGCAACTTTCTCTAATTGTTTATCGCGGGCATGGAGGATATAGTCGTTCGCCTGCATCGCTTGCAACTCGTCAGGCTGAATGGATACCCCGCCCATGTTGTGTGTTGAGAGCATGGTGTGTCCTTTCTCTGTATGTTATTTGGGTTGGGAGGTGAAATTGATGGTCTGTTCCAACCCTGTTTGGTTTTCTGTCTATTTCTCCTTGGCCTTCAGCTGCGTAAGCGGGGACGATGCTACCCCATCTACTGAGTCTGGTTATGATACGTCAAGTAATTGATATGGTTCTGGTTGAGTTTACTGATTTCCGAAGGTACTCAAGCTCTTGAGGGCGTTTTCATCAACTACGTTCACCACAATGGACCCACAGCCCTCGCATAAGATTTCTGATTTCTCTCCCACTTCATACATCGGAGGGACAAAGTCTTCAGGGATTTTGTGGTTTCCGAGTGTCCATGAGGGGAAATCAAGATCAAGTTTGTCAAGCACTACCCCTTCGCCGACAATGTAAACCGTGGGCAGAGGGAGAATTTTTATGGATTTCATAACCGTTTTACTGAATGTTTCTGAGTAGTTATTAGATTTAGTAATCATTACCCAAAAGTAGTCATCGATCATATCCCAGTACCGTAATCCTTCGATCCTCACTAGTAGGTCTCTTTTAGGGGGTGGGGATGCTTTAAGTCGCCACGTAATCTTTTTCGCGTTCCTTCTGTCCGGCTCTTTACGTCCTCCTTGACCTTGGTGAGGATCATATATGAGCCCCCTGAATTTGCCCGCCACGTCCACTTCCTTTTCCTCACTTTGGAGTTCCTCAATAGTGATAACTGGGGGCTCTGAGTTGCCACCGCAGCCAAACAAACCACCTACATTCAGACACAGTATGATGCATATAAAAACAACAATTCTGGACATCTGTTTTCTCCCTTCTAGCTGTCCTCAATACAAAATTGGGACTAAGAAGTCTTTCTACGCTTGAACCGAGCAATCCCTTAGGTTCTACTTTGGTATAAAGCACACTTAGAACTTGTGCGGTTAAACGCTCCAAGCCCTGTAATTCAGCGATTGATCGTCAGAGAACAGGGCCTTCGACGCCCGATGAATAAGGAACCTGCAATCTGAAATGCGTAAAGCGTTCAGGAATTAAAAGTTCAAACCTCATTCATGGGTAATGAGCTACTGTTCTCCGTCTCTTCCTATTAGACCGTGATTCGGCTTAGAGTTATAGCTACCTAAGTCTGCGGGACTTCTCCCATATCTCCCTACCGCGATAACAGCTCCTCCCTCCTCAGTAGTCAATACACTAGCGGGACTTTTCCTATACTTAAACCGGATAATCGCGTCCTGTTCTACTAACTCTGTTTTGGTATAAAGCATACTACTCTCAACTTGGTTTCCTACCAACTCACCCCTTCTGGGCAGCCAACCACTCCTCATACTCTTTTCTACCTTCGTCGTTGAACGGATAATATTTCCGCAGATCCCCACCCTCCCGTAGCTTCATGCGGACAAAGACCTCATGCTCCTCGCGCTCACCGGCGATGTCAAGAATACGAGGTATCAACCGAGGCGGCACAACGATAGCCCCACCATCGTCCGCCATGATGATGTCGCCGGGATTGACCAAGACCTTGCCGCAGCCGATGGGCAGATTAAAATCAGCGGGAAAGAGGTTCATGTGCCCCGCCCCACCGGTGGTCACAGCGGTCGACCAGACCGGCACCTTCAGTTCTTGGAAGATCGGCACGGAATCCCGAATACCAGCGTCTATGACCACACCAGCCCCACCCTGCGCTTGGAAATAGGTCATCAGCATCTCTCCAAAGCATCCGGTGGCGAGGTCTCCCCTGCCGTCAACCACGATCACATCGCCGGCTTGCACTTCAAACATCACCTCCCACAGGGCGGAGGTTTTCTCACCGGCTTCCTCGCCTTCCGGCTCCGATTCTTCGGCGGATGCACCCGGTATCTGGTAGCCCCGCATCTGGTCTTCACGCTGTGGCGTGAAGCGGAGCGTCAGTGCGGGTCCCAGAATTTTACTCCCGGGCACACGAGCGATAGGACCCTCCATAAAGGTGCGGCGCACCCCCAGCGCTTCCATGGTAGAAGTGACAGCGTCAGTGCCTAACTCGTGCAATGCCTCAATGATTTCAGGTGCGGGTCGTTTGATAGTGGACATATTTTGAACTCCTATAGGTCGGTCTGGTTACGGATGGGCAGATTTCACGGATGGGATGGGGACAATAGAGGGAATAAGAGAAATCTGTGCCATCTGTCAAATCTGCGGTTGGATTTTCCTCGTCTGCTCTGAAAATATATGATAGCCATTTTAACCCTTTGTTATGTGTGGGTCAACAGCAAAAATCGTTGTGAAGCGGGTGCTTGTTTTTGGGATGAATAGCGATAATCTTCTGCTTTCGGATTTCTTTTTCGGGGTATTTCTGCTACAATATTCAATAGACTAAAAGTACATCAGAAGGTCAATCGAGGGACTGAGCAAGATCATCGGAAATCAGTAGGGAGGGTATTTGCCAATGGTATCTGTCGCTTCTGCAATGCTTACACTATTAAGAGATGCAACCACGCAAGCGGTTTCACCCATTGACATCGGTAATCGGTTGGAACTGTTCGTTGACGATTATCTGATTGATGAAATAGCTGGTGCAACGCAGCGGTTACACCAACCACAACCGCAGGACGTTGCTTGTGTGCATGATAATCCGTGGGAAGGCAGCACATGCGGCTATAAAACCGTGTTTCAGGATAGCGATCTGTACCGGATGTATTACCGGGGCAGCCATGTCATTTATACAGCTGAGGGCTTTGACAATGACCACCACCCACAGGTGGTCTGCTACGCTGAAAGCCGCGATGGGATACATTGGACCAAACCGGATCTTGGCTTGATTGCGTTTGATGGCGGGAAGCAGAACAACATCATCTGGGAAGGGATCGGATCACATAACTTCGCGCCTTTCAAGGACGAAAATCCCGATTGCAAGCCGGATGAAAAGTATAAGGCACTCGGTTCAGCTGAGCGTACGTTATATGCGTTCAAATCCCCCGATGGCATCCACTGGTCGCTCATGAGCAATGAACCTGTAATCACCAAAGGTGCGTTTGACTCACAGAACCTTGCCTTTTGGGATACGGTGCGCGGCGAATACCGTGAATACCATCGCGATTTCCGTGAGGGACGCGACATACGCACAGGGACATCGCCAGATTTCCTCAACTGGTCTGAGCCTGAATGGTTGGACTATTCGCCCAGCCGAGTCAGCGAACTGTACACGAATCAGATTATCCCGTACTATCGCGCCCCACATATCTTCCTCGGCTTTCCAACCCGATACACTGACCGAGGGTGGACAGAATCGACGAAAGCCCTGCCAGAGCTTGAGTATCGCCGTCTCCGAGGCTATGTGTCCGAGCGCGAGGGGACAGCGGTAACAGATGGGATGTTCATGAGCAGTCGGGATGGGGAGCATTTCAACGTTTGGCCCGAATCCTTTATCCGTCCCGGCTTGCGATTGAGAGGTAACTGGTTCTACGGCGACAACTATCAGAATTGGGGGTTGGTCGAGACAAAGTCGCACATTGATGGCGCGCCCGATGAGATTTCTATCTATGCCAGTGAAGATTCGCATCAGGGGGACGATTGTCGCTGGCGCCGTTATACGATCCGAATCGATGGATTTGTCTCAATGCAGGGTCCATTAAGTGGTGGGGAATTTGTCACAAAGCCTCTGACGTTCAAAGGGGATCAGCTTGCTATTAACTTCTCAACCTCTGGGGCGGGCAGTATTCAGGTCGAAATTCAGGACGCGTCCGGCGACGCTATCCCCGGCTTCGGATTGGACGATTGTCCAGAGGTTTTTGGCGATGACCTTGAACGGGTGATACCGTGGAATAATGGTACGGATGTGAGTCGGCATTCAGGGCAGCCGGTCCGTCTGCGATTTCTGTTAAAGGACGCAGACCTCTATTCAATTCGGTTCAATTAGAGTTGTAGGTGTAAAAATAGAGAAACCGAGTTTTTGTCAAAAACCCGGTTTCTGATGCTCCGTCTTACCGAAGTAGGAACTTGGAATTAATTTGGTAGGACTTACGCACTTGAACACTCAAAGCTTTGTAGTTCGGTGATTCATCACCGCAGCACGTCATTTTCAACGCCCGTTTCTTAATCCCGATTTATCGGGGATTCATCGGGCAACTACAGTAAGGTCTTAGGCTTGTAGTAGCGCAATTCATTGCGCGTCCGGACGGGCGATAAATCGCCCTACTACAAACTGAACTGCGTAACTCCTATTTGGATTAAAATTAAGGGGCCGGTGCATCTTCGCGCAGCAGCCCTTCTGCCTTTAGTTCGCTCCAAAGATCCGCGGGGATAGGATGTTCAAATATTTCCACGTTCGATTGAACGTGCTCTGGCATGAGCCCACCCGGAATGGCTGCGGCAACGATCGGGTGTGCTAACGGGAACTGTAACGCCGCTGCCCGGAGCGGCACGTCATGTCGATCACAGACCGCTTGGATGCGCCGCGTTTTTTCCAGTACTTCAGGCGGCGCCGGGGCATAGGCGTAATACGCATTCTCCGTTGCACCTGTCGCCAGAATACCAGAGGCAAACACCGCACCAATTACCACACCGACACCGCGTTCCTCGCACTGTGGAAATTCAGCGTCCAAAACCTCCTGATCCAGTAGCGTATACGGCATCGCAACGATAAAAAAGTCAAGATCCACCATCTCCAGAAAGCGTGGAATCGTTCCCATCTGATTCACACCAGCCCCAACCCCTTTTATCTGTCCACTGGAACGAAGTTCCTCAAGCGCGCGCCAACCGCTGGTGCCGAGCTGCGTCATGTGAGCGTTGATTCGCGTGTCGTTTTCATGGAATAGGTGATCGAGATCGTGGATAAGAATGAGATCAATAGAGTTTAAACTGAGCCGCTGGAGGCTATCTTCAAAGGAACGCATAATCCCGTCGTAGCTATAATCAAAATAGAGATCGAAGGGCAATCCTCCAGCCCACATCCCTTTGTCGAAATTATCAGCGTCACGCGTTGCCCGTAGCACACGCCCGATTTTTGTCGAAAGCACAAAATCCTTACGCGCCTGCTGACGGAGAAAATGTCCGAACCGATGCTCACTTTTCCCGTAGCCGTAGAACGGTGCCGTGTCGAAATAGCGCAAGCCAGCATCCCATGCTGCTTGAAGTGTGCGCTGCGCTTGCGTTTCGCTGAGTATCTCAAACAGATCTCCCAGCGGTGCCCCACCAAAACCCAAATTGGTCAAGGCAACCCCTGTATTTCCCAAGTTACTTGTTGGCATGGTACCCATTAACGTCCCTCCAAACTAAAGTGGTATGTGTTGTTAGTGAAATAGTGGTGAATTCATGTCTTAGATACCAGTGATTTTGTCACAGCCCTCACCGGATTTCAAGCATTTTTTGATGTAGGCTACTTCATGTAGGGGGTGAGATTAGAGATCTGCATCGAATTTATAAGCAGGTTCCCAACCCAACAACCTTTCTGTCCGTGCCACATCCCCTTTTTTATATCCGCCCGGCGTGGCGAATATATAAAAACAGTCGTAGCTGATATCCGGTGTCTCTAAAGCGCATTTTAACGAGGACGCAACATCTCGCCTATCGATTGATCCGTAATAGAAGCCGTCTACATGATTGCCATCGGTTGTTACCATTTTATCTGAATCGATGATGCCCCAGGGGCGGATACATGCGATGGAAAGACCGTGCTGTTCGTGATAATTTCGAGCGAGTTCCTCTTGTAGCAGCTTAGAAAGATCATAGGAGCTACCGGCTTTGAGTGGATATAGGTCGTACGTGAGGAAAGTATCTTCCGGATAACCGCCATGGACCGCACCGCTGGAGGTATGGACGAACCGCTGAATCTGGCATACACGAGCCGCTTCAAGAAGATTGAACATCCCTCGCACATTAATATCAAAACCCGGACCGTCCATGCCGTAACTGGTATTGGGTGCCATGATGGTATTCACAACCGCATCGTGGCCATCCATTACAACTTCAAGTTTTGTATAGTCAAGTACATCCCCTTGAACGGCGTTATCGTAGCCGACCACCGGCCGAATGTCGAAAGCGGTTACATCATGGTCTTGGCTCAAGATATCGACTGCAGCACGTCCCACAAATCCAGCTGCGCCTGTCAATAGTATCTTCATAATTCTGTTTTCCTTGGTTTATATACTGTACTGTTGATAAGAAAATAGAGTGTCTGTTTATACGCTGCATGTTTCCAGTTTGTCTGACACATTATTGTTCATAACTTCTTGACTTGTCAAGGGATTCGCGGACGAGGGCGTGGAGCGGTGTAATTTTCCGTTGACGTGCTGCCTAATCATTTGTATCATAGGGTTTTGAGGCTATGGTACAGCCAGAAGCGGTATGCATATCCTATGCGTGCTAAATGAATAAAATAAAATCAAAGGAAGTTAAGCGATAATGGAAAATAGCGGAACACGGTTAGCAGGTAAAGTTGCCATTGTCACCGGAGCGGGAAGTCGCACCGAAGTAGATGGTGTTGGGCGGGCGACATCAATTCTCTTTACCAAGCAGGGTGCCAAAGTCTTGCTGGTAGACCGAAATCTCGAAAATGCGGAGAAAACGCTTGCTGTGATCGAGGAGGAAGGCGGGGAGGCGTCAATTTTCGTCGGTGATGTTTCCGAAAATGACGATTGTCAAGCGATGGTTGAAGCAGCCGTTGAGCGATACGGTGCACTGCATATCCTGTTTAATAGTGCCGCCATCGGTGGTGCGGGGACAGTTGTTGATGTAGATCCAGAGGTTTGGGATGATGTGATGGCGGTTAATCTCAAGGGCATGATGCTGGCATCTAAGCACGCAATTCCCAAGATGATTGAGGCAGGTGGTGGCTCGATTGTCAATATCGCTTCAATTGATGGGCTGCGAGCGAATATTTGGCGCAACATCCCCTACGCTGTGTCGAAAGGCGGCGCGGTTTCCTTGACGCGCAACATGGCGGTACATCATGGGCGCGATAACATTCGGGTTAACTGCATCGCGCCGGGACACATTTACGCCCCAATGACAACTACCATTTCTGATGAATTGCGTGACCTTCGCCGTCGATCCGGTCCGTTGGGAACAGAAGGTACTTCTTGGGACATCGCGTGGGCAGGGCTATTCCTCGCTAGCGACGAGTCCCGTTGGGTTTCCGGTGTGCTGCTTCCCATCGATGCGGGTCTGCTTGCGACAACACCGTTGGCGATGTTGTCCCATTTGCAGTGATGGGCTCTCTTTGTCATTGGGAGATATGCGTGGCTGATATGAAATTAGTCGGGACCGTCTAACGCTTCTGCGAGCGAAAGATTGTAGCAATATGCAAGGCACCCATCAGTTGTTTGATCATCCCAAACCGATTATCGGTGTAATTCATCTGCCCCCACTGATCGGTAGTCCTCAATCCAGTCTGCCGTTCCGTGAAATCCGCTCCCGTGCGCTTTCAGACGCGAGGGTGCTGATCGATAATGGTATAGACGGCGTTATCATTGAGAACTACGGGGACGCGCCTTTCTGTCCAGATAGTGTCGAGCCGCATACCGTTGCGTCGCTAACACTCGTTGCGGGTGAAATACGGGAACGCTATCCACAAACACCAATTGGACTTAACATCCTGCGGAACGACGCAAAGTCCGCGATGGGGATCGCGACGGTGGCGGACGCAAATTTTATTCGCGTGAATGTGCACACGGACGCAATGCTCACGGATCAAGGTCTCATTCAAGGAAAGGCACATGAAACTTTGCGCTACCGCTCCTTCCTCAGGAGCGAGGTCAAAATTTTCGCTGATATTGCCGTGAAGCATGCGGTCCCACTTGCGCCGATCGATATCGTCGCGAGTGCCGAGGACACTTATCGTCGTGGACTTGCAGACGCACTTATCGTCACGGGAACAGCAACGGGCAAAGGCATCGATCTTGACCAATTAAAATCTGTGAAATCAGCGATTCCGCAAGCCTGCATCTTTGCTGGAAGCGGAGTGACAATGGATAGTCTCGCTGAAGTGTTTGAGTATGCGGATGGCGTCATTGTCGGCACCTCAATTAAGCGTGACGGTGTGACGACAAATGCGGTTGACCCAAACCGCGTGCGCGCACTAACCGAAGCACGCGAAAAGTAAACCTGCTTGGAGATCTGCAACCTACATCACGATTAGATAGAAATGCTTAATTACGCTACGGATGCCTTCATGAGATCTGCGTGGGCGAGGTGCCAATCCTCAATGTGGTTGAGAAGCACTGCAGAGGTCAATGTGCCGTCATTTTCGCGTCCAACGGTCGCATGAATCTCTATCCGTTTCTCGTCCCGATGGATGCGATTTCGGATAAAAGTGTTCCATTCATCGGCTTTTTCCCGGTCAATTTCACCGCCATTCTGTTCCAGCACCCACCCTTCAAACTGAGTGTAACTGGGGAGATTTTCACGGATGTAGGCGACAGCGTCGGCAGGTTCGACTCCGAGCACGCGCAAGACACGGGGGTCTAATCCGCTTTCGGTCATGTCCGGATAGTCGGGATGGAGTCGCCCTTTGGCGTTCAACAAGATTTTGAGCCACGTCCGGGGCAGCTGACAAACCTCCAAGGCACCGTAATCGATGTTTGCAATCAGCGGAACGACGCGCCCGTTGAGTGCCGCAAAATCATCCTCCAAATTGCGTTCATAGAAGAGTTGCCAATCCTGTAAGTTATTCAGGACTACTGCGGACGTAATCCCGGCATCATCAGGAAGTCCGATGTCATTATACGTCTCTTCGATTTTGGCTGGACGGTGATCACGAGATCGGATCCGTACGTTCCAGTCTGCTATCGCCGTTTGATCAATCGCCCTGCCCTTTTGCTGAAGAATCCATGCCTCAAACTCGAGATAGTTTGGCATATTGTCTCGCAGGTAGGCGAGTGTTGTTTCTTTGTCTAAATCTAAAACTTCGAGGACCGATGAGTCAAGCCCACCGCTACAGTCGGGGTATTCCGCATCGAGCAACCCAGCTTTTCTAAGGGTAACTTTCCACCAGAAGCGCGGGAGTTGACAGGCACCTATTAACGGACCGTAGCCGATGTTGCTAATAAGGGGGATCATATCATGCTCCTTGTCTTAATCTGATTGTTGGTAAATTTGCGATCAGCTCTTTTCAGTTTCAAGGGTTGTTTTGTTGATTGTATCACGATTGTGTTGACTGCATCAACCCCAGATTAGGCTTCTATTTGGTCTTGACAATATGGGGCGTTTGACATATTCTATATTAACCGGATTTTTAACATAAATTTTACAGCGTCTAATTCTTAGGAGAACAGATATGGGAGAAAAAACTTCAGCAAGTACCGAGCAGCATCGGGAGATGGCTGCGGAACACGGTCCTGTGTGCGTAGCAATCGTCACTGTCAGTGATACACGCACGCCGGAAACAGATAAGAACGCAGCTTACCTTCGCGAGCAGTTAGCTGCCGATGAAAATGAGGTTGTAGGATACCGTATTATCAAGGATGAACCGGATCAGGTTAAGGCTGTGCTGGACGAATTTGCAGCAGGCGATGCACGAATGATTCTTTTCAACGGCGGCACAGGCATTGCACCACGTGACACAACCTTTGATGTGCTGGACCAAGCCTTAGAGAAAACTTTACCCGGTTTTGGCGAACTCTTTCGAATGTTTAGCTATGACCAGGTTGGGGCGGCGGCAATGTTATCGCGTGCTACCGCAGGCGTATATCGAGGGAAAGTAGTAATCTCCACACCCGGATCAACGGCTGCAGTGCAGTTGGCATGGGAGAAACTAATCGGGCCGGAGTTGCAGCATCTTGCATGGGAGGTCGGACGATAGGAACGTTCCGTCAATCGGACTTTTTCCCCTTTGCCAGTTGATGGCAGATGTTGCAGTTACCAACGTTGAGATGCGGCATAGTTGGAGACTCCTCGGTCCCGCGGAGATGACACTTTAGACAACCGGCTGGATCTGTGTAAGTCCGGTGGTCTGGAATGTCGGAACGGGCAGGAGCTGCATTAAAGAAAAGGATAATCATTACAATAGTGAAAATAATTCCGATGACGCTGACAATAACTAACAGCGTTCGGGCGCTGGCTTCTTCCGTTGGCACGTTTTAGTCCTTTTGTCCTTTAGTCAAGATAGGAAAATCAGAAATTGAAATGGAAAATTGAAGTTAGTTACAAACCCGAGACGCCTGATGCTATCGGACAAGGTCTCCTTCAGGATATTACCGATCTCGGGTTCGCCGGTGTTGAATCCGTTCACACCGTTCAAATCTATTGGATTGACGGAGATCTTCACGCACACGCGATCGAGCGCATCTGTGCGGAACTACTTGCTGATCCGGTGACACAAAATTACGCCTATACCCGTTCCGATGACCATACCCCAACACAGAGCGATGATTCCGTATGGACCATCGAAGTGCGGTCGAAGCCGGGGGTGACAGATGCCGTAGGTGATAGTGTTCTCAAGGGGCTGCGTGATATGGGGATTATAGATGTACAAGCCGCACAGACAGGACAGAAGTACCAAATACACGGCTGCTTGGATCGAGCCAAACTTGAGATAGTTGCACAGCAGCTGCTTGCGAATGACGTTATACAGATATTTGAAATCTGGCAGGGATAATGTGCTTCAGTCCGCGCTTATCGCCTTATTCATCAGGGCGGTGCTAACATCATTTCTTCTCCATCAGTCTTTTGGTCTTCCATGTCCCTCGTCTAAACCACCACCACATCAATAATCCTTGTACAACGTTTGATAGAGCGATGCCAATCCAAACCCCCTTGAGTCCCACCAAATAGGAGAGCCAGATTACCAGAAGCAACCCAATACCAAGTTGGCAGATGAATGTCATTATCATTGGTGAAACAGTGTCACCAGCACCATTGAGTGCGCGACCATATACAATAGAAATCGCAATAAATGCAAAAGTAGCTGATAGATAGCGGATGTAAACACTTCCGATAGTGATAACTTCCGTTTGGCTGGTAAATATTCTAATGCTAAGATGGGGAAAAATAAACAGTAGGCTTCCAAGCACCGCCATAAGCACCGTCGCCAATCCACTGGCAAGATTGGCGGATTTTTCTGCCCTGTCAATCTGCCCAGCTCCGACATTCTGTCCCACCATTGGGGCGACAGCATTTGCGAATCCGAATCCCAAGTGCATTACAAGAATACGGAGGCGCATACAGATGGCATAGGCAGCCACTGCCTTCGTTCCATGAATTGCCACAACTCGAATAAATCCCAACCGGGAGGCATGTCTCAGAAATCCTTGCATTGAACTGAAAATTCCGAGTCGCAGGATTTGCCTCATTACTGACAGATCGATACGGCGTTTAACGTGCTTGAGCGAGATGACGCTGCGCCCTATGAAACAGAGGTAAAGGAAAATCACAACCCCGGCGCTTCTGCCAATCACGCTTGCATACGCGGATCCTGCAACTTCCAAACGCGGGAATTTCCAGATGCCAAATATCAGTAGGGGATCCAGAACGATATTTAAAACTGTTGAGACGATCATGACGACCATCGGTGTCAGCGAATCTCCACCCGCTCTGAAAATGGAGCCTAAGGTCATTGATACGAACATCATGATACCACCAAGCAGTGTGATACGCAAGTAAGGTACGCCCAGCCGTACCACTTCTTCTTCTGCTCCGAGCAACCTCAATCCGATTTCAGCGAGCGGAAATCCTATACACGCGATTGCAAGGGGACATATCATGCTCAAGATGAGCGCCTGCATCGCAATATTCTCCCCTTGCTCTCTCTGTTGTGCGCCGATTGATTGAGAAACCAAAACGACCGTTCCCATTGAGATGCCAAGTGAAAGCACGCTGATCAGTCGCTGAAGGTTCGAGCTCATGTCAACGGCGGAAATCGCTTCAGCTCCTAATTTCCCAACGAAGATCATATCGACTACACTGAAAGAATCCTGTAGGATATTGCTAAGAGCAATTGGCCAAGCAAGATAGATAAGATTCTTGAAAATACTTCCTTGGGTCAGGTCATGCTTCGATTTCTTCATAGTCGGTTTTCTTTCCGATGCGTGTTGATGCGTTTTCGACGACTCAGCCCCTCCTTTGTTTAGCGATTTTCATCGAAGGATGTCTGAAACACGAAAATATCTTCCCCTCATCCTCTTAATTTTTGTGGCGATCGGATCCGTATAATTTCGGTTAGTAACTACAATTCCCAATTGATGGATTTGCCGATTCATCGCCTTAATTGTGCCACATCTTCACGGAGTTCGGCAAGAATTATCTGTTTAAGTTTCGACTGTTAATTTTTTGCTAAAAAACTGGTGAAATTCTGTTAAAAAACTATTGACAGATCGTTGACAATCGATTATTATATTAGCCCATATCGAACATGTTGTATGGTAAAAGAAATTATACACAATATATTGGTGTTCTATGAAATGTCCATATTGCAATGGTTCAAGCATAAGAGTCATCGATAAACGGGATACTGACGGAGGAACTGCTATCCGCAGACGCCGGGCGTGTCTCCATTGCTCAAAGCGGTTTACAACGTATGAGCGGGCTGAGGTGTTGGACCTTTTTATTATTAAGAAGGACCAGCGCCGCGAAGCCTTCGATCGACAAAAGCTGAGGCGCAATATCATGAAGGCGTGTGAAAAACGCTCGATTAGCCAAGAAACCATTGATCGTTTGATTGGGGATATAGAACAGCAACTTATCGGTATACATAAAACTGAAATCGAAAGCCATATCATTGGTGAAATTGTTATGGATGCTCTCAAAAATCTGGATAGCGTCGCATATATTCGATTTGCTTCTGTCTACCGTGATTTCAAGGATGCCGCAGATTTTGAGAACGAGCTCCGTCAATTGGAACCTGATGATTAAATTAATGAAACCGATAGTTCAGAGAAACCGTTAAATTTTAGGGAACTCTCAACGAAATTATAGTAGATAGACGAATCGCTGAACCTATCAATCATTTTGCGGCGATCATAGGCAAGGAATTAATTAGAAAGGAATGGCAATGTCCCAACCCAACGATTTTGGTGTTAGTGATGATTCTATAGCGGTTGCACCATCAGATCAGACTGCTGACGTCAAACCCGCTCCCTTGGAAAAAACTGCCCAACAACAAGGCTTGAAAATTGATCGACGGTATACCTTACCTGGTGTAGATCCATTTGATACAATCGAGTGGGAACCTCGAAGTTCGGTGATCTATAATGAAAAAGGTGAGGCCATCTTCGAGAAAGACGAAGTTGAGGTCCCGTCGCACTGGTCCCAATTGGCAGCGGATATTGCGGTCTCCAAATATTTCCGTAAAGCGGGTCTACCTGAAGAGGGGAGCGAAACAAGCGTTCGTCAACTCATCCAACGTGTCGCGCATACCATCCGCCACGCTGGCGAAACTTTCGGCGGCTACTTCGCCACGCCAGAGGATGCTGATGCCTTTGAGATGGAACTGACGGATCTGCTCGTCATGCAGCGGGGTGCGTTTAATTCGCCGGTCTGGTTTAATTGTGGATTATATCATCAGTATGGAATCATAGGGGGAACCGGCAACTGGTATTGGGACTTTGAAAAGAAAAGTGCAGCCCAGACACAAAACAATTACGACCACCCACAATGCAGCGCATGCTTCATACAATCTGTTGACGATGACCTGATGTCGATTTTTGAACTGGTCAAAAATGAGGCGCGTGTCTTTAAATACGGTTCGGGAACTGGAACGAATTTTTTCAAAATCCGTGGACGGCAAGAAAAACTTTCCGGTGGGGGTACGAGTAGTGGGCTGATGTCTTTCCTTGAGGTTTTTGACCGTGGTGCAGGGGCGACGAAATCTGGGGGGACTACCAGACGGGCAGCCAAGATGGTATGCCTCGATATGGATCACCCGGAAATCGTTGATTTCATCAACTGGAAAGTGAGTGAGGAAAAGAAGGTAGCAGCGCTGGTCGCCGCTGGTTATTCCTCTGACTTCAACGGGGAAGCCTATAAGACCGTCGCGGGGCAAAATTCAAATAACTCTGTCCGAATCACAGACGAATTCATGAATGCCTACCTAAATGGTGATAAGTGGCATACAACGTTCCGTACGACGGGCGAAATCTGTGAGACACATGAAGCCAAAGATCTCATGCGTCAAATATCCGAAGCCGCTTGGGCTTGTGCGGATCCGGGAGTGCAGTTCGATACGACGATTAACGACTGGCATACCTGTGCGAATACCGATCGAATTTATAGCAGTAATCCATGTTCAGAATATATGTTCCTTGACGACTCCGCATGTAATCTCGCTTCTATCAATCTACTCAAATTTGTCGATGAAGATGGAAACTTCGATGTTGAAGGGTTCAAGCATGCTTGCCGAATCTTCTTCATCGGTCAGGAAATCCTTGTGGATCTCTCCTCCTATCCGACCCAGCCAATTGCTCAAAACAGCCACGACTATCGACCACTCGGATTGGGATATGCCAATCTGGGGACTCTGTTGATGGTCAATGGTATTCCCTATGATAGTGAAGAAGGATATGCGATCGCTGGTGCGCTCACCGCTATTCTCTGTGGCGAGGCGTATCGCACATCTGCAGAGATGGCTGCAGTCAAAGAGCCCTTCCCCAGCTTTGAGAAGAACCGTGAGTCGATGCTGCATGTGATGAATAAGCATCGTGACGCAGCCTATCGTATTAGTCCGGATGTTTGTCCGTCCGACCTCTTGAGGGCGGCACAACAGACGTGGGATGAAGCGGTTGAGATGGGGAGGCAGTACGGCTATCGGAATGCACAAGCAACGGTGCTTGCGCCTACCGGTACCATAGGACTGCTGATGGAATGCGATACGACCGGTGTTGAGCCGGAATTTGCGCTCGTGAAGTTCAAGAAATTGGCGGGCGGCGGTTACTTTAAAATTATCAACCAATCCGTGCCCCGTGCGTTGAAAAAACTCGGTTATACAGATGAAGAGATTGATGACATTGTGACGTATGTGCAGGGGACTTCCTCGCTAATTGGTTCGCCGCATATCAATAATGTTTCGCTTAAAGGGAAGGGATTGACTGACGAGGAGATTGGTCAGATTGAGGCGACGCTGCCTTCTGTTTTTGAGTTGGCGCATGCGTTTAACGCTTATACCGTCGGAGAGGAAGGAATGGCGCGTCTCGGGTTTAGTGAGAAGCAATATAATGCGCCAGATTTCGACCTCTTGAATGAATTGGAATTTACGCGGCAGCAAATCGAAGAAGCGAGCAACGTAATCTGTGGTGTGATGACCATTGAAGGTGCACCGCATCTGAAAGATCAACATCTACCCGTCTTTGATTGTGCCAACAAATGTGGGAAGCACGGTCAGCGCTACATTGAACCGATGGCACATGTCCGTATGGTCGCCGCGACGCAGCCATTCCTGAGTGGGTCGATATCCAAAACCATCAACATGCCACACGAAACAACGGTTGAAGAGGTCGAGGGCCTTTACGTTGAGGCATGGAAATTAGGGCTTAAGGCGGTTGCACTCTATCGCGATGGCTCAAAGTTATCCCAGCCGCTTAGCGCGACGAGAGTAGAAGCAGAAGAAGAGGAAGAGACGGAAGCGCGACCGATCCGCCGTCGTCTGCCCAATGATCGTGATTCAATCACCCATAAGTTCAGCGTTGCGGGTCATGAAGGCTATATCACCGTTGGGTTTTACGAAGATGGCACCCCCGGCGAGGTGTTTCTCAAGATGTCGAAGCAAGGCTCAGTCATCTCTGGATTGATGGATACTATCGCGACAATGACCTCTATCTCGTTGCAATACGGAGTTCCACTGAAATCACTGGTCGATAAGTTCAGCCATGTCCGATTTGAACCTGAAGGGTTCACTAGCAATAAAGATATCCCGATAGCAAAGTCAATTATCGACTATGTATTCCGCTGGCTGGGACTAAAATTCGTGCCCCAAAGCGAAATTCTCGCCGAGGGAGACGAGAGTCTAGGCGATCAACTCGCCCAACCACAGCAGCTGCACCCTTATGGAGACGACATCAATCAGGAGGAGAACGCTCAGAGGCTAGAGGCACGCGAAAGACACGTCGCGGCAATGCAGTCAGATGCCCCTGCTTGTCATGATTGCGGGACAATCATGGTACGGAACGGCACCTGTTATCGCTGTTTGAATTGCGGTGCGACCAGTGGGTGTTCGTAGGGTGAAGCACTAGATGTAAAGCAGTTACTGATTGTTTTTAGTATAGAGAATCGATTGAAAATTGAAACGGCTATGTTCTTCGGGAACAAAAAAGCCACCGAGTTGGCGCTCGGTGGCTTTAAAGCCAAATATTAGACTTTGGGTGATGTACTAATAGTGGTCTGGCTTTTTTTTGCAAAAAAGACACCTGTGGGTTCAGGCTGCAAGCGCATTATTGCGACTGCGGTATGCCTTACCTACAAATCAGGGGCCTTTTTATTGGGCGCAGATTTTATCACACCCAGTTATTACTGTCAACACTTTTTTTTCTTTATTTATCTTCTCTGGCAGCAAAGTTTTATTTGAACTATGCTAATTCTATTCACTCATTTCCGATCAAGAATTATTTTTGGTGGAGATTAAGGGAAGTAGTGGGTGCTGCGACACCCACTACTACACCATTTTATCGCACATTGAGAGGAGGTGAGATAAAATGAGAGGAGGTGAGATAAAATGGGACGGATAAACCTAATCAAAGGTTATTTCCGCAAAGACGGAACGTTTGTAAAGCCTCATTTGCGGACGAAAGCGGATAAGAATTCGTATAATAACCTTCGACCGTATAGGAGACCTAAGCGGAAACGCCGTAGGTGACTCCTATACAGCCATCAGGGAATGCTTATACAAAGCGTTCCCTGATAAACATGCTGAAGATGTCCTGATTGTATATATCAGAAACGGGAAGAACATCATGATTAAAATCAAAGTAACTGTGAACTGGCGACGTTTCAAAGATATAAACGCTGCCTTTTAAGAACTTCAACGTGTTCTTGGGAAAGACGTTTCACAGATTATCATGAAAGAGAATACAAGACGCATCAAGCCTTCAAAGGATGCCTAAAATTAGCCAGCGGGGTTGTTTACTTGATAGGATAACTCCACTGCCTATCGATGCGAGTATAGATCGCTTCCCGATATGATTACCGGTTAGGAATCTATACTGATATATACTGGACAAGAAAACCCCCATGGGGTGCTTGCGACACTCTATGGGGCTATGAATTGCTCATCTATGTAAACTAAAATTGCCTAGGGCATAGGTTCGCTTCCTATGGTTATACCTAGTTATTTTAGTTTATGGGAAGGAGGTTATTCCCATGCGGCGAAAAACCGTAGTCAAACGACAGGTTAAGATTCAACCTAAAGTCAGGGTACAGGAACGCTGGACGGTTCAAACGCCAAATGGCACGAGAACATTTTATTCTCGGAGCTCATATTTGGCTTACCTGAAGCGCCTTTCATCTGGTAGACGTTAGGTTGTACTTTTAACAACCTTCCACTGGCTGTTGGCTGTTTTTGCCTTCAGCTAGTGGTATTATAACATTTAGCTACTTTTTTAGTAAGGTTTTTCGCAATAAGTAGTTGCGGACTTGATAGTCCGATGAAATTATCGTTCTATTATGAGGGTAAATAACTTGAACTCAATAATTGATACATTGAATTCGAGAATTAGCACTCGATTTAAGGTCAACAATTTAACCCGTGAACTTGACGATCTTGAAGATGCTGTAACGGATTTAGAGTGGATAATCCGAAATCAATAAGGTAGCAGAGGGTGTATCCAGCACCCTCTGCTATCACCATCTTATTCTAACGAAAGGAGGTAAAACAAGATGGCTTGCACAAAATACCGCAGCGCAATTACTGGTAGATATATCAGTAAAGCATCAGCGATGCGGTGGCCGAAAAGGACTGTCGCTGAAAAAGTAAAGTCCTGTCCGAAAAGCAAGAAATAATTCTTGCGATTATCAGGGGAGGTTTCATCTGAAACCTCCCCTGATAAACTGTTCAGCAATAACGCTGTTTTTCCTGTGATTATACTTGAACACCGCCTTTGCCACATATAACGGCATGAAACCTTGTACGTTTCAATAACGACCAGAAACCCTTGATAGTGTTCGTATGGTGTTCACCATCTGCAAACCATTCCGAATGCTTGATAAATTGATTTCCGAACTGCGTTGTAAGCCTTATATTCACCTGTGATAAGTACAGCATCTTCGGGTTTGATACTGTCTGTGATAAACTTCAGGATGCCTCTACCAGTTAAATCTGTAAGCAACACGGTCAATAACTTTACCGCCCCGCTCCACCGCACCCGGCACCGGTGTCTTCTTTGTGCCACGTTCGCGCTTGGGAAGATCATCATCTTCTTTCTTGTTCTTTTTGCGTGGCTTACCACCGAGATAAGTTTCATCTGCTTCGGTGATATCTTGTAGAAAGACTTTGCCTTCTTTTCGCATCATTTTTGAGCGAATACGCTGCATCATATATCATGCAGTCTTTTGATTCAAGTCTAAATCACGAGCTAACTGGTAACTTGAGTTATTCCAAACTATCCGTAGATTGCACGCAGCAGATTAAAGCCGATCATCCCTGCCACAATCAAAACGATAAACGCAAAATAGAAGCGGATAGAATCGCTCTCTATTCTTTGATTAGCGATTACCCCAATCTGTGCACAAATCGTGGATCCCACCAGCAAAAACACAACCAGCCATAAATCAACATTGCCCCGCATCGCATGGGTAATGGTCCCGTAGGTGGCGGAAAAAAGCACGATGAGCGAAGTTGTGCCGACCGCTGCATGTGTTTCAACGCCATAGCCGTAGATCAGTAACGGCACAAAGAGAATGCCGCCGCCAATCCCCAGCAATCCGGTGAAGACACCAATGACGAGCGCTGAGTAGACAGTTGCGGGGAGAGAGATTTGGCGCACGCCGATTTTCGGGAAGGAAACATAAGGCGGGATGCGGAAGCCACGAAGTAAGCCGCGCGGTTGCCTGTGGACGCCTTTTCTTCTGTGAATCAGTGATTCTATGAGAATCAATCCTGAAACGGTGATAAGTACGCCAAAGAAGAGCCATTGCAAATAATACTGAAGCGCTGAAATGGATTGACCTCCAACGTTGACCTGCCCCAGCTTATCCAACCAGTCGAGCAGATATACCCCAAGCTCAATGCCGACAAAATTACCTCCAACGATCATCAATGCCAGCTTTGGGTCAATATCACCGAATTTCCAAAACCGCAATACAGTGGAGAAAGAGGTGCCGACCGTCCGAGACAGCGTGCTCCCGATGCAGATTGGAAAGGGAATGCCAAATAGGATATTAAGGATTGGGGTGATTAGCGGTCCACCGCCGATTCCGAAGAAACCGGACAGGAAACCGCTGATACACCCCAAACCGATCAATCCCAAGATATTAACAGGTATGCCACTGATATCGACGTTCATTTAGCGTTATGAATTTAAATGTGATAATCGATTTTAGAGTTGGGGTGAGTTGAGCGGCCGGTACGACGTTCGAGAAAGGTAAAAATCCAGTTGATGAGTGCCCCCCAAGCTATGGGAAAGAGTAAACAGATTAGAACGTTGAAAATGCCTTTCATGCGCGACTCCAATTCGATGGAACATCAAAATCTTCGCGTACTCCACGGCGGGAGTTTTTAACCCCTTCCAGTTTCCCTATGTATCCGTTTGATCCTTCCAACATCTTGAAATTTCGTGCCTCGATCAGTAGAGATTATGGGGATTTATCCCGTCGTGTACTTGTACTTCGCAAGTATAGACTAAAGTTGTGGCATTGTCAAAGGGAAAAGTTGATCGAATTCTTTTTGCTTGCATTTCCTATAGGGGTGTGCTACAATCACCAAGATTTTTAGAAATTTTCAAGGCGGGTCGGGATATAGCAGATAACACCTTTTTTCTCAATTGAGGAGATCCTGGGAAATTTGGTGATAGAGAAACCGGGTAGAAATCACATCAGATCCAGCTCATCCAAACAAAAACTTTATAGACCTGCTTGATTGCACATTTCTGCGATGTTTTTGGTTAAACTGACACCGTAAGGAGTTTTTTTTAATGAAGGAATATCAGACGGAACAGATTCGGAATATTGGTATTGTTGGGCATTCGAGCACAGGGAAGACTTCACTCATCGAGGCGATACTCTATAATGGGGGCGCAATTGAGCGAATCGGACAGGTTGATAGTGGGAATTCAGTTTCAGACTATGCCCCAGATGAAATTGAACGCAAGATGACAATTAACTGTTCTGTTTGTGTTGCGGAGTGGAAAGGGTACAAGCTAAATATTCTCGACACGCCCGGTGCCGAAGATTTTCATGGCGACCTCGAGAGCGTACTGCGAGTGGTAGATGCCGTTATTGTAGTGATTGATGCGACGACCGGCGTCGAAGGCGGGACTGAAAAGGTATGGGAAGCAGCTGATAAATTTGGTCTTCCACGGATGATCTTTATCAACAAAATGGATAAAGAGAATGCCAGCTTCGAAAACGCGCTTGCGAGCGTCGATGAGATTCTCGAAACCCGAACGACTGTGACCCAGGTGCCAATCGGTAAAGAAGCTGACTTTAAAGGTGTTGTTGATCTCATCCAGATGGGGGCGTTCACGGAACCACCGGACAATAAACCTTTATCCAAATCCGAGGTCCCTTCCGAACTTGAAGCGCAAGCAGAAGAGATGCGGGAACAACTTGTCGAGGCTGCAGCGGAAAGTGATGATGAACTGATTGAGAAGTTTTTCGAGGGTGAACTTACCGATGAAGAGATTGGTGCTGGTCTTCGTACAGGATTATGTGCCAATCAGTTTGTGCCCGTACTCTGTGGCAATGCCCTACAGAATATCGGCGTTCAACCTTTGATGGACTTGGTCGTCGACTGCTGCCCATCTCCGGTAGATGCCAGACCGATTACGGGAGTTGACGGTGAAACAACCTATGAAGCATCTCCAGATTCGCCGTTGGCGGCGTTAGTCTTTAAAACATTGGCAGACCCATTCGCAGGTAGACTGACTTTCTTCCGTGTCTATTCCGGTACCTTCAGTGGGGATTCTCAGGTGTACAACGCGACAAAAGATGAGAATGAACGAATCGGTAAGCTCGCGTTCATGAATGGGAAAACCTCTATTGACACTCCCCAAGTCTCCGCAGGTGATATCGGAGTTGTCTCTAAACTGACGCTCGCGCAAACGAACGACACATTTTGTGATGTGGGAAATTCGTTCCAGCTTCCCGGCTGCGAATTTCCTAAACCTGTTATCTCGTTCGCCATCATGCCTGCACGAGAGGGGGATGACGAGAAACTGAGTTCGACCCTCTCGCGAATGATAGAAGAGGATCCATCATTCCAGATTGAACGGAATAGCACAACGAAGCAGTTGTTGGCCTCCGGTCTTGGTGAGATGCATCTTGCAGTCATACGCAACCGAATGCGAGACAAGTTTGGCATTGAGACCGAGACCGAAATGCCGAAAGTCTCCTATCAAGAGACGATTCGTGGTAGGGCGAGTAGTATCCAAGGTCGGTATAAACGCCAATCTGGTGGACGCGGTCAGTTTGGTGAGGTGTGGATAAATCTTACTCCGCGCGACCGCGGTTCCGGCTTTGAGTTTGTCAACAAGGTCGTGGGTGGCTCAATCCCGCGCAATTACATCCCCGCGGTTGAGAAGGGAATCCGTGAGACAATGGCGCAAGGTCTAATTGCTGGGTATCCTTTCGTTGATGCAGAGGTCGAGCTCTACGACGGAAAGCATCACCCTGTTGACTCCTCAGATATGGCTTTCCAGATCGCTGGTTCTTTTGCGTTTCGAGAGGCCGCAAACCAATCCAATCCGGTGATGCTTGAGCCCATCATGGACGTTACGATCTCCGTTCCTGAACAGTTCATGGGGGACATTATCGGCGATCTCAATAGCAAACGTGGCAGGATCATGGGGGTTGAGCAGGCGGGCAAACGTCAGGTGATTCAAGCGACCGTGCCGTTGGCGGAGATGTTCCGCTATTCGATAGATCTAAAATCGATTACCAGTGCGCGGGGCAGCTTCACGATGGAGTTCTCGCGTTACGAGGAGATGCCCGATGAGCTCGCCCAAAAGGTGATTGCTGAAGCAAAGTCGGAAGAAGAAGAGTAAACCAAACTATATTTTGGCTCATATTGAGAGATCGTGTATCAGAAAGCGATAAGGACGGGATAACCCAACCCCGTCCCTACGGCTTCTCTTTGCACTTTCTTCTTGTATGGGCCTATTTTTTTGCCTGCTGTGGAAGGATTTTAACGGAATGGCGAATGCGAGGGTGGAACATAAGCTCGCAGGTGTGGGACACCTATCACGCTCTGATCTCATTCCCAAACTTCGCTGAAACAATCTTTGACAAGCCTGCTTGCTCCATGGTTACGCCATACATAACATCGGCGATTTCCATCGTCCGTTTATTGTGAGTAATAATAATGAACTGCGTTTGCTGAGCGTATGTCCGGATAAGGTTGGCAAAGCGGAGCACGTTCGATTCGTCCAGCGCGGCATCAACTTCGTCCAGAACACAGAAGGGGCTCGGCTTAATCTTGAACACGGCGAAGAGCAAAGCGATAGCAACGAGTGATCGCTCGCCACCGGAGAGTTGTGTGATGCTCTGCGGTTTCTTGCCCGGCGGACAGGCGATGATATCAATTCCTGACTCTAATACATCAGATGGGTCCGTCAAAAGCAATTCTGTCTCTCCGCCGTTGAAAAGTTCCTCAAACACTTCTTGAAAATTAGCGCGTATTTGCTCAAAGGCGCTAAGGAACGCCTCACGCGAAGTCTGGTTAATTTTTTGAATCGCTTGATTGACCGAGGCGAGCGAAGTCTCCAGGTCTTCACGTTGGGTAACGAGAAACTCCTCACGCTTCTTGTGCTCCTCATACTCTTCGATCGCGACGAGATTAACAGAACCCATTCCTTCAATCTCAGTTTTCAGCGTGTCGATCTGCCCCATCAACTCAAGGTCGTCAACCGGATTCTCTTCAACTTCGATCTGATCCATTGTGATTTGGTACTTGTCTAGGATTCGAGCGGCAATGGCTTTTAATTGCATCTGCAACTGAGTTGTCGTGACTTCTAAGTGGTGTCGCAGACGATTCTGCTTTTCAAATTCTCTCCTAGCTCTACGCACCTGTTTCTGTGCTTCTGCAATCTGCTCGATTAAGCTTGTGCTCTCCTCCTCGAGCCGTCTAACATTTTCTTCAGCCTCGAATTTTTGCTGCTCTATCTGGAGGAATTGACGTTGTGCCTCGTCAATCTGTGAAGAGAGTTCTTGGCGGGTTTGGTCGTCAGAATCAATAACCGCCTGATGTTCCGCGACCCTGCTGCGGATCTGCTCCTGGTTTTTCTGAAGATTTAGTAGTTCAGAGTTCAGGCTTTGTAATTTTTCCCGTTTACCTGCTAAAGCGATTTCAAGTTCTTGGCAGGAAGTGATGACTTCATCCCGTTTACTCTTTTCACTTTGGATTTGCTCTGATAATCGCTCGATACGTCGTTGCAACGTGCGGCGCGCCTTGGTTGCCGTCTCTAATTCAGACTGAACAGTACCATGCTCAGCTCTCGCTTTTTCGGTTTCCTGCTGAAGGCTTACCTCTTCCTGCGCTACATCGTTCAACTGCCCTTCAAGTTGGCTGATTTGGCGCTGTCCCTGTTCCAAAACTTTTGACAAACTTGCATGTTCAATCTGGTGTGCTTGCGCTTGCGTGATGAGGGTTTGCCGTGTCTGTTGGAGTTCTGCCAACCTGCCAGCGAGTTTCTTGCTTCTGGTGTTCTTTTCGTTAAGTTGGTTCGTCAGTTTATCGATGCGTTCCTGTAGGTCCTCTAGCTCCCTTGAACGGCTCAAGAGTCCACTGGTTGAGCTGGTGTTATGACCACCTGTAACCGCACCGGAGGTATTGATTAGCTCTCCCTCCAGTGTAACGAGACGTGCATTGTGCCGGAAACGTCGTGTCAGTTGTATTGCTGTATCAAGGTCTTCGACGACGACCGTGTTGCCAAGCAGTTGCTGAACGGCGACCTCATATTTTGGGTCGTATTCTAAGAGTTCGGAAGCTAGACCGATTACGCCAGTCTCATTCAGTAGATTGTCGCCTTGGAATGGGCGAGACCGCAGAATATCTAAAGGCAGGAAAGTTACGCGGCCCGCTTTCGTCCGCTTGAGGAACTCAATGCCGGATTGAGCATCTTCAGCGGTTTCTGTAACAATGTTCTGGATTGCGCTTCCCAATGCGACTTCGACTGCCAACTCGTAGTCCGGTTCGGTTCGGATGAGTTCAGCGATGACACCACATATCCCGCCGAACCGTTCTGGTTCCGTTTCGCGAACTTTCAGAATCGCGCGTACGCCTGTGTAGTAACCTTCATGGGTGGCTTGCAAATCCCGTAATGACTTAAACCGTGAAGTACTGGTACCGAGTGAATCTTGCATCCCCCGCATTTCGGACTCCAACTTCCGGAGTTCCGTTTGATAGCGTTGGATTTCTTCCTCAGCTTTTTGCTGTTCCGTCTCAAGGCGGATCAGGTCAGCATTGAGCTGCTGTTCACGTCGTTGTGCCTGAGTATAACTCGCCTTTTCCGCTTCAAGTTCAGTACCCAAGGTACTTGAGCGTTCGGCAATTCGATCCAGATTGGCAGCTGAATATTCTAATCTATTATTGAGCGATGCAAGTTGCGTTTCCAGCTGCGATACTTGATTTGTGGTTTCAAGCAATTGTTCCTGCGATGTTTCTACCGAACTTTCGGCTTCTGTCACTCGCGTCGTGAGTTCAGCCAAAACCCGTCGCCGTGCAGTCAGACGGCTTTCTTCCGTCTGAAGCGACACATCGACCTGTCTCTTCTCCTGTTCGCGTTCTTTCTTCTGTGTCTCAATTTCAGTCCACTGTTTTTCCAGTGATTCTATTGCCTGAAGGGCCCGTTGACGTTGCTGCTGGATGTTGAGCTGGCGTTCCTTGTAAAGTGCAATTTGCCGTTCCGTTTGCTCAATTTTACCTGCGAATTGACCCACAACCCCTTGCCCGTTGCGAATTAAGCCATCTAACTCGGCTCGGCGTGTTGTCGCATCCTCGATTTGTTGCTCAGTGGAATCGATCTGCTCGTTGGCTTCTGTCACCGAAAGCATCAATTCGTCTAAATTGAGCTGGGTTTGGGTCAATTCCTTGGCGAACCGAGCATGCTCCCGACGGTTGAGGTCTAATTCGAGATGTTTCATCTGGTCATGGAGTTCTTGATAACGGCCAGCTTGTTCGGCTTGCCGCCTGAGCGATTCAGTTTCGCGTTGCAACTCGTGGATTACATCGTTAATTCGCACGAGGTTCTGCTCAGTCTCTTCTAGTTTTTTGAGTGCGGCTTTTTTTCGGTGTTTATATTTGGTGATGCCCGCAACCTCGTCAAATAGGAAGCGGCGCTCTTCTGGACGTGTGTTGAGGATGAGGTCAATCTTGCTCTGCTCCATGACAGAGTAGGCATCGACACCGATTCCCGTATCCATAAAGAGTTCAGTAATATCTCGCAGCAGACATGGGGCGTCGTTGATAAAATAATCACTTGCACCGCTGCGTGTCAGTTGACGGCGAACTGCGATCTCCGGAGACTCTAAGGCAAGTTTTCCCTCAACATTTGTGATATGGAGGGAAGCCTGTGCGCGCTGTGCTGGTTTAAAGTTGGATCCGCCGTTAAAGAGGAGATCTTGCATATTGGCACAACGCAGGGCCCGCGGACTCTGCTGGCCCAGTACCCAACGAATTGCATCTGACACATTGCTCTTACCACAACCGTTGGGACCCACGATGGTTGTAACCCCGGGCTCCAATATCAACTCCACATCTTCGGCGAAACTCTTAAAACCGCTGATTTTAATCGAATTAATATGCAACGGATATTCCTCCTTGGATAGGTAACTCGCAAGTTACGTTTCTATTAACGTAAGTTAACCGATAACCGTTTCGGTATTACGTTGGAAAAGTCCGCTGCAGATTGGAATGCTTCCATACAACTATCTCCTTCAATCTTTGGGGCAATTCTGGTTCAGTGCGTCTTTAATCTCTGCGATAACTTCCTTGTCGACTTCAACTTCTGAACGCGTCTTTAGTGCTCGCCTGGCAGCTTTGCCGCCAATCTGCCCTAACGCCCATGCAGCATGGCCACGAACTAAGGGTTCGTCATCGTTCAACGCCTGTTTAAGTGCAGGCACCGCAGCACGATCTTTCCAGTTGCCAAGCGCGACGGCAACATTTCGGAGAAAGCCACGTCGCTTCGCCCGCTTGATTGGACTGTTTCTAAAACGCTTGCTGAACTGTTCCTGCGTCATGTTGATGAGCGAAAGCAGCGTGGGTACGAGATTCCCCTTGCGTGGATAAAAACCACGTTCCTTTGTTGGGACAGCCTTGCTGTTCCAAGGGCAGACTTCCTGACAAATGTCGCAACCGAAGATTAAGTTATCCATCTGCGGACGGAGTTTGTGCGGAATGCTCCCTTTCAACTCAATGGTCAGGTAGGAAATACATAGCCGGGAATCAAGAATGTTTGGTGCTAAAATCGCGTCTGTGGGGCACGCCTCAATGCAGCGGGTGCAGGTGCCGCAGCTTCCGCGGAGTGATGGTGTCTCTGATTCCAACTCGATACTGACCAAAATGCCTCCGAGGAAAAACCAAGAACCTGCGCGCCAGTGGATCACATTTGTGTTTTTAGCAATCCATCCGATTCCCGCACGTTCAGCGTACTCTCGCTCTAGGACCGGAGCGGTATCTACATAGACCCGGGTTTTAACCCTTTCTTCGGCAGCCTTTTGGATAAACGTTGCCAACTGATCTAATTTTGATCGGATAAGACCGTGATAGTCTGTCCCCCACGCATATCGAGAAATCTGTCCGCGCGATGGGTCTTCTGCAAGTGGCTTAGGTGGATCGAGTGTGTAGTAATTGATTGCCAATGCAATGATTGATTGGGCTTCGGGGAGGATCTGGCGTGGATCTCGCTTCAACGGCAGGTGCTTTTCTAGATAACCCATCTCTCCCGCATAACCGTCTTTCAGCCACTGTTCGTAGCGACCGATCGTCTGGCTCGGTTCAACGGGGAGGATACCAACCAATTCAAATCCGAGTTCTTGTGCCTGAACCTTAATCTGTTTTGTCAGATTCATATATTTATTGTAGAGCGTTGCAGGCGGCTATCGGTGAAACAGCACCCCTTACCGTAAAATGAGGAATGGGTTCATGGAAATCCCACCCTTATCGTAGCAGACATTTTCTCTGAAGTCAAAGATTTTTTTGGAAAAATGACTTATTTGCAAAAAATTGCTTGACACGAAAGAGTAGTTATTATATAATACTGCGTTACGCCCAATTCAAAAACAGAATTGAAAAGCACCTCTATCCCCTAAATCTCATCAAGGTCAGGTGAAAGTATGCCCCATCCCGTCAAATTTGGCAAACCCGTCAGATCTTATGGTAAGCGCGAACGACTCTCTTATGGAAAAATTCCGGAGATAATGGATCTCCCGGATCTCATCGAGGTTCAAAAAGCCTCCTACGAAGAATTCCTTCAACGAAACACCTCACCAGAAGAGCGGAAAGATAAAGGCTTACAAGCTGTGTTCAACGAAATCTTTCCGATTCCTGACTTCAGCGAAACTTCCGAACTTCAGTTCGTTAATTATTTACTCGGCACCCCCAAGTACGACATTAATGAATGCCAATCCCGCGGTTTCAGTTATGCGCTGCCGGTGAAGGTGTGTGTCCGATTGGTCCTCAGAGAAAAGGATGAGGACACCGGTGAAAACCAGCTCATTGACATAAAAGAAAACGAAGTCTATATGGGCGAAATCCCGCTCATGACCGAAAACGGAACTTTCATTATCAATGGATCCGAGCGGGTAATTGTCAGTCAGCTACAACGATCCCCTGGCGCAACGTTTGGTGAAGAAGCTCACACCAGTGGGCAAGCACTCAATAATGCGAGAATTATTCCGTACCGTGGCGCGTGGATTGAGTTCGAATACGACATCAAGGACCTGATTTATGTCCGACTTGATCGGCGGAAAAAGATGCTCGTAACCGTTCTACTCCGTGCGTTGGGTTGGGAAACAGACGAAACCATCCTTAAGCTGTATGCCGATACCCAGCAACTCAAACTTACTGCCAGACTTATTGACCGAGTGACAGCTGCTCCTGTCAAACATCCTGCTACCGGTGAGATCTTGGTCGAAGCGAATGTGGAACTGACACGAGAGCAAATCGATGAATTGCGCGAGGCGCAAGTCAGTAGGGTTGAAGTCCTAAAGGCGGATGCTGCAGAAGATATCCGTTTCCTGCGGAATACCCTCGAACGTGATGTTCAAGCGGACTACAGCCTGCCGCTGAGTTTTCAAGTTGATTTGGATTCCGTTGCTAGGCCGGAACCGACACAGTTTGAGTCAGATAAGTCGTTTAAGCGTGACGAGAAATGGAAATCATTGTCGGATCAGTGTCGAGAAAAGGCTGGTTGGAAATGTGAGCAATGTGGTATTGATCTTAACGATAACCGCGATCTTCTCCATGCTCACCATGTAAAAGGCACCCGGTATAATACTCTCAAAGATCTTATGGCTCTCTGCATTGGTTGCCATGCGGAACAACAACCGTGTGAAAGGCATGAACAACTCAAAAAAGAGAACTGTTATCAAGAATTTATAAAGTTACACGAGAACAATTGGAAGTCTGGCGTTCTCCAATGGAAGTCTGCTCTCCTCCAAAGCGATTTGACAGATGGTGCGCCGGTATCAGATGCATGGCACCAGCAGTTTAAGGACAATGGCGCTGCTCTTGCCCCAGCCGCCACCGTGCAGGTATTGGCAGAGGGGCGATATCGTATCTCCAACAAGAACAGTAGGGATAACTTCACTGTTGAGAAGGTAGGGGATACCCTCAATGTCTATCGTGGTAGTATCCAAGACCTTGCAGTAGTTGAGATTTTTCGTAAGATGCAACCGGGCGATCCGCCTACTATCGAGAGTGCACACAACCGATTTGAGAAGCTATTCTTTGATCCGGTGCGTTACGACCTCGCAGAAGTAGGACGGTACAAACTCAATGAAAAGTTAGGTAATCTCTCCCTGTATCGGAACGGTGGTGGGGCAGTAGATGAGCAGGTTCGTGTGCTCCGTGCAGAAGACATCGCTGCGGTTCTCCAGTACCTGATACAAGTACAAAACGGAGAAGGAGAGATGGACGATATCGATCACCTCGGTAATCGTCGGGTTCGAGCTGTTGGGGAGTTGTTGCAGAATCAGGTGCGGATGGGAATGTTGCGGGTGACCCGTGCAACTCGAGAACGATTGACAGTTCAAGACTTGGAGAGTGTGACCCCTGCCGACCTAATTAATCCTAAACCATTGACCGCTGCGATTAAAGACTTCTTCGGTTCAAGCCAACTTTCTCAATTCATGCAGCAGGCCAATCCACTGGACGAATTAACCCATAAACGCCGCTTGAGTGCGTTGGGCCCTGGCGGGCTGCATCGGGAACGTGCTACCTTTGAGGTGCGCGATGTGCATCGCACCCACTATGGACGGGTCTGTCCGATTGAGACACCTGAAGGTCCTTCGGTCGGGCTAATTGTTTCCTTAAGTACTTATGCACGGGTTAACGCTTACGGTTTTATGGAAACACCTTATCGGAAAGTGTCTAAAGGCACAGCAACCGATCAGATTGATTACTTGGCTGCGGATAAGGAAGATACGTTCACCATCGCGCAGGCGCATGCTGTCCTTGATGAGGCGGGAAGGCTGGAAAACGATCTGATGGTGACACGCCAAAAGGATGATTTTCCGCGGAAATTAGCCCCTGAAATTGACTACATTGATGTCTCTCCGAAGCAGATCGTGGGTGTTTCTGCTGCGCTTATTCCCTTCCTTGAGCACAATGATGCAAACCGTGCGTTGATGGGGAGTAATATGCAGAGGCAAGCCGTGCCGCTTATCCGTCCGGAGGCTCCGCTGATTGGAACTGGCATGGAGCATAAAGCTGCGCGTGATTCCGGAGCGGTTGTGCTGGCAAAGCGAGATGGCATTGTGGAAAGCGTTTCTGCCGCCGAAATCATTATTCGCACGGATGATGCCTTCCGAATTGCTGGTGGGGAACAGTCGTTCAGCGAAATGGGTTATGATGTTTACCGCTTGACAACCTTCAAGCGATCAAACAGTGGAACGAGCCTCCATCAACGTCCATGTGTAGATGTCGGAGAGGAAATAAAAGCAGGTCAGGTAATTGCCGATGGAACCTCAACCGAGAATGGGGAACTTGCCCTTGGCAGCAACATCCTAATCGCATTTATGTCTTGGGAAGGGTATAACTATGAGGATGCCATCCTTCTCAACGAGTCGCTCATCACTGACGATACTTACACCTCCATCCACATTGAAGAGTTTGAGGTTGAAGCGCGCGATACAAAGATGGGGCGTGAGGAGATTACCCGAGATATCCCGAACGTTTCTGAGGAAGCTTTGGCACAATTGGACGAAGAGGGAATTATTCGCATCGGTTCAGTTGTCCGTCCTGGGAGCATTCTGGTCGGCAAGGTAACCCCCAAGGGGGAGAGCGACCTCGGGCCCGAAGAAAAACTACTGCGCGCGATCTTTGGCGAAAAGGTTGGCGAAGTCCGGGACGCTTCCAAATATGTCAAGCCCGGTACGGAAGGCGTTGTGGTTGATGTCAAGGTCTTCTCCCGGAAAGAGCGAGAACGCGATCGCCAAACAGAACTGCGGGAACTTGCTAAAGAGAAAGAAATCGATAAGGACTGGCAGGCGAAATGTGCGTTAATTAACCAACGCACGAATGCCGAGATACGCCACACACTGCTCGGTAAAAGACTCGCCAGCAGCGTTTCTGACGGTACAGACCTCATTGCTAAGCGGAGACAGGTTGTAACAGAACAGATGCTGGATTCGGGTGCCCCGCTGGAAGACTTCCATGTTACGAATAAGGAGGCAATGGATCGAGTCCAACGCATTCAGCAGTTGGCGCAAGGGCGCATTAAGGACCTCACAGAAGAAAAGGAAGCGGAGCTCGAGAAGATTCGTAAGGGAGACGAGTTGAAACCAGGTGTGCTCAAACTGGTGAAGGTCTATGTGGCGACCCGTCGGAAAATCTCTGTCGGTGACAAAATGTCCGGTAGACACGGCAACAAGGGGGTCGTTTCAAAGATTCTTCCGCAAGAGGATATGCCTTATCTGGAGGACGGTACGCCAATCCAAATCATCATGAATCCATTGGGGGTTCCGGGCCGTATGAATGCGGGACAGATTCTGGAGACGCATTTGGGTAGGGCAGCCAGGGAACTTGGCTTACACATTGCCACCCCGGTCTTCGATGGTGCGGAGGAACCGGAAATTCGTGAACTTTTACAAGAAGCCGGTTTGCCAGAACACGGGAAAGCCAAGCTGTACGATGGTCGCACCGGAGAACCTTTTGCTCAAGAAGTTACCGTCGGACACACTTACATTCTCAAGCTCAATCACTTAGTAGATGATAAAATTCACGCTCGCAGCACGGGTCCCTATTCGTTGGTAACTCAACAGCCACTCGGTGGTAAGGCACAGCAAGGTGGTCAACGCCTCGGTGAAATGGAGGTATGGGCACTGGAAGCATACGGCGCTGCGTATACCCTGCAGGAACTACTCACAATTAAGTCGGATGATGTCATCGGCAGGAGCAAGATCTACGAAGCAATCGTAAAAGGCGAAAACGCCCCTGCACCCGGCACGCCAGAATCGTTTAACGTCCTCGTAAAGGAATTACAAAGCCTTTGTCTGGATGTGGACCTCGAACAGACATCTGACGACCCAGAAACTTTTGACCTAGACCCTGAAAATTGGGAGCATGAGATATAGTTCACCCATTCAGGGACTTGCGTAAGTATATCCGACCTACAAACAATTTGCCCCATGCCAAAAAAGCGGCGTGGATCTTAATCTAATTTTGATCCAGTTGTTCCGATGTCCCGATGTTGTTGATTCATGCCAATGGCCCAACGTCATGGATTCGGAATTCGCTTGGTAGATGGGGCTTACAGCTGCTCAGACCAAGGCGAAAGAATCATACTACTTGAGTTGGTATTTAACTTTTAATGCTGATTGCCAACGGTTAATACATAAGGGAGAACAGCCATGTCAGATCAAATTCAGGAACAGATGACACAGTCGGGAACTCCGAACAATTTTGACGCGATTTCAATCCGAATTGCTTCACCAGAACACATTAAGGAATGGTCGAAAAATACAGCATGTCACCAACGGACTAGTGGCTGCACAACAGGTAACTGTGCATGTGGTGAAGTCCGGAAGCCTGAAACAATCAACTACCGTACATTTCGCCCCGAACGAGATGGATTGTTCTGCGAGGCGATTTTTGGACCGCAAAAAGACTGGGAATGCGGATGCGGTAAGTACAAACGGATTAAACATAAAGGGGTAATATGTGACCGATGTGGTGTTGAGGTCACCCAACAGAAGGTGCGTCGTGAACGGATGGGGTATATCGAATTAGCCGCGCCGGTATCGCATATCTGGTTCTTCAAAGGACTGCCCTCCCGGATAGGACTGTTTTTGGATCTTCCATTCCGTGATATTGAACGCGTTATCTATTTTGAGTCGTACATTGTATTAGAGATTAATGACCCAGATTGTGGCTTAGAGGCAAAACAGCTCCTAACAGAGGAAGAGTATACGGAATACCAAGATAAATTTCCCGACGGTTTCCGTGCAGGCATGGGGGCAGATGCAATCCGCGAATTGCTGGAGCAGATTGATTTAGACCACGAAATGGAAACCCTGCGGGCAGAACTCGACGCAACCGCGAGCAAGCAGAAATCTCGGAAGCTGTCCAAGCGGCTAAAGTTGGTCATGGGTTTCAAAAAGTCGGGGAATCTGCCACATTGGATGATTCTTACAGTAATTCCAGTAATTCCGCCAGACCTGCGTCCGTTGGTCGCTCTTGATGGTGGACGGTTTGCTACCAGCGATTTGAACGATCTATATCGGCGCGTAATCAATCGGAATAACCGGCTGAAGCGCCTCATGGAGCTTCGCGCACCAGAGGTGATCATCCGCAATGAGAAGCGAATGCTTCAAGAAGCGGTAGATGCCTTGCTGGACAATGGTCGTCATGGTCGCATGGTGCGAGGACCGGGCAATCGTCCACTGAAGTCCCTTTCCGATATGCTCAAAGGGAAACCGGGACGTTTTCGTCAAAACTTGCTCGGCAAACGTGTAGACTATTCGGGGCGGACAGTGATTGTGGTTGGACCCGAGCTTCAGTTGCACCAGTGTGGTTTGCCGAAGAAGATGGCGCTGGAACTATTTAAGCCTTTCATCATTCATAAGCTACAGGCGAAAGGTTATGCCCACACTATCAAGCGAGCGAAAAATATGGCAGAGCAAGTTTCGCCAGAAGTGTGGGAAGTGTTGGAAGAGGTAATTGATGAGCATCCGGTGCTCCTGAACCGCGCTCCGACACTCCATAGGCTCGGAATTCAAGCGTTCCAACCCGTGCTTGTGGAAGGAAAAGCGATTCGAGTGAATCCGCTTGTGTGTGAGGCATTTAATGCTGATTTTGATGGAGATCAGATGGCGGTGCACGTACCGTTGAGTGTTGAGGCACAGGTTGAAGCGAAGCTACTAATGATGGCTACGCGGAACCTTCTCAAACCGGCACATGGTGGGGCTATTGCGGTGCCAAACCGAGACGTCGCAATGGGGGTTAGCTTCCTCACGAAGGCAGTTCCTGAAGAGGAGTGGGAGAGCGTGTGCCAGGTCTCGACCCCACGAAGCTATCAGGATACGGAGGAGATTATCCTCGCCCACGAGTGCGGCGCACTTGGGCTGCATGATCCGGTGAAACTCCACTTTGATGGGGCAGCGGAGCCGATTGTAACAACGGTGGGACGGGTAATCTTTAATCAGGCTATCCCGGATTCACTGTCGTTCGCTGATCCTGAAACGCAGCAAATGCTGCCGTACGTCAACCAAGAAATGGGGTCCCGTGATCTTTCAAATTTGGTGTCTCGTGCTTTTGAAGAGTTGGGCAATCGCCAAACTGTAGGCTTTATAGATGACCTAAAGCGACTGGGCTTTCATTATGCAACGCTCGGTGGTATTTCTATTGCCATGCAGGACATGATCATCCCGGCGCAAAAGGCTGATTTGATCAGGGAAGCACGGAATGAGGTAGAGCAGATCGAAGAAGACTTCCAAAGAGGCGACATGGGCATGAGCGAGGGTGAGCGGTACAACAAAATTATTGACATCTGGCATCGACTGATTGACCAGATCGAAACTGCCCTGTTTGACGGTTTGGAAGAGGGACGCGATGATGAGATCGAAGGATTCAATCCCGTTCATATCATGGTGGACTCAGGCGCGATTTCTCGAAGTAAGCGGGATTCCATTCGCCAGCTAGCGGGCTTGCGCGGTTTGATGGCAAAGCCGTCGGGTGAGATTATCGAACAGCCAATCGAATCCTGTTTCCACGAAGGATTGTCGGTACTTGAATACTTTATCTCGACACACGGTGCGCGGAAAGGTCTTGCCGACACCGCGATTAAGACAGCCAGTAGTGGTTACTTGACGCGCAAGTTGGTTGATGTTGCGCAGGATGTGATGATAACAACTGAGGACTGCGGAACTCTCGGAGGTATTACCAAGACTCCGGATGAAGAAGAGGAAAGTCCACTTTCAGAACGGATTTTCGGGCGCACAGCCGCGGATGACATTATTGACTTGAGCACGGGTGAGGTGATAGTAGCGAAGGATGAGTTGATTACCCAACACACCGCGAATCAAGTCGAGGCAGTTGGTATACCTGAAGTCCGCGTACGGTCTGTGTTGACATGCGAAGCCCGGTATGGCGCTTGTGCAAAATGTTACGGCACCGATTTGACGAGCGGTCATCTGGTAGATGTTGGTGAAGCTATCGGTATTATCGCAGCGCAATCGATCGGAGAGCCGGGGACGCAGTTGACGATGCGGACGTTCCACACGGGCGGTACTGTCAGTGGCGGTGGCTCTCAATCGAAAATTGAGGCTCGGCATGACGGGACGGTTCAGTATTACAACGTTAGATTTATTGAGCGCCCGGTTGAAGTGGAATCGACGTCGGAACCTCAATCCGCCAAGACAGAAACGGAAAGGGTTGTCCTTTCTCGGAATGCGCAGATCCGAATCGTTGATGTGAACGGATATACAGTGGAGCGGCATACTGCTGATGTCGGCGCACGATTGTACGTCGAAGATGGTCAGGCAGTGACCAAAGGGAATCCCCAAAATGACGAGCAGCCAACACCGCTGCTTGAGTGGGATCCATACCAAGTGCCGATTCTGACGGAACATGCCGGACACGTCGTCTTCAAGAATATTGTTGAAGACAAAACGATGCGCGAGACAAAAACCACCGGTTCAGCGGAGCAGGTGATTATCGAACACAGAGGCGAGGATCAGCCACAAATTGAGATTTGTGATGATGGCGGCGAAGTCTTGGTCAGCTATCAAATGCCAACAGGGGCACACCTTTCGGTTACAGATAGCGAGCAGGTAGAACAGGGAGCTGTCTTGGCACGACTGCCGCGTGAAAAAGGGCAGAGCCGAGACATTGTGACAGGGTTACCACGGGTCACGGAGCTTTTTGAGGCGCGACGACCCAAGGACACCGCTGTCATCTCCAAGATTGAAGGGCAAGTTGAAGTGGAAAGTGCTAGCCGTGGTGTGCGTGTCCTGCGTGTGGTGGACGGAGACTATCAGGAAAGCCATCGGATTCCACAGGGCAAGCACCTCATTGTGCAGGATAATGATAGGGTTGATGCTGGGGAACGACTAACGGATGGACCGATTAATCCGCACGATATCCTTGAGGTGAAAGGGGAAGAGGCGGTCCAAAACTACTTGGTCAACGAGGTACAGGATGTGTACAGAACCCAGGGCGAGCGCATCAACGACAAGCACATTGAGGTAATTGTGCGGCAGATGTTGAATAAGGTAAAAATCGAGAATCCAGGTAATACGGACTTTCTCGAAGAAGAGGAAGTAGACCGCGCAATATTCAATCGAGCGAATAGCCAAGTTGTTGAAAACGGCGGGCAGCCTGCAACGGCTGAATCGGTTCTACAAGGAATCACAAAGGCGTCCTTATCCACGGAAAGCTTCATCTCTGCGGCTTCTTTCCAGCAGACAACCAATGTGCTGACGCGAGCGTCGGTCATCGGCAAACAAGATCGGCTCGTTGGTCTGAAGGAAAATGTCATTATGGGACATCTTATCCCTGCCGGAACCGGGGTGTCTAAGTTCCGGAGGATCCGCGCCTTTCCCAAGGGCGAAGCACAGCTTGAATCCGTTGAAGATTCACCGGAACCTGAGGTTGAGGAACCGGCAGCAGATTAAGCCTGAGCGGCGTTACGGCTTTGCGTGGTTTGCACTGGTGAGGAAGATGGAACGTTAAATGTTTCGTCTTCCTCTCGCAACATACATGAATACCTACTCGGCGATTGAGAGAAAGTTGTCCAATACCTTCCATGAGTCGACGAGCAGGATGGTTCCTTGATAATGCCGTGAGGAATCGAATCGCGTTCCCTCTTGGAGACGTTGCGTTGGGAGGCGAAACCGTTCAATCGTTTGCATTGCTATGCGGTTCTGTCCAATCAGCACCCCTAAATCTGCGTCGAGGATAGCAAGAAAATCTGAGATCGAATCTCCAATGTACAGTGTCCGTGTTACTCCCCCGTTCCCAATTTTATCTGGGTTCGGGGGATTTTTTTTGCGTTCTCTGAACTCTCTCAGCTTATCCCGCGCCGAAACAACATGCAGATCGATGTCGCCAGTCGAGCGTCCCTCCGCATCATAGGTCAAATTGTTGGTAATTATCTGATCGTATAATCCTTCTGTTGCCCCTTCTATCAGAGTCTGCGACCAATTAGCGGATAAAATCTCAACCGCAACGCCATCCCGACGGAGCCGGGACAACACCTCATCAACTCCCGGTTTCTTGACGACGTTCCGACCAACCGCTCTCAACTCCTCCCTTGTAACCCCTTCCAGAAAACCCTTCGTCATCACTCGTTGTATTGATACTGTTTCCAGTTGCTCAAAGGATTTTAGGAAATCGACAATTGAGTGCTGATGATCCTGCCACGCATCGCATACCCGTTGATATCGTGTCAAAAACCATTGCACCATCTCTTGCCAAGCTGCGAGAAACTCTTCTTTCTCACCCCCGCGGTTGTCAGCGGCTGTATGCACAAGGGTGCTGATATTATCGCGTTCCGATATTGTTTCGTCAAAATCGGTGATAATTTTATCGATTGGGTAGTTTGGCATACGGTGTTGCTCGTCGCTCGCATTATTTACTACGGCTTAAATTGTACCACTAATTTCTCCGCCCATGCCTGGTTGGCATCGATGGTCCGTCCGGCGTTATGGGGCGTATGAACGACGTTATGGCGTCCCAGGAGTGGGTCGTCTAACGGAAGTGGCTCGACATCCCAGACATCGGCGGCAAGACTCAGTTCGTCAGCAAGAACCCGCCTTCGCACTGCCTCCATATCACAAATTCCGGCACGTGTTGCCAAAACCACCAAGCAACCTTTCGGCAGCGCATTGATATGCTCTGCGGTGACGATGCCCCGCGTTGATTCTAACAAAGGCACCATCGGTGCGAAGATTTCAGCGTCTTTGACCAATTCAGAAAGGTGCCACTCCTTCCGAGAACCTGCGCGGTGGAAACAGGGTTCGCTGGCATACGGATCCCAGACCGCTACATCCGCGCCCAACATACTTACGAAGCTGGCGTAGCGGCTGCTAATGTTTCCTGCACCAACAACCCGTATCCGTTTCCCGGCGATTGTGCCGCTGGTGAAGTTTGGGTCGTCGCCAAATTGATGTCCACGTCCACCGGGGGTGCCCATGCCGTTGGGTGCTTCGTAGTCCCAAGGGACTAAACTGCTGAGGATTGCACGGTGTAGTTGTGGGATCCGACGCAATCCGCACAGCGTCAATGCAAGTGCGTATTCCGAAACAGTTTGTCCCCAGAATCCCTCGGTCGGATGGTTATAAACCGTAATTCCTGCCCCCTGGATATGTTCCTGAATCGGCCCCTCCGATATGTTACTACCGTAACTTCCTTGGAAGGTTGCTTCCTCTAACCCTGTGAAACGCTGAAGGCACTCCAGCGTCACGGGCACACTAAGACACGCCAGTCGTTTGACTTCGACGGGGTGTGAAGCAATCTCGCCGATGCTTCGTTCGTCGCTGGGGTCAAGACGTATAAATTCAACGTCTCCCTGTACCTGCCATAGTGTGTGGAAGTGATCCGCTGCATACGGCCAAACACCGTCAAAGCGGGGATGGACTGCGATTAAACTGCTCATTGTTTAAGCTCCTTTCTGATGATAATTTTTGCTAACACTTTCTTCGCTGTGATTCGCTATCCTTTCTTGCGAGGAAAGTTAATGTTGTCTATATCTGGTATGTAGGAGTCCTTGTGAATCAAACGCCCGTAAGTAGCTTAATATAAGTGCGAGCGACTTTTAAATCTTCCAACCCTTCCTCTGAAGTGCAAGGTGGATTGCCTTCTCCCTTAATGGCGGTTACGAAGTTGATCGCTTGTTGGCGCATGGCGTGTACTGAGGGGAGTTGTGGTATAGCGGTTTCCGGGGTGATACCCTCGCCGGGATCACGCAATATCTCGACCCGACCGGGACGATTACTCGCTAACGGTGCTGGCAATTCAATTTTCACATAACCGCGCTCAAAACATACAAGCGCAGATTCCTGCCAATCAATCGTTGTGTTGTAGGGAGACATTTCGATGGTGCAGGCGACCCCGTTCTCGCTCCGCCCTGCCAACAGGACACCAGAAGGGTCCGCATACGTGACACTGTAGAGTTCACCAAGCAGATAACGCATCAGGTTAATCTGATGGATGTAGTAGTTGACAAAACCGTTATACTGGTTGCGAACCTCGTCGTTCATGTCAGCGGCGGGGGGATCCGACGCCAGTGCGGGCGGTGGAGAATCATCCCGGATGAGGTCGTTAAAACCGCCCGCCACCCAGTCTCCGGAGGGCATTAGGATGCGAACATAGGTCATCCGTCCAAGCTCACCCGATGCTTTGAGGCGTTCGATTTCTGCCTTTGCGTACATCGATGCCGGATCGCTACGCTTGTGATAGCCGATCATATGCCAGGTCCCGCTGGCTCTCATGGCATCCACGATTTTCTCACCCGACTCGATGGAAGCGGCAAGCGGTTTTTCAGTAAAGACTGGAACCCCTGCTTTGAGGAGTTCAGGCACAAGTATCCCGTAGCGACCGAAAGGTTGGGCGGCTACGATACCATCCAGCGCCTCATTTTGCAACATCTCTTCGTGTGTGGGGTAGCTGTTTGGGACACCGTAACGGGCAGCGACCATTCGACGCAGGGACTCGCGTATCTCAGCGATCGCAACTACCTGACAGATATCCAGATTCGCATAGTTTTTCAGGTGGGCGCATTGTCCCATATTGCCGACACCGACGAATCCAATCCTGACTTTCTGCTCCGGCATATTATGCTTCCTTTCTGAGTCATATCTTATCAAATTTGCCGGAGGCGGTCAATCGCAAAGTGGCATCCGTCCTCTGTCGATATTGACAAGTTTTCTCAAGATCCTTATAATGAATATCTATGTGACAGAACAGACGCTGGAAATCATCTAACAGTTGTTAATTCACAATTGATAATAGCCAGAGGAGATCGTTAATGCCAGTTTTCACAGCGGAGGTATTGGCACAAACATGCCTGAAAGTTTTCGGTGCCATGGGTATCTCTGACGCAGAGTCTGAAGTTGTGACACGCTCCATGATTGACGCCAATCTGGTAGGTCATGACTCACACGGCATCATTCATTTGCCAAAGTATGTTCTCGAAATCGAGGAATCCCTAATTCAACCGGGGGCACCAATCGAGGTTAAGCGCGAATCCCCTTCGATGGCAGCGCTTGATGGAAATTGGGGATTTGGGCCCGTAATCGCGACACATGCGATGAAATTGGCAGTTGAAAAGGCAAAGGCAACCGATGTTAGTACGGTTACTATATCTCGTTCCAATGAGACTGGTCGGTTGGGAGGGTATGTACTGATTGCGGCGGCAGAGAATATGATCGGGATCTTGACCGTGAACGACCATGGCGGCGGTCAAAATGTCGCGCCTTATGGCGGGATCGAAGGACGCCTTTCGACCAATCCGCTGGCTTGTGCTATTCCGGTTGAAGGAAAAGAACCTATCCTTTTGGACATGTCCACAAGCGTTGTCGCAGCGGGAAAGGTGCGGGTGCAGCGGCATCGGAACGAACCCGCTCCAGAGGGATGGCTTATTGATTCCGCGGGAAATCCCACAACCGATGTCGAAGATTTTTATGGAACTCCGCCCGGTGCCCTGCTTCCGTTTGGAGGGATCGCCGCACAAAAGGGATTCGGACTCAGCATCGTTGTTGATATCCTCTCAGGTGCTTTGAGCGGTGCGGGCTGCACTTCACAAGAGGGCTCAAGGGTGGGCAATGGCGTGTTCATCACAGTCATCAACATCCCCAGTTTTGTAGATCTTTCAGATTTCAATGCCGAGGTCAATCGCTTCATTGACTACATCAAGTCTTCCAGACACTCACCCGGCGTTGAAGCGATTCGTGTTCCGGGCGAACGGGGCAAGGTTGAGCAGGAGAAACGGGAACGGGAGGGGATCTTTGTCGAAGAAAGCACGTGGGAGCAGATTCGGGAGGTTATGCAGAAATATCAGCTCTCAGTTCCCGATCCATTGAGATAGTTGGTTTCGATTACAGGTCTGGTTGGATTTTTCGCTTGCGCTTCAGCCTACGGAAAGTCCCGTGATAGTCAATTCATAACCGCTTGCTGATACCACTCCCAAAACTGACGCAACCCCGCTTTGAGGGAGATTTGCGGGTTATAGCCTAACAAGCGACGCGCTTTGGCTATATCTGCGAAGGTAATCTTCGGCTCGCTGAGTGGGGCGGGCGGCGTTGACAAAATCGCTTTGTGACCGACCAACCCTTCGATGATTTCTACCAAATCTGTCATGATAACCGGTTCACCGCGTCCGAGGTTGATAAGTTCGTACCCCAACGGCTTATCGATCGCAGCAATCACACCGTCGATGATATCATCAATGTAGGTCCAATCACGCTTCATTTGTCCCCCGTCGAATAGGACAATTTCCCGCCGATTAACAATGCTATCTGTAACGATAAATGGCATCATATCTGGGCGTCCGCGTGAACCGTAGACGTTGAAGAAACGCAACGCGGTGAAGTTCAATCCGTGTAGATGATGATAGGTATAACCCATCAACTCAACGGCTCTTTTGCTCGCAGGGTAGGGTGCGAGGGGTTGATTACAGGGATCTGTCTCAACAAAAGGCAGGTGTTTCGTATTTCCGTACACGGATGAGGTGGACGCAAAGACAAAGTTTTCGACACCGATCTCACGAGCGGCTTCCAGCAGATTGATAGACCCACGGATGTTGACATCAGTATAGAGCTTAGCACGTCCGATAGAGTAGCGCACGGCACCGTAGGCAGCCAAATGAACAACCGCTTCTGGTCGATGTTCTGCGAAAAGCCGATCGATAGCTTCCGCATCGCGGATGTCAGTCTTGGACAAGATACAGCAGGGATGATTGCGTAATTGATGGAGGTTTTCCCGTTTGCGTTCTGGGTCGTAATAATCGTTGAAGGTGTCTAAAGCGATCGTCGTATCGCCACGCGCCAACAACCTCTCACAGAGATGTGAACCGATGAAGCCCGCAGCGCCGGTGATGAGAACTTTCAAGATATGCGTTCCTTTCTTTCAGTCCCTTGTTCGGGGGGTGACTGACATGTAGACGAGCTAGGCTTTCCGTCCCTTTTTATCGTCCAAAGGGCATGATGGTTCGTGAACGACGCTATGCTATCATACAGGTGTTGGGTTGGTCAAGGAGGGCAAGTTGCAAATGCAAGTTAGATTTGTGTGTTTCGTTATTATCTTTTTCGGTGCGTTGGTTCTGATTGCAGGGTGTAGTGGGAAGGATATCACGGAGCCCGAGGCAGAAATGCCTGAACCCGAGGAAGAGATAGATGAACCTGAAGACCCTTGTCTGCAACAAGGGCCGCCGAATACTGGCCAACTTACTGTTACACCTGCCCCCGGCGGTGTAATTTCTTCAAGCCAGGAGTTCACGTTGATTGTCGATACGTTTCCTACAGAGGTTATAGAGGTTACTGCCAATGGGATATCAGCTACAGCCACGGAGGCTGATGGGATTGGTAGAGTCTGGGTTGTTTCACTGATCTTAGAGCCAGAGACTCAGGGTTTTCTGTTGAATGGACAGAAAGCGATGGCTGCACTGGGGCTATAGCCATGGGTACCTACACGGTTGCCGCCGATGAAGACTAAGTTAAATGTAGGCGCGTATTGCATTAACTACACAGGAAAAATTTTGCTTTTTTTCGCTAAGTGTGCTACTTTAAGGCTTATCTGTGCCAGTGTGCGAAAATCCCGGGAGACAGCAATATAATGAACGAGAATCTTGAGTTTGCTAAATATATCCCGGACTCGTGGCGCAAAGGACACAAGGGGACTCCATGAGAACAGGGCAAGCTGCCATAAGACTCCTGCGTTATCGGCCTGGGCTTTTTCTGCTTACGATACTGTTTCGGGGGCTGGATGACCTTGTTCCGTTTCTGACAGGGTTGGTCATGAAGGCGTTCTTCGATGCCCTCACAGGCGACGCGCAGGCAGGATTCACCCCGTGGACTTTGGTGGCACTGTTCATCGCTGTCGAAATTGGCGACCGCATTACGTTGTTTGGATCCGCGATCGTTTGGCCCCGCTGGTGGTACGCAGTAGAATCACTGCTTCGCAAAAACTTGATGTCCGCCCTGCTTAAGGTACGAACGCCGCGCCGCATCTCAAGTGCCTCCGGCGAAGTAACCAACCGTTTTCGCGACGATGTGGGAACCGTTGTCAGATACTTGGAGCGGTACATTCACCTCTGGGGCAACCTCATCTTTGCCGCGCTTGCTATCGTCTGGATGGTACGGATAAACGTCATGATCACGCTCATTACGGTCATCCCATCTATCCTCGTTGTAATCATCATTGATGCGGCAAGGAAATTCATCCACAAATATCGATCCGCGCAACGGATTGCTACGGCGCAGGCGACAAACTTCATCAATGAAATGTTCCAAGCGGTATTGGCGATCAAAGTTGCAACGATGGAGTCAAATGTCATCTCGCACTTCCGCCGGCTTAACGATGCGCGACGAAAATCCACGCTGATAGACAACCTGTTTGAACAACTCCTGCGCTCAATCAATTTTAATCTTGGGAATGTGGCAACGGGTGTGATTCTCATACTTGTTGCGGAACGGATGAAGTCGGGCGACTTTACCGTTGGAGATATCGCGCTCTTCATGACCTATGTGGGTGAAGTTGCCAGAAGCGGATCGCTCTTGGGAACAGTGATGACCCACCATGCCCGCGCAGAGATTTCCTTCGATCGGATGGAGCGCGTCATTGATGAGAGGTCACCAAGCGTCCTCGCTCAACATAGTCCGGTCTACCTCCGGGGCGAGCTGCCCACCATTCCGGTTCCTATCAAGACAGAATCCGACCAACTCCACGAACTGACAATCGAAGGGCTGACCTACCGCTACGATGGATCAGAGAATGGAATTCACGAAATTGATTTACAGATACCCGCGGGTGCATTCGTTGTCATTACTGGGCGGATTGGGTCTGGTAAATCGACCCTGCTGCGAACCCTTCTCGGTGTTCTGCCAAAAGAGGCTGGAGAGATTCGATGGAATGGGGAGATGGTGAATGACTCCAAGGCATTCTTCGTGCCACCTCGTTGCGCCTATACCCCGCAAGTCCCGCAACTTTTCAGCGAACCGCTCAAGGACAATATCCTCATGGGATTGCCAGATGATCCGGAGGCGCTCGATCAGGCGATCCGATTGGGCGTGATGGAGGAAGATCTCCCAACGCTCGAAGATGGATTGGATACGGTGGTCGGTCCACGAGGCGTCAAGCTATCGGGAGGGCAGATACAACGCGCCGCCGCGACACGGATGTTTGTCCGTCCTGCGGAACTTTTTGTCTTTGATGATCTATCTTCCGCACTGGATGTGGAGACAGAAGGTGTGCTGTGGGATCGCGTCTTCGAAACACAGCGTTCAACCTGTCTCGTTGTTTCCCACCGCCGTCCAGCACTCCGCCGGGCGGACAAGATTATCGTCCTGAAGGACGGGCGGATTGAGGGTGTAGGCACACTGGACACCCTCTTGGCTTCCTGTGAAGAGATGCAACGGTTGTGGCAGGGAGATGTCGACGCGTAATTGTCAGTAAGGATTCTCTGCCGTGGTGATAGGACACCATCGAGAGGTCAACAGGTCGTCCCATAGAGCGTTTTGTGCTTCGGGCGTTCCGATCTGTCGTAGCACCGTAGCCGAATAGAAACGGACATACCGGTCCTCATCGTTTAACCTTCCCGCCAATGTTGGCACAATACCGTCTGCTGATTGACCAATCTTTGCGAGTGCCATCACCGCATTAAGTCGAACAAGCATCTCTGAGTCGTTTGAGCCCCCCATCAATGCGGGTACAATCTCATCGGGGGGCGCCGCAACCGTTCCTAACGCTTCCGCTGCATTTCGACGGACCCACGAATTCTCGTCACGTAGCCCCTGAATCAACCCCGGCACGGCTTCCTCTGCCAACGATCCTAAGTTGCCCAACGTGTCTGCCGCTGCTGCACGGGTGGGCCAAGACGCGTCCCCTAACGCCGAAATCAGTGTCGGTACACTGGACTGTCCTACCTCTGTCAGTGCCTGAGAGGAATACAGATCCGCTGGGTTTCCGCCCTGTGGATTTGCTGCCGTGTGTGCGACATTTTTCTCCGCCAAAGCTTCAGCCTCAGCCCGTAAGGACTGCATGAGTTCCGGTACAACGGATTCGCCCATCCCGCCCAGCGCATAAGCGGCATTCAGACGGACGCTCTCATCGGTGTCTTGGAGCGCAGCTGTCAGCTTTGATACAGACCCGTTTGTATCGGATGCGCCTTGCCCTGACCTATCACCGCTTTGGGAGAGCCAGTCCCAGACGTGTCTCGATAACGCCGGATGTTCATCGCCATCCAGGGGTCCCCAGTTTGTATGTCCGTTGCTCAATAAGGGTTGGGAGGGTTCACTCATCCGTGTGAACTGAAACTTTAGCATGTAGCGTTTCTTGTCGCTACGGTTCGCAGTCGCTCGGTGCCACGAATCAAAATTGACGATTGTTACTGTTCCTGCTTTTCCACAGAGTGCCTGCTCCCGCTCAATGCTCTGTGTCGGATTCGTGTCGGAGAGCGTGTTGTAGTACTGTCTTCTGGGCAGGATTCCTGTTGGTCCCATGTCTTCCGTAACATCTTGCGGGTAGTAGAAAGCCATCACCCACCGGAAGCGGTGATGCCGCACCTTTTGATCGAAGATATAGTCATCCTTATGCCAAGTCTGTCCGTCACCCCCCGGCGTGTTGAGGTGGCAGTAGCGGTGGGGGTGCATCAGGTAATCTGGACCCAGCAGACTACTCAATGCGCCGCAAACCTTCGGGTGCTCGAAAACCCGCTGAATATCAGGGATTCGGGGTAGCAGATTGTTTCCCGGATTGCCTTCCTTCGCGAGCATCTCCTCAATTTGCTGATAGATGTCCCCGTGAAGGTCGGTCGGAAAATCTGTTTGGATTTGGATATACCCGTTGACAATAAAATCCCGGATCTCTTCGCCGCTAAGGAGATACGCTTTATCTACCATTTCCTTTTTTCCTTTCGGTATGGGGCCGCTTATTTCCCTTGTGAAAGGCTTGTGAGTTCGGATTCGTTCAGATACGGCTGAATCTTTTCCGCAAAATCAGCGACGGTCTCATCGACTGTCGCTGTAGAAGTGTCTAACGTTATCTTATTTCTGATCGACGAGTTTTGGTGCGCTTCCTCAAATTTTTGCAGCACATCTGGGATGTCCCCTTCAGGCACAACAGGGTATTTATGGGGATTTTCGTTCATCCGCTTGGCGATGACTTCGGGGGAGGCTTTTACTAAAACGAGCACCGTCTCAGGCGCGAAATTCAGGATACGCTTTTCAAGGCTTTGTGCAACTGTTTCCCGATCACCCAGCCCGCCCGGTGCCCCGTAACCGTAGTACAACTGTCCGTATATCCCCTCTTCGATATGGACACCGATTCCGAGGAAATCCTCGCCCGACGCAGACTGGGCGGGCGTGTGATAGTAGAGGTTGTGCCGCATGATAACCTCTGTCAATCGTGGGCTGAGTGCGTCGAACTGTGCGATTTCTTCCTCAGTGAGTTCAGGACCGTGGGGCTTGGTATCCGGCAGCTTGAAGTGATCGTGGATAAGTGTAAATTCCTTATCCATCGTCTCTTTGGTCCATTCGTTGATTGCGTGTGCCAATGTTGTTGTGCCACTGTATTCACAGCCGATCAGAATAAGTCTCATCTTGTTCCTCCATGGGTTTTCGGGTGGATGTTTCAGACAACGCTTTTATCAAAGGCAGCAGAGCCTTCTGTTCGGTTTTACCTCATGACGAATTTTGTGCCTGTTGTTCTCTGTAAGCTGCACTGGCAGCGTTCAAAGTCTCAATCGCTGCGTCGGGCAATACAATCTGTGTGCCGTCGAAATTGTCCTCGACATGTTCAGGACTTTCCGCCCCCGCCAATACGCTTGTCACCTCCGGATGGGTCAGCACCCAAGCGACACAAACCGTCCCGCGAGGCACACGCAGGTCTTGAGCCACCTCGTCCAGTACGTCTATCAACGTCGCCAACGGTGTGCTTGGATCGATATCGCGTCCCGGTACAAGGTGTCCGGTGTCCAGCGGGCTGAAAGCGAGGAGCCCCAGCCCGGATTGCCGCAACACAGGAAACATCTCTCCCTCCATTTGCTGCACACGGGATTCGCCTGTATCGGTCAAGGATTCTCCAGCGATATTGTAATAATCTTCGGTGCCTGCGATGGGGGCTTTGTCGGTTGTTCGGGCAAGCTCGGCGTACTCGCTCACCTGCGCGGTACTATGGTTGGAGACACCCCAGTGTCGGATCTTTCCTGATTGTACCAGCGCGTCCATCGAATCAACAATCTCTGCTGCGGGCGTAACCTTGTCCGGCTGATGGAGCAGGTAGAGATCGATATAGTCGGTCTGTAGACGTTTGAGGCTGCCTTCTGCCTGTTCAAAAAGGAAATCTCGGGTGAAACGCGCCGGTTCTCCCGGACTACTCTCTTTTTTTGGAGCGTATGACGCAGCGACCTTGGTGCAGATGATCACCTGATCGCGCCTGCCTACAACGGCTTTGCCCAAGGTTTCTTCTGCCCCGCCCCAGCCGTAGGCGTTCGATGAATCGAAGAAGTTCACACCCACGTCAATACAGTGTTGCAGTACGCGCAGCCCCATTGAATTATCCGCTGCCCGTGGCATATTCCGAAATGCGGTCCCCTGACAGACTTGGGAGACATACAGATCGGTCTGCCCGAAACGTACCAGATGTGAGGGGCGCTCCTTGTCTGATTTTTCTGCCATTTGTTCATCCCTTTCGTGCGAATTCCGTTATCGTTCAATCTTTTTTCAGATCCATTATCACACCATTGGAACGCTCATAACCGTGGCGCTCATAAAACGGAACAACCCCCTCCCCGCAACGCAGAAAGACCTCCTCTACCTCCGCCAACCGCTCGGTTATCCGTTGCATCAATTCGGAACCGATGCCTGTTCCACGTTTCGATTCTGCTACAACTACATCGTCGATCAGAGCCCGGTAGATGCCGTCAGTTATCACTCGGACAAAGCCGACAAGACGGTCGCCTTCCCATGCCCCCAAGGTGAGGGGCGTCCCGTCGAGCATTGTTTGGATGCCCTCAACACTTCTCCGATTTGCCCATCCTGTCTGCCGGAGTAGGTCCTGCAACTGTTGTAATTCGATCTCTCTATCAAAGGAATAGTCCACCATACTGAAACCTCTCTGAGTCTTTCTTAGGTTGAGCTCTGTTGTAGCTGCTGGAGCATACGGAGGCATTCATCGACCATCCGCTCGCCGGTGCCTTCCTCCGCATAACTGTGCAGCCCCATCCACGTTTGATAGCCGCCGAGTGTGTGCGCTTCCATATCGGGTAGATAGCCCATCCAGTCGTTGGCGAGCGAGACGACGTAGGTGTGCTGAAACGGTGAGCGTTCCTTGAGTTCAACGCCTAAGCTGGTAAACAGTTCGCCCGGCATACCGACAACCGCGACTTCGCCGATAACCATTGCTTGGAGTGTGGTTTGGCGCTCTTGTCCTTGCCGGGGCGCAAGGGTTTGGCGCATGTTTCGGAACACATTGATGGTGCTATCCGCACCGTCCGGCACACGCTTACGGCAGTACGAGGACACCTTTTCATCCTCTACGTCTTCGTCAAACGTCCGCACTTTGAAGGTAAAGGGGCGTTGGATGGATGCCAATTTGTCAACGGGCATCGGCTTTGCCTGTTCCATAGCGTTAGTGATTACCCCTTTGAGCCGCTTAACCGCTTCGGGCGGTGGCACCTCGGTGACGTTGTGTGTTGAGCCAAACGCGCCCGGCAGAAAGCATACACTGCCGCCCAACTCGGCTTCCAATTCTTGTGATGTCAAGCCGTAGAAACTGGGGGAACGGACATCCCCGCTGCAAGTTCCAATCGTATGGGTGGAGTGGTTGTATATCAGTGCTTGGAGTTGACCGTCAGCGTCGCGGAAGGCGAAGACCGGCAGCTCCGGGTCGAAGGGACCGGTAGGGCGCACGGCGTCTGTACCGGGTCCCACCCACCAGATTGTACCGTCAGCGAGCAACAGACGGCTATTTCCACCGATGCTGTTTTCTGCGCCTTGGTGAAAGTAGAAATGGGATTCGTTGTCGCTTAAGTTTGCATCCGCCTGCTGGACAGTTTTGATAATCCCTTCGCGTAGACGTTGGCAAAACAGTTCGTCGCGACCATAGCCGTGCACGACGATGGTACTCGGTGCGTGATGCGTGTGCGTGGCACTGATTAGGATATTAGGGCGCGAAATGTCGGTTGTCCTTTCGATCTCGGAGACCACGGCATCAACGTCGTCGCGTTCTACAACGATAACGTCGCAAACGACAATAGCAAGTTTGGGGGCAGGCGGTCTTTCAATCACGATGGCAACTGCTCGCAGTTCGCCCTCTTGCCCCTTCACATGCTTCGGCAGGATGCTACCTGCGACGACCATTGAATCGTCAGCCTGAAGATTCACACTTCCCGTTCCCACACGCAATCCAGCGACTGTCGTTGATTCCATCAGGTTCCCTCCAAGAGTTGTTCGCTAGGGCGCTAATAGTCGATCGGTTCTCGTCCAAAGTGGCGATGGAGTCGGTATCGGATGTCACAATCGACATCGTAGACATCAAAAGGGTTCTCAATATTCGGGTCTCGCTTCATCAGTGTGATGTGCACCGTGTTATGTTCCGGCTTCGGATAATGCGCGGGTGGCAGTTGGTATTTATACACCTGTCCGTAGGGACCTACAGCTCCGGTACTTATCAGGCGGTAGTTCAGATCCTCTATATCCAGAATAGAATCCGGCAGCGGTTGACCGTTCAACTCAATTCGGAGATCGTTCAGCGAAGGTTCAATCCCTATTATCCGTATCCGTAGTTGAACCGATTCAACCCTTCCTAACCCCTCCCATTTTTCTAACTCGTCACTTGTCCGTAGTAGGACCTCGACCGGTTCCCCTTCAACCAATGTCTGGGGTAGCGTGGGTGCTACGCCGGGTGCCCAGCCTACACCTTTGGTCACACCCTGTGTCTCGGAGCGGACGCGGTAAAGCTTGTCGGCTGTCGCCAACATGTCGGGGTGCCCCAGCAGCCGCAGGGTCTGATACTCGTTGTGCGTCCAGGGCCAACCGTTGGGCGTCCAGTGGGCGTCCCCTATCCCGAAACCGTCCGCGCCTTGGGCATACGCATTCGCAGCAGCAGCCCAGATCATCGGTGGGGTGGCGTACTGCTTCAGTTGCCTGCCGAGCACGTTTTGGAAGGATGAAAGCACCCTGCATTGGGTGCCATTGGTTAAAGCTACCGCGCCTGAAAGATCGGGATCCTGATCGACCGGTCCCTGTGTGAGACCGGGTTGACAGATGAGACCGTCCACCAATCCCTCCGAGACCCAAAGCGGAACGTCATACCCAAGGGCTTTCCAAGCGTCTGGATGCGCCGGAATACGGACATAGATGCGTTTGCGACGTCCCTGATCCGCTTCAGCGTTCCGAGCGACTGCACGAAGGTCGCGGATCCATTGGGTCATAATCGGTGCGAGTTCATCGACCTCGTCGAACCTGCAAAACGGGACGAAATCGGTCATGTTCAGTTCTATCCCATCGATTGAGTAGCGCGTGAGTAGTTCCTCGGAAACCCGGAACTGTTGCTCCCGAACCTCCGGGTGCAGAAAGCTGAACCGCGTCGTCGATGCGTCCGATGCCCGTGGATCGTCTTCCTCTCCCACCTGAAACTCTGGATGCTCGTACACAAAGTCGGACTTCCGACCCAATCCACCGTCAGTCGCTCTATCGCCGCCGGAGAGGGTGACCGGGTTGCTCGGAATAAACCAGATCCCTTTTTCGTGGCAGCGATCGCAGAGCAGCTTCAACGGATCGTAGCCATCGGCGATCAGTTGATGAATATTTCGACCAGCACGATACCAGACCGTGTGCGTCCATTTGACGACGTTATCGCCCCACTTCTGCGCGACACGGCTGTCATACATGGTCACACCCCCTTCAAGCACGGCGAAGTATATGAGGGTGTCCACGCCGCTGTCTGCCAGTTGGTCTACGTTGAAGGTGAAATCCCCGGGTTCGAGGGGCGGTTCAAATTGGTAGAGGCTCGCAGCGTGCCGTCCGTCGTCGAACATGAAAACGCGGGGTTCGTCCAAGGCGTGTCTACGGTTCATAGCGGTGTGCCTTTCCGGTAGGTATATTCAATAGTGGATTCTAAAAACAGATAGATACTTTGGCTCCCCATGTTTGGTAGGCGCTGTTTCCAACTGCGCCGGTACAGAGTGTCCAATTAATTCTAAACTTTACTAAAAATTTATCCAGATGGGGGATCAAAGGCTGCCAAGTATGCTCGCGTCGTCTTGTTAAGGTTGCCGTAAAACCCGCGCACCTCCGGATCCGGGTCGTGACGCGAGAACCGCGGCGGGATCACAGAGCAGTCGCTCAAATACGGGCGAGAACGATGTCCATAGTAGGCTTGAACCGTTTTCCGCTCTCGTTGTGTGACGCGGACCGTTGCCGTATGCGGAACGGCGATATTGAAAAGCACGACGGTGCCTGCCGGTCCGTGAATATCAACAGTCCCCTTACGCTCAACGTTTTCCGCTATCTCCACAATCGGCTCCTCGACGGATTCAGGCGAGAGGGAGAAGCAGTGCGTCCCCTCATCGACATCGGTGAGGTAGACCATCAGTTGCATGTAGTCCATACGAAGCGGATGGTCCTCCCAATGCGGACGATCCCGATGAAACCGTTGATGGGGTTCGTCACTGTACGCTCCCATGTGGCGTAGGCAGATTTCGGCGAAACAGACAGGTCCTCCCATCAGAAATTCAATCGCTGGTAGAATCTTGGGGTGGCGAAGTAGACGATCAAATTCCGGCGAGGTGACTAACGCATTGCAGTTTCGCATCTGATTGGAGAAAGGATGCCAGCAATTTGGACTGCCAAACTCCTTGCGGTCACGATCGAAAAGTTCACGGAAATATATTACTTCGTCGGACGTGAGCGTGTCCTTGAGGATCACATAACCGTGCTGGCGGAAATGTGGAAGGAGTGCTTGGAGGTCATTTGTCGTTTGGGGGTCGGTCATTCGTTCTTCCTCTCTGAAACGGTGTATAAAGAGCTGTCTTTCGCAAATTATGGTGGATTAGAGAAATAATAGGACTTACGCAGTTGGTTCATAAGTCCCCCTGACAATGGTTTCCCCCCTGATAAGTCCCGATCCATCTTTCCCCCTGACAAGGGGGGCTAGGGGGGTTGGGGATTTAGGGGGTTGGCTGTGCCCTGAGAGTGTCCAAGTAACTCTAAAATCTACCATAAATCACTCGTGCATCATCACCTGTGCTGGGTTGATAGCCCCGTATTTCCCTTTGTTTGCGGTGATCTCGAAGGCTTTGGGGACGGATTCTATGCCGGACAAAACATGCTTGATAGTCGGTTTCAGCCGAATCCGGCCGGAGGCGACCAACCGAACCGTGTGCTCCAAATGTGCCAGTGTGCTGATATCTGGGAACAGGCATCTGAGGCTTCGTTCCCGTAGCGCATCAACATCAAGTTCCATCGGATGGCCGAACCAAGAAACGATATTTAATTTCCCTCCGGATCGAACAGCTGCGATCGCTTGTGTGAGTGTCTGCGTCCCGGACAAGCCCTGCTTCGGACTTCCGCCCGCACATTCAAAAACGACATCGGCACCGTTCCCGTCCGTCAACGTCTGAATGACCTCAACCGGATCATCTTGACTCGCATCAATGCTGTGGTCAGCGCCCAATTCCACAGAGACTTGGCACGCCTCCTCTCGGACATCTACGGTGATCAACTGCCCCGCACCGCTCGCACGGGCGACCTGCATACACTCAAGCCCCATACTGCCCTGACCGAAGATGGCGACGGTATCCCCAATACGTATCTCCGCTGTATCCACCGCTGCAAGGCTGTCGGAAAGCGACTGCAAACATGCCGCCTCGCTGTCAGAGATTCGGTCATCCACCTTTGTCAAGGCAATTTCGGGCAGGACGGCGAACTCGGAGAAGCAGCCGGGCAATTGGAAACCGATAATCGGACCCCGCCGGCAGTCGTTTCCGCGTTCTGATAGGCAGAGGGAGCATTCGCCACAGGGGAGTTTGGCGCGGGCTGCCACACGGTCTCCCGGACGAAATTGGGAGTTCGTATCCGATTCTACGATTCGGGCGCAGAACTCGTGTCCAAACAGTCGTATCGGTGCCTCGGTCTCCAAGCGATACTTAATCTGCTCATAAGCGAGGGTCGGAATCCCGTAAGCCAGTTGCGCTTCGGTGACGGAGGGTTGCACACAGAGAATCTCTGCGATCACATGCCCCTCACGCCGCACTGGGTCAGGCACCTCGTCCAACCGCATATCGTTAAATCCATAAAAACGCCACGCTTTCATCTAGTTCTCCGATTACCGGGTAATTTGAGTTGATTTGTGTTATGTGTTTAATTAGATGTGTTAATTCTCAATCCCATCTGATATTTGATGTGGGATAACATAAATCAACCGGCAAAGATTTCAAACCCTTCCTTAGCCCGTGACACTGAACAAGGACACAGTTGATTTGGTCCATGATGGGCTTTGAAAGGAAAAGGATTAGGATAGCTTTTTCACTTTTTTAGGTCTTCTAATGGTTTCAACCACTGCCGTTGATTTACGATGTTCAGCTTCTTTGCGAGGTATAAACCTACCTGTCTTAGCATCCCGTCCTACCTTAAAGGTAGTCATGTGGCACGTTTGTCCTATTGAAGATGTTGTTGGTCCACCACGCCTACCAAGGATAACCTTCTCTACCACCCGCTTAACCTCGTTTCTTTTGAGTTTCCCCTGTTTGGGCGGGTATTTGATGGTTCTTCCTCTTGCCATCTTGATTACCTCCTTATATCATGTTTTAATCAGCGATCCGTTTGAGTTTTCAACCATTCTGCAAGCATAAAAGTGTAATCATTAAAAATAAGTTCTTCAACTTCTAACTGAAACGGTCGGGCCAGTTCAGGCAGATCCCCCATAAACTCTTGATAATGTCCCCAAATAACGCTTCCGCTTGGAATTGTCTGACGTCTTGATGCAGTGCGAAGCCAATTCCGTATGACTGTTACAATTTCTTCAGGGTTGTTGTTATGAGCCTGAATATCTTGCCCGGCAATATCCGAGATAAATTGTTGATACCGATACTGTTCTTTGTCTAATATGAGACAATTTTTCCTCTCCTGCCCATTTATACCAAACTTCTTTGCTCCAAGAAAAACCCCCAGTTCCAAAGGCATATTAAATCGAGGGAAACCTGAGGACTCGTCTAATTCCGTTCTTGATATGTCGTGAATGCCATAACGGCATGCCGCGATGATCTCATAAATTTTGTCGATCCGAACTTGGCTTGCGTCCTCCTCTTCAAGAGCACAACGGGCGATAAAACCGCAATCATATACCGTAAACACCATTGCATCAAACAACTGTTTATAAGCCAAGTCAAATGGACAATTGAGAAAAACATTGTCATTATAGCGGGATGATTGCATGGTTTCCTAAATCAGTTTCGATCACTCTATTGTTTTGTCAAAGCTGAATTCAGTCTTCTGAACAGAGAAATCAGATAATCAATCGTAAAGTTCTTCAATTGACTATTTCTCAGTGCTGTCATTTCCGAGCGACTTATTCCCAAAAAATCCGCAGCGTCCTTTTGAATGATTCCCTGATTGGCAATCAAGTAATTGATCTTATATACTAGTTCCTAGAATAACCATCTACTATCTACAACCATTCATCTTCGTCTTCGTTCTCCAATGCTTCATTAGTAAACAGAACAGTCAATGTTTTACCATAACTGCCCAAGCCAACAACGTCTTCGTTCATTTCCACTGCCGGTGCCCCTTCAAACCAATCATCAAGAGTCGTTATGCTCTCGGCTACACGACTCGAAGTGATGTTATTTATGTCACTATTGAAATCATAAGTTTTGCTCGACTTTGGGATTAAATCTCCCTTCTTTATCCACCCAATGCCCTTAAGTTCCTTTATTGCTTCTGACATGAAACAATAATGGATTCTATCGTTTTTGCTGATAATTATAGCCACCGGGTCTTCGGCATATGTGGCAAAGCGAATTCCCGTTGCAGTAATGGAAGTTTTGAAGGTCTCAGCCAATGAATTAATGGCACCAAATCCTTCTCCAGCTCGACGTGTTTCCCTCAGAAACAATCGTGATGGCATTAATAGCGACGCAGCAAAATGGTCTGCCTCTAATTCAAACGGATCTGCTGATACGAAATTGCTCTGTGAGTAGTGTAGTTTCCTATTAATGAAAAGGGTATCCACATGCCCGGGTAAGAAATAATGACCAAGTTCGTGGGCAACAGTAAACCGTATGAATCCTTCATTTTTTATGTGGGTAGCGTACATAATGCCAAAACTATCATCCACTTTAAGCAAGCATCCAGATACACCCGCCGTATCAAATTCTTTCGATTTCACCATAATCTCACGATCTTCTGCAATAACAAACGGATCGATAGGTAGAACATTTTTGCCCAACTCATCAAGAAGTCGCTCTGCTCGGTTGCCAGCCATCTTATATCTAGGATCTAAACTCATAGACAGATTTAAGAACCCCCTTTCTTGTTTTTTGTGGCAAGTATTTCCGCAAAATCCGCTAACGCTTCCAGATCTGCCTCAGACATTTCACCCGCATTACGAAAAAGCTTGTCTATATTAGGTCCAGATGACACCGGATCTTCGGCGCGTCCAATAAGATAGTCCGTTGTAACATTCAGCGTATCTGCAAGTCGTCTCAGATTGTCAAATGAAGGTGCTCGTCGCCCTGTTTCGAAATGGGATACCGCTGCAGCCTGCAATCCGGCACGTTCAGCCAATTCTGATTGTTTAAGATTACGGCGCTCTCGCGCCTTACGTAACCGGATGGAGAAAATTTTACTTGACATTGTGAATACCTTAAAGTATTATATTGATATACTAATTCGTATAGTGGTGTTGCTATACGATAACGTTGAATTTTACACTACACTCCTAGCATATGCAAGGAATTTTAAAGAAAGGGAGTTCAAATGATTACTATTGCCAATTACCGCTTTGAAGGACCTTACAAAACAACCACTAGTTTAAGAGATAGCGCAGGAATCTACGTGATTCTTGATTATCGCTTGAACAGAAAATGGTATTTACTTGACGTAGGCGAGTCGGCTAAAATCAAGACACGGATTGAGAATCATGAGCGACAACTTTGTTGGAAACGAAATAGACAAGGAAATATTGGGGTTGCTATCCTATATACACCAAGATGGTCAGCGGATCAGCGACGTTCGCTAGAATCGAAAATTCGTCGAGAATACCAACCACCCTGTGGTGACAGATAAGACCTCAACTAAAATCAAAAAACTTACGCTTGGGGGAATTCAGCGAGATCCGCTTTCCTGAATTCCCCTACTCGAAAGGGAAAACTTATGGAAGAAATCCACAATATTATAGAAAAATACGATGAGTCGTATGTCAATGATTTTCTTAATTCCCTAGATGATCTAGGATCTTACGCTGGGACATTTTACAAAGATGTCGCGGAAATCTACGACGCGATCACTAGAATAAAAAATCCCGAACGGAATCCTAACGGTTTCTCTCTGGATGACGCACCGATCCTTGGTCTTCTGATTAGGATATGGAAACTGCTGAAGCAAATCATAAGGTTCTACGAGGAAAACAATGCTGAATTCATCAGTATCCTCGAGCGTCCATTGATCGAAGCTGCTGTTGTTTCTTCCTATTTGCTGCAGAACAACTCCAATGTCCTCCGCGACTACAGATTGTGTTCTTACAAGAACAGACTACGAATACTACGTAACTACAGAAAGGGATCTGCTTTTTTTCAGACCAAAGCGGGCAATCGGTTACTTCGGTCTATAAAAGCAAAAATGCGTTTCGAGGGTCTAACCGAGAATAGCTTTTCCTTTCAGAAGGAAAATAAATGGAAGCTGCAAGGCAAAACCTTCTATGAAATATTTGATACGGTCGTTGACGAGCAGCTCTATGCATCTACTTACGGTATGATGTCTGAATCCATACACGGGTCTTGGAACGACTCAATGGACCACTGTCTAATTCAAAACGACGACGGGACATTCTCGACATATCCCTTTTTTCAACCAGCGGATATGCGATATATTTCGCCAATCCTCATATTCTGCAACGATCCTTACAAACGTTGGCTTTCTCGAATTGATGCTCACGACCCATTCCTTTTTGATGTTCTTGATTGGGTAGCGCGTTTCAACACTATTCTGTTTGAGAAGTTTAGTCGAATCTACGATGAGTAGTCGTGTCACACCTAACAGTACAATGCAACAGAACGCCCAAAGCACCCTTCATTTGCTGTGGGTGATTGCTGATTGTGGGCGTTGGACCACAGTAAAATGATAGACTCAACTTGGCGTTCTCTGAAAACAGTGGTAAGAGAAAGCCGAAGTCATAGCATAGGACTCTTTATGAAAGCATCAATTGCTGAAGGAGAGGGTAGCTATCAAAATTCCTTGCTTTCATTCAGCTATCACATATCTCTTGGAGAGAATATACAGCGTACTAGTTCACAAATTCAACTTATAGTCGTTGAACTATGCTATAGGTGTGCCCCCAATCGGATCAAAACAGTCGCGAGACCGATTGCAGTTCTCTGGCGAAACAAATCGGTCATCCGGTCCAACCACCGTCATCGTGCAGTTGCACCAGTAGTTTGAGAACGGATTGGTCTCGACAAGATTTTTCAGATTCCCGCCGGGGGTATAGAGCGCCTTGGTACATAGGTTTTGACATATCGGTTTAGTCAAGAGGGAAGGACCTTTTTCTGATTGCATGTTCGTTCTCCTTTTCCGAAATAGATTCGGCTATCTTTAGGCGAGGCGCATCGCAGCGCGACTGACAATGTTCTGGGTGAGCGTGACCTTATAGCCGTTATCGGTCATCGGTTCTGCATTCGCCACCGCCGCCTCGCCAGCCTGCTTTGCAACCGCGTCTGTGATCCGTTTACCGTTCAACGCTGCTTCAGCTTCCACCGAGCGCCACGGGATAGGAGCGACGCCACCGAGAACAACGTTTGCCTTGCTGCAAGTCCCACCGCTCATCTCAAAGTGAGCGGCGACGCTCGACAGCGCAAAATCGAAAGAACCGCGTTCACGGACTTTGAGATAGGTGCTCTTTGTGCCCATCTTCGGTTGAGGGACGTGCACCTCGGTGAGAACCTCGTTCGGTTCAAGGACATTTTCGCGTTGCGGGTTGACGTCGGGCAGGACGAAGAAATCCTCTAACGGCATCGTCCGCTCTCCGTTAGGTCCCACAATCTTGGCGGTAGCGCCAAGGGCAATTAACGCTGGTGCTGTATCAGAGGGATGGACAATATAGACGGGACCTCCACCGAAGATTGCGTGGTATTTGTTCAACCCCTCGACCGCGTAGCAGGTATCGCCGCCCTTTTTCAGACAGATAATATCGGGATTGCGATAATACCAGCAGCGGGGACGCTGACACAGGTTGCCGCCGAGCGTGCCAACATTCCGGATCTGTGGCGATGCGACGGAGCCGGCAGCCTCCGCGAGAACGGTGTAATGGTGTTGAATGGTCGGGTGCGCAGCGATGTCGGTGAGCGTTACGAGCGCACCGATGGCTAAGCCGGACGCATCCGCATTAATCTTGTCCAGACCGGGGATCGACTTCAGGTTGACCACCTTCTTCGGCGTTTCGATGTACTCCTTCAGTTCGCCGAGAAGATCCGTGCCTCCCGCAATCATTTTCGTTTCGGTCCAATCGTCGCTCAATAGCGACGGGACCTGCTCGACATCTGCCGCGTTCACGTAAGCAAAATTTTCCATCTTTTCATCTCCTTCTCTTCTACTAACCGAGGGCGTTGAGGACTTTGTCCGGTGTGATTGGGAGTTCCCGGATACGAACACCGATTGCGTTGTAGACAGCGTTCGCAATTGCGCCCGCTGTTGGGATGGTCGGTGGTTCACCGATTCCCGTTATCTTCCGGTCGGTATCGTATGCGATGGATACAATCTCAGGGATCTCCATCGTTCCGGGGACTTTGTAGTCCTCAAGGTTCGCGTTAATCATCTTGCCGGTCTGATCGTCCATGATACGCTCTTCAAGCAGCGCATAGCCCAATCCCATGATGACGGCACCGTTGATCTGGCTCTCGGTTGTCAAGCGGTTGACCACCAAACCGCAGTCTTGGACAGCGACAATCTTGATGACCTTGACAAGCCCCGTTTCCGTGTCAACTTCGACATCGGCAAACTGCACACCCGCGGTATCTCCGACGCGGAGGTTTTCGTCCCACTCGCCACCTTCTGAGATGGTTTCCATACCGAGATATCCTGTCGCCTCTTTCCACGAAATGCTCATCCTCAGATCTGACTCGGTACGAATCCGACCGCCTACAGCGCGTAAATTCCCCGGATCCGCTTCCACCATCGGTGCGATATGTGCAAAGAGTTTGCGTTTCGCTGCCATCGCTGCGGTCTTGATTACCGGTGCCACAGAGCCGATTGTCTGGCTACCCCCACTCCCGCGAGAGGGCAGTCCCGGTGCTGTGTCGCCAACCTTGACTGTGATGTCTTGGGGACGCAGCCCCAGCTCTTCCGCAACAATCATGGCGATAACCGTTCGGATACCGGTGCCGATATCCTGCGTACCGGTGGTCGCTTCGACGGCACCACTTGCGTGGATGGTTACACGGGCTTCTGTTCCCGGTCCACCGCCGCCGCCCCACAGTCCGCAACCCACACCGATACCGCGCTTCTTAACGCCTGTACCGGAGCCGGGGACTCTGTTGCGTCGGTGCCAGCCGATCTCCTGCGCGCCGAGCGTATATTCAGCCTGACGGATCCGGTCTCGCCGGGCGTCGCTGTCACCGTTTATACGGCGGAATTCGAGTGGATCTATGTTCAGCTTTTCAGCAAGTTCGTCCATTAACGAATCCATGGCGAAGGCGCCCTGTGGATGCCCCGGTGCACGCATGGCGCGCGCACTGCCTGCGTTGATTGCGACCGCAGACTTTTCAGTGCGATAATTTGGGACATGATAGACATACGGACCGGTGAAACCCGCCCCACTTCCGATACCGCCTGTGCCGTAGCCGCTCATGTCATAAGCGACGAACCGACCATCTTGCGCTGCGCCGGCACGGACCGTCTGCGTCATCGACGGACGATTGCCGCCAACAAGGTGCTCATCCTTACGGGTCAACATCAGCTTGACCGGTGCACCCGTTATTCGTGCGAGCTTCGCAACGGTGACCCCTTCCACGCCCGGACCGAACTTGCTGCCGAAGCCACCGCCCATGTGTTCGGTGATGACACGCACCTGATTTTCGGGTAGCTCGAAATGTCGAGCGAGATTTTGGCGTGTACCAAAAACCGCCTGCGTCGAAGCCCAAACGGTCAGGTTATCCCCATCCCATTCAGCGACATTGCCATGGGTCTCCAAACAGACGTGGGTTTGGACCGGCGCGTGATAGGTCGCTTCTACCTCGACAGCGGCTTCAGCGAAACCCGCCTCAAGATCGCCACGTTCGTCGACCCGTGGTTCGCTCTGGTTGCCCTCCCAATCGTCACGGATTTGGGGCGCGCCCGCTTCTTTGGCATCTTCCATATCGACAACATAGTCCAGTTCATCATAGTCGACTTGGATGAGTCGAAGCGCGTCCCTTGCGATGTCGTCTGTGGTAGCGGCGACCGCAGCGATCTCCTGTCCTTCGAAGCGCACCCGTTTGCCCGGCTCAATCAGCGGGATAGCGGCTTTAACGCCGGGCAGTGCCTCCGCTGCGCTCAGGTCTATGTGGGTGATGGTCGCATGTGCAACCGATGATCGCAGGATATGACCGTAAAGCAGTCCGGGACGATTGATATCAAACGTATACTTTGCTTTTCCAGTAGCCTTATCAGCGCCTGACAAACGCTGAACACGTTTACCGATTAAGCGCGAATTCTCTGGTCTTCCCCATGATGCCATTGTTTAGCCTCCCATCTTCCGCGAAGCCGTTTTGACCGCCTCAAAGATAAAGGGATAGGTCCCACAGCGACAGATATTGCCCGCCAATCCCTCTTTAATTTCCTCATGGCTTGGGCTCGGATTCTGATCTAAAAACGATTTCGCCGCTACGACGAAGCCGGGTGTGCAGAAACCACACATCAGCGCATCGTGCTGGACAAATGCCTCTTGGACCGGGTGTAACTGGTCACCGTCGGCAAGTCCTTCCACCGTGGTAATCTGCTTCCCCTGTGCGTCGAGAGCGAGGGTCATACAGGAATAAACTGCTTTTCCGTCAACCTGTACCGTACACCCACCACATTCGCCACGCTCACAGATCGGCTTTGCGCCGGTCAGATCCACGCGGTTGCCGCTGGTGTCGAAACCGTCTCTCAAGACGCTTAACAACGTGGTGCGCGATTCAACCTCAACTTCATAGGCTTTGTCGTTGATATCGAGCTTGATTTTGGCGCGGGTGATTTCTTCACCCATCTGGGCTTCTGCCGCTGTCTCCGCGTCGATCAAAACAGACGGTGCAACACTTGCAGCGACTGCGCCCGTGCCCACGCCTTTCAGGAAACTCCGCCGCGATATGGATGTCCCCTGCGTTTGGTCCTTCTCTTTCTCTTTTGACATGTCGTCCTCCTATTTTCTCGGTTGTTGACGACCGATGAGGCACTCCAGAAATTTTGGCTAAATGATGATAAAAATCTTGAACACAATCTATCATACTTCGGGGGTTCCGTCAAGCGAAAATTCCGCCTCAAGCTTTGCCCTGATACTGCGATCGGTAGTATCCAGTTACATAATTTTTGTGGGCCGATTTTCCAAGATCGACATCCCAGCCCTGAGATATGAATATAGACCTACAGAATGAGACCAACTTACGGTTCCAGCAGGACAACAGGTGTATCGCACATAGACTGAGTTGGATGGGAACCCTGAAACCCAACGCTCACTTTTCCCAGCCTGTCCAGTCTGTCCCGATTCATCGGGCCTGCCCCGATCCTATCGGGGGATTTATCGGGGCATCACGTTTCACGCTCTCCTAATGTATACGGTTTGTCGGTTGAATGAACCAATGCGCTAATGCACCAATGAACTTTCTTTTCCAATTTTCTTTTCACTTGACGCTAAAACTTGGGTGTGATAAACTGCCTTGCAACTTTCACGTTCGATCTTTAGAAGGGAGTATAAAGATGAAGACTAAGATTTTCAGCTTAACCGCTATTGCGTTCTTGCTGACTGTTATGAGTGCGCTGGCTACACAACCCGAAACCGTGCAAGGCGAGTATTTGGAAGCCCGGTCCGTCAGCGTCTATGTCGGAGCATGCCACTATGGCGCTGAGTATGTCGAAGGGGGCAGGGAGGCAACCCTCGTTTGGAACATCCACCAAGGGACCTGGAACGGTGTCTCGTTAGAGGGACTGACCGTTGTCGCAGTGGTTACGGCGCAGAACAACCTCGCTATCGATACCAGTACGCGTCGCAGCGTCCTGTATATCAACGAAAAAGCGACATCGGAACAGCGTGCCGCTTTGACTGATCTGATGGCGGCGAAACGCAGTGAGACTCTCGGTGAAATTGTTAGTACAGAGCGCGCGCCAATCACTTTCAGTAAGGAAGGTGTGGAATATGATCTGCGGGTTGGAGAAGCGCTAACCCTATCCGTTTCGCGCTATCCTTGCCAAAACTGCACGCAGCCACACCAGATCTGGTACAAGCCGCTGGAGCAACTTGATACCCCCATCGTCGGCAAATCGACCGTCTATCGCTATCAAGACAAAATCCTCTCCGTCACTTGGAATGATGGCGAAGACACAAACAACATTTTCGTTGGAAGTTTTGCAATGTAGACTATTGGTGGGAGGCGGTATCTGTCAACCTCCCACCCTTCCTTTCCCGCCCAACCCATTCTTATCCTCAATATGCACTATCTCTTTATCTTTTCATAACCTCGGTTTAACAACTCAAAGGAAATATCAATGCTTGATAATAACGTATTTTTAGGTGAACTCACACGGAAGGAGCTGGGGGAAGCCATCTCCAGTGGCACGATTAAAGGGGCGATCGTCCCAACGGGTGCCACCGAACAGCATCAAGACCATCTGGCGATGATCCACGATACCGTCAGTGTCACAGAAATAGCCAAGAGGGTTGCGACAAACTTTTATCCCCATGTGTTGGTGACGCCCACAGTTCCGATGTCGGTGTCGGAACACCACATGGAGCGCGGCGGTGCGCTGACGATACGACCGGATATCCATCTTGAATATGTCCACGATGTGTGCAATAGTCTGAAACGGTTGGGTGTCCCGAAAGTTATGGTGCTCAATGGGCACGGCGGCAACAAGCGAAATAATCTTGAGCCGGTCGCTCCCGACGTGATGAAGCGGATCGATGACTTGGGTGTCACGTATGTGACCTATTGGGAGACCGCCCCACAATCTTTCTATGAGGCGAATCTGGAACTGGAACGGAGCGCGGGTCACGCCGGCGAGTTTGAGACCTCATTTGCGATGGTCGTTTTTCCGGAACGCATCCGGCCGAATGAAGTCAACTACGACAACGCAAAATTGGCTACCATTCCCAAAGGTGGTCAGATTCTCGACGCCGTTGTCGCAGGCGTTACTGAACGGGTTCAACAGATGCTTGATGGCGCGTAGAGTACGATCAAATCGTAGGGAACGCAGATTTGCGTTCCGCACAAGGAGGTTATAGTGGCGAGATATAGTTTAGCTTCAGGACTTTTCTTTCTTGACGCAGAGAGTACAGCGAGACATGACGTCGCAGCGGCACTTGAGTCGATCGCTGCCGCTGGTTTCAGCGAAACCGAGTTGATGGCTGAGGGCGATGAATGGCAGGCACCGGGTTCACATGATGCGGGCCCGTGTCGCGAGGCGTTGGAGCGATTTAACATTTTTCCGCACACCATACACACACCCATGTCGGGTGTGAACTTGGCAAGCTCGATTGAGGAGATTCGGCGCGACAGTGTTACCCGTATCGGGGATGCGATGCGGTTTCTCGGGGAGCTTGGTGGACGGGCTGCAATTGTGCACCCAACAGGCGCTACCACTCCTGAAGAACCGCCTTATACGCTAGAAAATGTCGGTGCAGCAGCGGAGCGTATCCACCGGTCTGTGAGTGAATTGGTTGCGGTTGCAGCGGAAACCGGGGTCCGTATTGCGTTAGAGAATCTGCCGAATACAAGCATCCCGTGTCGTCCGTTGAAGTCTATGGAGGAGTTACGCGCCTTCATCGCCGGCTTTCCGCCCGAACATGTGGGACTGTGCTTGGATACGGGGCACGCCTGCATCAGTGGATTTGACCCGGCGCAGCAGGCACGGGTCGCATCGGAAAGGCTTTGCGCGCTGCACATACAGGATGTCGATGGAAAGGACGACTGTCATTGGGTGCCGGGACACGGCGTTATTGACTGGTCTGCTTTAGGGGAAGCACTGACGGACATCGGCTTTGATGGTGCCTGGACGATAGAGGCGTTGGCGGGACGCACAGAGGGTACAGCAGAACAGGTCGCTGCCGAGTGCACGGTGTTGTCCAAAGATTGGGAAGCGGGCGGGATGTCGAATCCGGGATAGAAGTAATTTCACTGGGAGCGATATATGATTACGATCACAGCGACAACCCCGCTTACCGGACCACCCGCATGGGCGGTACTGGAGCGGCAGCTGTTTGATCTCATGGACCAATCGGTGTATCCATTCTTAGAGCGATACACCCATCCGGACGGCAGCCTAATCTGGAACGGAAACATCGGCGGCAGCGAAGACGACTTCTACGAGAGCTTCTACAACTGGCCCCTGCTCTACCTTTTGGGCGGCGGGGACGATCTGTTAGAGTTGGGGGTGCGGGGCTGGAACGCTGTCACCCGGCAACTGACCCAAGCGGGACGGGTTCATAAGGAATACGCCCGGCGGGACGATCAGTTCCATCAAGCCGAGAGTGACATCTATTTCTACCTGCTCTGTCTGGCTGACCCGAACCGTCCAGAACACCTTGAACGGGCGCGACGATTCGCTGGGCTTTATATGAACGAGGATCCCGAAGCGCTCAACTACGATCCGGCGCACAAGATCATCCGCTCTCCCTACAACGGTAGTGACGGTCCCGACCTGTCGGTGTCAGAAGGACGTTCCTACGGCTATTCCCCCGGCATGGCGCGATACGGCTTGCCCCACTACGACATTCCCGGCATCACGCAAATTGAGGACCTAAAAGATCCAGCGTTAGCGCGGCGCATGGGTGAAGCGATGGAGCAGCGCATGAGTCGTGGGGATGTAGCCGCCAACCTCGCCGTTACCAGCTTGGTCACCAACGCCTACCTACTGACCGGCGACGAAAAATATCGCGATTGGGTCTTAGAGTACACGGACGCTTGGATGGAACGTGCCCGCCAGAATGATGGACTGCTTCCGGACAATGTTGGTCTCTCCGGTCAGGTCGGCGAATACATTGAGGGGAACTGGTACGGCGGGCTCTACGGCTGGACGTGGCCCCACGGGTTTTACAATGTCCAGATGGCGGCACAAGTTGCGGGGTCTAACGCCTATCTCCTGACACAAGATAAGGGTTACTTAGATTTACCACGGATTCAGATGGATCGCATTGTGGAACGCGGCGAAGTCCGTGATGTCCGCGGGGAGCACATGAGCCTCGGCGAACACTGGATTGGTCAGTTCTCAGCGTTGGGAGAACAACGCGAAACCTTCCTCGTTCCGTACCGCTACGGGGATGCCGGTTGGTTCGACTATCAGCCGATGTCGCCGATTTACCCGGTGTCACTCTGGAACCTTTCGATGGCGTCAGAGGATTGGGAACGGATTGAAGAAATTCGCCAAGCGAGTGGGTATGACTGGAACAGAGTGTTTTCCTTCCACACCAAAGAGGATGCGGGGCACGAGCAGCCGTGGGTCCGTTTCCTTGCAGGGGATAACCCGACCTATCCCGAAGAGATCTTACGTGCGAGTTACCGTCAGGTCTGCCGACGATTGAATCTCGTTCGCGGAGATGATGAGGCGACCACCCATCAAGATCCGCACCGCTGGCAGCACACCAACCCGGTGACAACGGAGGCGTTAATTCAACTGACGCTGGGTGCGCCGCAACTGATCTACAACGGTGGTCTTCTGATGTCCCGTCTTCGCTACTTCGACCTCAGTCGAAAACGTCCCGGTCTACCCCAGGATACCGCCGCGCTCGTTGAAAGGCTCGAAGCGAATCGGACGGTGGTGCGGCTGGTCAATCTCAGTCCATTTGAGACCAGAGATATGTTGGTTCAGGGAGGATCGTTTGGCGAACATCGATTTACGGAGGTCCAGTACACCCACCGTACAAGCGAGTATCCGGGCGCGACTGAAGCCTACGCCGCGCCGCCTGTAACGGAAGATGCCCGATCTGTGTCCGTCGAGGGAAGCCACGTCCGAGTCGTTATGCCGCCTGCGACCGAAATTACACTCGACTTGGGTACTGCACCCTTTGTTAATGAGCCGTCCGCTGCTCTTCCTTGGTAGGGTAAGGAACACCTATACGACTATCACACTTTCCAGCGCAAACTATGAATATGGAGATGTATCGCTATGCTAACACCATCGCAAATTGATGAGTTTCATCGCAACGGCTTCCTCAACGGGGGCCGCATCCTTACAAATGACGAGTTGAATGCACTGAGGTCGGATTTAGACGGCATGTTGGAGAAAGGTCCCGACGGCTTTACCGGCGACGAGCCGCAGCCGGTGTCGTTCCGCAACATGTCCCGACGGGATGACGAACCCGCCGCCCTTGCTGTCTGGCAGATTGTCAATATCTGGGAAGCCTCCCCAGCTTTTGAGCGGCTGATCTACCACCCGTCCATTGTTAAGGGGATAAGTCAGTTGACGGACGCTCCCGATCTGATGGTTTGGCACGACCAGATCCAGTACAAGCCGCCCAATTACGGTGGAGCAACACGGTGGCATCAAGATGCACCCCTATGGCCCATCATCCTCCCGATGACCCCCGTATCGGCGTGGATCGCCTTGGACGATGCCGACGAGGGGAACGGTTGTATGTGGATGGTGCCCGGCAGCTACAAGTGGGGCGATCAGATGGAGTTTCTACGCACTCAACAACATCTCGAGGGGCGCGAAGAGTTCATGAACATCAATACTGAAGGGTTTTCCCCGCCCGCCGACTCTGAAGTCAAAGATGTCGTCCCGCAGCCCCGACCCGTCAAGAGTGGCGAGGTATCGTTCCATCATTCGCTGACTTGGCACGGTTCGCCTTTCAACCGCTCGGATCGACCACGGCGCGCTATCGCTATCCACTACATGACCGGGGAGTCGCGTTTTGTGGCGAGCGGTCAGCATTTGATGAAACAGTTTGTAACGTTGGAGGACGGTGAACCGATGGCGGAGGCTGGCGAACATTTCCCGAGCGTCTGCCGAGATGGTGAACCTGTTGGAATGCCCGCGTAAGTTAGGGTGTTAGGAGTCAGTTGAGGCCATGACCGGAGAATCATCATGAAAAGTAGACCGCGTGTCGCACTCGGATCGATCCTCACCGAATGCAACGAATTTGGCGGAGTGCCCATTGATATAGGGTGGTTTGAGCGTTATGAGCTATGTCGCGGGGATGAGATCCTGGAGGTTGACGCCGGCGTGGTGGGGGGGATGATGCAGGTGATGGGCGAATGCGGTGCGGAGGTCGTCCCACTGATTTATGCAAGCACTTGCCCCGGCGGTCCCTTGACCGCGGAATGTTATACGCAGCTCAAGACGGAACTGTTAGACCGTCTGCGCGCCTCCCTACCTGTTGACGGCGTGTTGTTGCCGCTGCACGGTGCGGCTGCGGTCGAAGACCTCGGCGATCCGGAGGGCGATCTCATCAAAGCGGTGCGCGCAATCGTCGGGGATGCGATACCGATTGTTGTTACGCTCGATCTTCACGCGCATGTCACCGCCGACATGGTCCGCTTTGCCGATGGGCTGATCGCGTGGGAGACCTATCCCCACCGTGATACCTTCACCACCGGTGTACGTGGCGCACGGCTGCTCCGGGATACGCTCGCGGGACGCTGCCGTCCAACCATGGCGATGGCAAAGGTGCCGGTAATCACCAGCGCAATCCACGGCTCGACCGAAGGCGATGATCCTTTCGCCGATATTATGCGTGCCGCCAAAGGATACGAAGGTCATGATGGTGTCCTATCCACGAGTGCTTTCTTGGTTCATCCCTACTTGGATCAACCGGACATGGGCAGCGGTGCATTGGTCATCACAGATAACGATATGGAGACGGCGACATCCCTTGCGCGACAGCTTGCGGAACAGTATTGGAATCGGCGGTTTGATCTTGAACCCGACATCCATACCCCGGCGGATGCAATTGCTAAGGGATTGGAAGTCGATGGTGGTCCGGTGCTCTTGGTTGAAGCTGCGGATTGCTGTGGCGGCGGTGCAGCGGGCGATAGTGTTGCCACATTGAGGGCGTTACTCGACGCAAGGGTGACAGCGCCTTCACTCGTGCCCGTGGCGGATCCGGAAGTCGCGGCTGCCTGCCATCGGGCTGGTGTCGGTCACGAGATTACCGTTACGTTGGGGCATCGACTGGACCCGCGTTGGGGCGAGCCGATGTCTGTGGCGGGGACCGTCACCCGGTTGAGTGACGGTCGGTTCCGCTATATCGGTGGAATTTGGGACGGAGTCGAGGGTAACATGGGACCATCGGCGGTGTTGACAATTGGCACAATTCAGGTGCTGGTCGCTACACACGGCACCTATGATTGGGCGGATGAACAGTTCCGTTCTATGGGAATGCAGCCACCCGATGCCAAGTTCATCGTCGTGAAAAACCCGATGAACTACCGCCTCGCTTACGGTGAAATTGCCAAGGCTTCCTTTATCCTCGATACACCCGGCGCGACACCGGCGACATGCCGACACCTCCCATTCAAACGCCTAAAGCGACCCTACTTTCCACTTGACACGGAGATCCCTGGGCTCACACCAACTATCCTTTGAAACTATCCGCCAATCTAAGCGAATCTGCACCGGTTTTTCACACGGCTTGGCGTAAAGTCGCGGATGAAATTACGAAAGATGCCAAAAATAGATTAGACAGGAGAACGATATGAACGACGGACGTTATCGAGCAGCCCTCATCGGTTTAGGGCGTATCGCGGATACCATTGATGACGAAGTGATAGGCGATGGCTGGCTCTTGCCGTTCAGCCACATGGGCAGTTACATGGATGTGCCGGAGGTGCAGGTGGTCGGAGCCGCTGACCTGTACGCGGAACAACGAGAGGCGTTTGGTGAACGCTGGACTATCCCGGACGGGCATCTTTACGAGAATTACGAGGAGATGCTTGAGCGCGAGAAGCCGGACATCGTAAGCATTTGCACCTCCGCCGCGCCGCGCGCAAAGATTACGCTCGACATCGTGCGTATGGTGCGTGAGAGACGGACAGATGTGAAGTGCATCTGGGTAGAAAAGCCGATGGCGACCTCTCTGGAAGAAGCTGACGCCATGGTCGAGGGCTGCCGTGAGGCGGGTATCATCCTTATGATGAACGCAATGCGCGCCTCCGATGTATACTACCGCAGGGCACGGGCACTTATCGACGAAGGTGTGCTGGGCAAGATGCTGCAAATAACAGCTCACGGTGCGGGCAGTCTGTCGCACATGGGCGTCCACTGGCTCGGTGCGATGTGTGTGTTGGCAGGTGAGAACGAACGCGTCGCTTGGGTTGTCGGAGAGGTGGAGAGCGACGAAAAAGCTGCGGGCGATGCAGACCTTGCCGGTAATGCTTATCTGGCATTTGAAAACGGTGCCCGTGGGTTCTGCCGTATGCTGCCGAGCGCTGCGTCAACATGGACGCTCGACGCAATCGGTGAGCACGGCACAATTCACCTCCGCAACGGCAACGACGGCTATGAGTTTGAGCTATGGAAAATGGGAAAGGTCACTGATGACGCGCCAGCCACACCGGTGCGACACATCTTCCCGCGTCCCCAACGGATCTGGAGTGCTGGTGTGGGGCAGGTCAAGGATGCTATCAACTGTATTGAAACAGGCAAAACGCCCAACTGCTCTGGCGATATGGGACGACATCTGTTGGAGCTTGCCATCGCCATCCGTGAATCGCACCGCCGGGGCAATGTGCGTGTAGACCTTCCACTCCCCGATCGTAGCCTATATATCCGTTCAGCAGAAACGCTGAGTGGGGACACGCCGCGGGCACTCGTCAATCCCATGCGTCGTCGACCAGCACATCTCATCTCTGATATAGCAAGACGTGAGGGAATTGGGAAGCGTCGACCTGTTTCGTAGTACAGATAATTGAGGTTATCAGACATAAACCCCTACTAGAAAAAGGAAGCCGTTATGACTTCAGAGGTTGTAACCAAGCAGGATTGGCTCGTTAGAGGCGTTCTTTCAGGTGATTATGTGCTAAACTTTATCGTCGACGCTGTCAACGGCAGAGAGGCATTAGATGAAGCTGATAACGTGAAACATTTATTCCAAGTGCCAGATGATATAGATCAGAATAAGGAGGTCGGGTGGGAAGCCGTTCCGTTAGCTCGGAATATCCGACAAGTGCAGAGGAGATACCTTTGAAAATCCTGATCCTGCTATCTACAATCGTATTTATCGGGTGTTCGGCAGTCCTATCGTCGCTCGATAGCGGCGGAACCGAACTGGTGTCTGGCGAGTTTTACGAAGAATCACTTCCCTCAACAACCACAGGCCCCGGCTTAGACCGAATTGGGGCGGCACGACGCACCCATGGAATTGAAAATGGGACTGTCCCCAGTTTTCAATTCGCTCTCAACAGACCTCGCTTTATCCGATACTTTTATCTTGATACTCGCGGCGGTCCTGTTCGGAATCTGGATATTTTTATACGGCTCAGTGATGCCGAGACATGGAAATGGGTCAAGGAAATCAAATCGCCTGTTAACATGACCACCCGCATTGACTTGAACCTCCGAACGTCCGAGATCCGGGTCATCCAGAAAACCCTATCGTTACGGCGGGAATCAGATGAAATGATCACAGGGTTCAGGGTCTACGCACAAAAAGAAAAATGAGATCTCAATATGGCTATGTTCTACGATTGGAGAGATCGGACAGGTAAGGAGGGGTGGAAGCCTTTTCGGCAGCAGCTCAGAGAGCTGCACTCTCCTTTTTTCATCGGATTGGGAATCTTTTTGTTAGTTATTATGCTTATTGAGCTTGGAGTCTTTTTGCTACTTCGCCACGTTTGGTCGCTGATTTCAGTTCGATAAACAAACACCGCGCAGAGACGACAAATGTCCTATAATGCAACTTTTGAGGAGAAACTAAATGTCCGAATCCCAAACGGCAAAGCAGCCGAATCTTCTATTTATCATGCCCGATCAGCTGCGGGCGGATTTCCTGAGCTGCTACGGTGCCACTTTCATCCATACGCCCCATATTGACAGCATCGCGGACGAGGGGGTGCGTTATGAGCGTGCCTACTCTGCCTCACCGATATGTGTGCCCGCCAGAGCGTCGCTCCTAACAGGTCTCAACGCGATCAAAAACGGTGTGACCGATAACGGTCAGTGGTTAAGCCCTGATCTCGCTGCGTCCGGCATAAAAACCTGGCCCCAAACGCTGTCCGAGCAGGGCTACTACACCGCCGCCATCGGCAAGATGCACTTCTATCCGTGGGATATCAATCTGGGATTCCAATACCGAGTCGCCGCCGAAGACAAACGGTGGCTGGAGATTCGCGATGACTACTATCACTTTCTGAAGGAGGGCGGTTACCGAAAACTCCACGGTAACGAACACCCCGGCTATCACGAAAACAGGGGTGCGATTATCAACAAGATTCCGTGGGGCTATTCGGTCGATCGGTTCGTGGGACAGGAGGCGTGCCGTTTCATCCGCAACTACGGCGATGAGAGCCCCTTTGCGATGATGGTCGGTTTCCCGGGACCGCACTGCCCGTATGACCCCAACGAAGAATTTTTGGAAGGCTTCGATCCCGCCGATATGCCCGATTCTATTCCGGCGGTGGAGGGCGATACCCCGAAGCTCCGTCAGCAAAATATCGAGGGCAACCGCGGACCGTGGAACGGCGTTGATTACACCGAATTTACGGAGGCGCACAAGAAGAAGATTCGCGCACATTATGCGGGGTTGGTCAAACAGATCGACTACGAGATAGGACAGATCCTTGATTCTCTGCGCGAAAAAGAACTGTTGGACAACACGATCATCATCTTCTCCAGCGATCACGGCGATTACCTCGGCGATCACGATTTCATCGGCAAGGGCACATTCTTTGAGTCCAGCATCCATGTGCCGTTGATGGTTCGGCTGCCCTGGACCAACGAATCGAAGATGTGCAGGGATATAGTTGAGTTGGGCGATGTGACCGCAACAATGCTACATTTCGGTGGATGTGAGATCCCTGACTACATGGATTCCATACCGTTGCCCGAACTCGACATCTCGCGCAAAAACCGGAGGGAGCGCGTTATCGGGATGGTCAGGGGTGGCTGGATGATTTATGATGGTCAGTGGAAACTGTGTAAACACGCGAGCGGCGAGGTGTTGCTGTTCAATCTATCGGAAGATCCAAACGAGCAACATAACCTGATGAAAGAGGGCCAATATCAGGAGGAGTATGCCAGATTGGATGCCGAACTGACGCGAGAGATTATGAATTCAATGGCGCTTTCTCATGAGAGCAAACGGGTATATTCTAAAGATCTTGCTGGTAATCCAGCGTTCGGGAAAGAAGATTGGCAGCGCCCCTATCCGAGAAATATCAAAAATGTTGACTAAGCAACTTGCGTGAAGGATAGAGAAACCGAGTTTTTGTCAAAAACTCGGTTTCTGGTGGCTTGTTGATTTTGAATAATTAACCTACACATATAGAAGGAGATTTTCTATGAAATACAATGTTTTGTTTTATGCACTGATCTTGATGATCGGGACGGTGTTATGGCTGGGGTGCAGCGGAAAAACTGGCACAGAGGAGGGGATGGCAGAAGCCGAAAAGGCAGCCTCTGAAGAAGTTATGGGGCAGATCACAGCGATTGACAACCATGCCAACGTCGTTACCGATATTAAACCCGCTGCATTTACCGCGCTCGGATGGAAGCTGAAAGACACTGTCACAGTCGAATTTGAGGATGGACAGAAGATCGACTGTCGATATGTTGAAAACTACGGTGATGTGCCGGTCGGAGATTATCTGGTACGTTTCGACATAGAGGAGAGTGTCCTAAAAATTGCCATTAACGAAGGGTATCTGGCAGAGACCTTAAAAATTAAGAGTCCCGGAAAAGTGGTGCTCCGCAAAATGCACATGCATAGTGGAGATCAATAGCTGAAAGTGACGGACCCATGGACACGAATCGACCGTTTGCTGCGGCACCCGCTGCAGGGACAGCGATGGAATTTCGAACCCCGGAAAATATCCCGCCCGAAGGGATACGACGCATTCCCGCGAATGCCTATGAGCCAGATCCGTGGATAGAACTGGCTTGGAATCTAAATCAGGGATGGGCGTGGCTGACGCTTTACGTGACACCGGGCGATCTGCCGATCCAGCAGTGGCAACTAAAATTCTCAATCCCCGACATGTCCTATCCAGAAGGTGTCTCTGCAATTCGGAGCTTAATCCATCTGGCGCATTTGCTCCACTCGATGTATGTTGCCAATCCCAATGCGGCGGCATTCACCCCGCAGATAGCAGAGGCATTACAGAGCTTCCGTGAATTTCTGGATAGGTGAAACGGGTCTGGAAGCTATCACTGTTTCTGTTTCGAAAAAGGCAAGGAAATGAAAATACGTACACTTGGTAAGACAGGACTCAATATCAGTGAACTTGGGCTCGGTTCCGCTTTCATGGCGGGTCAAGGGCAGGATGGTGCGGATCGTTGTGTGGATTATGCCGTTGACCACGGCGTGAACTATTTCGACACGGCTGCAAACTACGGTGACGGCAGGGATGAAACGATGCTGGGCGCCGCCTTGAAGGGAAAACGGGACAAGGTCATCCTTGCCACCAAGGTGGGATTTATTAACCGCGAGCGCTATAGTCTGGATGCGCACCGCAGTGCCGACCAACTCATGGAGCAGTTCGAAGGTTCACTCAAGCGACTTCAGACCGATTACGTGGACATCATTCAGATCCATGAGGCGGATTATATGAAGTGGTGGGATGATATCTCTGATGATGGAGATGCGGGGATTTGGGGTGCGCTCATTGAGGATGATAAAGAGTACGATTTCCCCGATGCACCGGCAATCAAATTTCTCGCAGACGCGAAGCGGAGTGGAAAGGCGCGTTTTATCGGGTTGACAGCCAAAAATGCGCGCGTGTTGGCGCGGATACTGAAAGCGGTCGATGTTGATTCTGTTATGACAGCGCATCAGTTCAATCCGGTGTTTAGGAATGCCGTTGAATTCCTGTTCCCGACCGCCCAGGATTTAGACGTAGGGGTTGTGATTGGTGCACCGTTGATGAAAGGTTGGCTCGCTGTTCCCCAAAACGCTTGGCAGGAGAACCCGCCTGAGTGGATGGACGATACCTTCAAGGCGTCCTATCTCAAGTTCCTTGATATCCATGCGGACACGGGGCTGCCTATGGCAGAGCTCTGTATCCGGTGGATGCTTTCAGAGCAGCGGCAACAGTCCGTCGTTGTTGGGTTCAGTAATATCGAGGAGGTCGAATTCAATATCTCTGCCGCCTCCCGTGGGGTACTCCCGGACGAACTCAACGCTGCGATAGCGGAAATCGGGATTGTACATCCCCTCATCTATCAGGCGCGGACGAAGCTCTGAAGATACGAAAAGAATGAGGAGGATCACGCGATGTCAGTGGATATTCAGGAGAAAGCGGAGGAGATCCTGATCGAGGGTTTCTGTATCCTGCGGGATCAGTTCCCCAAATCGGCTCTTGAGGCTTGCAACGAAGCCTTTGCGCCGATCCTGCGCGATTATGTTGCCGAGAACGCCGAGAATCCGAACCGCGGACCGTACAGGCACTACATCACGCTGCCCTTTGAGCCGCCGTTGTATAGTCCCTACTTCTTCGACGACGATGCGGTTATCGCCATAGCGAGTCGGGTGCTGGGCGAGGATTTTGCAATTGATCAGTACGCCAGCGACACACCGCTCAAGGGGTCGGTCTATCAGGAGATTCATGGCGATGTCGGTCCGCTTTTCCATGAAAACCCCGATTTCCAGCATCCCCCTGCAATCCTTGCCGTGAACTTCCCTTTTATCGATGTCACGCCGGCGCACGGACCGTTTGAGGTCGCGCGCGGAACGCATCTCTTCCCAAAAGCGGAGGCGTTACGTCGGATCGAAGATGGTGACATCCCGCTTGAACCGTTGTTGATGAATGCCGGCGATGTCCTCATCCGGGACCCGCGCTGCCTGCACCGAGGGACACCCAATCACACAGATACCCCGCGTCCTGTCGCAGTGTTTGCCTGTCTCCGTGGCTGGATGCAACGAGAAAGCCGGGAACGGAACCCGATGCCTGAATATGTTTGGACAGGGCTTTCGGAACGGGAGAAACGAGTGATGCGCAAGCTGCCGAGGGAATCGTCGACTTCGTAATAAAATCTCACACTATTTAGATTGTCGGGGGTTGTCCCGATAAAGATTCAGAGTTCATAATCCACTTATCTCAAATGGAAAGGAAACAGTAGATGTCTCAAAAATATACTGCGGCGATTGTCGGTTGTGGCTCTATCGGCAATGCACACATGGATGGCTACGGTTTGAACGACAATGTGGAAGTGGTGGCGGTTGCAGACCCCCTGTTAGTCGCCCGCGAGGAATACATGGAAAAATACGATATTCCGCAGGGCTACTCCACGGTTGAAGATATGCTGAAAAAAGCACAGCCAGATATCGTCAGCGTTTGCACATGGCATCCGCTGCACCCGGCGCCGACCATCGCGGCGGCTCAAGCCGGTGTCAAAGCCGTGATCTGCGAAAAACCGATGGCAACCAGCTTGGGCGCAGCAAACAGCATGGTCGATGCGTGCGAGGCGAGCGGTACTAAGTTGATAATCAGCCACCAGCGACGATTTACACCCGGTTGGGAGAAGGCACGTGAATTGATTGAACAGAAAGTGATCGGCGAACCGGTCTGGGTGAACTGCAAAATCGTGCAGGGCTTGCTCAACTGTGGCACACACGCGATCGACGGCTCACGCTTCGTTTTGGGCGATCCGCAAGCACAATGGGTGATGGGAGCGGCGGAACGAAAAACGGATCGCTACGAAAGGGATACGCCGATTGAGGACAGCTGCATGGCATTGGTGCAGATGGAAGGTAATCTGCAGCTCTTTATACAGTCAGATTTATGCACGGAAGGTGCAGCGGCGGGCGGCTTCCTGATCCGAGGCACCGAGGGTATGTTAGATGTCAGCGAAGCAGGGGTCAAGCTGTTTAACGCCGATTCCAACGGTTGGGAACAGGTGCCCCTCCGCGTAGAAGCAGAGGAAATTCGACCAATCGGCGGGCACACCAACGCCGCACAGGTGCGCGAACTTATCGCTTGGATCGAAGGCGGTCCTGAACACCGCGGATCCGGCAGAAAAGCGCGTGCAACCGTGGAGATCATGATGGCACTCTACGAATCCGCTCGACAGCACCACGTTGTCCACCTTCCTCTACAGGAGGAGGATTATCCGTTGGCGCTGATGGTAGATGAGGGCAGGTTGCCGGTCGAAGAGCCGGGCAGATATGATATCCGCGGATTTCTCAAACGGGATGCCATTGACGAGAAAGCCTATGCCGAACTGAAGAGTCAGGGCATGGGGCACCATCAAGTTATGAAAATACTAAACGAGAAAGAGCAAGACGGATAGGAGGAGATGCAATGAATAGACCGCCCCAAGAATCCAAACGTATTTCGGAAACGCAGCTGCGCGACTTTGCCGGTGCCTGCTTCAAAGCTGCGGGTTTACGTGGGGATCACGCGGAGCAACTCGCCCAACTGTTGACCAACGGCGATCTGCGTGGCGTACACTCCCACGGCCTCCGACAGGTTCCCGGCTACTGTGAGAGCCTGCGAGACGGATTGATTAATCCCAACCCCAACTGCCAGGTCCTTAAAGAGACCGCTACCTCCATTCTTGTTGATGGCGACGGTGGATTGGGTTACGCCCCGATGATGATGGCAACCGAGAGCGCTATTGATAAAGCGAAGGCAAACGGTGTGGCTGTCGGCGCGACCTGTCACATCGGACACTACGGCTCGGCGGGGCATTACGTCCGTCGGGCGATGGAGGAGGGGTGCACCGCCTTTTCTGTCCAGGGCGGTTCCAGTGAAATGGGGTCAGCCGATCCAGATAACCGTCCCCAATCTGCGTATTGGGGCAATCCCCCGCTCTGTTTTGGCTTGCCCGGTGGGGACGAACCCCCGCTTATCCCCGATATGGCGACGTGCATCCTCGCCGACTACCAGCGCGGTGAGGAATTCGATGCCTTGCAGGAGGTAATTCCAGCTGCGTTCTTCAAGTCTATGGGCTATACCGGCGTCGCTCGGGGGCTCGGTGGACCCTTTGTTGGGGCGGACAGTGCGCGAGCAAAAGCGGTAAGGGAGAAGTGGACCCGCGGACAGGCGGGTGGCATGATTGTGGTGATGGATATCGGGCTATTCACCGATCCGGGGGAATTCCGCAACGGAGTCGATAACTTGGTGCGCGGTGTCCGAGAAACGATGGCTCCGTTACGGGGTTACGACGAGGCGACACTTCCCGGAACTCCTGAGACGCGCAGGGAACAAGAATACAGACGCAATGGTGCACCTATCAGCTCCGCGGATATCGAACGGCTCAATCAAACCGCTGAGGACTTTGGCTTGCCGCCGACAATGCGGTTGTAGGGAGCAGTAGATATGTTGCTTTGAATTCCGATTCGAGTCTCCGCCGTGCTGTCCAACAATGAAGGTCACGCGTCAACCACGAAGCGAAGCGAAGGTGAAAAGGATGTCGTGGAAACAGATTCTTTTGGTTGTCGTCATAGCGGCTGTGGTTTCTTTCCTCACAGCCGTAGCCGTTACATTTTTGATGTGGTATTCGATGTGAAGGTGGGCGGGTAAGGACTCGTACGGAAGTGGTAGAGGTTTTTCCGTATTAGATTGTCCATTGCCGTCCGTCATCGAAAATAGATTCGATGGCGAGTCTTTTTTTGAGGAGGATTAGAACCATGTGGAAAAGTTTCAAAGTCAAAGTTGAACCTTTGATCCCCGAAACATTCGCGCCATTCGGGGAGGTCATCGAAACGTTCGAGGAAGCCGAACCGGAGATAGCGAAGGGTGGGCTGAGATCGGCTGCATATCCCGTAACTGCGGATCTCTCTGAGGCATCAGCGAACGCCGAACTTGAAAAAACACCGCTCTCCGAAGGGCAACAGCGCGCCCACTTCGCCTTTCACACCGATGCGGGTCAGGCGTTCTATCCGAGCCTGCACCAGCCAACCGTGTTTCTGGTCGGTCCAATCAAGGACACCTTAGAGCCTGAAGATGTGCGCGCCTTCTATTCGGACGGGAGCACAGGCGTCTGTTTGGGGCTCAAGGTGTGGCATACCATGCCCATCTGCGTGGAAGGGGACGATGTCTACCAAACGGTTCGTGGGGACCAGGACTATCATGCCCACTCGGTTGAAGTCGATTTTGATCTGGAGCAGGGACTGGCTATCGAACCGGATTTGGAGAACTATACCCCGTAGGTAGGGGGAAGATATGGACAAAATCAGACTTGGATTGGTCGGCTGCGGCGGGATGGGAACGCGGCATCTGTACGGCTTGTGGGAATTGGTGCAGAGCCCTTTCTCTAACGTAGAGCTCTGCGCCGTATGTGATATCCGCCGCGAGAATGCCGAACTCGCCGCGCAGGAAGCGGAGAAACTGATAGGCATCCGTCCAGAGATTTTCACGAACTTGGATGAGATGGCTCGCGCTGTGCCCGACCTTACCGCCGTAGATGTGGTAACGGATCCGTCGGTACACCATGACGTTGTGTGTCAAGCATTGGACTTGGGACTCCATGTGATGGTGGAAAAACCGATGGCGATCACGGTGAAGGCGTGCCGACAGATGATCGAAGCCGCAGAGCGAAACAACCGGCATCTGTCGGTGGCGGAGAACTTCCGACGAGATCCCTCCGCTCGGCTCGTCCACTATCTATTGCAGACAGGCGCAATCGGGCTGCCTTACATGGCGCTGTTCCATTCGCTGGGGCCGGGAAACGGGATCTTCATCACACCGTGGCGGCATATCAAAGAACGCGGCGGAGCACTCCTCGACATGGCGGTCCACTTTACCCACATGATCCGGTATCAGCTTGGGGACATAGCCGAAGTTTACGGGGATGTGCGGCTGGTTGAACCAGTACGGAAAAAGCCGGACAGCATCGGCGACACTTACACCTTCTACCAGAACCAGTTTCAGGCGATGGAATCGGAAGTGCCGGCGACGGCAGAGGATACGTCGTTAGCGATGTTCAGGATGGAGAACGGAGCGACCGTGAACTGGCTGGTCGGTCTTAGCGGGCACGGCGGCTGCGGCGGCGAGGTGATTTTCGGTAACGAGGGAAGCATCAACGGCTTTGGGACGCGCGGTGGTAGCATTAGTATGCAGCGGAGGGGCCAGGAAGCAAGGAATCAAGAGGAAATCTTAGCCTCTATAGATGGATTCTCCCTGGAGCCGTTAGCGGAATATCTCTTTCCGACGGGCATCTCTGCTGGAGATTCGGCGGTGGACTGGAAACTGATCGCACTCGAATATTATGAACTGGCGGAAGCGATTCTCAACGGACGGAAGATTGAGGTCGATGGGGGCTGTGGATTGAAGGATGTGGCAGCCCTCTACGCGATCTTTGAATCAGCCAGAGCCGGACGGGCGTTACGGATGAGCGAGGTAGAAAACTGCGAGGTCTATGCGTATCAGGCGGAAATCGACGGAGCCCTCTCCCTGCAATAGTGGTTGCATACCACTTAACGGGCATGCAATGTACAGCCAACCCCCTAAATCCCTCTTATCGGGGGGACTTTTCGATGTGCCATGATTGAATATATTCTTGAAGCAACGCTTCGCTACGCAACGCCACTCCTGCTTGTCGCCCTCGGAGAACTTATCGCTGAGCGTGCCGGGGTCATCAATATCGGGTTGGAAGGGATGATGATTTTGGGAGCGTTCACCGGCTGGCTCGGTTCGTTCTACATCCAAGGTATGAACCCTGGGCTTGCGCCGTGGATCGGTATCCTGTTCGGTGGCTTGAGCGGTGTGATCTTAGCGGGCATCTTTGGGACCTTAGTCCTCTGGCTGAAGACCGATCAGGTGGTGACAGGCACCGGTATCAACCTATTGGCGTTCGGACTCGTCGAGGTATTGTACCGCCGCATCTTTGGTGCGACCGGGGACGCGCTGAAGGTGGCGATTGTTCAGCCCCTTCATATTCCACTGTTGTCCTCTGTCCCGTTTATCGGTCCCATCCTATTTCAGCAAAATCTGCTCGTCTACATCACATTTCTCGCTGTCCCTGCCGTCTATTTCTATCTGTTCCACACCCATCACGGTCTCGCTATCCAAGCCTGCGGTGAACACCCCAAGGCGGCGGATACGGTCGGCGTAAGTGTACTTTGGCTTCAGGCGAAATGCGTCCTCTTTGGCGGGTTCATGGCGGGACTTGCTGGTGGGTATCTCTCGTTGGTGGACGTACCGTTCTTCAGCACGGAGATGACCGCTGGGCGCGGCTTTATCGCGCTCTCAATCGTGATCTTCGGAAAGTGGCACCCGGTCAAGGCGTGCGGTGCGGCACTACTGTTTGGACTTGCCAATGCCCTGCCCGACCGTCTACAGGCGATCGCAGATCTCGGATTTATTCCCTACCAATTTTTCCTGATGCTGCCGTATGTTTTGACACTTCTTGTATTGGCTGGATTTGTCGGGCACGCCAGACCGCCCGCCGCGCTTGCCCTGCCTTATCGCAGAGAGTGATACACGATGTAGCCGGGAACGGTCGTGTTACCACGTCTCCGGTTTGACCGCGCACGGCGCGATAATCGAATCGACCATTCCGTGCAGCACTTTCTTGTCTTCGGGGCAGACGGTCGCTTGAATCCCAGCGAGGCGGACCTTGTCACCGGTTGTGAAGTAGTAGGGACGAAGCAGTGCCCGCCCCGGCATCCTTTGAACTTCACCCTGTTCGAAATCGTAGTAGGTCATGGTGAGCCGTTCTGCTCGGTGGAACTTCTGCAGGACGTAGGGGGTTTGACCAAAACTGGTCAGGGCGTTCTCCACTGCGTCTTCCCAATCCTCGGTGGGAAGGTCATGTCCGATTGCGACCCCACGACTGCCCCACGCCAATTCGGAGAAGCCTGAGGGCTTGAGGACAAGCTCGCGTTGACGTTGTGAGACAGGGACGATCTGCCGCCAGTTTGTGACAGGCAGTCCATCGATCTCAAGATCCGGAATGACGGCGTGCGGTGGTAATTCACGCGAATCGAGTAGCCATGTCTGTGGGATGACGTCTGGTAGGAATTGGTAGGTTTTCTTCCCAAGTTCTCTTTGCCAGAAGGGTTGGAGCGATGGGTGATGAAACAGGGCGAACATCAGTTTTTCCTCAAGGTATGTCTTGGGTGGCGGGGTCATCACCACTGTTCGCCTTTTAGCACCGTAGAGCATCAGATCCACTTTGGGGATGTTTTTCAGATCAAACAGTTCAAAGAAACGGTAGAGGACATCGATCTGGATTTTTCCTTCTTCCGATTCAAGGAACAGCGCATCTTCGGTGAAGACTACGTCGCGGGGTTTAATGGTGTAGGTGCTCAAGCCTACCTCCCGCAGCGCGGATTCTAACCATTTCATCTCGTCCCAATAATCCGCAGATTCATCGGAAACAACGATTGCCACCGTTGGGTGTTCAACCTTTGCGATCGACCTGACCATCTCCGCAAAAGCGAGTTGCATCCCGTTGCTGCCGCCAATGAGATCGTAGTCCAGTTTGGCGTATTGGGCGGATAGACTACCTGTGAACCCCATACCGCCGGGAACGGAATCCAATTCGGTGATGGCAAACCCTTCGGGGGTCGGTAGGATGTCGGGACGAATAACCTGCGGCAGCTGACTCTTGAACCGATTCATCCGTCCGAGTTCCACCACAGACTCAGGTTTCCCCTGATCGAGGTATGCTGCAACCCAATCCGGCTGAATACCACGGACACTCTGCGAATAGAGTAGATTGCAGGCTTTGTAGAACTGCAACAAATGCGGTCCAAGCTCCTCAAGCCAATCCAAGTGTTCTTGAAGAATCCAAAACGGCTCCGGCGAAAGCCGCCAGGTTACGTTGCTATCGGGGTGAACTGTCTTCTTTTCACCGGCGAAGAGGCCCCCTTTGGGGATCTGACTGTTAATAAATAGGCACTTCTCTTCAGCGTTCAAACGACTGCTCCTTTGTCAGGATTGACGGATGCTCCAGGCACCTTAATCCTCAAATCCCGATTGAATCTGTCTCATTGACGTTCCAAAATATAACTATAACACCCCAAAAAGGGGTTGTCAACGAAAATTGCCCTTGACATCTTGTGCACAGGTTTGTTAAGATATGAATGTTTGTTTTTAGACGAGGCTTTGAACGATGCCAACTGTTCTAAGAGCCGGCCCGTATCGCATATACTTCTGGAGTCATGAACCTGACGAACCACCACATGTTCATGTTGATCGTGATGCCAATTCAGCCAAGTTTTGGCTTGGACCTGTTCGTTTCGCCCGCAATCTTAGTTTCAGCTCAGTAGAGCTTCGCAGAATAGAGCGGATAGTAGCTGAACATGAACCAGAACTTTTAGAGGCGTGGCATGACTACTTCGGACGTTAAACCAGGTGAAGGTGTCAAAGATGTACATGTCACTGAAGACACCTTGAGCGTTGACCTCATTGATGGACGTACTATTATCGTGCCGTTGGTATGGTATCCCAAACTCCTTCATGCAACGCCGGGGCAACGGGCAAATTGGCAGATATGCGGTGGTGGCTATGGGATTCATTGGCCAGATATTGATGAAGATTTAAGCACGGAAGGTTTACTAAAAGGTGCTCCTGCACCGCGCGGTATCGCGCCAATAAATCAGGCGGCTGACTAATGTGACAGATGTTTTAATGAAATCATACTCCAATCAGGTCAAGTGACTGGATACTTGGCTATTGATACACCTAAAAGAAATAACCATGAAGAGCGTCTACCTACAGCCTTACATCGCAAATCAGACAACGCTGTACTTCTTTTATCTCTATCTCTTTTTGTTGTATTTGCGCTGCGATGGTGGGCGGGTAGACCCTGCATCGAAGATGTAGAGATTATCCCACATTCGGTTATTCATTCACGCCCATCATCGAAAACAGGTTCGATGGTGGGCGTTTTTTTTGTCTATAGGAGGCAAGCTAAATAATGCAGACTAACGGTACGATTGACAGAAATGTCAAAGACTATCAGACCTTGATGAGTCCAAGGCAGTTGTTGACGGACCTTCCAAGAACAGATGCGATGACGCAGACGGTCCAACACGGCAGAGCAGCGGTTAGGAATATCTTGGACGGCACCGATTCACGGAAATTTGTCATTGTTGGACCCTGTTCCATCCATGACGCAGAGCTCGCCCACGACTATGCGGCAAAATTGAAAGAGGTTTCAGACGCTGTTTCAGACCGCTTGGTTATTGTAGTCAGATCTTATTTTGAGAAACCGCGCACCAGTTTGGGTTGGAAAGGCTTAATCTACGACTCACATCTAAATGGAGCAGGGGACATCAAGGATGGCTTATATATCTGCAGAAGGATATTAATGGATAATCTTGAGATCGGATTGCCGTGCGCCACTGAGTATCTTGAAACCTTCACGCCGCAATATAACTCCGATCTGGTCTCTTGGGCAGCGATCGGTGCGCGGACGACTGAGTCGCCACAACACAGACAACTCGCTTCGGGGTTATCAATGCCGGTTGGCTTCAAAAACAGCACTCAAGGCGATATCTCCGTTGCGGTCAATGCGATTCTATCCTCGAACGGCGAACACTCTTTTCTGGGGATTGATGGATACGGCGCTCCCTCCGTTGTGCGAACAACGGGCAATCCATACACCCATATCGTGATGAGGGGAAGCAATACGGGCGCAAACTATGATTCACAAAGTGTCCAAGATGTCCAAGCGATGCTGACGGAGGAGGACCTGCCTCCGAACGTCGTTATAGATTGCAGCCACGGGAATTCGGAGAAAGATTACAGCAAGCAACCCATCGTTTTTGAGGAGATATTGAAACAGATTCGTGATGGGAATGATGGGATCGTGGGAATCATGCTGGAATCAAATATTAACGCTGGGAGCCAGAAAATACCTTCTGACCTAACCGGGTTTGATAAGTCCACACTTGAGTACGGCGTTTCCGTCACTGACAGTTGTATTGATTGGGAGACAACTGCTTCGCTGCTTAAGGAGGCGCATAAAAACCTCGCTTAGGCGATTTGAAAGGCCATTCAAAAGGGGTACGGAGAATCTTCCTATGGCATGGTACAAAACCTTCTATGATGAACATTACCTTAAGGAATATGCGAGTGGATTTACGCCTGAACGAGCCCAGAGAGAAGTGGGCTTCGTCAACAGGACGCTGAATCTTCCCGAAGGTGCGCGGATCTTGGATCTTTGCTGCGGGCATGGAAGGCACACGGTTGAACTCGCAGCAGCGGGCTATTCGATGGTTGGACAGGATCTGTCAGCCACCTTCCTCGATCTTGCGAAAGATGCCGCTGCAGCGCGCGATCTTCAGATTCAGTTCGTCCGTGCCGATATGCGGGAGATTCCGTTTGAAGCTGAGTTTGATGCGGTCATCAATATGTTCACAGCTTTCGGCTACTTTGACGATGCGGAGAACCAGAAAGTCCTCAACGCCGTTGCGCGGGCGTTAAAGCCGGGGGGGAAGCTCCTCATTGACCTCCTCAACACCCTGCGGATCATCCGTGATTTTCTGCCTCAAAGTTGGGACGAACTCCCAGATGGGACGGCTACCCTTACTAAGCGAGATTATAATCTCCTGACAGGGAACATAGAAGAGTTTCGCACCTACATTGCTCCTGACGGGAGTAAGCGTGAAATTCACTTGGTCTGGCGATCGTATTTCTATACTGAGCTTGCAAAGATGCTTAACCGTGCAAGCCTTGCGCCGATTCAAGTGTTCGGTGGTTTTGATAGTAGTGAGTTCACGTGGGACTCAAATCGGATGATTGTCTTGGCTGAAAAGCAGCGCGAAGCATAAGTACACCTAAAAGGAGCGGATCAGAGAGTTAAACGAAAATCCTCTATCACGTTTTACGTTTCACGCATCACGACACGCATCACGAAAGGAGGTGATGAAGGTGGGGTTGACGGCTACCGACGAACCGGATTTACGTGATACTGGAAACAATCTTACATCGTTAGAGCAACAGAGTGAAGAGAGTACAATTACAAAAAAGGAGAATCACACTGTGTCTGAGAAAGTTTATATTTTTGATACAACCCTGCGAGATGCCGAGCAAACACCCGGTGCTGCGCTGAATCTTGAGGAAAAGCTGGAAATCGCGAAGCACCTCGCAAAACTGAAAGTCGATATTATCGAAGCCGGTTTCCCCGTCTCATCGCCCGGCGATTTCGATGCCGTAACGCGCATCTCTAATGAAGTAGAGGGTCCGGAAATTTGTGCACTTTCGCGCGTGGTTGAGAAGGATATCACCGCGGCATGGGGAGCAATTAAGGACGCACAAAGGCCTCGTATTCACACGTTTGTCGGCACATCACCTATTCACCGGGAACGTATCACGCGGACATCGCCCGAAGAGACGCTGAAGATGGCGGTCGATGCGGTCGCCTACGCGAAAGAACTATCCGCTGGACACCCCGATGCAGCTATCGAATTTTCACCGATGGACGCCGGACGCACGGAGCCAAACTATCTTTATGAGGTGGTCGAGGCGACGATCGCAGCGGGAGCGACGATTGTCAACATCCCCGAAACGGTGGGCTGGACTGTACCCGCTGAATTCGGGAAACTGATCGCAGATATCAAAGCGAATGTCCCAAACATTGGTCAAGCGATCATCAGTGTCCACTGCCATAACGACCTTGGATTCGCTGTTGCGAACAGTCTCGAAGCGATCGAAAACGGGGCAAGACAGATCGAATGCACAATCAATGGACTCGGTGAACGCGCTGGCAATACCTCGCTTGAAGAGGTCGTAATGGCCATCCAGACCCGTCGGGACTATTACAGCGACTACTATACCGACATCAATACGAAAGAAATCGTTCCGATTAGCCGTCGCGTCAGTCGGACAATGGGAATACCCGTTCAACCGAACAAAGCAATCGTTGGTGAGAATGCTTTTGCACACAGTTCTGGCATCCATCAAGACGGTGTTATCAAGCAGCGAAACACCTTTGAGATTATCGATCCGGCAGATGTCGGTTGGCAAGAGAGCCAGATTATCCTCAGTCCGCGGTCCGGACGTAACGCCCTCCGGCACCGCCTGGGTGCACTCGGCTATGAGGTGACTCAAGAGCAGCTCGAAAAGATTTACGAGCGATTCCTCAGTGTCGCCGATAAGAAGAAAGAGGTTCATGATGCCGACCTCGAAGCGATCATGAGAGACGAGGTCCGCTCGATCCCCGAAACCTTCCAATTGGAGTACATTCAGGTGGTCAGCGGAACGAGAATATCTTCGACAACGACCGTGGGTGTCCGTACCGAAACAGGCATCGTTGAAGAAGCATCCACCGGCGATGGACCTGTTGATGCAGCCTACAAAGCAATTGACCGGGTCGCCAAGATCCCTCTCTTGCTCACGGATTACAACATCAGGGCTGTAACCGAGGGGAGGGATGCCATCGGTGAGGTTACAATCAGGGTGCAGGACAACGGGCATGTGATTAATGGGAATGGTGCAAGCACAGATATTATTGAAGCGAGCGCGAAAGCCTACATCGATGCCATTAACAAGGTTGTCCACCTGCGCTATGAAGAGTAGCAAACAGGAGATCCATAAACAGAAAAGCCGTAGGGGCACAGTATATTGTGTCTCTACGGCTTTTTTAAATTCTATGGATAGGGACTTCACGTAAGCATTTCCTGCCTTGCTATATCTAACCCCCGTTCTACTATCAGTGAATTGACCTGCCTCTTCCGCAGCCAAATTGAACTGACGGCTGCGAATTAGCTCGATACCCTTCCGCATTTTTCTCCTCCAGAAATCCTTTCCGTAAGGCGTTCGACTACATTGCCCCAGAGAATTTCTCAGAAAAAAATCGAACCTTTTACCCTATCGTTTGCCTAATCATAACGAAAATCGATTTTCATAAACTTGCAGTAAACTCATTTCATTTTATTTTACGGAGGGATATATCATGTTTTTCACGTTGCAGAAACCCAACCCATCAAACCCAAAATTGAATCGTTCATTCGTTGGTATACTTACCATCGGTTTGGTCTTGATAAGCGCTTACTTCATTTCGGCGCAAGAGGATACGCGCCCCGATCGTTCCAGTCGAGAGCAGCGAGGGCGTGGAGAACGCGGCGAGAGAGGGAGAGGTCAATTTAATATCGCGGAGATAGTTGAGCGACAAACGCAACGCGCCATCGAGAATCTGAACCTTTCCGATGAAGAAGGTGCTGTACTTGTGCCGAAAATCAAAGCCATAGCACAGCATCGCTTGGAGCAACGCCAAACGTTGCGACCACTTACACAAACCCTGCGCACCTCAGTTGACGGCGAGGATAAAGCAGAAATTAAGTCCGCGCTCGACGCGCTTAAGGCACAGCAGAATAAACAGAAGACGAAAGCCGAAGCGTTAGAGAAGGAATTGGTCGAACTATTAACCTTGCGCCAAGAAGCTCAGTTGACGATCGCTGGCATCGTCAACAGCGATGGGGGAGCTGGTGGATTTGGTGGTCGTCGGGGGCGCCTCGGTGGTGGAGATGGACGCCGTGGTGATAGGCCGGATAGACCACGCGGTAATCAATAGTAGGACGATTTAAGCGAGCGGCTAAGGGGCAGTGGCGACGATCCTGCCCTTTAGCCGCTTCTTTCTGAACGCGTTACAGACAAGCTGAATCTCGTAAACTCACAATGAGGAGACAATTATGACACAAAGATTTACTCTTTTGGCGAACACATTTTTATATATTACTATCATACCTATCATACTTCTGAGTAGCAATATAGTCGGGGCAGAAAATCACGGAGCAGCGACTCAAACGGAATGGCACCAATGGCGAGGCGCGAATCGGGATGGGGTATCTCTCGAAACGGGGATCCTCAAGGCGTGGTCCAAGGCGGGCCCGAAAGAGTTGTGGCGGCTTCCGCTGGGTGATGGTTTTTCAGGGGTCTCAGTTGCGAACGGACGCGCTTATACCATGTTTGCCAAGGGCGAGGACGAGGTTGTCCTGTGTCTTGATGCGGAAACAGGGCAGGAGCTTTGGCGGTATCTTGACGATTGGTTTTACACGGAACGTCAGGGTGGAAACGGACCACGCTCCACACCGACGATTGATGGCGATACGGTTTACGTCCTGAGTGCCTTTGGGCGGCTCGTTGCACTCAACGCAAATACAGGAGAAGAGCTTTGGGCGCACGATTTCACAAAGGCATTTTCGAGTTCAATGCCGCGCTGGGGTTTCTCGACATCACCTGTTGTTGAGGATCACCGTTTGCTCGTTGAGGTCGGTGGCGCAAACGATAACGCTATTATTGCTTTTAACAAAGGGACCGGAGACCGTATTTGGGGGAGGGCGACTTCTCCTTCCAGCTACTCCTCCCCAATTCTTGTGACCGTCAACGGTGTCCGACAGGCACTCTTTTTCGCACGGGATGAACTTCTCGCCGTTTCACCCGAAGATGGAAGTGTGTACTGGCGTTATCCGTGGTATGGTGGACGGAATAGTGACAATCGCGTAACGCCGGTCTTCATCTCACCTGATAAGATTTTTATTTCGTCTCGGAGTGGTGATGCCGGGATTGTCCTACGGATTATCGGGGCAGATGCCGATATGCGCGTCGAAGAGGTCTGGCGCAGCCATACGATGATTAATGGATTTTCCACAACCGTACTTTATGACGGTTACATCTACGGTTTCTCAAACACCATTTTTAAGTGTATCAACGCTGATACAGGTGAGGAGAAATGGAAGACCCGTGGGTTTGGTCAAGGCACGGTTATTTATGCAGATGGACACCTTATTGTGCTTGGTGAAGATGGGAATCTCGCACTTGTTCAAGCGACCCCGGAGGCATATCGCGAAGTCGCGCAAACGCAAATCCTTTCTGGACGATGCTGGACCGCCCCCACACTATCTGATGGCAAACTTTACTTACGAAACCACCAAGAGATAGTCTGCTTAGACTTAAGAGATCGCGGGGAATAGTCGGTGAAAAATATCATCGCCCTGTCAATTTTGAGTATTATCATTCTGGGGTTCATCATATATTTCGTTATCTCCCAAATGGGCAAGAGCGATACAGTCCTCAAATCGTTCCAACTGCCACAAAAAGTGTCTTCATCGAAGTCCGCTTTCTCCCTACAAGAGCGGGCTTTTTCGTTCCACCGAGGTCCAGAGGATTACGAGGTTATCGCCGAAAACAACATATTTCGACCGCTCGGTTGGAAAAGAGAGATCCAATCATCAGAAGAACCCGCCCCAACGGTCGCGCCTGAACCGATTCTCGAAATACCACCATCTCCGCCGACTTATACACTCGTGCTGACCGGGATTGCAAGAAGCGGTTCAGACTGGGTTGCCGTTGTCGAAGACCGGAAACGGGTTGAAGGAACATTTCTCCGGCGTGGTGAAACCCTGAAAGACGTGCGCGTACAAGATATTATGCCCGAACATATCACGCTAACTCGTGATGGAATAACCCTCCAACTTGCGTTGGGCGAGAGTATTGAATACGGGGTGGATGGACGGCTACGATTTGGCACCGCCGGTGTCGCGAAGATATCGAAACTTGCCAACGGAGCGAGTGCAGATGCGGATAGTGATGATGACAGTAGACAGAGCCTCATTGAACGGATGCGAGCGAGGAGACAGAGGGAATTAAATCAATGACACAATCTCTGAAATGGGTATTCCACATCAATTATTCGCTGCTCTCTCTCCTTGCGGTATCTATTTTAGTAACGGGTGAAAGTGATATTGCGGAAGGGGAAACCGAGCCGAAACAGATCTCCATGCGGTTCAAAGATGCCTCGCTCGACCATATCTTGGAATTTTTCTCCGATGCAACGGGCTATACCATCGTCAAAGCAGCAGATCTGGATATGCGTGTGACCATCATTAGCCCCGACGACCTGCCGGTGGACGAGGCGTTTTCGGTGTTGAACACTACCTTGGCAATCAAAGGATATACCAGCATCGTTAATGGGCAAAGTGTAAAGATCGTCCCGTTGGAGGAAGCGAAGCTTGAAGCGACGCCTATACAGGTTGGGAGCGATCCGGAAGGGATTAAATCTGAGGATACCATTGCCACGCAGGTGATGCCACTCTCTTCGGCGGATGCGACCCAACTTGTCAAAGACCTCAAGGATTTTGTGCCACAGTACGGTGTGATGACCGCCTACGGTCGGAGCAATACATTGATCATCACCGCATCCTCGGCGAACATCAAGCGGTTAGCTGAAATTGTGGAACAACTTGACATTTCAATGGCGGACCGGATCAAGCTTGAGGTGTTTTCGTTGCAATATGCGGATGCGACCAAGTTAGCCGAAGTGATCACCAAACTGTATGAGAAACCGACGGACACCGAAGCCGCAGCGGAACAGGAACGGCAGCAGCGGGGACGTCGTGGCGGGTTCGGCAATCGGGGTCAATTTGGTCGAGATGGCGGGGGAGGCGAGACCACAACTGAGGAAAGTAGCCCCACGGAGGGCGGTGCGCTACAGCTGCTCGGTGAAGTCAAAGCGGTCGCCGATGAGAACACCAACTCACTAATCGTATCCGCCAGCCAACCTAACCTCGCAATTATTCGTGGACTTGTTTCGGAGTTGGATACGCAACGCTTTTCTGAGCCAGAAACGCGCGTATTCTCCCTAAAATATGGCGATGCGACGGAGATTGCCAATGAACTCAACCAAGCCTTTTCGAGTGCCGCGCGCAATGTCTTTAACACTGGGTTAGGAGGCGGATTTGGCGGCGGCAGAGGTAGACGTTTTTTTGAGGAGCAGCAGAGAGCCAGTGAGCAGAGCGGAGCAGGCGTCCTCGGTCTGCCAGAATTGGTTGCAGTGCCGGATGCGCGAACCAATTCTGTGATGGTAACAACGACCGCAGAGCAGATGGACGCTGTCGGCAAGCTTATAGAACAGCTCGACAGGGATATCGCGGACTTTGCCGAGGATACCCGGATTTTTACCCTTGAATACGCGGATGCAGCAAATGTTTCAGGAGTGCTCAACGAACTCCTCTCCACCGAACTCTTTGAGCGTCAAGCAGCGAATCGCACGAGCTTCGTTGGCGGCGGATTTGGTGGGTTTGGCGGCGGATTTGGCGGTGGCTTTGGTGGCGGAAGGTCAGCTGCCGGTGCATTAGGTTCCACTGCACAGACTGCGGATGCCGCACGTGGACTCACAGGCAATGTGAAAATCGTCGCCGATGAGGAGACAAACGCCCTGCTGATTACCACATTTGTCCGAAATTTCCCTGCCGTTGAAAAACTGGTCAAACAGCTCGATGTGTTACTCCCCCAAGTTCTTATTGAGGCACAGATTATTGAGGTGACGCTCGATGATGATAGTGCGTTCGGGGTCGAATGGATGTGGGAGCAGGGGACAACCCGCGACGATAAAACCTATCAGCAGGAGGGAACGACCAATTTTGGACTGACCGATGAGATCTTCGGTCTGAAATACGGCATCCTCTCCAGCAAATTGGACACAATGCTTCACGCCCTGACGAAGGACACGAAGGTTAATATCCTCTCTACACCGCGGATCATGACTAAAAACAATCAGGAAGCGGTTATCAACGTCGGTCAAGCGGTGCCGTTCCTTGTCAGTACGCAGGAGACAGCGACCGGTGGCATCCTAACCAGCACAGACTTTCGGGATGTCGGTGTCATCCTGACCGTCACGCCACGGATCAATCGATCCGGAACGGTTTCTCTCGATGTGAACCAACAGATTAACAGCCTGGTTGAATTTACGCTGTTCGATGCCCCGATCATCTCCACACGCGAGGCGTCGGCGTTCGTAACGATCAAGGACAAGCAGACGATGGTGATCGGCGGGATGATTAAGGACGACAAGACAGAGACCGTCCACAAAATACCGGTGTTGGGAGATATTCCGCTATTGGGCAAGCTGTTTCAGCGAAGGGACACGCGGGTTGAAAAGACGGAGTTGATGGTATTCATCACGCCGCATGTGGTCTACACGGATGCGGACGCGGATCGGGTGACAGCGGAGCAGAGAGAGAAATTGCATCTGCAGAACGGCAGAACGGGCAACTAGGGCGTGTCGACATTACGTCGATTTTGGAAAATCGACCGAGAGGTTTTCAAAGTCCCCCTGACAAGTGGTACATCCCGCCTGTCCCGATTCATCGGAGATTCATCGGGCCTGCCCCGATCCTATCGGGGGATTTATCAGGGGCGGATTTAGGGGGTTGGCTGTGTAGTGGGAATGTCTAAGTCATTGTAAGATCTACCATAAATTGTAGGTCGAGATTCACATCTCGACACCAAACGTCGATTTTGGAAAATCGACCTACTGAGCGATTCCTTAACCCCGCATGATGGATTCAACCTCTGGCAGCACCGCTTTGACTGCCGCCTGATCGACCCCTGCAGCGACCCCATCGTAGTTGGCAGTGCGGATCATCTCGACGAGGTTGTTGCCGAGCTGTTCCATCGTCCACCCAATCGAATCGGGGACGGTCGCTGTATCGAGGTGGTGTTGCTCGTTTCTGCCGGATGGATCGTAGTGGTAGTGTGGGTCCTTTCGGAAGCAGTCGAACCGAAGCAGTTGCACCGCTTCACCATCGACGTCGCCGTAGACGCGGACAGCGGGACCGCCGTCGCCGGTTATGGCCCGGTTATCAACGTGGAGTTCAACCCCACCGACTTGGAAAACTTTTTCCTGACTCATAGTAGAAATCCCTCCTTACCGTATCGGATAGATGACCGACATTATATCATCTTCTGTGAGATAACACAATCATCTAAATTTCTCTTGGCACGAACCCCTTTTGGTGATAGAATAGCGCCTTGACCTTATATGACTATTGATTGCGGTATTTCGGCCCCCTTATCGCCCCACTGCGACTTCAACCAAACGGAGGTTATCTGTTATGTTAGCTATCGGTATTTTCGCGCCTTACGGAACGGATCATGACCGCAACATCGCTTTTTGTCACGATACCGATGTCCACCACATCGTCTTGAGTGCCGCTGGAATTGGCGGTGAAGGTTCCGCCGGTATCCCCTCAGCCGAGGCGCTGCAGGAGCTCGTCGATAAATACGCCGCTGCGGGCATCACCCTCGCTGCACTCACGCCCGAACGTATTCGTCAAGCCGCCTTCTCCAACCCTGACATCCAAAAGGAGGAGGTGGGGACCTTCAGCCGACTCATCGAAAATATGGGTGCCGCTGGCATCCCCTACGTTCACCTCTATCTCAACGTGGATCCCTTAAGCTCTGACGACGAGAGAGAGGGGCTCTGGGGCGGTTTGATCGAAGTTTATAACCAGCTTACCGATGTCGCCGAAGCTGCGGGTGTCCGACTCTCGACCCACCATTTCCATGTGCCGGACCGCCTGCTCTGGAACTACGAAACGATGTCGCGCCTCCTAAACGAGGTGGATAGCCCCGCGAGTGGCGTTACATACTGCCAAGGGAAATCCCAGATGGCAGGCGATGATCTGGTGAAAGACATCCTGAACTACCGCGATCAGATCTTTATGTTCCATATCCGCGACGTTGTGACCCAAGTTGAGGGGGACATCTCACCGGAGGTTGAAAAACGGCTGGCAGATATCGGCTACCTCGAAGTTGCCTTCGGTACGGGTGAAGTCGATATGGTCGGTTCGATCCGTGCACTCAAGCAGATCAACTATCAGGGTCAGATCTATCCCGAACACTATCCCTCCATCGCCGGTGATTCCGCCGCCGGACTCGCTTGGACGATTGGCTACATCCGGGCTTTGGATGAGGCGGTCGAAGGTTGAGAGATTGACCTTCAGTTTGAACCGTAGAGAGCTGATTGACCGCACCGGGGACGCTTATGGCAAAATATCCAAATATCGTATTGATGGGAATCGATTCCCTCCTCGCAACCCACATGAGTTGCTACGGCTACCACCGGTTCACAACGCCGCACATCGATCGGTTCGCTCAGGACGGGACGCTCTTTGAACGCACCTACAGCGCGCATGTCCCGACCACCAGTGCCTATGCGTCAATGCTCACAGGTATGGATGTTTTCGGGACACAGGTGGTCGCACTCCGGCACAAGGGACCGCTCAGACCGGAGGTCAAAACCCTGCCCGAAATCCTTCGAGAGGTCGGCTATGAGACAACCTGTGTCGGTTTCAGCGGAAATCCCAGTTCGCGCGGATTCGATAACTATCTGAACTATTCAGGGTGGGGAAGTTGGGACGAAGGTCCCAGTCCGAAAGCACAGAATCTCAACGAGGTTACTATCCCTGAACTCGACCGCCTCGTGGAAGGGGCGAACCCTTTCCTCCTCTTCTTGCGGCACATGGACCCGCATTCCCCGTATCTCCCACCACCTCCCTACGAGCGGATGTTCTATCACGGCGACGAGTATGATCCGTCGAACAGGTCGATGGAGCCGGTAATGGATTTCAAGCCGTTCTGCGACTACTTTGCGAGGTGGATACCGCCCGGTGTTACGGACAAGGATTATATTATCGCCCAATATGACGGTGCGATTGCCTATATGGACGCTTGCATCCAGACCATATTTAACGCCTTGAAGGCGCACGGGATCTTCGATGAAACCATCGTCATCGTCAATGGGGATCACGGTGAGACGCTCTACGACCATGAATGCTGGTTTGACCACCATGGTATCTATGATGTCACCCTGCATGTGCCGTTGATTATCCGCTATCCCGGCAAAGTACCTGCTGGAAAACGGGTCAGCGGCTTTAATCAGCATAAAGCGCTGGTGCCAACTATCCTTGAATTAGCGGGGATCGAAACAGGTATCGCGTTCGATGGTAAGAGCTTGATGCGGTTGGTCAGGGGCGAGATCCCCTCCTACGAAAGCGAAATTTATATCACAGAATGCACCTGGATGCGGAAGCACGGTTGGCGCACACCGGAATGGAAGCTGATTATCGCCTTAGAGCCGGATTTCCATTTCAAGCCGCCGGTCGAACTGTACAATCTCATCGAAGATCCCGCCGAAAACAACAATCTCGCTGAAACGCATCCCGATATCGTTGCGAGCCTCGAAACACGGATGCAGAAATGGATTGCGAAACGTGAGGCGGAAACGGGTCTCAGGAATCCGATCATGACACAGGAGGACTGGCACGGTCATGAGGGGTTGGGGCATTTCAAGACCTCGCAACAGGCGTATGACACGCTGCATATCGGTGAACGGGGCGAGGCAGCCAGGCGAAAAGCGGCACTCAAAAAATAATGCTCATTAGGACTTACGCATCGGTTTCATAAGTATGGTAGGCGTTGTTTTCAACTGCGCCGATGCGGTGCGGTTTCTAACCGCACCTACCGGGCCTGGGGGCAATGTGGTTCAGTTTGGAGTGTTTCAGTAATTCTAAGATCTACTAATGTTACGCGAGTTGCTAGTGATATGAAATGTCACGAAACGGGAAAATGGGAACTGAATTGAGCGACTCGTGGCTCGCAGTGGATTGACAAATCCACTGCACACGCGCAAAGATGGCTCCGTTCCGCCTGTCCCGATTTATCGGGGAGAGTCCGAGACTTGGATATGTCTATCCAAGCCGAGCAGGTTTAGCAACTAGCAACTTAGGTTAATGTTAAAAGCCGTGCGATAAAAACTCGGTTTCTCTTAGCTTTGAGCCTTCACTAATTTGTACCTATAGAGAGGGGTATTCCCATGCACCTTACAGAAAAACAACTCAACTTTTTCCACACCTTTGGATTCATCCATGTTCCGCAGCTTTTCAACCCGGACGAGGTCGCTTGGATTACCGAAGAGTTTGAGCACGTCCTTGATACTTACGGGAAAGGCGATGCACATGACGGTTCGCAACGGACCATGATTGTGCCGACAATCGATCACAGCGAAAAGCTCTGTACGCTGCTCGATGACCCGCGCGTCGTCGGTATCGCCTCCGATATCTTGGGGGACGACTTTAACTACGCTTCCGGCGATGGCAACTACTACAGCGGGGATACCGGCTGGCACGCCGACGGCGGATACCCAGAACTGTTCGCCATCAAAATTGCATACTATCTCGACCCGCTAACCCGAGATACCGGTTGTCTGCGTGTTATGCCGGGCAGCCATCGGCCCGACTCCTTTTGGCGGACGGGGAATATGGCACCGCGGGATTCGGAAGAGCTGTGGGGCATCCCGCCCTTCGAAGTGCCGGGTAATGTCGCCTTAGAAACGAACCCCGGCGATCTGGCAATCTTCTATCACGATACGCTCCACGCTGCCTTCGGTGGCAGCAAACGCCGGCGTATGTTCACGATGAATCTGATTAAGCAGGGGGTAACCGAGGAAGGGATTGCGCGTGTGGATCAGTACCTCCGCCATCATTGCCCTGTGGCGCACGGGTTCAAAATCGGCGGTATGTACACCGATCTGATGCTGGAGACCGCGAATCCGGAACGGCTCCGTCATTTGACGCAATTGCACGAGCGTCACGCAATCGTTCACCCACACGACACCCTTCCCCAACCGATGCCAAGTGCGTAATATGAGAAAGGTTAGTTACGATGTCCATCTTTCTCATCGGAATGGATCAGACTGTGGGCGCCATCCATTTTGGCGATCGTATTGCATGGATCTGGCGTTCCGGTGCCTACCGTAACCTGCTCCTCCTTGCGATGATTGCAGCGGCGATCCTCCTCATCCGATACGCAGCACGTCAGGAGTATTGGCGGAACGCTGCGCGTCAGGTCCGTGGACGTCGGCTGGCGATACTCTCCTTTGGTATCCTGTCGGTCTACCTGTTGGTTGGACTGCTTGATAGCATCCGTTGGGCTGATCCGGTGATTAACCCGGACGGGAAACTGACCCGCAACGAATCGAGTCAACTCATCTACTCCCCGCGAAGGTGGAGCCTGCTCGATCGGATCTGTACGCCGTTACGTGAGAACGCCGAAAAAACCTACTCCGCACCCCTCGCAACCCACCTTTACACCAAAAGCACGATCCGGCAACCGGATGGACGGGTCACCCGCGAATATCCGCCGCTACAACACCCACGTTCACACCTCTTTGGGACAGACAAGGTTGGCACCGATGTCTTCTACCGCGCCTTGAAAGGGATTCGGACGGCACTGATCATCGGTGGGTTCACAACGCTGACTGCGATCCCGTTCGCGCTCTGCTTCGGCGTACTCGCCGGCTATTTCGGGGGACGGGTCGATGACGCCGTTCAATATATCTACTCCACCCTCGCTTCCATTCCGAGCATCCTGCTGATCGCTGCGTTCATGCTCCTGTTCGGGCACGGTCTGTCTAACCTCTGTCTCATCTTGGGTATCAGCAGCTGGACCGGGCTGTGTCGGCTGCTGCGCGGCGAGACCCTCAAGCTGCGCGAGTTAGAATATATCCAAGCCGCAGAAGCCTTCGGCACAAGCCGGTGGAAGATCATCCTCAAACATATCGTCCCAAACGTTATGCACATCGTTCTTATCTCTGCGGTCCTACGTTTCAGCGGACTGGTTTTCTTTGAAGCGCTGCTGACCTATCTCCAGATCGGCGTGGATCCGACGACGGGCAGTTGGGGCAACATGATCAACACCGCCCGCTTGGAGTTAGCCCGCGATCCAGTGGTCTGGTGGAATCTTATCGCCGCGTTTACCTTTATGTTTGGGTTGGTGCTACCGGCAAATCTGTTCGGGGATGCGGTGCGCGATGCGTTAGATCCGCGCCTGCGGACAGAGTAGAAGGAGGAAGATAGAAATGGATATGATGGAAACTTTTACAGTGAACGTGACGGGAGGGTTATGGAGCCTGCCTGTCGGTGCGATTGCTATCTGTGTGTCTGTTATTGCGCTCATTGTGCATATTACCTTTGCGATAGCAGTGTTTCGGGACGCGACCAATTTGCCCGCTGATAGAAAACCGATTTTCGTGGGTCCCATGATTTGGTTTTTGGGGGCACTCGTCGGGGGCGTGTTTGTCGCAGCTATCTACTGGGTCATGCACCATTCACGCCTGAATCAAGCGATTCCCGCAACCCCACCGGAAGATTGAGATGACCCAAGTTGCTATGCCGTAGCTGTTATGCAAATTAAGACGCTCCAATAGTTGCAATCCTACCACTGCCCGCTGAATAGGCCATCTGCAAAGTTATTCGACTGCTCTTAGTTCTACCAACTCGTTTGTTGTCTTAGCACTCGGATCTGGGTCAGCAGCAAGTACATGGAAGGGGCTGCCCTTCGTGCTTTCCCTCCACAAGGTCGTCAGTCGTAGCAGATTCTGACGTGCTGTCTGCTTATCGCCTCAGACAGAGTAATCTCAACGCTATTGGTAAGCGTTTCTGATTGTGCGAATAGGCACCTTGGTCTTGACTGTCCCATCATGGTTCTTGCGATGCATCACGACGTATTTTCATTTTTGGAAAAATAGTTTACCGATTTTTGCAGAATACTGGTATAATACAGCCTCAATCGCCTTTTGAAGAGGGCAATTGTGCTTTTTCGCATCCAAGGAGAACACTATGGAGCCGACACTAAACCAAGCTAGCATCATCTTAGCTGCATCAGACCATGAACCTGATATTGTTACTCAAGAATGGCTGGAACAAAACAGTATCCTCAAAGAGGAACCTATCGAGTTTGTATATCGCCAAGGCCGGTTATTCGTTGAAACCGAAAATTACTCTATAAATCTAGTAGCACAACAATTAAAAATTGCAGCGAAAAACTCTAATACAGAAGTGCTTAACAACCTACAAATTATAGCGAACCAATACATTGAAACACTTCCAAAACTATCATATAACGCAGTAGGACTTAATTATAATTGGCAAGTTCTATCGACAGATGCTGATCTTCTAAAGAAAACCCTCGTAGCAAACCCAAAAAAATTCGACAGAGCGATTCCTGACAAGACATATGGGATTGGTGGATTCATATACTACGAATACCAGGCATTTAATGTTTTTCTAATGGTAATCTCAGAGCCAGATGACCATATTGCTGCTGATTTCAACTATCACTCAGACATTACCGATTCTCAGCAACTAAGTCAAAAAATCTCCTAGTTTACTGATATTAAAGAAAATGCACGTGATACGATAACAAAATTGTTAGGAAATTAAAAATGCCGACTCCAAGATCCATAAATCCAGTTTTTGAGCATCATGATAAAGACTTAATCTTCGGTTGGACTACCACTGGTAATCAACTGTTGTTTGATAAGTCAGGCGACACGGCGTTTAAGCGGCCTTGGGGTGCCGCAGCACCCAGGCACATCATCATTAATTATTCAACCGTTGCCGAACCTGCCGGAGCGTTGATTGGTAGCCCTGCCGTCCGCGGATACAAACAATGGGATGAACTTGATGTGGAGAACATAGTTGCTGATCCCCAGGGTTCTGTTCTGTACGGCGCGGTACGATCAGCTTCTTTAGTAATGACCCGCAGCCACACACCAGAAATTCAAGCACGCCTTCGTACCCTTGTTCGTACTTTGTTTGAAGCTCGCCCACAGACAAGTGTTCAAGACGAGGTTGAAGAAATCAAAGATTGGTATGCCGACAAAGTTAGCCAAACATTAGAAGCAGAAGCACTTCTCTACAAGCAACACGGGAAGAACATTGAATTTGTCGTTGTAGTTGACCATATTCGCCGCGACCACTCGTTCCAACTGTCTGATCTTGCCTGTGAACTAGATGATCTCTATCCGCATTGGGACTTTGGATTTCAATATGTTAGCATTCGCACTGCTGGACAGTTGCCTCTAGACGAATATTCGGATCTTATCAATGGTGGTTAAGAATGCTAACATTCCCGGCGCCAGATTTCGATGAACACTGCGAAAAGCGCGATAAAGCTAAAGCTGCTCAACTTGCCCTGCAAAAAGTGAGTCTGAAGGAACACGCAGATTGGATTGTTATCATTGCTTTCTACCAAGCATTGCACTGGGTTGACGCATATCTTATTTCTGTAGGGCATCAGCAGCCCACAGGTCACGAAAAACGTAAAAACCCTGTTCGTAGCAATCCATCTCTCAGACCAATCTACAGACACTTTGAGTACATGCACACTGCAAGCGAGCACGCTCGTTATGATAGTTGGGAAGATTATTTTCCTGAAGTACAGGTAATACTTGAGAAAGATCTAAATGCAATAATTGATCATATAAGCCAACTAATATAACCTAAGTTGCCAGTTATAAGGAAACGATTCAAATCGAGCGAATAAACGCTAAATTCACCCCATCACTGCTCGCAGTGGATTGCCAAATCCACTGCATGTTTACAAAGATGGCTTGGATATGCCTATCCAAGCGGAGCAGACCGGACAACTAGCAACTTGCGTAATATAGCGAGCCTAAAATTCTTGCTGATATTGCCACTGAAAACGGATGGGCATTGCCACCAGAAAAACAATGCTTTCCAAGAATCGAATCCTCAGCCCTCTACTCACCCTCCTTTTCCTATCCCCGCTCTCCTGCGCCGACAAGCCCACCGAACCCGAACTCACCGAAGAAGACGTGGCGTGAATTGTCGCTTCAAAACCGCCACGCCAACAACGTCCCCCGATGCCGTGAGACGAGCGCGCCGGTGAGTGTGCCGACCGCTGCGCCGGCAATCACATCAGACGCGTAGTGCCTGCCCAGATAGATCCGCGTGACCCCCACCAATCCCGCGCCGATGTATAACGGAATACGAAGCTTAGGATACCGATTTCCGAGCAGTGTCGCACCGGCGAAAGCGTAGGCGGTGTGCCCCGACGGAAACGCCGGATTACTGGCATCGTCCAAGGGGCGCTTACGTCCGATGATCTCTTTCATCCCCCAAACGATTACACCTGTGCTGATGAAAGTGGAGGTCAGCAGCCTGCCCGTGTCACGGTGCGTATCGCCGCCGTAAGCCATCAGGAGCAGGGAAACCCCCAGCATCGTCCTGCCATCGCCGAGGTAGGTGCCCAACTCCATAGCGGTGCCGAGCGGCTCACTTCGGGGCGGTTCATCATAGATCGCATCGAATATGTCTTGGTCCAACCGAATAAAAAAATTATCTTCTTCGGCGTACCCCGCGACAGAGGTTAGGCAGAAAAACAGCGTCCACAGAGCGGTTTGAAGGGTTCGTATTTTCATCATTTGATAATCTAAGTTAGGGGGAATAGGGGCTAAAGCCCGCTCATAAACTGAAAGATCTGGTCTCCATGTCCCGGCAGGTCTTCGTGCGCGAAGTCAGGAAAAACCGCTAACGACTTCTCCGACGTTATCTTGTTATAAGCCGCAAATTGCGTCGAAGGCGGACAGATCGTGTCCATCAGCCCTACCCCCATAAAGACCTCACCACGGATCCGTGGACAGAGGTACTGCACGTCGATATAGCCGAGTTTCTCAAATATCGCCCTTTCGCGCTCGTGGAGCGGATCAAACTTACGGAAGTATTCCGCCAATTCGGCGTAGGCATCTTTCGCCTGATCCATCTCCCACACCCGTTGGTAATCGCAGAGGAACGGGAACACAGGCGCTGCGCGTTTGATACGCGGTTCCAGTGAGGCGCAGGCGAGCGTCAATCCACCGCCTTGGCTCCTGCCGGTCGCGCCGACCCGATTTTCGTCCACATCCGGCATCTCCATCACAATTTTTGCGAGCTGCGCTGTATCCAAAAAGATTTGGCGGTAGAGCAATTTTTCCGGCGCATCGTCAAGTCCACGGATAATATGGCCGCGCAACGTCCACCCTGTTACACCGCCCCTATCTTCCGACGAACCGCCCTGCCCACGACAATCGAGTGCGGCGACGGTGTGACCGAGCGCGGCGTAACCCAATTTGCTCGTCCAATCGCCGGCATCGCCGGAGTAGCCGTGGAACATCAGCACCGCCGGGTGCGGGTCGGGCGCGTTATTCGGGCGAATCAGCATAGCGTGAACCCGCGCACCGCCGACACCGGTGAAATAGAGATCCGAACAGTCGGCGAAGGGGGTCTGGAAACTCGCTGGCACTATCTCAATTTCGGGATCAACTTCCTGCATCTCCGCAAGCGCGTCCTCCCAAAAAGAATCAAAATCATCGGGACGCGGATTTATGCCCTGATAGGTTTCCAACTCCGCCAACGATATATCAAAGGTCAAAGGCATACAATTTCTCCTCTCTCATTGTAACGTAACGTGCCACTTATTAGAAAACATCGCAAACCGGGAGAATGGAACTTGACCACCGCTCGCAGTGGATTGACAAATCCACTGCACATGCGCGAGTACGGCTTGGATATGTCTATCCAAGCCGAGCGGGTTTGACGACTAGTAGATTGTCAGATAATTGTTAATGCCCCTGCTCGTAGTGGATTGACAAATCCACTACGCCGCTGCAAATCGGGCTTGGATATGTCTATCCAAGCCGAGCGGGTTTGACGACTAGCAGCTTAGGTTATTAAAAATAGATTTTTGGTAGGTCCATTTACCAACCGATTGCATACGACGTAGAGCGTGGATCTGCGCCGCCGAGCCGTGTACCTGTCTCATGATCGACCGTGATCGCGCACACACGGCTGACCCCTGCGCTCCAATCGTCGCCGTCGTGGAGGTGATGCCCACGCTCCCGCAAAGCCTCGCGGACCTGCGGGTCGATACGAGCTTCGACCACCACCTCGCTGGGCAGTGACCCATGGGGCCAGAACGAGTTCGGGAAGCTGTGACTGATGACACGGGGCGCCTCGATCGCCTCTTGCGGCTCCATTCCGAACTCGGTGATATTGAGGAACACCTGCAGCATTCCCTGTACCTGTGCGTCCCCGCCGGGACAGCCGAACGGCATGAACGGCTTTCCATCCTTGAGCGCCAACGCTGGGTTCGGCGTGAGGCGCGGACGCTTCCACGGCTGCAGACAAGAGGGATGCGCCGGATCGAGCCACGTCTGCGTCCCCCGTCCTGAGACAGGGAAGCCCAATCCCGGAACGACTGGCGACCAACCAACCACATCCGAAGGGGTCGCGGAGAAGGCGTTTCCACTCTCATCGACCACGCAGAGGTAACTGGTATCGCTCTCCCACTGCGATATCCGCTCCGGTTGCGGACGATTCGGGTCCAGGGTCGGGAAGGGACCGTTCTCGCCACGCGGTTCCGGCTGGTATCGCCACGGATCGCCGGGCGACGGCATGTCGGGGGCGGCGCGCTGCGGGTCGATAACGTCCCGTCTTTCGGCAGCATATTGCGCATTCAGCAAGCCGTCCATCGGGACCTGCACAAAATCGGGGTCACCGAAATACGCCTCCCGATCCGCAAACGCCAATTTCAGCGACTCAATCACTGTGTGGAGATAGTCCGCAGACTGATGTCCCATCCCCTGTAGGTCAACCCCTTCCAGAATCTTTAACGCCATGTTGAGCGTCGGTCCCTGACACCACGGGCCGCAGGTATAGACATCGTAGCCTTTGTAGGTGATGTGCGTCGGCGGTTCCACCCGAACGGAAAATGCAGCGAGATCCTCGTAGGTCAGCAGTCCCCCTTCTTGGGCGTGGAAATCAGCGATCTCGTGGGCAATTTCACCCTTATAGATCAGATCGCGGGCAGCTTTTATTCGTGCCTCCCGGTTGCCGCTCGCTCCTCGCTCGGCGTCGATCATCCGCTTGAACGTGTTCCCCAAATCCTTCTGGAAAAAGATCTCGCCGACCTGTGGAATATGTCCGCCGGGATTGAAGACCGCATGGGCCGACGGTTCACCGCCCAACTCACTACTCGCAAATGCGTGGAACTGATCATCGACGGGATGGCCGTTTTCGACGAGGTCTAATGCGGGTTGGATCACCTCTTCAAAGGTCATGGTGCCGAATCGTGCCAACGCGGTCAGCCACGCATCGGGCGATGCGGGTGTAACGGTCCGCAAGATTCCGGGAGGCAGATCGCCGTCGTGATATTTGCGGAAGTAGTCGATGCTCGCCCCACGGGGCCAGCGTCCCAATCCGCTGATGGTTTCAACCGGTGCCCCCGACCCCGGACAGTAGATAATCGGCGCAACGCCGCCGAAATGGGTGAATCCCGGTTGAAGTACATTGATACAGATACCGACGGCGACGCCGGCATCGGCGGCGTTACCGCCACTTTCGAGGATACGCACGCCGCCCATTGTTGCGAGATAGTGCACCGATGAAACGACGTACCGTTTCCCGCGGATTGAGGGGCGATGACTTCTTGGCATATTACGCTCTCCTTCCACCCGATTGGGTAGGGGTGCCTTGAGTTGTGAATAAGATCTAATCATAAGGGGGATAAAGTAACCCCGTCAAACCTTGTGTAATCCTTGGTGAAGTTCCCTACAACTCCCCCCTGACAAGGGGAGCTAGGGGGGGTAGAGAATGTTCTCCCCGTTTTCTTTCCCTCATTCCCCCCTGACAAGAGGGGCTAGGGGGGTTAGAGAATGTTCTCCCCGTTTTCTTTCCCCTCATTCCCCCCTGACAAGGGGGGCTAGGGGGGTTAGGGATTTAGGGGGTTGGCTGTGGGTTGGAAGTGCCTAAGTATAGTAAATCCTAAAAACAGATAGACACTTTCGCTCCTCGTGTATGGTATGCGCTGTTTCCAACTGCGCCGTTTCAGTGCGGTTAGAAACCGCACCTACCGGGTCATAGCCCAGATTTTTCTAACCCCAGTAGTCGAGGTTTGCTCACCTCGCCGATTGGCAGTGTCCAAGTAATTCTAAAATCTACCATAATAGTTTTCTGTGGTATGTGTGCAAAAACGAAATGAGCCTCTCCCATATTCCCTAGCATACTGGTAACATACTCGCCCCTACGCCCCTTCCCGGTACTTCAACTCGTGCCAGATTGACCGCATCTGCCACACATCCAGCGACACAACCCGCGCTTCGCCCCCGATTGAGAACAGAGAGATGCCGTTGCTGTCTTCTCGCTCCGGGTAAGCGCGTGCAACGGCACACTGTCTGGAGAACAGCGGGAAGATTTTGTCGATCCCTTTCCGCGGGAACGCCCATTCTGCCTTGCACTCCCCGTTATCCGCGAACACTTCGATGAGGCTGCGGTCGATGAAGACGCGCAGCCGTATCCGTCGATCCGTCCCCACGTAGAACGGAGCAGTCTCCGGCGGTTTGCCGACGAGGTCAGTCCTCAAAGAAGCGCCGGAGGTGTCGATCTGTAAGCTATCGTTGGTCTTTGGGTGTCCGTGGTTGTAGATTGAAATTTTCGTTCGCTCACATCCATCTGGTGAGCGGAGCACGTACAGACCAACCTCCCGCGCAGTTCCCATCTCTACGGTGAGGTCGATTTCGATGGCTTTGCCGCCCACCCTATCTAAGACGCGTTCCTCGTTTGCTGATAACGCGATACCCGCGAAACCGTCGTGATGATAACGAAGGGACTTCACCTCATCGACCGGTTCTATCCCCAACATGGTGTCTTCCTTTAAGGAGAGTTGCCAGGGCAGCGTCATACACCGTCCCCACTCGGATTGTGGGCCCTGCCTGCCGTCCGCGCAGTTGAGGATGGTGATGCAACGTCCGCCGCTATCTATCGTTGCGGACGGACAGGCGACATGGCCGCCGCCAAAGGGACCGTGATTAATTCTGCCGTGATACTCTGGCGTGAATCGGTGTGTCCCCCGATCATATTCACCGATATAATAGCGTGCCGCCCGTTTGTGGCTAAAAAGCAGCAGGATGTGCTTACCGTAACCGATAGGCAGGAAGTTTGGCACCGCACCATCTTCACCAAGATCACAGAAAACATCGTCGATCAGCAGCGGGTGCAGATATCTCCAGTCAGACAGATCCTTTGAATAGAAGAGATGGGAGGCAGAGCGGCGCCGTTCCCGGATGTAGCCGTCAATGGATGTTCCAGAAATCGAATAATACCCATCTTCCTCTTTCCATATACATGGGTCGAAGACATTGTAGGGACGCTCGTATGCGTCTGTCTTAGGGTTGGGGATAACCGGATTGTCTGGATGCTTGTCCCAGTTCAATAGCAGCGGATCCGTTGCGGTGGCGATACTATTCCCCGACTCCTTGCCGTGGTAGATGGCGATAACCCTCTCATCTTCCACAAGCGTCTGACCGCTGAAACAGTGGCGCTCGGTGTCCGGGTAGAGCGCAGGCGGTAGATCCCGCCAATGCACCAAGTCGTCGGCGTAGCAATGCCCCCAGTGGCACCGGTCGCTCCCTTCGGGACCGAATTGGTAGAACAGGTGATAGCGCCCCTGCCATTGGCACAGCCCGTTCGGATCTCCGAGGCTTGATAGAGAGGACATGTGATAGATCGGACGATACGGGTCTGTCGCCATCCGTGCTCTCTGCTCTCTGTATGAAGCCAACGTCTCATCTGTTTCAAGCGCGGTGAGTTGTTCAGCCAATCTGTTCGGGTAGGTTTTGCCCTTTAATCGCTCCCATTGATCCCCCATCGCTTAATCTCCATAACCGAGTTGATGCAGGTGTTCAAACGACCTTTCTATCGCCTCTTTGGTTTGTGCTTCAGTCAACTCTTCGCCGCGGACACCCTCCGGTTGGAGGATATACGGCCCCATGTAATCAACCGATTTGAGGATTCGCAATATCTCCGCAAAATCCACGATCCCCTCGCCGAGCGTCTTAAAGTGCCACGCATCGAATATCCCATCATGGTCTTTCATGTGGGTGCAGGCGACGTAGGGGGCGATCTTTTCAAGCTCCACCACGGCATCGCCGCCGTCGGTGTAGAAAGAGATGTTGCCCGTATCGAAGTTGATCCGGACGGCTGGATGATCCACCGCACGTATCAGTTCTAAGCAGACCTCGCCGTTGTGGAGTAGGGTCGGATGGGTTTCAAGGACCAGTGTGAGACCGCGCGTAGCGGCTGCGTCCCCCATCTTTGCGAGCCAATGGTAGACATCCGATTCCGCCCCGGGGTGCGCTTTAACTGCGCTATGCACGATGGAGACACCCATGTGGACGGCTGCCTCGAAAGCGTCCGTCCAATCCGATGTCGCCGCATCTGTCGCGGCGGTGTCCTCGTCTTGGTACTTCGCTGTCAATGCCACCGCTGCAAAACCGTTCTCGTCTAACTCCGCTCTCACCCCTTCAACCTCTGAGGGCGATGGGGCTGGGATCTGTAGGTGGTTCACCCCGATACTTGATAAATGCTCGTACATGATATGCTCATAACGGCCGTAACCGCCGACACAAGCGAATACATTTTCCATGAAGGACCTCCCTTTTGAGATAAGCCGGTGGATTTGTCAATCCACCGTGAGCGAAAGAGGGATTTAGGGGGTTTGCTTTTGTATTTATCCGCCCCTCCGGGGCTGAATTGGTTCATTGTTTGACTGATTTCCGTACACATAGCACTCCGCCGGAGTGCGAGGTTTGGACGTGTCGTCCAGCTATAAACATATCACTCCGCTGGAGCGAAAAGCAAAGGTGAGTCAGTTGAGTCCGCAATCGTAGGGGCGAGGTTCCCTCGCCCGCTGGGGTTGGGTGACCCACCCCCTACGGATTCTGCATTCCCGTCCTCTCGTCTTCCCGCTTCCTCGCTTCCTCGCTTCCTCGCTTCCTCCTCCGCGCTCTCCGCGTCTCTGCGGTGGATTTATTACGCATTATTCTTCACGTATCACGCATCACGCTTCATAAATATTCTCCATCTGCCATGCGTCGAGTGATCTGAGTTCGCTATCTTGACCTTGGGACCGCAGCGACACACCGATGCTGTCCTTGCGATCAGGATAGACACGCATCGCGACACACTGCTTCCCGTTGACGAACACCTCGACCACACTCTTATCGATAAACACACGCAGGTTGAGCGTCTCGTCAGGTGCGATGAACACAGCGCCAGTTTCAGGGGCGCGTGACAGCACATCCGGCGCAGTAGACGAATACGATGAATCGATCGTTATCAGGCTGTCCCGTCCCTCCCGTTCGAGATCCGGGTCCCTGAAACCTCGTTCCCGGAAGAGCGCAATACGGGTGAACTCCTCCTTCTGCGGCGAACGGAGGACATTCATCTCGACCATCGGCGCACTTTTCGGGTCGATCTCTGCGACAATCTCCATCGCATTCCCTTCGACGTTCTGGAGGGTGATCTCTTGGTTCGCGGGCAGCGTCATCGCACCAACGCTCTGATGTGCACCGCGCAACGATTCGATGTCACCGGCAGGCGCTATCGCCAACTCGTCTTTTGAAGCGAGCGTTAAGCGGCGCGGCAGGGTCATAATCTGATTCCAGCCTTCGGTCGGTTTCGCGGGGTTCATGTTCCAGATACAGATGAGTCCGCCCTCACCGTCGGGGGTGGCGGAGGGTGCGTGTACACCCGCGGGGGCCGCCGCACCAAAGTTGTTCTTCGCGCCCGCCGTTACGACGAACTTATCGCGATCCTTGTCGTAGTCGCCTAACAGATACTGACCGCCGCTCATGTGGCTGAAGAACAGGAGGATATGCCGATCGCCGATGGGCCAGAAGTACGGACAGGCGCCGTCGTCTCCCACCAGGGTGTACTGATCATCCTCAAGGAACGGGTGCAGATACTCCCAATTCGCTAAATCCGGTGAGCGGAGCAGGAAATTGGCGCGGATCCGTTTGCCGCCGGGACCGTGCGGAAGTGTCCCACCTGAAAGCGAATAGTACACCCCGTCCTTCTTCCAGATACACGGATCGAAAACGCGGTAGGGCGGGGTTGACCCGTCCGGGTTCCGCATCGGGATCACCGCTTCGCCCGTCACCTTCTCCCAATTCAGCAGCAGCGGATCGCTCGACACAGCGACCATGTTGCCCACCTCTGTGCCGTGATACATCGCGATTACGCGGTCCTCTTCGACATAACTCGAACCGGAGAAACAGCACCTTTCGGGGTTGGGGTAGATCGCGTAGGGCAGGTCTCGCCAATGGATGAGATCGTCGCTGATCGCGTGTCCCCAATGCTGGCGGGTATCTTCCGGCGGATATGCCTGATAGAAAAGATGCCATCTGCCCTGCCAGAAACAGAGTCCGTTCGGATCGTTGAGCATCGCTTCGGGATTCACGTAATGGTAGATCGGACGGTGCGGATCGCCTGCGTACCCTTTCCGCGACTCAAGCATCCGCAACATCAGCGGGTTGGTTTTGAGCTGCTCCTCTTGCGCTTCGAGGGTGTCAGCAAAGGTGTAGTGCGGAACACGTGAGGTGTAATCAGGGGTGTTGTTCATAGATTTTCTCCTTTATTAGTAGCAAGGGCAACCACAAGGGTTGCCCCTACAAGGAACCAATCCAATGTAGGGGCAGGTCTTGTGCCTGCCCAACTCCCAGTTTTATGTTATATATGTTAACGCAAGTTGCTATTTATGAAAAATGTCCTAGAACGGAAGAATGGACACTGAATAGAGACCATTACCGCTCGCAGTGGATTGACAAATCCACTGCATACGTATAAGGATGGCTTGGATATGTCTATCCAAGCCGAGCGAGTCTGACAACTAGCAACTTAGGTTATGTTAGCTTCTTTTCTACGAGAAACATCTGCTCTGTTACATGAATCGTCCGATTCCTAAGATTCCTTGACCCGCGGAACGTATTGTAGCGAACGCTAAACTCGTCAACGGCCCCTATCTTTTGTAGCATAGTACGTATTTCGTCGGGACCGATGAACCCCTCATTGTTAAAGGAGATTAGGAGAAAACGTGCGTCGATGTTGTGCAGCAGTTCTTCGAGTAGCGGTAAAGCCTTTGCTCGGACATTATATCCTGAACGCCTCCAGTCCGATGGAATGCCGGACACGCGGCTTATGTCATCCGGTCGTTTGTAACCGACCAGTAGGTTGAGCATAAAGTAGTTGGACCCGTAGGGGTGTTGATTGTAGGGCGGATCAATATAAGCCAAATCCAGTCCCTTTATTCCGCTCGCAACTTTATTGGTATCAGCTTGCAGCACCTGATAATCACACTCAAACCGACTCAACACCGGAATTTCAAGCGTGATTTCGCCCTTGATCCTTTTTAGGGCGTCCGATCCGGTGCCGCCGTACTGACCGACGCCGGTGGCGCGATCCTTATAGAATCCCTTGAACACCCCCGCGGTATTTGAGTGGACGGATGCCGCGCTTAGCAGGGGACCCAGCAGCAGGTCGCGAAAATCGGAAGGAACCGTATCGATCATCCGACGATAGTTGTCCAAACGGCGGGCATTGGTCGTCGTATAAAAGACCCTATCGTCCTTCCTGATTTTTGATTCATCCTTTGGGGCGTAGAGCGTTTCAATAAATCCCTTGGGAAGCGGTTCGTCAGCTACGCGAGCGTTTAGTCCATCTACAATTTCTGATAGCGTATCGAGATCGACTGAGCTTTTGTTACGAAGGTAGCAGCGTGAGATTACAGCCGCGTAGTCCTCAAAATCGTTGCTGACTATAAACGAAGCGTGCGCTTTCAGATAACGGGAAACGATACCGGACCCGCTAAATGCGTCGAAGACACGGAGGTATCCCTTGCCGGTCCGTTGCTTGACGCGCATCACCGCTTTACCAATCTGTTTCAGAAGTGCGCGTTTGTTGCCGATATATGTGATGAGTTGTTCTGAGAGATACTTTGGATCTTCGGTGACGGGTGAATCGTCGTATGATCCGGGTCGATAATCTCGACGCTCCTGCTTGCCCCTGGAAATGTTGTTCGGTGCCTGCACTATGTCCCTATCTCCTTATTGGCTCATGTTAAGAAACCGAGTTTTTTCTTGCAGAGGACTTACGCAGCGCGTTCATAAGTCCCCCTGATTTTCCAAAGTCCCCCTGACAAGGGGGATTTAGGGGGTTAAAAATCAAAAATCTACCCCTGTGTGCTAAATTTGCGTAAGTCTTGTTGATATAAACCTTTGGTGCTATTTAGTGAGAGTGTCTTTCCCACATTGTTGAAGCGTTCATTGATTCATTAGGGTAGCTCATTGGGTCTACCCTTTGGCTGCACATGTCGCCCCTCTGGGGCTTTGGGTGTTTGGTTGTCCTGTATTCTATAAACATGCCGCCCCTCCGGGGCTAAAGGCACCCTGTCCCGTCCTAAAAGAGTCCCGGTTCACGTTCCGGTTTCTATCCTGAAAATCCTTAAATCCTGATTCAGACAATAATGATGCACACCCCTCCATTAATTCTAAGATCCACTATAAATCTTAACATGAGCCGCTGTTTTTTTCCTCTGTAGGACTTACGCAGTTGGACAATGAGGCGTTGTATTCAATGCTTCATCGCCAATGCGGGGCAAGATGCCCCGCCTACGATAGGCATGGCGTCTGAACATACCCCTTGATGCCCGATCAATCCCCGATAAATCGGGATTAAGAAACGGGAAATTACAGTAGGGACAAAGGTTTGTAGTAGGGCAATTTATCGCCCGTCCAGACGCGTAATGAATTGCGCTACTACAAACTGAAGTGCGTAACTTCTACCTCTGGATGAATATCTTGGCTGCCAGGGTTGTGTTTGTCAAGGCTCTATCGTCGTACGGGGGAGTGCCAGCATCTTCGCGCTGAGTTCTCTGCCCAAGCCGGGTCGGTCGCAGAGATCCAACATCCCCTCTTTAACGGTTATCGGTTCGTCGATGTAGGTATTCCATGTCGGGTAGTGGTAGGCGGTGAATTCGAGGTGTCGGGTATTCGGGAGGACCGCCATCAGATGCGTCAACGCCATGCAGCTGAGCGGTCCGTAGTTGTGGGGCGCGACCGGGATATAGTGCACCTCTGCGTAGCTTGCGATCTTCTTGACCTCTGAGATACCGCCGGTCCAAGCGAGATCTGGATTGAGAACGTCGGCCGCTCCCAGTTCCAGTATCTGTTGGAAGCCCCATCGGGAGAAGATGCGCTCGCCGGCAGCGATGGGGACACCCCCGCTCTCCCGGACCTCTTTTAACGCTGTGAAATTGTGGGGGTGGATCGGCTCCTCGATAAAGTAAGGGTTCAGGTGTCGCACCGATTCCGCAATCCGGATCGCGCCGGGCACATCGAAAGCGGCGTGGAGATCTATCCCCACCTCCAACGCATCCCCAACCGCATCTCGCACCCACTCAAATCGCTTGGTGCCCTCTGATACATCTGTCGCACTGATGTAGCCGGTTGTGTCAGCGAAATCTGTCTTACCATAACTTGGGTAAAAGTCGCCGAAGAAACGGGCGGTTTTACACGCTTTCCAGCCTTCGTCCACACACCTCCTCGACCAATCCTGAAACGCCGTTCGGTTCGTCTCCGTCTCATCGTAGATGCCGCTGAAATAGACAGGCACTTTGGAACGGGTTTCTCCGCCCAAGATCCGGTAGAGTGGACGGTCTAACGTTTTTCCCAAGAGGTCCCATAGTGCCATATCGATACCGCTCATCGCACGGAGTTCGGCGCCCATCAGTCCGTGAAAGGACGCGCTGCGATACATCCTGTTCCAAATCTTCTCAATATCTTCCGGATTCTGACCGATCAGATGGCCGCGAGCAAATTCGTGGATCACTACCTCCGCAGGATCCGCGCGATCGTAGGTCTCACCAAGACCAACATATCCGGCATCCGTATAGATCTGAATCCAGCAGTATTTTCTGTCTTCGGAACGGATGGTTTCCACTTTGGTAATTTTCATCTTTTCTCCTATGTAAATGTGCGAAACGTAAAACGTAAGGCACAAGAATGTTTAACGCAAGGGCGCAAAGACGCGAAGGATATAGGGAAGGGGAAGACGCGAGAACGGGAAAATGAGTCTTTAGCCCCAGCGGGGCGGCATGTTTATAGCAACGCCGCTTCCCCATACCCCAAGCCCCGGCGGGGCGACATGTGAATCATGTTCCGGTTGCGTCGTCGGCATCAAAAATATATTTCGGATTATATGGGACATCAAACCTTGTAATCGTTTAATCCGTGTTAATCGGCGATTCAGACAAATGGAGAATAATGCGTAAAACGTAAGAAGAAGTGTCCGGTCCTTCCCATTCTTCCCTTCTCCCTTTCCCGTTATCTCGTTCCGAAGTCGGGGCAAGGATGCCCCTCCCACAGGTGGAGGCGTCGTTCCGCCGGCAGGTTTTTTAAGTCCCCCTGACAAGGGGGATTTAGGGGGTTTGGGTATTTGTTTGTCCTGTATTCTGTGGGATTTATGGACGCTGATAAACGCAGATTTCTTTGATCTTCCTCTGCGTCTTTGCGTCCTTGCGTTAAATTGTTCTTTTATTGGTGTATATTGGCGTGGATTCGTGGCTGTCTTTCTGGTTTTCTGGTTTTCTCGTTTTCTGGTCTTCTCCCTTTCCCGTTTTCCCTTGCGTCTTTGCGTCCTTGCGTTAAATTGTTCTTTTCAAACCCGATACGCAAACAACTTCGCTTGGTACATCTGGATACGGATAGCGACAGTCTCACCGATGCGACTGATATCCCGCCGTCCCTTCCATGTTACAACACCGTCGAGCGCATCGCCGGTCAAAGGATCGCAGTCCGCAAAGCTGAAGCCGGGAACGGGGTCCCCATCCGGCGTCATCAGGTGCGGCGTTTTATCAAGGAGTTCCACCTTTATCCAACCGCCCGGCTTGCAACGGTAGTTGAGCCGCAGTTCGTCATGGCAACGGTAGACCGTCGGGATCGTGAACCGTCCTTCCACCGCTGCGACCAGACCGCAGAACCGATGGGGCTGCCAGCGCGCCCACCGAATTTGACGGGGTCGGTAGAGCGGGAACATCGCAGCCTCTTTGTCGCCGGTCACGTTATGGAGCGTCGAATTGCCCGTATAGGGCGATGCCCAATAGCCGTCCGGAAGTTCGATCAGTCCGCCACGCCAGAAATGGGCGGAACACTCATCGCCGCTGCCCGGTTCGCCCACCTCAAGGACAGGTTTCCGCTCTGGGCGCGACCAGAACAGACCATCACGGCTGAAAGCGATCTGACCGTCCATGTGATCGGCGATCTGATGATAAACTGGGATCAACATCCCGTGCAGATCAGTTCGACCGGGATACGGAAAGTAGTTGGCACCGTAGAACGAGATATCGAGGTCGTCCTGCGCGTCCGGCTCCAAGATAAGTTTCGGGGCGGGCCACGTACGAAAATCGTCCGTCCGGGCGAAGCCGATGGTGCGGCGGTGGGTGCTTTCCTCCAAGCGTCCGGTGCCGATGCCGCCGAGCGTTTCGGTCGGGTAGCCCATGATCTGGAGATAAGCGTAGTAGTTATTATTGTGCGGATCGAAACGGGCAGCGATTGCACCGTTGACCGGTCGGTTACCGAGCGGTTGTTCCAGCGGCGTCCAACGGAACCGGTCGGGCGAAGTCCAGCCGAGCATCCAGCCCCAGATAACCGCCTTCGGTCCCTTATAGGCGGCGCCTTCAGCGTTCTGGGCAGCAAGCCGTCTCCCCGGTTCCTCGCCGAACAGCGGTTCGTTGGTGTCTGGATCATACCACGCCATATTGCCGCCCATCGCTTTGTAACGTTCCTCCGGTGGTGCCCCCGGATCCTCGAAGAAACCCGATGACCCGTGCGGCGGATTGGCGATGAGGTTGTTCGCCTTCGATCCTTGGAACTCGACCTGTCCCAGTTCGGGACGGGTCCACCGATAGGCATCGTCGCTGCGGGCATAAGCTGCGCCGTTGCCCCCGGACTCGTAGAGCATGTGATAGGCACCCTCATCCTGCCAGATGTAGAGCGGGGCGATGCCGGGGTGCTCCCACCCCCTCACCGCTTCAAGCATCGGTTCAGATTTCAGGGCGGTCTCCACCTCAAATCGGATGCCTACGGGCGCGTCAAACGGGATGAATAGGTCTTCACGGTTCATGCCCCGATTACCACCGTAGATATCGACGGTATCCACCAACGGATTCCAAGCACCGGTGTTGCAGAGGATTCTGGGGGGCCTCACCTGTAAAGGGGTATGTTTTTCTGTGGACGATTCGTTGGAAGGAGTTGTCATAGGCTTTCTTAAACCTCCGTCCAATCAAAGATATAGGTCAACCGTTCGCTCCGTCTATGCAACAGATTCTGATATACGGTCTGAGGATCATCGGGCGCGATCTTCATTGCCAACGGGCCAACCGACATTCGCCCTTCAGCCAGCCATCTCAACCCAGCGGCGAGGTTGCCGTAGATACTGTTCGTACGGAACTCGGTCGGCTGGTTCGGCAGTTCCCATTCCCAGCCGCTTCGGACGACGACATATTTGTGGAAAATCGCGTGTAGCACGGTGTGGGCATACATCTCAGTATAGCGGCGCCACGGTGTGGCGAGCAGGACCACTTCGCCCTTCTTTCGGACGACGTTGCAGCCGTCCAGAACCGCCTGCTCATGCCCCGAACAATCGACGACCAACCCCACCGTGCCAGCAATTTCAGGATCCTCCACCGGAACCGTGGATAGGACATTTTTAAGGCCACATTCGATAGCGACATTGCGCCGCGTTTCAACCGGTTCACAGGCGGTTACCTCGTAGCCGGCGTTGGTGAAGTTTTGTGCGGCGAGGTTCCCAACAATGCCCAAGCCGGTGATGATAACCCGCTCCGGCGGACGGGCGGTCGTGGTGGTTAACGTGGTCAGACTCACATTCATCAACCGGGCGAAGACAGCGACCTCCGGCGCGAGCCCTTCGGGCACCAGCAAGCCAGCGTCCCGCTTAATGCGCTGATAGGACTGGTGATTGCCCATACAGAAGATACAATCCCCCGGCTTGACATCGTCGACATCCGATCCGACAGACTCGACCTCAAAGACCGCCGCATAGCCGGATCCGCGTGGGAAGTTTCCTTCCGCTGTATAGGATCCCGTCGATTCCGTCCCGGCGCTTATCAATGTGACAAGGCTTCTACCGGCGATCTCGTCGGGCGCAAGCGGTGTCGAGTCCCGTTCAACAGCCCGTAGCTCCGCCTGTTCCCGTGCGACAAATTGAACCGCGTAATCTTTTTCTGATGCCATATACATTCCTCTTTCTCAAGTCCCCCTGACAAGGGGGATTTAGGGGGTTGCCTTATCCGTGTAATCTGCGATTCAGACAGGTGAAGAATAGTACCTAAAACGTAAAGCGTAAGAAAAGGTATCCGCCCTTCTTATCGTAGGGGCGAGGTCTCCTCGCCCAAGGGGGTGATTGACTTCTCGGCAGTGTGTGTTACCGGTCTCCTGCTATTTTACTTGATTAACCATCTTACTAATTGATATAATTGAGTAATCTTGAAAGGAGTCTGTCATGGATAATGCCACGTTAGTCACCATAATCTCCACAGTGATAGGCACTGGTGCGGCAGTCATAACCTTGAATATGGTATTTATCCTCAAGTTTGTCAAAGAACCTCTTGATAATAAGATTGATAGGTTAGAGGATAATCTGCAATCACAAATCAATAGCGTTGATAATAAGATTGATAGGTTAGAGGATAATTTACAATCACAAATCAATAGCGTTGATAAGAAAGTTGATAAGCTGTATGAGCTGCTACTTGCCCACCATATGAATGATAATAAATAACGTATTTATACCTGAGTTGCTAGTTATGGAAGATGTTGTAAAACGGGAGAATGGGAACTGAATAAAGCCCATTACCGCCCCGACAAATCGGGATTCGAAACCGGGGCTAAAGGCTTCCCAAGTCCCCCTGACAAGGGGGATTTAGGGGGTTTGTTTTTAATCCGCGTAATCCCTCAATCCGCGTTAATCCGTGATTCAGACAGGAGTTTTCCCGTGCCGCAGAGGTTCCCCGCTCCCTTTCTCCCCTTCTTCCTTTCCTTGCGTCCTTGCCTCTTTGCGCCTTTGCGTTAAAATTTCTTCTTGTGTCTTCTCGTTTTCTCGTTTTCTCGTTTATTTCCCCTGAAACTGGGGCTTCCGTTTCTCCATGAACGCGCGCCTACCCTCCTTATAATCCTCACTCGCGAAACAGGCGTCCACAAGCTGCTTGCAAAGCGCCAGATCCCGGTCGTCCGGGTCTTTGCACACCTCCGCGACAATCTGTTTACACGCTTTGATAGTCAAGGGCGCGTTGCCCGCAATGGTCTCCGTGTATTCGTCCACAAAGCCATCTATCTCGTCCTTCGGCAGGACCCGGTTGATCAGCCCCATGTCGTAGGCCTCCGCCGCGTCAAACTGTCTGGCGGTGAACAGGATCTCTTTGGCACGGATGGGACCGACAAGGCCGACCAACGGCTTCAGCCCGCCGTAACCGTACCCAAGCCCAAGTTTGGCGGCGGGGATACCGAAGGTTGAATCATCAGTCGCGATGCGCAGATCACAGCAGAGCGCGATCCCCAATCCGCCGCCGATACAATATCCCCCAATCTTTGCGATGGTCGGCTTAGAGATGCCCGTCAAATGTTCGTGGGCGAGCCCCGATGCCACGTTATACTCCTTAATCGCGTCCTCCGATGCGCGCTGTTTCTCGAATTGCGATATGTCCGCGCCTGCGGAAAATGCCCTGCCACCTTCGCCCGAAACGACCACGACGCGGACCGTATCATCTGCCTCAAAATCCGCCATAACCTTTGCGATGCCCTGCCACATCTCGTAAGAGATAGCGTTATGTTTTTCGGGTCGATTAAAACGGAGATAGCCGACCCCGTCCCGCTTGTCGGCGAGAATCAGATCTGTGGTGCTGGTTGCCGCAGCGTTCATACGACATGCTCCTTTCGCATTGTCTCGATTTCGTCGTCAGAGAACCCGAATTCCCGCAAGATTTCGTCCGTATGTTCACCGATGTCGGGTGCCGGGCGATACGGCATCTTCGGTGTACCGCTCATATTCGTTGCGTGGCGCAGCACCTCCATCCGACCGAGCGTCGGGTGATCCACAGTCCGCGACATTTCGAGGTGCTTCACGTGTGGGTCCGACCACATCTCGTCCATCTTATAGATCGGTCCGCACGGCACACCCGCGTCATTGAGTGTCTCGATCCATTCCGCGCTGCTTCGGGTTGAGAAGTACGTTTGCAGTTCCGCATTCAACGCCTCCCGGTTCTGTGACCGCAGTCCATCGTCCGCATAGTCGGGGTTGTTCCGAAGTTCGTCCGCCTCAAGGAGATCGCACAGCCGACTCCACATCGTCCCACCGCTCGCTGCGATGTTTATGTAGCCGTCGGTCGTCTGGAACACGCCGGTCGGGATGCTGGTGGGGTGATCGTTGCCCGCTTGGCCCGGTACGTCCTTATCGATGCTCCAACGCGCCGCTTGGAAATCGAGCATTGCGATCTGCGCTTCAAGCAGCGATGAGTGCACCCACTGCCCTTCCCCCGTCTCCTCGCGCTGCAGCAACGCGATCAGCACGCCGATGGCGGTGTACATACCGGAAGCGAGATCTGCGATAGGAACCCCGACCCGCACGGGACCTTGATCCGGGAATCCGGTGATCCACATCAGACCGCCCATCCCCTGCGCGATCTGATCGAAGCCGGGACGACCGCCGTAGGGACCGTCCTGCCCGAACCCGGAGATACTCGCATAGACGATGCGTGGGTTCTCGGCTCGACACGCCTCGTAATTGATATTTAGCCGATCCTTGACGTTGGGACGGTAGTTCTCGACCACCACATCCGCCCGTTTTACCAACCGCATGAATGTGGCGTGACCGATCTCCGACTTGAGGTTCAGTGTCATGCTCCGCTTGTTACGCTGAAGGTTCTGGAAGTCTGAGTTATGCCGTGAACCGAGTGCATCTCCCTCCTTACCGGGCGCCGGCGGCAGCTCTATCTTTATGACATCCGCACCCCAATCGGCGAGCTGACGGACGCAGGTCGGTCCGGCACGGACACGGGTTAAATCGAGAACGGTGAAACGGTGGAGGGGCGGTTTGTGATCGGTCATCGGTTATGGCAACTCCTTTTCTGGTGGCGATTTTCGGATTGATATGTCCAAAGGATCGGAAGGATAGGCTGAACAGCAGTCGGTTAAGTGTAGCGCAGATCCAGATAAAACACAAAGGAAAATTAATCGCAGAGACGCAGAGAACGTGGAGGAAACCATCCGCGAATCCAGGTCAATCTACGCGAGCGAGCATCCCGGTTTATGCCGTTCTCCCGATTCATCAGTATCGGGGCAAGATGCCCCTCCTACCATTTTGTCGGGGCAAGATGCCCCTCCTACAGATGATGTCGGGGTGGTGATACCCCTCCTACAGGTGGAGGTGGGGTGTTGCGTTAGATTCCCTTTACGTATTACGCTTCCACCTGCCGCCGTTCTATAGACCTGTCGCCCCGTTGGGGCTAGAGGCAAGAACGCGCAATGAATTGCGCTACTACAAACCCAACTGCGTAACTCCTAACACAGTTAGATAATTGTTAATAGCCTAGCTCGTTGTGGATTGACAAATCCACAACGCCGCCGCAAGCCGGGCTTGGATATGTCTATCCAAGCCGAGCAGGGAGTGTCTCATTAATTGTAAGGTTCACCCTAATACATTAATCTTCATCTGGGGCTAAAAGTTTTGATCGTCTTGTCTTTAATCCGCGCCATCCGTTAATCCGTGTTAATCCGCGATTCAGACAAATAGGGCATAATACGTAAAACGTAATGTGTAAGGACTGTTTAACGCCAAGTCGCAGAGACACCAAGGGGAAGCAAGAGACTGATGGCTGCTTTAAGCCCCGGCGGGGCGACATGTGATAGCGTAATGCGTAATGTGTGAGCAAATCACCGGAGAGCACGCGGAGGAGAGCGAGAAAACGGGAGGGGCATCCGCGCATTTGTTGCGGGCATCACAGTTCTATCGTGTTTGGTCGTAGGGGCTGGGTTGCCCAGCCCGCCCCGCAATGTGCGAATCCTTGATGAAACGGGGATCGGGTCAACGCTGCCCCGCCCACAGATGGACCTGCCACCCCGCGAGGTTCATCAAGCCCCCCTGCCAATTTTCCCCCCTGATAATTGTTTTCCTCCGTATTTCCCCCCTGACAAGGGGGGCTAGGGGGGTTGGGGATTTAGGGGGTTTCTTCTAAGCAGGATTTAAAGGCTTTCCGCACAGAGATGCGTTCATGCAAATCCTGATACACCCCTTCAAGATTATTCAGCACGTCAGCATTGATATATCGAATGACCTCAACCCCATGTCTGTTGAGGGCTTTAGTCCGGTCTTTATCATACTGTTTTTGCCTTGCATGAGTATCGCCATCAATCTCAATTGCAAGCTTCAGTTCTGCACAATAAAAATCTACAATATATTCAGCCAGCGGTTTCTGACGGGTAAATTTCAGATTGCCGAGTCGTTTGCTTTGCAGAACTTTATACCAAAGTTTTTGTTCTGCCGGAGTTGGATTTTTGCGATTTTGTCGTGCTTTCTGGGTCAGGGTTTTGTTGTAAGGTACATAACCCCCCTTGTGCTCATTATCAGGTCTGTCTGCTTTACTTTTGGATTCGGCGTTCATGGTGTATAACCCCCCTAGCCCCCCTTGTCAGGGGGGAAGTGTGAGAGCGATGTCAGGGGGGAAGTGTGAGACCGACACCTCCCCTTTCTGCTCTGCTGCTTTATCCCCAGCAGGGCGGAATGTGTATAGACTGCGTGTTGGGTTTCACTATCTACCTGTTAAGAGGAGGTTATTGAAAGGCAGGATCTCTATTGTGTGTGGTAGGAATTCATGCTTAACCGTTCAACCCAACCTACGGGCTGTAAAATGTCAACAGAACCCAGTGAATTTTAAGAAATATCAGAAAGCCTTAATCTTTCGCATATTCTGATTCTAGCCAGAAATATAGGGCGTGGAGAAGATTAGGGAATCTGTAGCCACCTTTGACATCTGCGACTGTCTCTATCGCTCCCAGTTGTTTCATGCGTCTAAGGAAGCTATCTACCACTTTGACTTCCTTTTCTGTTAGGTTTTCCACCAATTCTGCTCTCCGAAAATACATCTGAGGTTCCCCCGCTATTTTTCGGAGAATCGAGCGATACCTTTCGCTCCGAATCGCACTGAAAATCTGAGGCTCCAGCAGCTTCCGGCCTATAATCTCAGCGGCTACAGATATACCCTGAGAAACTTCCTTTGCGTTGATGTTTAGACTTTGCGCTGTCCGCCAGACCGCATCGCCAATTTCATGTGCCAAGACTGGAAGTCCACCAGTAAACCGGACAAGCTGACTGAGTTCTGTCTCCTCGATCTTTGCATTTGCGGATTCAAAGGTGCGTTGATAGAACTCTGCAGCTTCATCGTCCGACCATGGAGAAATATCAATTAGTTCAAAAACGCGAGCGAGAGAGGGTTGGCCGCTTATTAACTCCCGTCGTCGTTCCTCCAGACCCACAACGAGAATGCAAAGCGGCACCTCTTGTCCGGAGGTGGTGATTTCGTCCACTGTACTTTTTAACCAATTGGCAAAATCTTCAGAGGTTGCCAGACCATTTATATCATCCAGAATCAAAAGGAGCGCATCCTTCTGGTCGCTGAGTTTATCTAACAGATGCCGCATAGATGGAACGAAATTTCGAGATAAGCTAGGCAGGTCTTTATCCGTAATATTCAATTCAAGGGAAAATCCAAACAAGCCGACTTTGCGAACATGATCGCCAAAAAACTCCATCGCTTGCTGATGCCACGATTTGTCTATGCTCTCCTTGAGAATCCGGTCAAATGTTGTCCGTACCATCTCGTTCAACTCTCGGACACCACCGAGATAGACATGACAGCCTGCGGCGTTGCAACTAGAGTCTGAAAGGTATCGCACGAAAGAAGCCAAAGAACTCTTGCCAATGCCTCGCTCTCCGCTAATAAATCCTATTTTGAATTGGCCCTGGGTGCTTGCTTTCACCATGCTCTGCAAGCGTTCAATTTCTGCGATACGCCCCACGAAAAACTCGAGTGGCACGGTCTGCCCCGGTCTGAATGGACTCAGTTCAGGCTTCATGATAGTCTTCCTCTTTTACGTTTTTCATTAAGAAAGTTTACTGCAAATTATATCATTTTTCGCTAGGTCTTTCAATGACTGAACCAATCATTCTCTGTTTCCTTTGTGCCTTTGCGTTGTTTTTATTACGGGTCACGTTTCAGGCATTTTGCACATGTCGCCCCTCCGGGGCTTGGAAGAGGAGGGGAGATCGCCCGGCTATAAACATGTCGCCCCTCTGGGGCTAAAGACTGCCCAAGTCCCCCTGACAAGGGGGATTTAGGGGGTTTGCTTTTAATCCGTGCAATCCTAAAATCCGTGTAAATCCGTGATTCAGACACAATGCACATGCCGCCCCTCCGATGCTAAAGACTCGCCTGTCCCGCTGTCCCCGTTTTCCCTTTTTCTGCCCATCTTTCTTTGCGTCTTTGCGCCCTTGCGTTAAATTATTTCTTTTCTTCTCAGCGTCCTCTGCGATATTTTTATTACGCATTATTCCTTTCAGAACAACTCATACTTCAGCAGGCGGCACTCGATCGGACCATTATAGAGGGTGAACCGTTTCGCTGTCCGTAAGCCGATCCACTTCGCCAACTTCAGATTGCCCGTGAACAGGTACGCCGTATAGCCCGCGCACCGCTGCTTCAACACATTCCCGAACCCGGTATATAACGATTTCAGTTCCTCCACCTCACCGGTCCGCTCACCGTAGGGCAGGTTACAGACGATAACGCCCCGATTCCCGCGCGGACTCAACTTCAGCGCGTCGCCCCGCATAAAACGGACGTGCCTTTCCAAGCCCGCCAACTTCGCATTCTCCGACGCGATGTGGATCGCTGGCCTCGAAATATCGTAACCGAGGAGCCGTCCCGGAATCCGCTCACGGACACCGTGGCGTGCCTCATCGGTCAGACGCCCCCACAATTTCTTATCAAAGTTCCGCCACCGCTGGAAGCCGAATCCTACCTGTCCCGAACCGTCGTACCCGCAGCGCAGGAGTCCGGGCGCGTGGTTCATCGCTTTGAGGGTCGCTTCGATGACGATCGTGCCGGAACCGCACATCGGATCGATGAACATCCCCTCGTTATCCCATTCGACCAATCCGACAATCGCTGCAGCCAACGTCTCCCGCAACGGCGCATCCGTCGCTTGACGGCGGTAACCGCGCCGGTGTAACCGGTCACCGGACGCATCGAGGCTGAGGACGCAGCGGTCCTTTGCGATATGGGCGTTGACCGGGAGCATCGGCTGCCGCCTATCCACGTTTGGACGACGGCCCATCTCATCCCGAAACCTATCGACTATCGCATCTTTAATCTTCAGTGCGGCGTAGTGGGAATGGGAGATCTGGGAATCGCGGCAGTTACAATCGACGGCGAAGGTGGTGTCAACGGTCATCCAATCGCGCCACCGGACGTTGCGGACGTTTTCGTAGAGGGCTTGCGGGTTCGGGCAGGCGAACTCAGCTATCGGCATCAACACCCGATTCGCAGTTTGGAGCCAGAGGTTCGCACGGTAGAGCGTTTCCAATTCGCCCTCGAAATGGACACCGCCGACGGTGGTGCGGATATTCCGGGCGCCGATAGCTATCAATTCCCGCGCGACGAGCGATTCTGTGCCCTTCGCTGCCGTCGCAAAAAAGTGTGTGTTCGTCATTTATCAATTATTCCTAATCTAAGTTGCTAGTCGTCCAACTTGCGTTAAATTAGGATATACGCAATCGTGTGAAAAGTCAAAGATTTTCCTTTGGTTAGTGGGGACATTTAGAACCTATTTCATAAGCGGGGAAGCACATCAAAAACGATTTGTGATTCCAATTTGATGTATGCTATAATTTCTCTGATTCACCTACCTGTAAATATTGTCGCTGTGGCGTTAGGCAGGAGCAAATGAACATTCGTTTTTACCGAAATCCAGAAACCGGATTGCCCCATATTTATGAACATGGTGTTGACGAAGATGAGGTTGAAGATGTTTTACTGAATCCTGGTGAAGACTGGGCGGGAAGTAGAAAATCGCGAAATGCCCTCGGGTAAACACAAAGCGGACGCTACTTGCAGGTCATCTACGTTCGGGACCCGCAACCCAATAGCGTTTTTGTGATTACAGCTTACGAATTGACAGGAAAACCTTAAGGGCGTACCGTCGACGACAAAGGAGAGGTATACGATGAAACAGAACGAATTTCCTCCCGGTTGGGATGAAGAGCGTGTACGGGGCGTCATTGCGTACTACGATCAACAGACGGAAGATGAGGCTGTCGCTGAAGCTGAAGCCGCGTTGCAGGATGAATCTAGCACACTGATGAAAATCCCCACAGAACTGGTGCCCGCTGTACTTGAATTGATTGATAAGCATTTAGCCAATAATCAACCGTAAAGGAAATATGACTGACGCCTTATCAGGTGGACTTGGAAGGGGCAGCTCCCGACGAATCGGGACTTTCGCCTACCGGGCTCATAATTGGTAGGCGCTGTTTCTAACTGCGCCGATGCGGTTGGAAAACGCATCTACCGGGTTCATAAAATGTGCACATTGCGCTCCGCTGGAGCGCGAGGGTTTAGGACATATCGCCCTCTATAGACATATCGCTCCTCTGGAGCGCAAAGCAAATGCTCGGCTTAGGAGTGTGGATAGGTTTGATTCACATGGTGCTCCGCTGGAGCACGGGGTTTAGGACATATCGCCCTCTATAAACATGCCGCCCCTCCGGGGCTAAAGGCTCGTAGGAGGTCGGGGCAAGATGCCCCTCCCACAGGTGGTGGTGTCGTTCCCGACTCTTAAGTCCCCCTGCCAATTTTCCCCCCTGCCAATTCCCACTCCCAATGTTCCCCCCTGACAAGGGGGGCTAGGGGGGTTGGGGATTTAGGGGTTTGTTTTTCGCCTTATCCGTGCAATCCGCTAAATCCGTTTTTAATCGGTGATTCAGACAATCTTCTCCTGTCAATCCGTTAATCCTGTAAATCCTGATTCAGTGGGGATTCACCTGTCGCCCCGCCGGGGCTTGTGAGAGAGGGGATGTCGCGTATCTATAAACATGTCGCCCCTCCGGGGCTAAAGGCTCGTAGGAGGTCGGGGCAAGATGCCCCTCCCACAGGTGGTAGTGTCGTTCCCGACTCTTAAGTCCCCCTGCCAATTCCCACTCCCAATGTTCCCCCCTGACAAGGGGGGCTAGGGGGGTTGGGGATTTAGGGGTTTGTTTTTCGCCTTATCCGTGCAATCCGCTAAATCCGTTTTTAATCGGTGATTGAGTGGTGGTAAGAACGCTCAATGAATTGCGCTACTACAAACGGTGTGCAGCCCTTTCTCCCTTTCCCACCTTCTCCCCTTCCCGGTGTTTTTGTCACGTTTCACGCATCACGTTTCACTCCAGGTGCAGAAGCAGGTCCCGCCGCGTCAACGGCCGATCGAGGTGCATCAGGTAGATCTGGAAGACATCGCTGCGATCCGAAACAAACGCCAACAACCTCGAATCCGGCGAAAATGCGGGCTGCATCGACGCGCCGATCCCGTTAGTCAACCGCCGCTCATTCAACCCGTCCGCGTCCATCAGGTAGATCTCGATATCCCCATCCCGCGCAGAGACGAAGGCGATGGTCTTTCCGTCCGACGAGATCGATGGGCTATAGCAGTCGTGTGGGTTCGGGTTCAGATGCGTTTCGTCCGTGCCGTCGACCTTGATACTATAGATCTGATGCCGTTCCGCTTGACCCGCCGCCAGGTCGTCCGTCCGTGCGGAGACAAACGCAAGCCGTTCCCCGTCCGGGAAGAAGACCGGGCTGCCGTCGTCCACGTCGTTATGCGTGATCTGCGTGGACAGGATCGTCTCCGGGTCAACCGCTGCCAGATCCACGCCGGTCAAATCGAGTGTGTAGATCTCCAGATTGCCCGCGCTGTTCGATTCGTAAGCGGCACGCTGCCTGTCCGGTGAGATGCCCAACGATCGGACACCGAACCCAGTGGGCATCAGTTCCTGCGTAACCTTGCTGTGGATGTGGGTGGCATAGAAACCCGCATAAATCGGCGTCGATCCGCTGCTCTGCAATAGAATCTTGGCCTGACGCGTGGTCTGCGGCTCACGGCTATAGATGAGGTAGTGCGGATCATGGAGGAACGCGGGTTCCCCCTCATCGAAGTCGGTGGTATAGGTCACCCGTTGGCGCACCCGTCCGTCCAGATCCATGATAAAGATCTCGCCATTATCCAACCGATACGACGCAAACGCGATCTGCGAGCCGTCCTCCGAGAAACGCGGCGAATAGTTATCGTCCTTGCCACTGGTCAGTTGGGAGACCTGATACGCGTCGGTGATAAGCCCCGCTACCCCCTGTAGGACGGCGTTATCCGAGGTGGATTGGACAATCGCCCGCAGCTCGTTGTAGCCCCGGTCCCGGAGCCCCTGTTTCAGGTACACCTTTGCGAGCGCGAGCCGTACCGTTACCTTATCTTCAGGGTGAGCGGCGTACAGGTTGATTGCCGTCCGGTAATGACGGATCGCTTCGTCGTAGCCGCCGAGCCCCTCATACGCTTGACCCATCAGGAACCGCGCTTTCGGGTTCCGATCGTCCACGGCGAGGATCTTTTCGAGCAGGTTAATCGCCTCCGGATGCATCCCTGACCGGATCAACGCCTCGCTCTGCCGGAGCGGGTCGTCCTTCCCGCTGCACCCGGTTATGCACCCAAGGACTATAACCATCAGGGTAACGCATGAAACGTGAAACGTGATGCGTGAAGCGTGATGCGTGAAACGTGATATATTAGATGAAACGTGAAACGTAAAACGTGATATATTAGATGTACTATATCTATATTCCATCCTGTTTCCCTTTCAGTAGAACGCAATATTCCGAAATCCTATCGTGAAGCGTGTGTATATCAACCATGCCACCCCTTCTCCCTTTCTCCCTTTCCCGCATTCCGGTCATTATATCAAAACACCGTTGATAAATCAACCGCACCGTGCGAACGTAACGCAAGTTGCTATTTGTCCAGTCTGCTCGGCTTGGATAGTCATATCCCAACGATCTTGGTAGGTGTGCAGTGGATTTGTCAATCCACAGCGAGCTGAAGAGGGAGTCCACCTTGCGCTGGATTTGTCAATCCACAGCGAGCGGTGAAGCGCCCAATTCAGTTCAGTTCCCATTTTCCCGTTTCGTGACATTTCACATCAATAGCAACTTGCGTTATTATGGCAAAAATTATAATTACTGATACATTTGAATAATAGCCACTGGTGTTAGTTTGCCGCTGTTGATAACGTCAAAGGTGATGCCCCGATGAATCCCCCGATAGGATCGGGGCAGGCCCGATGAATCCCCGATAAATCGGGACAGGCGGGACTCCGACAAGCCGAGAGCAGGCGGGCGGGACAGGCGGGATGTACCCCTTGGCAGGGGGATTTGGGAAGCCTTTATGCCCAATTGGCAAAATCTAACAAAATCTAACACTTTTGAAAAAATTTCGACGTTTTTCAGTCGTTTTATCGGGGTGATTCGCAAAATTTGCCGCCGCCGCCGAACCCGCGCCCCGCCTTGGTTTGGACGGATCAGGCGAAAGAAAAATTAACAGAAATTTTGACAATATACTTAACATGTGTTACCCTATAGGGTGTTAGAAATCAGTAAATGGCATAGAATTGATGCCGAAAACAGCCCACATTTACCATTAATAACCTAAGTTGCTAGTGATGTGAAATGTCGCAAAGTGGAAGCATGAAAACGAGATCGAGTTTCTCACTGCTCGCAGTGGATTGACAAATCCACTGCACACGTACAAAGATGGCTTGGATATGTCTATCCAAGCCGAGCGAGTTTGACGACTAGTACATTGTCAGATAATTGTTAATGCCCCTGCTCGTTGTGGATTGACAAATCCAGAACCCCGCCGCAAATCGGGCTTGGATATGTCTATCCAAGCCGAGCGGGTTGGACGACTAGCAACTTGCGTATTAATAATAGGAGGCATATCATGGCTTTTAGAGAATACACGATGTCCAAAAACCCCATCTCCAACCGACTCACACCCCACCAAGAGACCGCGATCGACCTGATCCTCGCGGGTAAGAGCGACAACGAGGTTGCAGAAAAGATCGGCAAATCCCGATCGACCGTCAACGTCTGGCGTCATCACAACCCACTTTTTATGGCCACCCTGAACGACCGGCGGCAGCAGATGTGGGGCGATCAGCTGAGCCGGCTCAACACGCTCGCGTCGGAAGCGGTCGATGTCTTGCAGGAGGGGCTGCACGACGAAGATATAAAGGTGCGCTTGCTCGCTGCGATCCATATTCTCAAAGCGACCGGCACCTATGGCGCAGCCTTCCCCGGCACGCAGGAGACGGATCCGGCGGAACTCGCGGCGTCCCTTCACCAGCGCGAAAAGGACCGGGACAACCCGCGCACCATCGGCTCGATCTCGTGGAGTAACAATGAGAAGGAATACGACACCCGTGCGGAACAGCAACACGCATTCTACGGTGCGGAGCGGGATCGGTTGGTATCGGAGGAGATAGCGGCGACCAGTCGCCACCTGAAAGCGGAACAGGATAAAGAGAAGTTAGCGGATTGGGACCGAATTCTGCCAGCGTTCGCGGATCTCCCGGCGTCGTTGTTCGATGATATGGAGGAGGACGCGCTGAAGACCTTGATCCTTGATTTCATTGACGCGCGCGATGCGTATCTTCAGACGTTAAAGGATGATTTCGCGTACACGATGAATCCGGATCGACCGGTCTGGGCGGATCACGCGGAGAATTTGGATCCGCAGGTCAAGATGCAGATGGATGGAGCGGAATATGCCGCGAATGCGGGACTTCAGGTGCTCTTGGACGCGTGGGAACGGCGGGGCAACGTGTCGGACGCGCTGCTGCAACCGAAACGGAAGCGGCGCAGGAACCCGGAGAAGAACCCGCTGATGCAGCCGGACAGTTTCAGGCTGCCGGGGCAGCGGGATTCGGATTCGCGTGCTTTGCCAGCGCCGGAGGAAGGGGGAACGTGAGAAGGTGTGGGAAGATTTCACCGCAGCGGCACAGTGGACGATGAGAGAAAATGAGGAAGCGGGGAGGCGAGGGAGCGGGGAGGCGAGGGAGCGGGGAGGCGAGGGAGCGAGGGAGCGGGGAGGCGGGGAAGCGAGGGAGCGGGGAGGCGGGGAAGCGAGGGAGCGGGGAGGCGGGGAAGCGAGGGAGCGGGGAGGCGAGGGAGCGGGGGAGCGAGGCGGAGGTGAGTCGTCCGAGTCCACAATCGTAGGGGCGAGGTTTCCTCGCCCAAGAGGGTTGGGTTCCCCAACCCCTACGCAGGGCAACCACAAGGGTTGCCCCTACAGGGCTGTCTCTCTTGGCGTGCCAGAATCGGGGTGGGGATGCCCCTCCTACAGGGGATTCACATGTCGCCCCGCTGGGGCTAAAGGCTGGTTGGAGGTCGGGGCAAGATGCCCCTCCTACAGGTTGTGGAAAGGCAACGCCCTAAATCCGTGATTCAGACAAAATTGTCTTGCCGAACCGACCCACCTCGTGATACCATATCCGACCAGTCATCAAAAGGAGGGGGTCAACCATGCGAATCCTAACCATTCTATCGCTACTGCTGCTAACCTCTGCTGCGTCCGGCGAACTGACCAAAGAGGACCTACGCACCATCATTAAAGAAGAGATCACCGCGTCCGAAAAGCGCATGAAGGAATATATCGATCTCAAAGTTGAGACGGTAACCGCCAAAATTGATGCCGTGGAGAAAAGCGTGGATGGCAGAATTGATAATACCAATGGATATTTTGATCCTTTCGGAAACCTTGATCCTTTCTGGATTGCGATGGTAATGATTGTATCCCTCATTATACTTCCTCAACTCATTATCCTTTACAGAGAAATAAGAGACAGAAAGAAGAATTGGATCCAGATTCAAGAACTGCGCGAACGGATCGAAGCGTTGCGCCAATGAACTCCCCGATAAATCAGGATTTTCAACGTGAACGGTATAGAAATACCTTCCTTACTACCTCCAATAGGAGTCCTTCCATGAAAACGATTCTCGTCCTTTCGATCCTCTTTTGGGTGATCGCCTTTCCCGCGCTGGGTGAATTAACAGATGCAGATCTTGACAAGATTCGCTTGATCGTTAAGGAGGAAGTCAAGGCGGAGATTGCTAGCTCTGAGCAAAGGATAACAAAGTATATTGATGCCAAAATAGAAGGTGTCAATAAACGTTTAGAAACATACAACTGGGTACTTATTGTCTTCATGCCTATTATTGTGGCTGCGATAGGTATCCCCTCAGCCATCATCGCGTGGCGGAGCGGCAGGGATCGCTCACTCGAAAGACAAGTTGAAACGCTCACACAGGAAATCGAAGCGCTGAAGCAGCAGCGATCCGCGTAATCCCTCAATCCGTGTTAATCCGTGATTCAGCCGGGATTCACATGTCGCCCCTCCGGGGCTTTGGTGTTTGGTGGCTCCGTTGTTCTATAAACATGCCGCCCCTCCGGGGCTAAAGACCCCCCTTTCTCCCTTTCCCGTTTTCCCGTTTTCCCGTTTTCTCGTTTTCTCCCCTGCCTCTTTGCGTCTTAGCGTCTTAGCGCCTTTGCGTTAAATCTTCTCCCGCGTTACGGGATTCGCATGTCGCCCCTCCGGGGCTTTGGTGTTTGGTGGCTCCGTTGTTCTATAAACATGCCGCCCCGCTGGGGCTAAAGACCCGTCTTCGCGTTTTTAATCCGTTGAAGGGTGAGAATATCTTATGTAGTTGCATAAGGTTTGCACGTTTGGTATAATGAGTATGAATGTGCAGAGGAGGTGATTGCATGGGTCAAGTTGTTCAAATCGCCCAAATAGCATTTTTCACGACGGCGATTCTTGGTGCAATAGTGGCAACCATCACATATGTTATCGGATTAAAGGCATCAGTTAAAAATCTTGAATACCGTTTTGATTCACTTGAGAAAAGGTTTGACTCACTTGAGAAAAGGTTTGATTCGCTTGAGAAAAGGTTTGATTCGCTTGAGAGGAAGGTTGATACTATCATAATGCACTTGATTGGGAATAAACCTGATGATAAAGCATAACAAAAGGGCGGTTAATAGTAACTGCCCTTATTATGGTGTTGCATCCTTGCGCTACATCTTCTTTACGCCTTACGTTTTCACATGTCGCCCCGCTGGGGCTTGGGGAGGAGAGGGTGTCGCTTGGCTATAAACATGTCGCCCCTCCGGGGCTAAAGGCACCGACGATCCAATAGTTTTGATGTTTCACGCATCAGGTTTGACGTTATCAACAGCTGCAACCTAACACCAGTGGTTATTATTCCAATGTATCAGTAATTATCATTTTTAGCATAATCCGTGATTGGGCCGGTGTTAAGAACGCGCAATGAATTGCGCTACTACAAACGGTGTGCAGCTCCTCTGGGGCTTTGGAGAGGGTGGCTCCGTTGTTCTATAAACATGCCGCCCCGCTGGGGCTAAAAGACTGTCCAAGTCCCCCTGCCAATGTTCCCCCCTGACAAGGGGGGCTAGGGGGGTTGGGGGATTTAGGGGGTTAGTTTTTAATCCGCGTCGTCTGCGCTTCAGAGAAAATTGTCTTGCCAAAGTCCCCACCCCATGATACCATATCCGACGAGTCATCAAAAGGAGGGGGTCAACCATGCGAATCCTAACCATCCTATCCCTACTTCTGCTAACCTCTGCTGCGTCCGGCGAATTAACCAAAGAGGACCTACGCACCATCATTAAAGAAGAGGTGCGCCCTATTATTAAAGAAGAAATCACCGCGTCCGAAAAGCGTACGCGGGAATATATCGATCTCAAAATTGAGACGGTAAACGCCCGCATTGATGCGTTGGATCAGAAAGTTGATAATTTAGGCAAAAGCCTGAATGGCAGAATTGACGATATACGGACCATAATGATTGCACTCATTGCACTAATCACAGCCGCCATTGCCGTTCCTCAAATCATCATGGCTTACAAAGAAAAAAGAGGTCAGAAGGAGATGGAGAGCAGTCAACAGGCGATGCAAACCCAAATTGACCAGCTGCGTGCACAAATCGAAGCGATGCAAAACACCCCATCCTAACCCACCCCTTCCCCCTTTCTCCCTTTCTCGCTTTCCCTTTGCGCCCTTTGCGCCGTTGCGCCTTTGCGTTAACTTTCCTTCTTCCGTTCTCTCGTTTTCCCGTTTTCTCGTTCTCTCGTTTTCTCCCTTTCTCTTTGCGTCCTTAGCGTCTTTGCGTCCTTGCGTTAAATTCTTCTTGTCCGGGATCTGCGGTGAATGCGCCGGGTGTCGGGGCAAGATGCCCCTCCTACAGGGGGATTCACATGTCGCCCCGCTGGGGCTAAAGGCTGTCCAAGTCCCCCTGACAAGGTAGGGGGTTAGTTTTTGGTATTATCCGTGTAATCGGCAATTCAGACAACTTGCCACATGGTGCTCCGCTGGAGCACAAGGGTTGGGTCTATCGCCCTCTATAGACATACCGCTCCTCTGGAGCGACAAACAATTCGGTCTTCCCGTTTTCTGGTTTTCCCTTTCCCCCTTTCCCCCTTTCTCGCTTTCCCGTTTTCCTTTGCGTCCTCAGCGTCCTTGCGCCTTTGCGTTAAAGTTTCTTCTTGTATTTTCTGTTTCTCGCTTTCTCCCTTTCCCTTTTCGTCCTCAGCGCCTTTGCGTCGTTGCGCTACATCTTCTTTACGCGTTACGGTATCACATGTCGCCCCGCTGGGGCTTGGGAAGGAGAGGATGCCGCCCAGCTATAAACATGCCGCCCCTCCGGGGCTAAAGGCACCGAAGATCCAATTGGTTATTATTCAAATGTATCAGTCATTATAATTTTTACCATAGTTCGCGCTTCAGTTGTGTAAGCACGCGCAATGAATTGCGCTACTACAAACGGTGTGCAGCCCCTTCTCCCTTTCTCGCCTTCCCGTTTTTAATCCGTGATTCAGACAAAATTGTCTTGCCGAACCGCCCCACCCCGTGATACCATATCGGACCAGTCATCAAAAGGAGGCGTTCACCCATGAAAATCGTAACCATCCTATCCCTACTGCTGTTTGCCTCATCCGCGTATGCCGAACTGACCAAAGAGGACCTACGCACCATCGTCAAGGAAGAGAACGCCGCGTCCGAAAAGCGCGTGAAAGAATATATTGATCTCAAAATTGATGCGTTGGATCAGAAACTAAGTGCCAAAATTGATGGCGTGGAGAAAGACCTGAATACCCGCATTGATGCTGTCGAGAAAAGCTTGGGTCGTGTGTGGCTCATGATAGCTGCGCTGATTGGGTTGATAACAGCCACCATTGCCATCCCTCAAATCATTATCGCTTACAGAGACAGAGGTCAGAAGGAGATGGAGAGCAGTCAACAGGCGATGCAAACCCAAATTGACCAGCTGCGTGCACAAATCGAAGCGATGCAAAACACCCCATCCTAACCCTACCCCTTCCCGTTCTCCCGTCTTCAATCCTGTCAATCCTTCAATCTTGTGACTCCTGATTCAGCGGGGATTCACCTGTCGCCCCGCTGGGGCTTTGGAGAGGGGGGCGCTGTTGTTCTATAAACATGCCGCCCCGCTGGGGCTAAAGACTCGCCTCCCCGCTCCCCCGCTTCCCCGTTTTCTCGTTTTCTCGTTCTCTCGTTTTCTCCCTTTCCCTTTGCGTCCTTAGCGTCTTAGCGTCGTTGCGTTAAATTTTCTCCCGCGTTACGGGATTCACATGTCGCCCCGCTGGGGCTAAAGGCTGGTTGGCGGTCGGGGCAAGATGCCCCTCCTACAGGTAGAGGTGTTAATCCGTGATTGGGTCGGTGTAAGAACGCGCAATGAATTGCGCTACTACAAACGGGGGGCAGCCTCGCTTCCTCGCTTCCTCGCTTCCCCGCTCCCTCGCTTTCCCTTTTTCCTCAGCGTCTTTGCGTCGTTGCGTTAAAATCTTCTTCCGTTCTCTCGTTTTCCCGTTTTCTCGTTCTCTCGTTTTCTCTCTTTCTCTTTGCGTCCTTGCGCCTTTGCGTTAAAATCTTCTTGTCCGGGATCTGCGGTGAATACGCCGGGGGTCGGGTCAGTTGAAAGGCAACCCCCCTAGCCCCCCTTGTCAGGGGGGAATTGGGATGCCCCTCCCACAGGTTCCGGTATTTTGTTTTTTTCTTCCTTGCGTCTTTGCTTCTTAGCGTCCTTGCGTTAAAATCATCTTCCCAAAAAAAACCTGAAACCCACCCCGCTCCCCATGCGTTTCATCCCAAATAGAATCACCAGAATTGTGCCTACACGTCTCGTTTTTTACGCCCAAACCGAAAAACTGACGGCACCTGTGAATTTTTTCACAAAAAAAGGCTTGACAGATATTTGAATCTGTTGTATTATAGGGCGTCTCTACTTTTATAGAGGGGAAAGCATGTCAACTTTTCGCCGGTCTCGCCCGCCTACGCGACACCCCGGAAATCGACCCACGCCCCTCCGTTACACCCCTTCACACGAAAGGATTCCTATTTTTATGATACGAGAGAACGACGCATCGCCACCGTGTGACGAGCGTCAGAATAGAAGTAAAAACAGATCTAACGTAAACCTTTCAACCCAAAAAAAGACAGGAGGAAATTTTATAATGGGTATTCAAGGTATGACAAATTGGAAATTTACGGCGTTCCTTACTATCGCGTTGATGCTGGTCGCTGGCATGTTCAGTAGCACCGCTATGGCAGCAGCCAACGATGGGCATGGAACGATGACCGTTGCGGTAACTGGAGGTCCTAATTTTCAGGATGCAGCGGATTCCCTACCCCAAATTCTGTTCGCCAACCAGACGGGGTATACAGTGACCTTTACCTACACAGCGACCGCCGACATGAACGGCGGGATGGTGCAGGTCCAGATCCCGGGCGACGATTGGAAACTGCCTAAGTCTGGCGTAACCGTTACCATTACCGGTGATAGCCAGATTTTGACAGCAGCTGCTAATACTGATGATCGATTGGTGTTCACCGGTGCTGATGATAAGCTGACGTCGGTTGGTGTCAAGTTGGATGGTGATTGGAGTGATGGCGACGCGCTAACCATCGCATTCGAGAATGGAACCTCCGCTATTCCCCGTTCGCTGTATGTCCCCCCTACAGGTTATCCTTATCGGGAATATACATTCACAACCACAACGAAGGCAGATAAGGGCAATTTTAGACGTTTGCTCATCCCTGATGACGATCCAGATACACCCGCTGACGAGTCGGATGTAGATCCGCAACCGAAGATTCGCGTTGGTAATGTCGCGAGCGGTAGAGGCAAGATTACATTTTCTACGACAGTCGCCCCTAAGACAGCAGTCTACCAAGGTGAGACGGATCGCACTATTCAGTTGACCTTCACCGCCGAGGGTCCGATGTATGATGTGGGCGGCGCCACCCCCATTGGCAGCAATGTAGTGATTACGATTCCACAGGGACTCGGCTCAGTAGCGGACACATTCCCTGCGCCCATGGCACAAACAACCAACGCGAGCGGGGACGAGTTCGTCTCTGTATCGCGCGTAACAGGCACCGTGCAGTTTGCGAATCCGAACCAGCGGATTATAGTTGATCCCACCAACCGTAACCAGGTAACAATCGACATCACGCGGATGGAGTACAACGCGACAGTCACTGTTTCCTATAGGAAGGTTGATGTTGATCCTGGGCTAACTACCAACGCAGTCTTCAGTGCGACATCGATTTCAGGGACAGCGACTGGGGCGGCTGTTACTTTTGATCCAGCCGCAGACCATGTTCGGACAATAGCCGGTTCTGGGGCGATAAAACTTACGGACGGTTCGGACGATATTGTGCCGATGGATTCGAGGCAGAATCTCATCTTTACCTATACAGCGCATACCGCACTTACGAATGCTGACTTGGTCATTACCCAGCCTGATGATGGTACATGGTCAGCTTTAACGCTTGTAATGGGTAGCGCGAATGCGCAAGCGGATAATTACGTTACCGTCAGCGGCGGGGGCGATGGCGTATTAACCCTGGCTGCTACTACCATTACTTTGACTGGGCTTGACCTTGCTAAAAATGGTTCGCTTACGGTGAGGATAAATCGAGCGGTGCTCGCAAGCACTGCCGATCCGCCCGTTGCTATTGTCGCTGGCGCGTATGGGTGGGCCACAACCCTCAATACTGTAGCTGTGACAGAACCTACGCTCTACATTGTGAACCCGAATGATGATGTTGAGTTTGACGTATTAAATGCGGCAGGTACCGCCGTTGATAACCTTCCACACTATCCCGCCGCGAGTGAGCGGAACCTATATTTTCAATTTGCACTTAGCACCCCCATTAAGGGTGGAGGCCTTCGATTTAACATCCCGAACGGTTGGAGGGGCCCCTCCCATACAGATGTAGCGAATAAGGCGAGGGTGAAGTTGCTTGAACGCGACGCCGCTGGTGCCTTGGTCGACAGCGATACTGCTGATACCATCCCTGCTAACTTGGTTGATAAGTATGGTGCCGATGATAATGTTGTGGTCACAGCGTCAAGTACTCAGATCAGTGTTGCGATCAAGACGTTGAATGGCACGGCAGCTGCTCCTGTGAATGTCACGATCGTATACGGTAATGGCACCGGCGACATGCGAGGTATGGTGCAGCGCAACGCACAAGCCGATTTGGAGATTATCGGACGCTTTAGCACCGGCGTTACTGGTACATATTACCCCGCAGATTCACCCGTATTGATGCGGATTGGTAATGTCGAAGCTGGGTCCGGTGCTGCGATGATAACGCAACCGCCTAACCATAAAGTTGAGGCTGGTAGTGACAAGAATACGATTCGGATTGTCTACAGTGCAGCCGGAACGATGAACGGTGGTCGCGTGCGCTTGAGTACCCCCGCCGAGTGGGGTAACTTGGATGAGAGAGCTGGGGAAAAGAACCATATTCAGGTGGTTGCTTCAACGAATATGGTCAACCAAGACGCAATCCGTTACGGAGCTCACAACGTTTTGGTCCCTCTCATGACAGCTGGCTATACCAATACGGTCACATTTGTGCTTAGTAATGTGAAAGCACAGCCAAAGATTGGTCTCGCTCAATTCACGGTTGAGTCCGCTGGCGGTCCCAGTGACGGTCTAGTACGGCTCATGGGTGAACCGCTGCCGAAGGATGGTGACGATAATATAACCGATCCTTACATGTTGCTGGGGAAGGTCTACGTGCCTCATATTGCTCTTGAGGATGGTGGTGGTAACCAAGCTGCAGTTACGGCTGCTACAGGTCAGCTTAGACTTGAAGTGGTCGCCGGAGCGGGCGGCACAGGCGAGGCAGAGCTTCTCGAAATCGTTCGGACCGATTCGGGACTTCGGAATTACCCGAATGAAGAGGCTGAAGAGGGTGATCCCGCATTCGTATCGGATCGGCGGATCCATGCCGGTGACAAGGAGATCTACCTCGTGTTTAGGTACACGCCGGTTGAAACCATTGAGGATGGCGCGCTGAGGTTCACCGTCCCATCCGATTGGAGTAAACCGCAAGAGGATAGTTCAAATGTGCTCGGTTATACTGAAATCTCGAGTTCGGCATCTCTTGGGGCATACGATTTTGCAGGTCATATGATCACTATACCGATTGGCAGTATTGTCGGTGGTGAAAACATTGAGATTCATTACGGTGTAGGCAGCCTCGGTGCCACAGCGCCCACAGAGATGAAGGAAGTGAGTGGATTCAACTTTGAGGTGAAGGGGACATCGGGGGGATTTGAGAGCATCGGTATCAAGGAACCGGTAGAGGTCCTGTCTCAGGCAAGCGGCAGGGGTTCGGCTTCTGTTGAATCAATGAACGCCACCGCCGGTGCACCTGACGGTTCTATCACAATCACCTACACGTCGGAAGGTCAAATCGCAAACGGACGGATAAAACTGACCGTTGACGCAAAGTTGACCGGTGATCCCGATGGCGACGGTACGGCTGACGGTGTGATGAGCACCAGTGGCATTGCCCATTCTTCAGGCAGCGCAATGTATGGTGGCGATATGAGTGCCGCTGACTTGGAGACGTATGGAATCACCAAGGACGATATCCTTGTCAGTGGTGTCGATATGGCTGCCGAGGGCGAGTTCACCTTTAAATACGAAGGGATGATGCCGGAAGCAGCGGGCGATCTCTCATTCACCGTCGCACTTGACGGCGGCGAAGGTCCCCTTGATGCAGAAGGTATGGCAGAACTCGTAGAGGTTGACGGTTCTCCATTGACTGTTACCATTGGACAGGCGGCAGCCGGTTCCGGTATGGTTTCGATAGCCCCGATGACCAGTATTGCAGCCAGTTCAGAGGACAACGAAATCACTGTCACCTACACGGCGATCGGTGAGATCGGCGAAGGTAAGACAATCACCGTTACCGTTCCCGATGGTTGGTCACCTCCTCTCAACGAGGCAGCAGCCGACGAGAAGATGGGAACCTTCACCGCTGTACACGCGGACAAGGTGGCTGAAGACGATGCAGATGGTCTGCCTGACGGAGGCATTATTGTGACTGCAAGCACTATGAAAGCGGACGGCGCAGCTACAGACGCGGCTCCGATGATTATGGTCGCTACAGTTCCATCGGGTCAGATGATAAAAGCGGGTGATACGGTTACATTCACCTACTCCAATGCCACCGCAACGAGTATGCTGGGCGAATCCCAATTCGTAACGACCTATGATGATATGGAGGTCGCAGGTGACGATACAATCCTCGTTGTATCTCCTAACCCCGCGACCACGCTCATGGTCACAAGCAATGCAATGACTGATGGTGGTAAGTTCTACGACAAGCTTACCGTTACCGTTATGTTGCAAGATGATGACGGCGAAGAGGCAACGAGAGACGCCGCTGTAACCGTAATGTTAGACGATGGTGAAGGCGATGATGATGCGGGTGGTACGTTTGAGCCAGCGTCAATCAGTATCGCCGTTGGTGCTACCGAAGGAGAAAGCACCTATACCCCCGCAGATGCAGGTGATATAACCATCACAGCAAAAGCGGACCTTGATGGTGATGGAACAGACGAAACTGGCAGTATAATGGTTACGGCTGACACCATGACCCCAACGATTGATAGCGAATCTATCTCCGTTGCACCGTCGATCGCAAAAACGGATACGGCGGTAACCGTCTCGGCGATGGCAACGCCGAATCGAGCAGATGGCACAGTCCTCTTCTCAGTCAGTAACGGTGTTGTCACCGATGGGGTGATGAAAGAAGATGAGGCTGGCTCCTATACCGGCTCATTTACGGTTACATCACTACACGCTAATGATGTACACGACGTCACTGTGCGTATTGATGGCACGACGCCTCCAGTAACAGTAACTGTTGAAGATGCGTTGACCATCGACACTATGGTACCGTCCGTAACCGCTTCAGATGTTGAAGAGGTGGTTGGCAACGGGGCTACAGTTACCATCTCCGCTGTGGTGACAGATAACAACGCGGGCTTCACCGTTACGGCGAATCTTGCTATGCTGGATACCGAAGCAGATCCGGCTGTGGTGACGTTGATGCACGATGGCGTTGCTGATAGCAATACATACACCTATGAGCATACTATCAGCGCGGATAACGAAGCCGCAAACGATACGCATGCAGTCACCGTTACCGCGACCGACATCGCTGGTAATGAGACAACCGATGACGCAATGGTCACGTTGCAGAACTCGTTGTTCTTCACCTCAATGCTGGAGGGCGGTACAGTCTCCCTGATCCACGTGCCGTTGGCTGAGGAAGGGCTTGACACCGTTGCTGATCTTAAGGCAAAGCTTGGTGGAGACGCGAATATCAGTCTCCTCGCCGGCGTCTTCGGTGGGGGTTGGGATTTCGCGGGTGATGATGTAGCAATCACCGCAGACCTCGGTCTCCTCGTGAACCTGCGTGAAGATACAACGGTAACCTTTGAAGGTCGTCCGTGGGGCGAAGGTTCCTCGATGATTGACCTGACGAGTGGTCTGAATCTCGTCGGTGTGCCTCTCGACGCCGCTGACATCGACACAGTCAGCGACATCTCGGGTCTCTCCGATGCTATTACAGGGATCATCGCCTTATCTGAAGGTGAATACCGGTTGGTCGCAGCCGCTGGCGATCCCGGCGATGATGCGGTCGCAGGTGATGTGGCATATCTCGTAACTGCATCCGACGATGCGTCCATACCTGTCATGGGTGACGGGTGGAGCAACGAGGTTGAAGCCGGCGCAGCACCGATCGCGATGGCTGGATACAAGGTGGATAACCAGACGCCAGCACTTGCTGTCTACGGTTCTGTTGTTGATGAAGTCACCGGACTCGCAAAAGAAGGGTTCCGTGTCAAGGTGAAGAACCTGTCAACCAAAGCCGCGCTCAGTGAGATCACTTCCACTGAAACCGCCGACGGATACGACATGATCTTTGTTGACTTGACTGACGCTCACGCAGCCCGCGTTGGTGATGTCTTAGAGATTTCCGCCGATTCGCCGGATCCGCTCATCGGTATCAAACCGGTGCGTCATATCGTTACTGTGGATGATGTGAAGGACAGCCGTATCACGCTGGAAGACCTCATCGCGTATGAGATTCCGGCAGAGACGGAACTGCTTCGCAACTATCCGAACCCGTTCAACCCGGAAACTTGGATTCCGTATCATCTGTCAGAGGATGCGAATGTATCCTTGACCATCTATGATGTGAATGGTGCGCTGGTCCGTGACATCGATGTGGGCTATCAGACCGCAGCGAAGTACGACACCAGAAGCAAAGCCATCTACTGGGATGGTCGGAACCTATTCGGTGAGCAGGTTGCAAGCGGTATCTACTTCTACAGCCTGAGTGCAGGTGACTTCTCAGCGACCCGTAAGATGGTCATCCTGAAGTAACCTAACAGTATAGCGTCGAGGGGTGATGCCTCTCCTACGAAATTATCTGTAGGAAAGGCATCACCTCCGACATAGATATAGCTGTTGGATGCTTCACACGCTGGGGCATTCGACAGCTATTTTTTGTGTAAAGTAGTAGGCATTCTCCCAATGCCGCAACACCGTAACATTCGTAGGGAACGCAGATCTGCGTTCCCTACACCCTTAACCGCAAGACCTGTGGATTTGTCAATCCACAGGGAGCGTTTGGGCGTTGCATCAGGTTCGTAGTAGCGCAATTCATTGCGCGTCTGGGCGAGTCAATCTCGCCGCTACGACACCCTTAACCGCTCGGTTTGGATTGACAAATCCAAACGCTTTTTCGACAAGACCTGTGGATTTGTCAATCCACAGAGAGCATTTGGGGATGTGGATTTGTCAATCCACAGTGAGCATCTGGAGATGTGGATTTTCCAATCCACATGGAGCATCTCGGTTCTAATTACGCATTACGCACTATTCCTTAATAAATGGTTTCATATATTAGCTTATCCATTAACACATGTTGGCACCTTGAGAAAAAAACGGGGGACCTCCCAAAAAAATTGGAGTATGCCCCAAAACGGACAGAAACCGAGTTTTCTCACAAACTCGGTTTCTCTAATTAAATCATACTGATGGGAACCCTCAGGAGGATAGATATGAGTAGCAAGAAGTTCGTATATTTACTTATAGCGGTAGCGCTTGTCTGCGGTTTCATTATGGGTGACACCGCCCACGGACAGTCTACCGGTAGTTTAGCTTTTGGTGGAAGCGTCTTAGATGCCGATGACAACGCTGTTCCCGGATATACAATATCAGCGGAGTTTGTCCCCGCCAGGACCGGCTTTCAGATCCTTCCCGTGTCGCGTCCTGATGGTAGCTATAACCTCGCTATCTTGGGCTTTACTATCGGCGGTCCCCCGCCTAAGATAAATGTCGGGGATGTCATAAAAATAACGGCGACCCATGCCGATGGCAGCACGGCGAGTGTCACACATACGGTAACGGCTGCAGATGTAGCCAGTAGCCAGGTCAAAGACCTTAATATTGTTCTTTCAGGGCTTACCGTTGAAGCCAGTCCGCCCTCAATCCCCGCCCACGACACCAATACATCGACGATAACGGTAACGGTTCTGGAAAGCGGCGAGGGGGTCACCGGCGATACAATCAGGCTTTCAGCGCCAGCGGATAAAGGAACCGTGGACGCTACCGCTACAGAGGTCGGAGATGGCGTCTACACCGCGACCTATACCGCACCGTCCCTCGTCCTTATCGCTGCCGAATCCGTCGACATCGCCGTGAGTTCAGCGACAACCGGGCTCAAGAAAAGTGTATCAATCCTGTTGACACCGGTGCCGACCACCGTTTCGCTTGCACTTGGCAAGAATAGTTTCATGGCGGATACACCCGAAACGACAACTGTCACCGTCACCGTTAATCGAATTGATCCTGTTACAGATGAGGTCGTCACACTCAGCCTCAACCCTGCATCCCCTGAAGGCGGGTCCGTGAGCGCCGTGACCAGCAACGAGGACGGCACCTACAGCGCGACCTACACCTCCGGCAGCACCGCTGGGAATGTTACCCTCACCGCGACGGCAACCAAAGCACTCACTACGGACTCGGCAGCCATCACGGTGAACGCCGGGCCGCCCGCTAACGTTGATGTTACCGCAGCCCCAACCATCGTCACGAGTCTTGGGAGCGCGACCATCACCGCGATGGTCACCGATAGCAACGGCAACGCCGCCGGTGGGGAATTGACCGCTGAAACAACGAGCGGTGGAACCGTTGGCGAGTTTACCTCAACTGTCTTCGGCACCTACACCGCAACCTATACCGCCCCCGAACTCGATGTCGAATCGACCGAAACAATAATGGAAACGATAACGGTCTCAACGGGAGATGTCTCCGGGTCCACCACGATCGAGCTGCTACCTGAAGATCCGATAGATGTCACTATCTTGACTGTTGAAGGGATAGTCTACAAAGAGGATGGCGAAATCACCGCAGATGAAGGAACCGAAGTGACCGTCACCGTCGCTGGAACTCCGAGGACAACTACCACCGATGCGAACGGTTATATGGTGTTGTTCATCGGTGATTTGATCTCGCCTGTTGCGACCACCGGCAACGAGGTCTCCATTGCTGTTGGGGACGCCACCGTGGTTGGCCTAACTGTCAACGGCACCGCACGAACTGGATCCAGCTTCCGTCTGGTCAATGACATCCTCGAAAAAGTGGCAGCGGGCGATCCGATCGTGGTCGATGTGACGACGGACATCGTTATTCCGCCCCGCTCTGTCAGCTCCCTGGTTGTAGAGGGGATGGCCTATAAAGAGGACCGTATCACCCCCGCGGGCAGCGGTCTTCAGGTTGTCGTCACCGTCGGTGAAAATACACAGACTGTCCAGACCGAGGTAAACGGGTCTTATCAGGCACTGTTCATCGCCGATTTAATCACGACTGTTGCGACCACCGGCGACCCGATTTCAGTCGAGGTAAGCGATGCTCGTGTGCGTGGCACAAATCCGCCACCGCCAGAGGAGGCGACCCTCAGCAATAAAGAGCTCGGCACAACCGGTTCCACGACAGTTATCCGGAATGTGTACACAGATATAAAACTCACCACAAGTATCCTCGCCGTAGGCGGCACGGTCTACCTCAAAAATGGCGATACTGATAGTATCGCAGCGGCAAAACATCTGAGAGAAACCGAACTGACCGTCGTTGCGACCAATACCACCCGTAACATTGAGATGACCGGATCCGTCGATGACGAAGGTCAATATGAGCTCCTCTTCGTCGGTCCAAACCTCTCCACCGTTGCAGAGACGGACGATGAAATCGTCGTCGAGGTGCAGAACGATGCGGGCGTCGGTGTTGGAAGTAGCTCCCATATTGTTACTATAGCTAACATTAATGAGACGCGGGCGGACATTGATGTTGACACAACTGTACCCGCCAGAGTGTTGGCGCTCCATGTTGAAGGGGATGTCGTTGAGTTAGATGGCAGCTCCGCTGGTCCCGGCGTTGAGGTCACACTCATGATCGTGATGAACGGGAGCTCCATAGAAGCAGATGTCGTCACAGATGCCGCAGGCCGCTATAGACATCTCTTCGCCGCTGTCAGTCCAGAAGCGCCAGCCGCGCGCACCGACGATATACTGAGAGTGCAGGTGTTACGGGTGGCTAACGGATACTTCGGCTATAGGGAAATGGAGTTGCGAACCGACGAGATCGTGTACGAGAATCAGCCGCTGATCGTTATGCCGCCGATTCAACTGATTCCTCCCACCTTGCGGTTGGGCGGTCTTTCGATCAATACCAGCCACGCAGACCAGTATTACGGCTATCTCAGTCTGGAGGCGATTAAAAAGAATCCTGAGCTGCTTCAGCTGATCCCCTCCGGTATCCTACATATCGATCTGGCACAGAATCTACTGGGATCGCTGCCGGCAGGGTTCAACCCAGCCCCCGAACCGACCGCTGATATCACGAAGATGTACGAAATTGATTCGGAGAACTTCGGCAACGGGCTTACCCCAAGACCCGCATGGCACGTCTTGGCAGGGAGCAGCCCGGCAGATTCGGGTCGATGGCTCAATGGGAATCAACTCAATCTCTATGTTGTCACCGGTCCCATTCCGAGTGTCCAGAGTGTGACCTTCACCCTCACCGGACCGGGGGGCGGGACGATGGAAGCCGAGCCTGTCGCCGCTGATGGCTATACCCACAACTTCCAACTGGAAGAAGAGCGAGCAATCCTCTTCCTTCCGTCATGGCCCAGCTTGAACGCGAATGCGCCGATCTTCTCAGGCGTTACCTTGATGATTGATGGTCAGGCGCCGATGCCGATGACCTCCACGGTAGTTGGGGACGAGGTGGTATGGGAAGCACCAACCACGCTGACTGCTGGTGCTACGGTCGCTTACCACTATCAAGTGACGCTGGCACAGCCGTATGAACTGGACGACGGAACCGTGGTGTCCAGTTGGCCCATGCCCGATCCACGGAACCTACAGGTCGAAAACCGAGGCATCGTTGAAACGCTGCTCGCACCAGATGTGCCAGAACTCAAGGAGATTGTTACAACAACGGATCTTAAGTTGCGGTCCGTGTTCGACGTGCCAGCTCCGGGCGCGAATGAATCCCTCTGGGTCGCCACATTTGATTTCGACGCCGGCGCGGATGGCGCGTATAGTGTGGATACGGTTGTCCAATATGAAGGTGGACTCGTACGAAATATTCCCAATCAGATGTTTACCCTTGATCGGGCAGCACCGGCCGCCGGCATCACCGCAGCGATCGGTGAGAGTGCCGGACTGTATCAGCGTGCCGATGGTTCCTATGTCACCGCAGCGCATACAGATGCCGGAACCTTAAACCTCATGACGATGCCGATGGATGTACCGTCGGAGTCAGCCGCTTATCTATACCAGATTATCGAACTGGACGCTGAAGGCAATCCGGGGAATCAGGTGTGGAATCCAATAACGGTGACAGGCGAAATGCTACCGCTCACCTATATGGACCCCCATCAGGTACAGATCCCGATTGGCGATGTGGGGAACTACGGTATTCGTGCTGTCGGTGTTGACAGTATCTTAAATATCGCTTCCAACACAATGCCGAGGATGGTGGATATCGTGCCTCCCGATCCCGATGTCGCTGAGCTGACCCTCGTTCACGCCGATTTTATTAAGGACGGTGTCTTTGGCAGGGAACAGAGTGTTTCCGATGGCGTGACTATCTTCTCAGATCTGAGTCCCGTCACCCTAACCTTCGGGATGGCCGCGACCGATCATCCGCTCACGTCAGTTGTCGTTGACTTCCAGATCGACGGCGAAGGCGATTGGAAACAGATCGCAATGCTAACCGGGGATGCCCTCGCTGCCGCAAAGGCTGGGTTTGAGGTCACTTGGGATCGGACGGACGATTTCGCGGCTCTGCTCGATATGAGAGGGACGGCGACGGTTCGTGTCACTGTGGCAAACGCTTTGGATATTGAGGACGAGTCAACCGCAACGCTTGAAGTTGTTCCTCCCGCTTTACTGTTGGGTGGGCTTTCCTTAGATACCAGCTATGCAGAGACTCATGCAGACGCGTGGAACAGTATGCTGGAGTTGGATCTAACCGGACTTCTCGCCAATATGCTGCAAACAGATCCATATAGCTTAATCTCCCCGAGTCTGCTACCTATCGGTTTAGCGTTCATTGGCATATTGGGAGAGATTGACATTGAATTGCCAGCGGGGTTTGAACCCGATAACGAACAGATTCATCAGGAAAACTTTGGTAATGCTATCACACCGAGACCGATATGGTATCCCTTAGCATCGCAAATGCGGGATCCCGGTCGATGGATTAATGGCAATCAACTGCACCTCTACACGTTGGCGGGTCCAACCGCAGAAAGCGTGACGTTCAGCATCACAGGAGCGGGGTCCGCTATGGCAGAGGCCACAAAGGTGGAGGCAGATGGTTCCTTTATGTATACTTTCCAACTTGAGGAGGAATTGTTAGCAATCTTCGCGGGGAGTATGCCAGCATTTGAATCCGTTACCCTGATGATTGACCACCATGCACCGACCGCTATGGAACTCGGCGATGGAGGCGTATGGTCAGCCGAAGTACCGTTGACCCCCGATTCCACAGTCTCTTACTACTACATCGTTAAGCTCGCCCAACCGTATCAAGATCCACTCATGGGCAGGCCGATACAGGTGTTCCCACTGCCTGACCCACGCAACCTACAGGTCAGAGAGGGGAGTATCCATGCCCTGATGAAATTCCTCATTGAAGGATTTGACTCGCTTCCGACGCTGGATTCAGGGGTCAGGTCCAGGTTTGCAGTGCCGGCAGTGGACACAGGTTCACAGTCCCTATGGGTCGGTAAGCTGGATTTGACTGCTGACGGTATGCATCAGGTGAACGTCGCTGTCCAATATAGCGGCGGTTCTACAGATGAACTTACCGGCAAGATGCTCAACGTGGATCGGACGGCACCGACAGCCGATACTATGGTCGATGCCGACGCACCCGGTGAGAACATCGGTATGTATCTGCGCGCAGCAGATGGGCAGTATGTCGCAACCGCGCTCCCGAACCCAGGGGCGGCGAGCTTAGACGTCACAGCAGTTCCAATAGATGATTCAGACCTTGAGGTCTATCTGTACCAGATGGCTCGGTTAGATGACGCAGGTTATCCGGGGACGTGGAATCCAATCCTAACCCTCGATCTGCTGGGGGGAGACCTCACGCAACTGTTGATGAATCCAGCGGGTATCTTGCCGCTGACCTCCATGCCGCCGCATCATGTTCAGATGCTCGTTCGCAGTGAGGCTGGAAGTATGTTGGATTACGGTGCATACGGTCTCCGTGTCGTCGGTGTCGATAATATCTTAAATGCTGATTCGAGCAGAGGTCCCGGTGTCGTATTGAATCTCGTTCCACCAGACCCGGATATCGCAGAGGTCACCTATGTGACATCAGACTTCGATGGGAACAATGTAATCGAGGGACTCGAAATGCAGTCCGCAGCCGGAGATATTGTCGTCTACTCTGAGTCGCTTGTAACGCTCACCGTTGAGGTGAAGGAGCGAACCGATCACCCGTTGGTTTCAGTTGTTCTGGAGTATCAGATACCCGGCTCCGGTTGGCTACCGATCGGTGGGTTCGGTCCTGAGCAGCTTGCTGGCGTTGGGCTTGGCGACAGTCTGCAAGTTCCCCTGCCTGTCCCTGATATCCCGCTTCTTCCGGACAGGGGCGCACAGGTCATGTTGCGAACTGTTACGACCAATGCGCTGGACATTGTCAATGAGCACGTTGTAACCGCCCAATACGAGCGTCGTCTGGAACCGTCGGTGTCAGCAATTTACGCTGATGTGACCGATCGTCACCCCGACAGCGGTGCTGCACAAGGGTCAATCACCGTCAGTGCTTTCACACAAGCGATGACCAATCTACCGACAGCCGTGGTGCAGTTGGAGATTCGTCGGACCGCCGATACGGATTGGATGCCGCTCGGTGTCGTACAGATAGCCGAGTCAACGGTTACCTCTCACGTTAATCTCGCTATTATTGACGGTCTGGTCAATTCGATTGTCAACGGCGCGCCTACCGCACCAATCTCTGTGCTTTATCGACAGTGGCCACTTCCTATTGATAGCGCGCTGCTTGCGGACACCATCTTGGACGATACTCCGGCTGCGAGCGATGCGAGCCTCGATGACAATCCTTATGTCCTCCGAGCCATCGCCGTCGATACGGCTGGTACAGGATATGAATCGGCTGATGGAAAAGGCTTCTCTTTGGACAACTACTCACCCACAGCGATTACTACAGTCGCCAACGAGGTTGAAGCGGTTGCACCACGTGCAGACGGAAGCTACTATGTCAGTGGGCTACTCCACGAAAGTGTGCCAGATCCGATGCTGACCTTGACCACACGGACAGGGGCACATCCGAACGGATTCACAGGCGGCATGGCACTCGCTGTCAACGATGCGTCCGGCACAGCCGTGGAGATCCCTGCGACAGCGTTCACCGCTGCCGGTTATCATAACTACACAGGTGTCTTTAATCTGGCGTCAATCCCGAATGGGATGTACACCTTCAGGGCAGTCGCACACGCCGCTGACGGTTCGCCAGAGGAGAGAATTGTCGCTATGGAGATCACCGTTGAGGTCGGTAATTTCACACCACCTGAGAATTTTGCAGACCCGACAGTTGATATCCTCAGTGTTATCAATACCCAAGGTGATGCACGGAGTCCAAGCGAAATTGATGCTGAGTACACGACTGGATTCCCCGCCACCGAGGAGAAGGTGACTGCAACCCTGATGGTGCCGAATGTCTCCGCAGGCGATCTTGATGTTCTCATTGGAGACGATCTGATGTCTGCAGCAGCGATGGATAGCCTCATGGTGATGCAGATGGAAGGTAGCATCGACAATGTGATCATGGTCGATACCTCCGGTCTCGAAGAGGGGATGCACGGTCTCGTAGGCGTGGTGATCAAGCCGAACGGCAGCATTCAGTTCGCTTTACCATCAATCCGAGTTGATCGGACAGGTCCTGAGATCGCTATTGTATCGCCGACGGAACGGGATCAAATTACCGGGTTGCCGACCGTTCACGTAACCTTTAGTGACGCGACCGGTTTCGATGTTACCGATACCGATCCGAGGCATGCAGTGCTGACCTTGACCCGGTTGGGCGATGAGGTGGAGATTGATATCACCGAAACCCTGATCCGTTTGACGGCAGCCGCTGACGGCGAAATATTGACCCGGGACGGTGATATTGTCTACACGCACGATGATTCGTTGATCGGCGGTGCATACCGCATCGGTGCTACCGTGATGGATGTGCTTGGCAATGCAACCACCGCGGAACCGGTTGAGTTCACCGTTGAAGGTGTGCAGCCGACCGTGTCAATCGTGTCGCCGAGTGCTGGACATATTATCGATCCGAGGCAGCCATTGATTGTCAGTGTCGCGCTTACCGGTAACGGTGATATAACGGTCACTGAGTTCCAAATCAACGGTAACGATCTTGAGGGAACCGTAGAGGATGGATGGCTGACCTACACGATGCAGCCGCCTCTGGTTGACGAATCGGATTCCGTGCTCCAACGCGGTAGCGATAACACCATCTCTGTCAAGATTGTCGACAGCGAGGGTCGAACCGCTGAGGGTGCCACCGGTTTCGCGGTCTCCTTAGATAGTACACCGCCAGTGATTTCGGGACCGTCGCCGAAGGGTGACATTACTCGGAAGATCGGTCGAATCACCGCACTTGTGACCGACAATGAATCGGACATCACGCGGATCCAGTACGCGCTTGACGATAGTCCGCTTACGGATATTTCGTTCTCGCCGGCAAGGGTCTACGAAGTGGGCGGCGGCAAAGAGGTAAAGGGTCAAACCTCCTTTAACCTGTTCGACGCACCGCTCGGAACGCACACGGTAACCATTGTTGCCGAAAGTACTGGGGGTACGACCACCTTGACGTGGGAGTTCACCATCGTGCATCCGGATCAAAAACCGCCGGAGGTTGTCACCTACTCGCCGCTCGGAATTATTCGGACGGATCGACCGGTACTCGCTGCGACAGTGAGCGATGAATCGGGCTTCGCAAGGGACGGCATCACGCTAATCCTCGCGGGTGTACCCGGCAACCAAGGTTCAGGTCGACGCTCAAGCCCGACCTCTACCACTGTTACATTCACGCCAAGCATTTCGGTAACGCCAGGTCCTTACACGGCACGGCTTACGGTGGTTGATAAGTACAACAACCGAACCGAGGCAGAATGGCAGTTCACGGTTGAACTGGATGAGACGCCGCCGTCAATTACGGCGACCGCGCCGCACGGTGTGATTCACATGGATAAACCGATTATCACGGTTTCCGCCAGTGATGATAGGTCCGGTGTGGATAGCATCGCAATTACAGCGAAGGACAGTGGAGGATTGCCAGTCAATGGTGTCACCGATGTCCGGTCTGATAAGACAGCCGCTACCTTTACACCGACGCAGGCGTTGAAGGATGGCGTGTACACCGTCGATGTTAAAGTCGCGGATCAGGCTGGGAACGAGGCATCAGCGAGATGGCAATTTACCGTTGACCTTGATCTGATACCGCCAAGTATTCTGATCACACGTCCATCGCAGGAACACACCGAAAATCGACGACCGGTTATCTCAGCGGCATATACGGATAACATGTCGGGGGTTGATGTTGATTCGATCAAGCTGACGCTTGATGGGACCACGGTTGAACCAGATGATGTGTCAGAGACGCAGGTAGTGTTCACACCCGGATATGACCTGCCGTTTGGTGAACATACGGTGTCGATCGAGCTTGCCGACTCAGCACCGAAGGCGAACTCAACAGTCCATGAGTGGACTTTCTATGTAGAACGGATCGGGATAGCGGATGCGCGCAACTATCCGAACCCATTTGACCATGACACCACGATTACCTTCAGGATTTCGAGGCAAGCCAAGATAACCGTCCGCGTGTACGATTTCACCGGAAGGCTTGTCGCAACGCCTGTCGCAAATTCAATCAGAGAAGCAGGTGTGGTTGAGATTGACTGGCATGGCCAGACCAGTGCGGGTGACCATCTCGCACGCGGTGTCTACTTCTGCCATATCCTGATGGAAAGTGAGTTAGAACCTCAATCTGCTATTCTGAAGATGGCAATCGTAGCTGACTAACATTCGCTATTTCTCCTGACTCGTGAATCCAACCGATTCCGAGTCAGGGGATATACCTCTGGCTTATGTACCGTAGGCGGGGCATCTTGCCCCGCTCTCTGTAATTGCACTTTTTTTACATGAGCCTTGCCTTCATAAAGGAGGGAGACAATGTTTCAATTTAAGCATAAAATACTAATCAGTTCAATCGGGCTACTGGCTCTTGCAGTTTTGCTTGCACCTGTCTGCTTCGCCGGCGTGAATGCTGCACCTCATCTTGGAACGGGTAGCGGGGCGCGGTCCATCGGATTGGGCGGCGCGTTTACCGCCATCGCTGACGATGCGACCTCTACTATATGGAATCCCGCCGGGTTGCCGGCTGTGGATGATTTAACCATAACATTGGCTTCTGCACCCATGACCCTTGATAGAAGGCACAGCTTTATCGGCTTGATCAAAAGTGTCGGTAATGGCGGTCTGGGGTTATCTGTGGTCAATGCCGGTGTCGATGGTATCGATGCGTACAATAGCCAGGGGGTCAGGACCGGTTCATTTGGCTATAATTCCAACGCCATCGCCCTCTCTTACGGTCATAACCTTGGCGTTGTGAGCCTCGGCGCAAGTGGCCGCATGTATATGGATACCATTGATGATTCGAGCGCAAGCGGTTTCGCCGGTGCGGATATCGGGTTGCTCGGCGGCAACAAAGCCAGGACCTTCAGCTACGGTATCGCCGCCCGGAATCTGGGCAATTCAATCCCCGGCGCCGAATTACCGATCATCGTCACAGGCGGTCTTGCCTATCGGGTTCTGCACAAACATGTCGCGACCTTCTCAGTCGATGTGCAACACCAGGTCCTTGACCTGCCAGAATCCACCACCAGTCTCCATCTTGGGACAGAGTACCTGATCGCAAAAACCTTTGCGATTCGAGGTGGCAGCAAACTGACCGCCGATCGCGTTCAGTTTTTCGCTGGATTCGGCGTGGGCGTGGGTGGACTTCAACTCGACTATGCAGTGAAAGCGGTTGAGAGTTCCGTCTATGATGACATAGGCGGTGGCACACACTTTGTATCACTCTCTTATAGCTACTAATCCCAAGTCCCCCTGACAAGGGGGATTTAGGGGGTTTCCTTTTCCAATTCCCCCCTGACAAGGGGGGTTAGGGGGGTTGCCTTTCAGGCGCTTCCAATTCCCCCCTGACAAGCCTAACAACTTCCCCCCTGACAAGGGGGGTTAGGGGGTTAGCCAGCTTGACTGGCTACCTAACAACTTGCGCTAAATCTACTATATGCGTTAAATCTACTATAAAGGAGCATTCATATGAAGACAATGAAACCGATCCTGCGCTTCTCGCTTATCCTTTATCTCTGTCTGTTTTTGACCGGAGCGGCTTATATCCTGACCGCCTCCGCCAAGATTACACCAAATCCAGACATGGATGGCACGACACTCATTACCATCGTTAAAGGCGATACCTTGTGGGATCTCGCTGCACAGCATTTACAAAACTCACACGCATGGCCCGAATTCAAGAAATACAACACATTCAGCGATCCCGACCGAATCTACCCCGACGAGATGATGCGGATCCCCGCCAAAGAGGTGGAGATGATGGTAGAGGTGATGGTTGAGGAAGATATGGTCACCGTGTCAGAGCTTGAAGCGGTTCGGGCAGAACTCGCCGCGATGGAAGCCAGAGCGATGGAAGCAGAAGCGGCTAACGCTGTTACCGCCGCCGATGTCACCGCAATCAAGATGAAGGTTGAAGCCCTGATCGAGCAGCAGAAAGCGGTCGAAAGTGGTCTCAAGAGCACGAAGGACAAGGTTGCAGCGACACGCGATATTGTTAAGAAGATCAACAAATCCCTGATGGAGCACGCCGAAGCCAGCAAAAACAAAATCTCAAAGGCTAAAGAAGAGGTCAAAGGGGCGCGTGAAGATATTGCTAACCTCCGCAAGACCGTCAAAGAGAAACACAAAGCCGGTATGGAAGCGATGAAAGCCTCCGACGAGATGCTTGCCGCTGCGATTAAGGCGAACGGAGAGAACATTGACAAACTCCACACAATGCACGCAGGCGCGACTGAAGAGCCAAACAATGCCAAACGCAACCTTGCCTTCCTGACCACCTTGGCAGGCACAGTCGCTTGGTTCGCCATCAGCTCCCTCGATCTTGACTAACCGGTATGGTATGCGCTGTTTTCAACTGCGCCGATGCCGGTGCGGTTAAAAACCGCACCTACCGGGGATGGGGGAAATGCGGTTCGGTTTGGAGTGCCTCGTTAATTCCAAGATCCACTATAAATGAAAGCAGGGACGGTGCACCGCACTATCCCTGCTTTTTTTATTTGTAGTTGCCTGATTCCTCAGAATTCCCCCCTTGTCAGGGGGGCTACCCTTCCAATGTTCCCCCCTGACAAGGGGGGCTAGGGGGGTTAGGGGGTTGCTTTTCAATTCTGTAGGAGGGGCATCCTCAATTTTCCCCCTGACAAGGGGACTTGGTAAGGCCGCAGGTTTTTGGCTTCCCTTGCGCCTTAGCGTCTTTGCGTTAAAAATCTTTATCTTATCTTCTCGCTTTGAACTAACAGCTATGATCGACTCCAAACAATTCCAAGACACAATCCATCGCTTCATCGAACTCTACGGCGACCGAACCGAAGGGATTGGCGACGAAATCCACGCCGGATTGGCATGGGTAGACGACACCAAATTCGTCCTGATCGGCGGCGGCGAGCCGGTCATATTCCAGCCGCCCAGTTGGCGCCGCATCTCTCGGCTATTCGGTCTCGCCGAACAACTCCGGCGCCCCATACTGCTCTGGGACCTCCTCTTCCAAGCCGACATCGCCGGTCCAAGCACGACGCTGCTACACAGAAGCTCAGCACAAAATAGCCGGTTACAGCTGATGAAGCTGCCCGTGCCGATCATCAGCGTTTTTGACACACTGCCCCTCCCATCAGACTTCGCATCGACCGATGCAGCGATCCTTCTGCAACAAGAGGCGGAAGATTCGCCGCCGCCCCCCTCAGACGATAAGACCCCTCCGATGTTGGTCAGGGTAACGACCGATCCGTCCGACCTCAAGTCCGGTATCCTGGAACTACTCAGCAAGCTGTCAGCCCTACCGCCCGAAAAGCTGGTGGATCAGCGAATGGATGCCGTCCGCCAAGCCGTTGGTGGAACCCCACTGCCATAATCCATAATCCGAGAGAAGGGGAGAACGAGGCCTTTAGCCCCGGTTTGGGTGATGGTTTGTGCCGTTGTTCTATAAACATGCCGCCCCTCTGGGGCTAAAGGCACCAAAGAGCCAAAATGTATCAGTCATTATCATTTTAAGCATAATCCGTGTTTGAGTTGGTGTAAGGACGGGCAATGAATTGCGCTACTACAAACGGTGTGCAGCCCCTCCTTCTCGCCTCCTCCCCTCCTCGCCTCCCCGCTCCCTCGCCTCCCCGTCTTCCCCCCTTTCTCCCTTTCCCGATTCCGTGATTCAGATACTCTTCTCCTCACTTGAGACACTGTTCACATGTCGCCCCTCCGGGGCTTTGGAGAGGGTGGCGCCGTTTTTCTATAAACGTGCCGCCCCGCTGGGGCTAAAGGCTGGTTGGCGGTCGGGGCAAGATGCCCCTCCTACAGGTAGAGGTGTTAATCCGCGCTTGAGTTGTGTAAGAACGCGCAATGAATTGCGCTACTACAAACGGTGGTCAGCCCCTCCTTCTCGCCTCCTCCCCTCCTCCCCTCCCCGCTCCCCCGCTCCCCCGCTTCCCCGTTTTCCCGTTTTCCCGTTTTCTCCCTTTCTTCCTTTGCGCCCTCAGCGTCTTAGTGCCTTTGCGTTAAAATTTCTTCTTGTGTATTCTGTTTCTCTCCTTCTCCCTTTCTCCCTTTCCCGATTCCGTGATTCAGACAAATTATCACCTCTCGCCCCGCTGAGGCAATATGTACGCCGGACTCACACAAAAAATGCTTGACATCTCTGATCGGATGGCGTAGAATTTAAGGGACTTTCACGATTTTCTCAACGTCATATAGCACCAACTTTCAAAAAAAGGAGAGACACACCATGAAAATCCGTTCACTACTTACCCTGCTACTGGTGTGCGCATTCGCGTTTCTGAACGTGTATTCCGCAGATGCTATCATCTACGGTAAGCGCGGAGACGATGAAGCCACAATCCCTTGGAACGAAGGAATTGACCACTGGGACGTGGGTCCCGGCGCACAAGCTGAAGTTAAAGGCGATGTGCTTGAACTCAAGTCTGAAGGTAATACCGGACTCTTTTTCAACCACCCCGACGTCAACCCTGCCGAGCTGAGAGACTATGAATTAGAAGTATCTGCCCGAAAAATCGGTGACGATAGCAAATACTTCCACCTCTTCACCCGTACCGTTATACCGACCAAAGACTTCTATTTTGTTGAAGTCAGCTACAACTCCAACACCATCTCGATGTACGAATTTAGAGACGGTGGCGCCCATGAGATTACCCCGGGCGGTAATGCCGGACGCCCCAAACGTCCCGATTCAAAGGATACAAAGGGCGGCGAGCATTACGTTCTTACATTCTCTGCAGAAGGGAATATCCTCAAATACTCGGTCGATGGTAGATTGTCGATTGTTGTGCAAAACAACAAATGGGCAAAGGGCCCTCCGGGTATCGGTGGACGTGGCGGCCAGGTGAACTACTACTGGGTCCGTGTCGACTCCTTGCCAGAGCAAGGGCTCGAAAATATTCCTTCAACGGACAAACAGTTGTCAGTCGATAGTAAAGGCAAGCTGACCACAACGTGGGGCAAGCTGAAACGCGGACACTAAAATTATCGACAACACCTATAAGCATAACAGGGGCGGGGCATTCGATGGATGGCCCGCCCTTTTTTATCTCATTCGTAATCACACCTCTGTCTTGGCAGGAGGAGGGGATAACTATGGGTGGGTGGTCTCTATCGCATTTGCTTGTGGCTGCAATCGCAGTGGCAACCATCATCGGTCAACTTATCATAGTGTTGACACGTCTGAAAACGATCACTGAACGGCTTGAAAAGCAAATTGACAAACAATCGGAGAATATGCGCCAGATGGGTGAGACGTTCTTTCGCGCCTTAGAACGCCTCGAGGAACGGATGGATAAGCGGTTCGTGGAAGTCAATCAGCGCATCGATGAAACCAATCAGCGGATTGGTGATACTAATCAGCGCATTGATGAAACCAATCAGCGCATCGATGAAACCAATCAGCGCATCGATCAGCGAATTGACGGTTTGCGGTCAGAAATGAATCAACGGTTGTCTGAGATGAATGCTCAAATCACTGATGTCAGATCGGAAATGGGTAAACTCAATCAGAATTATATTGATCACTTGAATCGGCATCATGTCCCGTGAAGCGAGGATCTCGATCGGATCGGGAGTTGACATTTTGCGGGGGCTGCTGTTTCCCCCTTTGCGTTACATTCTCTTTACGCATTACGCTTTCACATGCCGCCCCTCCGGGGCTTTGGGTTGGGAGGCATGTCGCTTGGCTATAAACATGCCGCCCCTCCGGGGCTAAAGGCTCGATCGTTTTTGCTGCTTTGAAGTCCCCCTGACAAGGGGGATTTAGGGGGTTGTTTGTTCTCGGAAGTCGGTGCAAGATGCCCCTCGCACAGGTGATGTTTGCCTCCCCCTTTCTGGTTTTTCCCCTTGCGCCTTTGCGTCATTGCGTTAAATATTCTTCCCATCTTCCATCGGGGCAAGATGCCCCTCCTACAGGTGATGTTTGTCTCCCCCTTTCCCGTTTTCCTGATTCCGTGATTCAGACAATTATCACATGCCGCGCCTCCGTTGCTGAAGGCTCGTCTTCCCCGCTCCATCGCCTCCCCGCTCCCTCGCCTCCTCGGTGTTCTCATCACGTTTCACGTTTCACGTTTCACGCTTCAAAAATCACCGGTAGAACGAATAGACCTCAATCCCCCAGAAGACACGGATAAGCACCCAACCCCCACCGACGATATACTCTCCGAACAGCAATCCCAAGAAAAAGGGCAGCGTCTTCCGATAGAGCCGAATGCCGCCCACCTTCAGCACAGTCGCCTTGATCGCCCAACTGATAAATACCGAGAACCATACCCATCCGAAGGTCCACGGGCTGCTGGCGATCGCGTAACCGGCGGGGTGGAAGGGCCAGAGCGGGAACCGTGTGCGAATTGTCCAAAGGAATCCGGTAAAGAGGAATCCGACCGCCATGAACAACACCGAGGGCACGTTGGTCTCCGTCGGATTATAGAGCCAGTTCCGCATATTGGCGTATGCGCCATTTCCCAGACCGACGTTGATGTTATCGCCCCCGCTGGTGTAGGCGAGCGTGAGGTACGCCCAGAACGTGGTCAGGATACCCGCTACCGTCGCCAGAACCATCACTCCAATGAGGCGACGGTGCGCCATCTGCGTCGCGTCCGCGACCTTGAACGCTTCCAGCGTGTGCGGCATCGGGTGGGCGCGATAGCCACGGTTGAATGTGTAATAAAACCCCATCATCACCAAGCTCGGCGGCGGGATCCGACGGGTGCCGATCGCGTCTGTGATGAAGAGCCGTGGGTTGACAAGGAACATCTCATTCGTCGGCGGTCCCACCTCTGCGCGGATGCGTCCTACGGCGATAGCCAATAGGTAATAGGTGCCGAAATAGAGGCACGCCATCCAGAGCGCCATCCCGCCGTAATGCGAGAACACCAGTAGGAAGATCACGCCGCCGGTCAACCCCAATACCGCCCACCGATACCTCATTGGTTCGTTCTCTTCGCCCGGCTGGTCGCGCCACAGGTTCTTGAGGATCGAGATAAAGTAGCGGCGTCCGCCGTAGAGGGCGAAACAGGCGATCGCGAAAAAGGCGCCGATACTTTGGGGACCCTCGTACGGGAAGCCGGGAAAACTGGCAAGTCCCATCGCACGTCCCAAGATGCGTTCCGCTTTCCAGAACAGGAAGAAAAACCACAACGAGAACGACATCTCCAGCGGCATCAGAAACCCCAATCCCAGTCCGAAGGGCAGTGTATAGAGCGGTGTCCACCCGATCGCGTTCCACGGCTTCTCGGTAAAGAACTGGCCGATCTCCGCTTTCCGGACGGGGATCTCCGGGAACGCGGGGAACAGCACGTGTAGACCGTTGATGAGGTCGATCCCGCCTGCGATGGCGAATCCGAGCCACATCATTTTGGATTTGAAGAGGTTGCCCTCAGAACGGGTCATCTCCAACGGCAGCTGAACGATGGGATACGCCAACCGCTCTCGGATCACCCATTGCCGACGTAGGATAGCGTCCATGCATATCATTACCCAGATCAGGACGGTTAGGAGCAACGTCCACATCAGGATCGGACGGATCCACGGTCGGAGGTGCGCTTCGGTGTAGGGCGTGCTTTGACCCTCATAGAAGTCGAGCAGGCTTAACGGATCCTTCACCGTCAGCCAAGTGGGCAGGTATCTCCAAAACAGTGCCTTCCATTCGTTTTCGGGGGTGGCGAACCAGAAGCCGTGCGAGAGTGTCGGGACAACGGTTTGCCCGACATCGTGGCCCGCGATCGCAGAGGAGAGCGAGAGCATCATATAGATCGTCATTAGCTCGCCCTGATGCAGCGCCAGACGGGGCAGGAAACGCTTTATCAGTGCGTTCACCATGATTAGCACGGTGAGGCTGATAACCACGTTATAGATCAGCGACATCGTGGTCGCCAGTGTGCCGATATATTTCACCTCGTTTGTGATGATGAAGTAGGTGTTGATCGGCATCAGCGCCAGCGCAAGCAGCACAGCGCGCAGGGTTATTCCGATGTGCGGTTTTTGGTTGTCAGTCGGTTGTTCGATCATAATGGTTCATTAGTTCATTGGTTCATTCAGATGTTGGGTTTCACGGTGTCCGTTCAACCCAACCTACGGGCTATCTCGTTGTCACGTTTCAGGATCACGTTTCACGCCTTAACACATGCCGCCCCTCCGGGGCTTTGGAGAGAGAGGTGTCGCGTTTCTATAAACATGTCGTCCCTCCCCGATAAATCGGGATTCGAAACCGGGGCTAAGGGATTCGATCGTTTTCGCCATTTCCAAGTCCCGCTGCCAATTTCCCCCCCTGACAAGGGGGGCTAGGGGGTTAGGGGATTTAGGGGGTTGTTTGTTCTCGGAAGTCGGTGCAAGATGCCCCTCGCACGGCTGATGTTTGTCTCCCACTTTCTCCCTTTCCCGTCTTCTCGTTTTCCCGTTTTCTGGTTTTCCCGTCTTCCCGTTTTACGTATCACGTTACCGATAGAACGAATACACCCCGATATCCCAAAACAGCCGCATTAGCACCCAAGCGCCGCCGATGATAAATTCGCCTAACAGGATACCCAGAAAAAGGGGGAACACTTTGCGATAAAGTCGGATGCCCCCAACCTTCAGCAAGATCGCCTTTATCGCCCAACTCACGAAGATCGAGAACCAGAGCCACCCGACCGTCCAGCTACTGCTGCCGATAACATAACCCGCCGGATGGAAGGGCCAGAGCGGAAATCGGGTCCGTAACCACCAGAGCACGCCGGTAAAGAGAAAGCCGACGCCCATGAAAGCGACGGCGGGATAGTCCGTGCCGAGTGGGTGATAGAGCCAGCCCTGCAGCGCGTTATAACCGCCGATACCGAGATCGCTCACTGTGCCAATATTATACCCGACAACCAGATACGCCCAAAACGCCGCGAGGATGCCGACCACCGTTGCCAAGAGCATCGCCCACACCAAGCGACGGGCGTTCATATTCGCGGCGTCCGCTACTTTGAACCCTTCCAACGTGTGCGGCATCAGATGCGCACGCGAGCCCCGATTGAACGTCATATAGAGGCGAGTCATCGTCAAGGTTCCGGGGGACAACCGCCGTGAGCCAAACACATCGGTGAGGAACAGATGCGGCGTGGCGCTGACCTCGTTTGTAGGCGGTCCCACCTCGGCTCGCACCCTGGCGATACTTATCGACAGCAGGTAGTAGACCAGGAAATAGACCCCCGCCACCCACAGCGCCATCCCGCCCTGATACGAGAAAACGAGCAGAAAAATTATCCCGCCGATTAACCCGAAGACTGCCCACCGATACCGCATCGGCTCCTGCTCCTCGCCGGGGGTGTTCCGGAACAGGTTCTTGAAGATTGAAATAAAGTAGCGTCGCCCACCGATAAGCGCGAAGCAGGCAATCGCCAGATAACCGCCCATCACTTGTGCCCCGCGATAGGGGAAGTTGCGCAAACTCTTTAGCCCAAGCGCCTCGCCCAGCACATATTCTAACTTCCAGAACAGGTAAAAGAACCAGACGGAGAAGGACATCTCTAACGGCATCAGGAACGCCAACCCGACCGCGAAGGAGAGGATATAGACCGGCACCCATCCGATAGCGCTCCACGGCTTTTCGGTGAAGAATTGACCAATCTCGGCGTGACGAATCGGGATCTCAGGAAATGAAGGCACCAGTGCGTGTATTCCGTTGATCAGGTCGATTCCGCCGGAGATAGCAAATCCGATCCACATCATCTTAGACTTGAACAACCGCCCGTCAGACCTCGTGATTTCGAGCGGTAATTGAACGATGGGATATGCCAGCCGTTCCCGTTCGATCCACTGCCGACGAAGCAGCATATTCAGGCAGATCATCACCCAGATGAGGACGGTCAGAAACAGCGTCCACCAGAGGATAGGTCGCAGCCAGCTCCGAAAATGCGTCTCTATGTGAAATGTACTATCACCCTCATAAAAGCCCGTCAGGCTCGATAAATCGTTCATTATGAGCCAAGGGGGCAGGTATCGCCAGAACAGTTCCTTCCATTCGTTTTCGGGCGTGGCGAACCAGAAGGCGTCGGGTAGCGTCGGCACCACCGTCTGCATCATATCATGTCCTGCGATTGCCGATGCGACAGAGAGCATCACGTAGATGGTCAAGAACTCCCCTTGGGTGAGCGCAAAGCGTGGCAGGAACCGTTTAATCGCAAAGTTGATGGGGAGCAGCAACAACAAGGTGATGATTACGTTGTAAATAAGCGAGATGGTGGTCGGTAGCGTGCTCCAGTACTTGAGGTGGTTCGCCATGATACAGTAGCTATTGACCGGGATTAACGCCAATCCGAGGAGAACTGCGCGAAGCGTCACGCTGGGATTCGATGTCTTTGTCTGGTGGGCAATAGCCATAGTATCACGTCTGAGGTCGGGCTAGATTGATGCATTCGTACATTAGTTCATTGGTTCATTGAGCCGTCTTCTCGCGCCGTCGCTTTCTACGTTCTGAGTATTTCTGTGGTGTTTTTCTTCCGTATTACGCATTAGGTTGTCACATGTCGCCCCGCTGGGGCTAAAGACTCGATCGTTTTTGCTGCTTTGAAGTCCCCCTGACAAGGGGGATTTAGGGGGTTGTTTGTTCTCGGAAGTCGGGGCAAGATGCCCTTCCCACAGGTGGAGGTGTTGCCCCCGCTAGAAGGTTCTGTAAGTCCCCCTGATAAGGGGGGAAGCGAAGGGGCCCCTTGTCTTTCTCCCCTTCGCAGGGGGGTTCAGGGGGGCTAGGGGGGTAAGGGTATTTGATTTTGCTTTCCGCTCCAACGGAGCGGCATGTCTATAGTATTGGGTTCCCCCTAGCCCTGCGCTCCAGCGGAGCGCCATGTGTATCAAGTTTCATCATAGTCGTCCGCATCAAAAACATATTTCGGGTTATACGCGACATTAAAACGCTTTAGTAGTTCAGGATATTCCTCTTTGAATGTCTTATGCAAATGGTGTGTTTCTTGATTTTCGATGTAGGAGATAACATCTTTTAGCTGAGAATGGGAATAGGTGAATGCGGCGAATCCCTCCTACCACATGAATTTTCTAACGGTTCCAATTAAGGTTGTTGTGTGAACATTGCGCTCCGCTGGAGCGCGCGGGTTATACTGGTCGCCGCTCTATAGACATATCGCTCCTCCGGAGCGAAAATCAATTTCGTTATCTCGTTTGCCCCCAAAGTCGGTGCAAGATGCCCCTCCTACAGAATTGCAAGGCAACCCCTTAACCCCCCTCGCCCCCCTTGTCAGGGGGGAAAACCTTGTCAGGGGGACTTGGGAGATGCCCCTCCCACAGATGGGGGAGGCGGGATCGGGGCAGATGGGGGAGGCGGGAAGTGATACGTGAGAGGGGATTGGACAGGGGCGGCACAGCGAGCGTCATGCCAATTCCTTCAAGCGGGTATCATCGAGTGGCTGTAACGGTGTAAAATCGCGGTTATTGTGATACCAGTCGCGTTCCGTGCCGGTACAGGCGTTGCTGACGGCGTTATAGTTCAAATACATGATCGCTCGTCGCCAAGGGGAGACATTGTTGGCTGAACCGTGGACGACATTACAATGGCAGAAACAGACAGATCCTGCGGGTCCTATCAACGCTTCGATCCCACTCTCTTCAGCCAGCTGCGCTAAGGTAGGGCGATCAATGTGATGCAAGGCGTAGCCCTTCGCGTCCCTGTGAGGCTTCGAGTCGAGGAGGCCGTACGTGTGTGAACCCGGCACAACCAGTAGCGGCGACGTAACCGCCGTGCAGTCGTCGATAAATACGGACGCCATAACACACTTCGGTTCCGTCATTCCGTCGATGCGGTGCCACGGTGGGAAGTCTTGGTGCCAGTCCCACGCCGCACCGCCCCCGAACCCCTGTTTGGGGTTAAGACGGCTCTGATGCAGATACACATCGTCGCCCAATAGTTGACGGACCGGGTTCAGCAGACGCGGCAGCAGCGGGAGATACCGGAACGGTTCGGCATAGACATGCGCCCCAAAAGCGAGCCTGACGGAGTTCGGGTCATCTTTCTCAGGTATCACCTCCGGACCCCGGCGGCTGAGGATTTGCGGCATCGCCCGCTGCAGAACCTTCACCTCATCGTCTTCCAGTAGATTTGGAAAAAAGAGGTAGCCCTGTTGGTCAAAGTGTGCGATTTGGGCGTCGTTCAGTTGCATGGTATCTATTAACCTAACCTAAGTTGCTAGTGACGGAAAATGTTGTAAAATGGGAGAATGGGAACTGAATAAAACCCATTACCTGCTCGCAGTGGATTGACAAATCCACTGCACAGGTACAAAGATGGCTTGGATATGCCTATCCAAGCCGAGCGGGTTGGGCGACTAGCAACTTGCGTTATCTATTAATGTGCCTTTAACTCACCCCATATCGTCGCCAGCTTGTCTTGTGGTTCGACCGAGAATTTATCAGGGAAGGGCCAGCCGGGCGGCTGATAGGCCTCATTTTCTCTCTCATTTCCACCGGCACCGCCGTTCCAACCGCCAATCGCATAGATCTTCCCATTTGCCACAGCGATTCCAAAACTGCCCCTTGGGGTAGGCATAGCGTCCATACGGCGGTATTTATTCTCTTCTGGCGAGTATTCCCAGACATCCTCGTAAAATACAAGATCCGGATCATTGGGTCCGCCCTTTAGTCCGCCCTTGCCCTTAAATTTCTCACCGCCCATGACATAGATCTTGCCACTATTGACGAAGGCGGCGGCGAAATTATGAACGGGTCGCTGTATCTTGGCTCTGGGAGTCCATGTCTCTGTTTTGGGGTCGTATGCGTCTACATCTGTGGTTGATTCCTTATGGGTGAAATCGGTCGCACCGCCAAAGATATAGATCTGTCCGCCCGGTACGGCGGCGCCCGCTGCGCCCCATCGTGGATTCGGCATGTCTGCTTTCTGTTCCCACGTGTCGGTCACGGGGTTGTAGACCTCGATCGCTGGAGATGGAAAGAAGACATCGGTTGCGCCACCAATCGTATAAATCTTGCGACCCACCACAACGGTAACCGGGGCGATTCGAGGCGTTGGCATGTCCGCCTTCTTCGACCAGGTGTCAGTTTTTGGGTCATACATCTCTACCGCTGCCAAAGGCGCAATGCCGTCACGGGTGCCCCCAATGACATAGACCTTCCCGTCGACGGAGACTGCGGTGTGTCGTACGCGACCTGTTGGTATCGGTTTCTTTTCGACCCAGTTATCCTTTGCTATGTCGTATTCTTCATTTTTGGAGATCTGGGGGCTATCATCTTGTCCGCCGATGGCATAAATCTTGTCACCGACGGCAGCGATTTCGAGACCCCATCTATGCGTTGGCAGCGGCTTCAATTTCTTCCATCCTGCAAAGCTGTCTATGGCGAAGCAAACGCTAAACAGTCCGCATAACGTCAGTCCTGCTAACATTTGATAACTTATCCGCTTCATCGTGTATGCCTCCTTCTTGTATGCTTTGGTTTGAGTGTCTCTGAGAACCTTCCAATTTCGCTCGTTGTGTCCTGTCCCGCTTCATCGTAAATCCCCCAGCCAATTTTCCCCCCTGACAAGGGGGGCGAGGGGGGTTGGGGATTTAGGGTGTTCGTTTTTGTATTTAATCTGTGTAAATCCGCGCTTCAGTTGGGTAAGAACGCGCAATGAATTGCGCTACTACAAACGGTGTGCAGCCCCTTCTCCCTTTCCCCCTTTCCCGTTTTTAATCCGTGTAATCCTTGAATCCGCGTTAATCCGTGATTCAGACAATTATTGTTGACGCTTAATCTCACCCCATATTGTTGCGAGCTTGTTTTGTGGTTCGACGGCAAAAGTCTTCGGGAAGGGCCAACCGGGTGGCTGATAGACATCCGTGCCATTCTCGTCCCCAGCGCCGCCCGACCAGCCGGCTATAACATAAACCTTGCCGTCCAAAATGGCAGTGCCAAAACTGGACTTCGGTTTCGGCATGGCTTGCGCACGCTTCCACGTATCTTTCTCCGGCGAGTATTCCCACACATCGTCATAGAAGGTCCACTCCGGGTCGTTCACGCCGCCATCAACGCCCCCTTTGCCCTTCCATTTCTGACCGCCCATGACATAAATCAGTCCGCTATTGACAAAGCTGGCGGAGAAGTTATGCAACGGTCGCTGTAGCTTCTTCTTGGGAGCCCATGTCTCTGTTCTGGTATCGTATTCGTCCACATCTGTGGTTGAGTTTTCGTGGGTGAAATCGGTTGCGCCACCAAAGATATAGATCTTCCCTTTGGTTGGGATGCCGGCAGCGGCTGCCCCCCATCTCGGATTGGGCATATCCGCCTTCTTCTCCCACGTGTCGGTTCCGGGGTCGTAGACCTCGATTATCGGAGACGGAAAGTAGAGGTCGGTCGCGCCGCCGATAACGTAGATTTTCGAGCTCATTGCGACCACCATCGGAGCGATCCTCGGGGTCGGCATCGGCGCCCTCATTCTCCAGACATCATTTTTGGGATCGTATTCTTCGACCCGTTCCAAGGCGGCGATCCCATCGAAGGTTCCGCCAAAGACGTAGATTTTCCCCTTGAAAGTGACCGCAGCGTGCCGCACCCGTCCGCTCGGTATCTCTTTTCTGTCCTCCCATTTGCCCTTTGCTATGTCGAACGCTTCCACCTTTGAGATCTTGGGGCTATCGTCCTGGCCAGCGATGGCGTAGACTGTGTCGCCCACACCGGCAGCGGCTAACCCCCATCGACCTGTGGGGACAGGTTCGAGTTTTTTCCAGGCTGCAAAGCCCATCGCCGAAAAGCCGAACAGGCCACATAACAACAATCCCGCTAACATCTGATATCTCGCCTGTTTCATGTTACAGACCTCCTGTAAAAGATTTATACTATAAACATGTCGCCCCTCCGGGGCTTGGAGGAAAGGTTGTGCCGGTTTTCTATAAACATGCCGCCCCTCCGGGGCTAAATGCTGTCCAAGTCCCCCTGACAAGGGGGATTTAGGGGGTTGTTTTTTGTATTTAATCTGTGTAATCCGTGTAAATCCGCGCTTCAGCTGGGTAAGAACGCGCAATGAATTGCGCTACTACAAACGGTGTGCAGCCCCTTCTCCCTTTCCCACCTTCTCACTGTTCCGTCGACTACCGATGCTGTTTAATATCGCCCCATATCGTCGTCAGCTTATCCTTCGGCGTCACCGAGAACGCTTTGGGGAAGGGCCAGCCATCGGGTGTATAGACCTCCGTCTCTCTCCGTGGCCCGCCGCCCCCGTGACCGCCGACCGCATAAATCTTCCCATCGATGACAGCGGTTGTCAATGTTGCCCGTGGGGTCGGCATCTGATCCTTTAGCCTCGACCACCTATTCTTTTCTAAGTCATATTCAAAGACGGTCCAGTGCAGGATCCACCCCTCGATCGGTTGTCCATCTCGTTCGTTGCCGTCAAAGGTCCGCCCTCCGATGGCGTAAGCCTTACCGCTATTGACAAAACTCACGGACATATCGTAATAGTCGAGCGGCATATCGGCTTTCTCCGTCCAAGTGTCCGCCTTTGGATCGTATTCCTCGGTCAAGTCGGTGTACTTTTGATGGGTGTTATCCACGGCACCGCCGCAGATGTAGATCTTCCCCTTCGCAGCAAAAACACCCGCGCCCCATCTTGGGTTCGGCATGTCCGCCTTCTGCTCCCATGTATCGGTTACAGGGTCGTAGACCTCGACCGCAGCGGACGGAAAAAAGAAAGAGTCTGCGCCACCGATGACATAAATCTTGCCGCCTACTACCGCAGCGAGCGTCGACATCCTTGGCGTGGGCATATCGGCTTTGGGGGTCCATGTGTCGGTCTTGGGATCATATTCGTCCGCCAGTCCAACCGCTTGGAAGTTATCCTCTGTTCCCCCGAACGCGTAGATCTTTCCTCTTACGATGGCGCTGCTTACCCGAAATCTGCCGCGCTGCCATTTCCCTTTTACATCCCACACATCCTTAGCGGGATCATATTCTCCCACAAATTTGCCCGGCGGCTTCAGATCGTCCTGCCCGCCGAAGCCGTAAAGTTTCCCGTTAAACGCTTGGACACCTAACCCCCAGATACCTACGGCACGGTCACCGAGTTGTGGCAGGTTGACTTTTTTCTCCCATTTTCCAGCGAAGCTGACCGCTGAAAAGCCGAACAACCCAACTACTATCAAGCCTGTTAAGATGCTATATGCAATACGGTGTTTCATCATGAACAGCTCCCAGTTTTTTATCGACTGCGCTTAATACTTCCCCATTGCGTTGCTAATTTACCTTGAGGGGAGACCGCAAAGGCTTTTGGAAAGGGCCAACCGTTGGGGATATATACCTGTGTTATCCCAGCGATACCAACGTGCCCGGCGATGGCATAAATCTTCCCGTCCAGAACCGTTGATGCTAAACTCGCCCGCCCGGTCGGCATCTGATCCTTTAACCTTGACCATTTGTTCTTTTCTACATCGTATTCAAAAATCGTCCAATGATAGCGCCACCCGTCAGATAGGCGTCCATCTCTGTCGTTCCCGCCAAATGTTCTGCCCCCGATGGCGTAAGCCTTGCCACTGTTGACGAAACTCACCGCCATATCGTAATAGGCGACCGGCATATCCGCCCGCTTCTTCCAGGTGTCCGTCTTCGTATCGTATTCCTCGGTCAGGTCGGTGTACTTCTGATGACTCTGATCTGTAGCACCGCCACAAACGTAAATCTTCCCTCTCGCAGCAAAAGCGCCGGACCCCCACCTCGGATTTGGCATATCCGCCTTTTTCTCCCATGTGTCGGTTATGGGGTCGTAGACCTCGACCGCGGCTGACGGAAAGTAGAAGGAATCTGCGCCACCGATGACATAAATCTTCCCACCCACTACAGCGATTGCTGTCATCATCCTGGGGGTCGGCATATCGGCTTTGGGGGTCCATGTGTCGGTCTTGGGATCGTACTCGTCCAGGAACGGGACCGCCTGAAAATTATCCTCCGTCCCACCGACGGCGTAGATCTTTCCCCTTATCAGAGCGCTGCCCAACCGAAATCTGCCCCTTTGCCATTTCTTGATTCTGGTCCATACATCTTTCTCTGGGTCGTAGACATGTACCAGTTTGCCCGCAGGCTGCAGATCATCTTGTCCGCCAAAAGCGTAAATTTTCCCATTGACCGCCTCCGCACCCAACCACCAAGCGCCGCCTGAAATGGCACCCATTTTTGGGATCGCGGCTTTTTCTTCCCATTTTCCCGCAAAGCTGACCGTTGAAAAACCGAGCAGCCCACACACTATTAATCCCGCTAACAGATAACGCCGTATCCAATGCTTCATAGTCTGCACCTCTATCTTTTGTAGGACTTACGCAAATTTAGCACGCGGAGGGTAGATTTTTGATTTTTAACCCCCTAAATCCCCTAACCCTCCTGAACCCCCCTGCGAAGGGGGGAAAGACAAGGGGCCCCCTTCGCTTCCCCCCTTGTCAGGGGAGTCGGGGAAAACCTTATCAGGGGGACTTAACGTATTTCAGGCGGGGCAAGATGCCCCGCCTACGGCTAGCTGGTGGGGCATCTTGCCCCGCCTACGGCTAGCTGCATAAGTCCTGTTTTGCTTATCGTTTCTGCTTGATCTCGCCCCACTTCGTCGCTAACTTCTCTTGGGGAGAGACAGAGAAGGTATCAGGGAAGGGCCAACCGTCGGGGGTGTAGACTTCAACCTCTCTGCGCGGACCGTTGTGATGTCCGCCAATGGCGTAAATCTTTCCGTCCACAACGGCTGTCGATAAGGTGCCCCTGCCGGTTGGCATCTGATCGTTCAGTCTTTGCCACCTGTTTTTCTCTACGTCGTATTCCAATACCGTCCAGTGAAGCACCCAGCCTTGGAACTTGGGCCCATCTTTCTCTCTACCATCGAAGGTCTTCCCGCCAATGAGATACACCTTGCCACTGTTGACAAAACTGGCTGCCATGTCGTAATAGGCGATTGGCACATCGGCTTTCTTTGTCCAAGTGTCTGTCTTCGGGTCGTACTCCTCAGTCAGGTCGGTGTACTTCTGATGGCTCTGATCCACGGCACCGCCAAAGACATAAATCTTACTTTTGACCGCCACCACCGGCATCCCCCATCTCGGATTCGGCATATCCGGCTTCTTTTCCCAAGTGTCCGTCACTGGGTCATAGACCTCGACCGCAGCGGAGGGGAGGAAGAAAGATTCCACACCACCGATAATATAAATCTTTCCGCCCACCACAGCGGTGCCGTATGCCATTCTCGGGGTCGGGATCGGTGCCTTAGCGGTCCATGTATCGGTCTTGGGATCATACTCATCGACATTGGGAAGGGTTTCGAAGTTATTCGCTGTTCCGCTAAAAGCATAGATCTTACCCCGCACAAGGGCGACGCCCAGCCGAAACCTGCCCTGTGGCAGTTTCTTCTTGTCCACCCAATTATCCTTTACGGGATCATATTCTTTCACGACTTTGCCCGGCACCTGCAGGTCATCTTGTCCACCGATGGTGTATATCTTTCCATTCACTACAGCGGTGCCTAACCCCCATAACCCACCGGAGAGGGCACCGATCTGCGGCATATCTGCCTTCTCTTCCCAGTCTCCCGCAAGGCTTGTCGTCGAAAAACCGAACGTTCCAGACGCTATCAAGCCTATTAGAAGGTAACATAATATCCGATATTTCATAACGTGCGTTTCCCTCCGCTTGTACTGCCGCCCGCCCCGTTGATAGCTCATGTTAGGGAGGACCGTGTTCTCAGGGCACTGATCAGCCCACCTCCATAACTCGGTGTGGGCGCGCAAAATCTAACCTTCAACCCCCAGTTGTAGGGGGTGTCCCGTGTTTTGAAATGACGAAATCATTCTATCAAACATAGTTGGCTTTGTCAAGTTAAAATCCAGCCCCAGAAAGTTCTCTCGGATTGCTGATTTTCTTAGGGTTTCAAGCGTTCAAAGGCATTGATTTATAGCCTGATTTATGCTAAACTAAAGTTATAACCGAGAAACATCTACGTTACCTGGAAGATAGAGGATGGGTGTTATCCATGTTTGAAGCGAAGCTTAGATCAAAAGTCAGCGCAATACTCTCGCCCCTTGCACGGATGATTGTAGCACTCGGCATCACCGCGAATATGGTTACGATGTTTGGTTTGCTGGTTAATTTGGTGGCTGCCTACTGTTTGGCGACGGAACGGTTGATTGCGGCAGGACTGTTGATACTATTTGGGGCGAGCTTTGATATGATAGATGGTGCCGTTGCGCGTGCGAAAACGTCGGCTAACTCTTCGGGAGCGCTGCTGGACTCTGTAATCGACCGATACTCCGAAGCGGTGATATTCCTTGGTGCCCTCATCTATTTTCATCAGCTACAGAACTTCTTTGGGGTGGTATTGGTTTTTGCGGCAGTGATTGGGTCGATACTTGTTAGCTACGTGCGCGCCAAAGCGGAAGGACTTCAGATCGAGTGCAAGGTTGGACTGATGCAACGCCCCGAACGGATTATTTTATTAGCACTCGGTGTGCTGATACAGGGGGTTATCCCGGCTCAATATACCTTTTTGCAGTCGAAGGGGATGATCCTATTCGGCGTATTCGCAATTCTCGCTGTGACCGCACATATTACTGCTATCCATCGGCTTGTCTTTTCTTTTTACAAACTGAGTGATCATTGATTGCTAGCTCCCCTTGTGGGAGGGGCTTCCTAGCCCCGATATGGGCTTTTCTGGATTCTGACCCTGTGGGAGGGGCTTCCTAGCCCCGATATGGGGGCATACGCTTACATCGCATCCGGCTGCCGTTTCCGAATCAGGTTCGGAATCAACGACACCAGCACGATAAAGACACCGGCGCCCGCGAGGTAGATCAGGGTTTTGTGGATATTCCCTTCGCCGACGTTTACCGCGGCGCCCAACTGGACATAGGCGGCGGTGCCGGGTAACATGCAGATCCATGAGACGAGAACGTAGGTCGAGAACTTTATCCTTGTGAGGCCGTAGGCGTAGTTTTGCAGGTTGAACGGAAACAGCGGGACGAGCCGGGTAATCATCAGCATCCGCCAGCCCTGCCGCTGTACGCCCGCATCGATCCGTTGGAACTGTGTGTTACCTTGAACCCATCCTTCCACCATACCGCGAGCGACGTAACGTGCGATTAGAAAAGCGCATGAGACGCCGATCACCGCGCCGATAGAGGCGTAGACGACCCCCCAGATGGGACCGAAGGCGAGACCAGAGAGCATTGTGACGGGCAAGCCGGGTAGAAAGAAAACGGTCGCAACAATGTAAAAGCCGATGTAGACCAGCGGGGCGATGACGCCGAACCCCTCGATTTTTTCTTTGATTTGGGGGATATTGTCGGGCTTGAGATACTTTATCACGCCGTAATGGCTAAATAGACCATACACACCAACAATAATAACGATAGCGATGATAATCTTGACAAAATTCCGTTTCATGGCGTTTTGATCCCTTTCACAGTTGTTATTTATAACCTAAGTTGCGAGTTATCGAACCCGCTCGGCTTGGATAGACATATCCAAGCCATATTCGTATACGGGCAGTGGATTTGTCAATCCACTGCGAGTTGCTTTGAATCTCGATTTATCGGGGCGGTAATGGGCTTATGGCTCCCTCTATTGGCTTGCCCACAATTATTTATCCTATCCTTAAATATGGAGACACAACATGTCCAAAACCTATAGCGCAGCCGTCATTGGATCGACCGGTAAGGGCAACTATGGACATCGCCTGGATACTGCGTTCCATATTGATAACGTTGAACTGGTCGCTATTGCTGACGTCAATCCCGAAGGACTTGCGGATGTCGGGAAGCGGCTCGGTATTGATCGACTTTACCGCGACTACCGGCAGATGCTTGAGAAAGAGAAACCTGATTTCGTCAGTATTGCGCCGGGTTGGGTTACAGAACGGGTGCCGATGATTGAAGCCGCTGCGGCGGCAGGGTGCCACATCTACTGTGAGAAACCGGTGGCGGGCAGCCTCGCTGAAGTCGATACGATCGTTGCCGCCTGTCAAAGTGCAAAGGTGAAGATGGCGGTCGCCCATCAGTGGCGTGCGATGTTCCCGATCCAGCGGCTCATCGAAGATGTGAAAGCCGGTAAGTTCGGAAAATTGCTTCGCGTCCGGGCCCGTCCAAAAGATGACAGTCGGGGCGGCGGCGAAGAATTGCTCCTACACGGCACGCATCTGTTCGACCTGATGATGGCTTTTGCCGGTGAACCGCGCTGGGCGAGCGGTCATGTCGCCGTCGGTGATCGGGATGCGACAACGGACGATACAGGCGAGGGCAATGCGCCTGTCGGTCCCATCATCGGTGATTCTATTTCAGCGATGTTCGGTTTCGATAAGGGTGTCCGAGGCTTCTTCGAATCCACCGCTGGTTTGGCTATTCCCGGCGAATCAAATTTTGATAACCTGTACGGGCTATCCCTTGAATGCGAACGGGCATCGTTGGAACTCCGCGAACCGGGCGATGTCTACATCTATCCTGCGCCACGGGTGTTGCCCGACGTTAAGGATCTCGCTTGGGAACGGGCCTGGATACCGGAATGGCACGAGCGCTCCGAACATGTACCGGCGCTGCTACGGAAGAACTGGTTGAGCATAGGCAACAGAATCCTTACACGGGACCTGGTAGATGCCGTTGAAACCAATCGTGAACCGCTCTCAAGTATCCGTATGGTCCGTTTCGTGAACGAGATGGTTGAGGGGGTCTATAGTTCGCACCTGTTGGGCGGGGGGCGAGTCCCTATCCCGCTGGCTGAACGGGCGCACCCGCTCGGTGACTTATAAAAGCATCCCCTATTCTGACGTTCTGCGCCTGCTGAAGCCTTCAGCACAGACCAGCAGCAAAATAAGCACACCTTGGATAATCAGAAACAGTTCTCTCGGTACATTCGTCAAGATCTCGATATCCAATGCGCCCTTCCTCAACGCACCGAACAGGAGTGCGCCGAAAAGGACACCGTAAGGATGGTTCCTGCCGAGCAGTGCGACCGCGATGCCGGTGAATCCGAAGCCGGGTGAGAAGTTGTCCAGAAAACGGTAGCGGTAGCCCATCACCTCCCACACGCCAGCGAAACCCGCGACTATCCCACTCAGCGCCATCGTCCAGACCGTCACCCTCGGTACGTCAATGCCGCCATAGGTGGCGACCTCCGGGGCATTGCCTACGAAACGAATCTCGTATCCCCATTTGGTGCGCGTCAACAGAAACTGTGTCAGCACAATTAGCCCGAGCGCGATGAAAAGCGTAACGTTTAGGGGGTTACTCGGCGGGAGCGTTGAGGTGAAAGCTGCCAGACGTGGTAGACGCGCCGCTTCGTGGATCAGGGGGGTGTGCGGTGACATCTGACCCGGTGCCTTATAGACCTCGATGACAAGGTAGTTGGTCAACGCGATGGCGATGAAGTTCAGCATGATGGTGTTGATGACTTCATGTACGCCGTATCGCGCTTTGAGTATCCCCGGTATCGCTCCCCACAGTCCGCCTGCCAGGGCTGCGGCTATTAAGCAGGCGGGTATGATAACCCAGCCGCCGCCCCAGTTCAGGTGAAATCCCATCCATGCTGCGGCGAATCCTGCGAGATATAGCTGCCCCTCACAGCCGATATTGAAGAGCCCGCCCTTGAACCCCAGCATGACCGCAAGACCGGTGAAGATTAACGGGGTCGCATTGAATAGAACGTAACCGAAATCGTCGAGGCTGCCGAAGACGCTCTGCCATAACAGTCCGTAGACTTCAAAGGGGTTCTCGCCGAAAAAGAGAATTAAGATACCACCGAGCAGGAATGCTGTGCAGAGTGCGAGGAAGGTGGGGAGTAGGCGGGGCGACAGATCGCCTGTAAAACGTGACAGGTGAGACGTTATGCCTGATGCGTAATTTGCGAGTCTGCTCATTCCCATTACTCTGACAACGCCGTTAGCAAGCGCCCCACGTCCGCGCTTCCGTTATAGAGGTGGGTTGAGATCCGCATCCGACCGAACTCTCCCCAACACAGCACTCCCATCTCCGCTAACCGCGTCTGCATCGCCGCTGCATCTTTAACGAGGAAGCAGGTGTTTCCTGAACGCGCGGATCGGTTCTGTGGGCTGATGACCGTGAACCCCAGCTCCTTGAGTCCAGCACTTACCTGTTCGGACAACGTGCGAGCGTGATCGGAGATGCGCTCGATTCCAATCGAGAGGAGGACCTCCAACGCTTGATCGAGGTGCATCACCACCATCATTGATGGATTGCCCGGTTCCAGTCGTTCGGGCATCGGCAGCTCCTCGACTTCCGGTGTGCGCACCGCCTCTTGGGCGGGCCAGACTGCCAGATTATGCCAGCCGAAACTGGTCGATGCTGTCTGTCTTTCCGCCTTCTCGCTCAGGTACATGGGGGCAACGCCGTGGGTGGCGAGTAGCCACTTGTAGCTGCTGCTGACGGTCAGATCGGTCAATCCTGCGGGCACATCCACAACGCCTGCAGCGTGGGTGGCATCCACCGCAAAGAGAGCGTTCCTTTGTCGAAGCCCTTCGGAGAGTTGTTCGATGTTCAGGCATTGTCCCGTATAGAAACTGACTTGACTCACCGCCAAGACCCGCGTCCGTTCGTCCACCGCATCCAGCAGATCCGTCTCGCCCACAAGCCAATCGCGATGCGGGACCAGTCGCACCTCCACCCCGTGGGCGCGAAGGTCTCTCCAAGCGTAGGCGACGGAGGGGAACTCCAAGTTGGTGGTTACCACGTTGTCTCCGTCTCGCCAGTCCAGACCGCGTGCGAGCCAATTCATCCCCTCCGCTGCTGAGGGCATAAACGCGATCCGATCCGATGGCACACGCCACAGTTCACCCATCCTGCTTCTACACCGTTCCCCGCGGGCGTAGATCTCTTCCCGTCCATCGTGTCCCGCGCTCTTCAAACGGGCGAATTCGGCGTACACCGCCTCTTGTGCCTTCAGCCAAGGGGCTTCGCCGCCCGTGCAGAGATGGGTTACGCCTTCTAATCCTACAAATTGGTCGGGGGCGATGAGTGGTTCGATGTGTGTGTCGGAGCGGTTCATGTGGGTTTCCTTTGCGCCTCGTAGCGTTCGCGGATATGGATATGTCAACGTCGGGATTATAGCAATAGTTCGCTTGGAATACAACGCAAAACTTCAACGAGGCCGCACCCGTTCCTCCGAAATCTTTCACTTTAGCGTTGAGGGAATCTTTGGGTTCTGCTAAAATAGCGCAAGTTGCTATTGATGTGAAATGTCACGAAACGGGAAAATGGGAACTGAATTGGGCGCTTCACGGCTCGCAGTGTATTGACAAATCCCCTGCACACGCGCAAAGATGGCTTGGATATGCCTATCCAAGCCGAGCAGGAAGGCCTCCCTCTTCCGCTCGCAGTGTATTGACAAATCCACTGCATACCTACGAAGATGGTTTGGATATGTCTATCCAAGTTGCTTTGAACTCTCGGCGAAGCCGGAGCCGAGCGTAAGGCCCCATCTCCCGCTCGCGCTGGATTGACAAATCCAGCGCAATGTGGACTCCTACTGAAAATTATAGAGCATGAGGAGGGCTTACCCTTTTGGGGAAATAAATGTCTAATTGGAGACCTAACTTCCGTCCTGGAAATCTCTACTTTGTCACGACGAAAGCTGTTGACTATGCTCACCTCTTCCAACATGATGTCGTCAAGCGTTTGCTGGTAGATACCCTTGATTGTTTCCATCTTCAAAAACGGATGCAGCTTTTCTGTTTTGTTATCATGCCGAATCATCTGCACTATATTGCACAATTTTCTGCTACCGATCCATTATCCAGCGTTCTCAGGGACTTCAAACGACAGACCGCTGATCGACTGATTCGACATTTGAAGGTAGAGAAAAAACAAACTGTACTTCATAAACTTCAAGCAAAAGTGAAACGACGCGAAAAGCAGACTTATAAAATCTGGGAAGACGGATACAATGCCAAAGATGTAGTATCTGAAACTTTCTTGCTCCAGAAAATGGAGTATATTCACAATAATCCGTGCCAACCGCATTGGGGGTTAAGTAAACGTCCCGAAAATTATATCTGGTCAAGTGCTGGCTTTTATCTCACCAATTCACCGTGTATTATTCCGATTGATGATGTACGCAAACTGCTCAGGTAACGCGATAATGGCTTGGATATGTCTATCCAAGCCGAGCGAGAAGGCCTCCCTCTTCCGCTCGCAGTGGATTGACAAATCCCCTGCATACCTACGAAGATGGTTTGGATATGTCTATCCAAGCCGAGCGGGTGTGACACCTAGCAACTTGCGTTAAAATAACCTAAGTCGCTAATTATAAGAAAACGGTTCAAACCGAGGAATAAACGCTAAAGTTACCCCATCACCGCTCACAGTGGATTGACAAATCCACTGCGTATTTACAAAGATGGCTTGGATATGTCTATCCAAGCCGAGCGGGTGTGACACCTAGCAACCTGCGTTAAAATAACCTAAGTCGCTAGTTATAAGAAAACGGTTCAAACGGGGCGAATAAACGCTAAAGTCACCCCATCACCGCTCACAGTGGATTGACAAATCCACTGCACACGCGCAAAGATGGCTTGGATATGTCTATCCAAGCCGAGCGGGTGTGACACCTAGCAACCTGCGTTAAAATATGAAAGAGACACATGATATGCAATCCTTCTCCATTGAAAGCGATGCGATTTCGCTGCCGCGCGGGGCGTGGGCAAAAGCACATCGGCTAAACATAGGTTGGCATGGGAGGCACATTGCGGCGCTGAGTCAGGGCGAATATCGCGCCTATCTGTTCCCCGTGTACACCCCGGCGGGATTCGCCGTGACCTCTGAGTGTCCGATAGATCACCCGCACCACAACTCGCTTTGGATCGGTGCCGATCATTTCCACTGCCACCTGCCCTTCTCGACGAACGCTTATGAGGAAGCGACCTATAACTTCTACGTCAACGATACCTTTCAGGGGCGCGCACCGGGTCATATCGTCAGCGTTTCGGTGGAGGAGACCGAGGTGTCGGAAACCCATCTCCGACTCATACAAACACTCAACTGGCAAGGTCCGTCCGAATGGGGCGCGCCGCAGGGGCGGATCCTCGCGGTTGAAACCCGGACCATCGATATCTATCCCGGCGAGACAGCGAACCTCATCGACATCCGTTCCCAACTGAGTCCAACCGATTGGGATATCAAAATCGGACCGACGCGCCACGCCTATTTCGGTGTGCGTATGGTCGAATCACTGCGTGCTACTGCCGGCGCAACCCTCATCGACTCTGAAAGGCGTTCCGGGGGCGCGGCGATAAGCGGTGAGATCTCCGACTGGGTGGACTGTTCAGGACAGGTTGCTGCGGACAGGTATGCGGGTGTCGCGTTGTTTCGGTATCCTTCTACAGTTAGCGCGTCTTGGTATATTGCCGACTGGGGGACGATGGCGGTGAATCCGTTTGCGGAGGAGGGGCGAATGATCCAACACGGCGAGGTGCTCGATTTGGCGGTACGGGTCGTCGTCCACGATGGGGACGCAGAAACGGCGGGGATTGAGGGGTTGTATCAGCGCTTCATCCAAGAGGTGGAGAACTAGCAAAAAAAGAAAGTGAAGCCTAACGCTGCTGGGCTTCCATATACGCCCGCAAGACTGCGTTCATGCGTGTCTGATAGCCGCTTCCGTGAGATTTGAACCACTCTAAAACATCGCTATCTACACGCAATGATATGGCGCGCTTCGGTTGTGGTATCACGACTTCGGCATTTGCCCAAAATGCCTCGTCCGTTGGCTGGGCGTCCGCATCTGATGCGGCTGCTTCTTCAATCTCGGACTCAGTCATATTTTTGATATGTTCCCAATCTGTCTGTGAATCCTTGGGGAGGTTATCTAAGGAATATCTCAAGGTATTTTTTTCTTTCACGGCGATTTGCTCTCCTTGCTGGATAGTATACATTCTGTGTATACAAATATCAATGGTGTAGTAACGCAATGCATAAAACGTAGATGGCTGGCTTTGCGCTTTTTTATTGACGCATCGGCATATTTTTGGCTACAATTTTTGGGGTAATTCTTTTCTTTTTTCCCGCAGTTATCGTCTAATCTCTTACGTCAAACGAACGTTACCTGAGTGTTCATCTACACAAGGAGGATATTGATTATGGGAGCAAATGGAGCTGTACCGAAAGCCCGTTCTGAAGGTCGGGGACCGACCATCTGGCTCGCTGGCACCCCCGACGAGTTGGAACCGATGATGTCGCTGGGTATTGCCGGCATTGTTACTAATACCGTCGTGCTTAATCAGTACGCCAAGGAGTACGGTTCAGCTATCGACCTAATCAAAGCGTATCTCGACATAACCGACAAGCCTGTGGTCATGGAAATTGATGGTCACACGGTTGAGGAACTGCTCGCGGTCGGAAAGGTTTTTAGTGACCTGTCGGATCAGATTATCCTGAAAATTCCGTGCACGTTCAACGCGCTCAAAGCCTTCAGCGTCCTGAAAGCGGAGGGGGTCGAGACCTTCTGCACAACGGTCTTCTCCTTGACCCAAGCCGCTGCGGTGGCGCAAGCCGGTGTCGATCACATCCTGCCGTTCTGTGATCCGGTCAAGGCGGTGGGCGGCGATCCAACCCAACTGATCCGTGAATGTGCGCAGATGTTCAGCGGCTGGGAACACCGCCCCTTCATCATGGCGGCACTCGTCCGCTCGGTGGAGACAGCTCACGCTGCCTTCCGCGACGGTGCTGATGAACTCGTCACCATGTCCACAGTCTACCGTGAGATGATGGACAGTCCGCTCACCGAGCAGTGGAACAAAACCTTCTTGGACGAGTGGGTCGATATGCACGAGAATGGATTGCTTGAGGGTGTGCCGGTCACGCTCCATTGAAGTGCACTCCTTCTTCCTATCAATGATGATAAAAATGCTTGAGGGATTTTCCTGCCTCGACACATGAGACGAATGGTTCAATCCATTCGTCTTTTTTATTTTATGGTGAACAATAGAAATGAGTATACATATTAACCTCTGGTGCTAGTTAGTGAGAGGGTCTTTCCCACATTGTTGAAAGCGTTCATTGATTCAGTAGGGTAGCTCATTGATTCGTCTTAGGTTCTACCCTTTGGCTGCACATGTCGCCCCTCCGGGGCTTTGGGGTATTTGTTTATCCATGTACTATAAACATGTCGCCCCTCCGGGGCTAAAGGCACCGAAGATCCAATAGTTTTCATGTTTCACAGCCTGTCCCGATTTATCGGGGCATCACGTTTGACGTTATCAATAGCTGCAAACTAACACCAGTGGTTATTATTCAAATGTATCAGTAATTATAATTTTTACCATAAAAACAGATAGACACTTTCGCTCCTCATGTTTGGTAGGCGCTGTTTCCAACTGCGCTTATTCGGTGCGGTTAGAAACCGCACCTACCGGTGTGCTAACCCAGATTTTTCTAACCCCAGTAGTCGAGGTTTGCTCACCGCGCCGATTGGCAGTGTCTAAGTAATTCTAAAATCTACCATAATTTCGCAGAATCATAAAAAAGTGCTAGAAAAAATCGCAGAACGGTGTTTTATAGAGTGTAAGGGAGGAATCAAGAACAGTGGCTAACGACAAGGCACTCATTTCCCGCGCCCAATCTGGAGATGAAGGGGCATTTGCTGACCTGATGCGGGCGTATTACGCCTTCGTTTATGCGATTGTCATTGAGATTGTGAACAATCCCCACGACGCCGAAGAAATTGTCCAAGACACCTTTCTGAACGCCTATCGCGGTTTGACACAGTATGAGGAGCAGACCAAATTCAGAAGTTGGCTGGCAACCATTGCGCGAAATCGTGCACTGAATTGGTTACGAGCGCAAAAAATGGATACCGTATCCATCAACGAAGTGAAGGAAGACGCGCTTCAGATCCCGAATACACTCGATGATCAGTTGATACGCGACGAACAGCGGGAACTAATTCGTCGTGCAATGGAGACACTTTCGCAAAAAGATAGGGAGATTGCTCACTCATACTACCTCGATGGTGCAAGCTACGACGAATTGACAAGGACGCACGGGTTGTCATACAAGGCGATTGCGTTTCGATTGTCGCGAGCGAAGCAGAGACTCACCAAACGGTTGCAATACCTGCTCACTGGTTTATCTGTTCCTCCTGCAACGACACTCAAACAGATCTACTCAGGAGGATTCACAGCTATGAAAATCGGAACAGTTCCCAAAATTACTGCCGGGGAACTAAGCATCGGTACTCTTGCCAGCAGAGGCAAAGTCCGAGATCTCTATGACCTCGGCGATGAATTATTAATTATCTCAACGGATCGGATTTCGGCGTTTGACGTCGTACTGCCGAATGGGGTTCCGTACAAAGGGCAAATCCTGACCGGACTCTCTGAATTCTGGTTCGATTACACAAAATCAATCGTCGATAATCATATCATCACGACTGATGTTTCACAGTATCCTGACGTGCTGCAGGCTGATACGGAAGTGCTTGAAGGACGGTCAATGCTTGTGCGGAAGGCAAATCGGATCGATATCGAATGTGTTGTGCGGGGATACATCGCGGGCACCGCGTGGTTGGAGTATAAGCAGGATGGAACGGTATGCGGCGAAAAGCTGCCGGCAGGACTAACCGAATCAGAGCGGTTGCCAGCGCCCATCTTCACGCCTTCCACGAAAGCGGAGCAGGGAGCGCATGATGAGAACATCTCAATCGCAGAGATGGAGGAGACGATTGGCAAAGATTTGTCAGATAAGATTATCCAGACCAGTTTTGCGCTGTTTGAGGCTGCGAGCGAACACGCCGAAAAAGCGGGAATTATCCTCTGTGACACCAAGTTTGAGTTTGGACTGATTGACGGTCAGCTGATTCTAATTGATGAGGTGTTCACTCCGGACTCATCTCGCTTCTGGCCCAAAGATGAATATAAACCCGGCGGTTCTCCACCCAGTTTTGACAAACAGTATGTCCGCGATTATCTAAGTGATGTTGGCTGGAACAAGGAGCCACCGGCTCCTGAGTTGCCGGCGGACGTCATCAATCAAACCAGCGAAAAATATCTGGAGGCGTATCGCCTGATTGTTGGTCAAGAGTTATTGTAGAGGTTGGGCTGTGACGTTAGACATCTGACGTACTCCCAAACCTAAAGGGTTGGGAGTCTCACCCATTTCAATTTAGCTGTCGAATAAATCTTGATAACATTGTCCTCAAGGCTTCCTTGATCCGATACATGAGGCGAATGGTTCAATCCATTCGCCTTTTTTGTTGATTGTCTCCGAAAAGATTGGTAAGATAACCCAAGTTGCCACCTTTGAAGCTGTTCCCGCTATTAGCAGATGGTTTTGTCTATCTGTAGCGAATACTCTCTTATTCAGCAGGTTTTTGCTAAACTTCACGGTTAATGACGGAGGCATACGAAATGGCTGAACCCTTACGGATACTCTCAATTGGCGCACACCCGGCGGATATTTTCGATCAATCTGGCGGTACAATGGCGCATCACACCAGTCGGGGCGACTATGTCGCTTGTGTCGTGTTGACCCACGGCGCCCGCGTACATGACGCGGTGATCAGCGACTCAATGTTTCATCGCGAAGAGGTCCCAGACGAATCTGATCTGGTGGCGTTGATGGACGAACGTTCAGATGTTAAGGCGGAAGAGGTACGGAAGGGGTGCAAGATTTTGGGTGTCGAAGATATCTACTTCTTCGGCGCGGACGACGCGGTCCTACTCGTCACGGAGGAGATCGTGAAACGGCTCGCACGGTTGCTGCGCGAGGTGCGTCCCGACATTATCCTGACCCACTTCCCCAAAGAGGGCGATGGGCTGACCAACGCACACGCCGTCGCGGGACAGATTACGCTCCACGCGATGTCACATGCCGGTAGCGTCGATCCGGGCGATCGAAATACGCCCCATAAGGTAGCACAGGTCTTCTTCTTTGGGGCCGGCGCAGCGTCTATACCGCGAAGCGTGTGGCAGTCCGAAGGCGGCTACTATAACGATGTGTTCATCGACATCACGGATGTGGCGGATAAAAAGTTGGCGGCGCTGGATTGTTTGGTGAGTCAAGGGTATGGTGGGGCGTATGCACGTAAACGGATCGAAACCAGCGATGGGGCGTTTGGAAGCGCAGGGGGCTGCGCCTATGCGGAAGGATTTATCTCAGCGGGTGCGGAAACCCATTACTACCTACCCGTCACCGAACACGCTCTGAAGAACGCCCGCTCTTCTGACCACGAGCGGATAGATGCGAACTCTTATCGGATTTCGGTTGACTGATAGGTGTGGGGGCGGGTCTGGAACCCCCCGCCCCTATTGTGTGGTCCAGCGTTTCGGCTTAATACTTGCTTGCCCATGTGGTCGATGCACACCACCGTGATTTCATCAGGAAGTGTATCAACGCATCCTTCGCTTCCGGGGTATCGATCTGATGCAGCGTGTGCGCGGCATTGGCTCGGACATACCGGTTCTCATCCTTCAGTGCGGTCTTCAATGCCGGAACCGCCTCCTCCGCTTTTGAACCGATTCGCGCTAACGCAAGCGAGGAATTTCGACGCACCCATTCATCCGCGTCAGTCAATCCTTCCATCAACGCAGGAACCGCTGTCGAACACGACTGTGCAACGATTCCCAACCCCTCTACGGTTACCTTCCTAACCTCTGCCGATCCATCTTGCGCTGCTTGGATCAATGTGGGCACAGCTTCCTGAGCAGATGAACCCATATCGCCCAACGCATCAATAGCGATCACGCGGACCTCCTCGTTTGGGTCGTTCGCAGCGTCTATCAAGGCTGACACCGCGGGCGCGCCAATGGCACTCAAGGCGTAACTCGCATTCCGGCGCACCATCTCGGACTCGTCGCGCAATGCCTCGATCAGTCCCGGCACCGCGGGCGCGCCTACCGCACCTAATGCGTAAGCGGCGTTGAGGCCGGTTGATTCGGACTCACTTCGCAGCGCGTCGATCAGTTCAGATATAGAACCGTTTTCGGAACCGTGCGCTCCGTTTCCTGTTCCCAGATGCCACGCCCAAAGGTGTTGCCACATCAGTCTTTGTCCGTCATCGCTCGGTATCCACTCTGCCCCTTCGTTATTCCAAGAGGGTTGGTCTGGCTCCTCCATGCGTGTGAAGAGGAACTTCATCATATACCGGTTTTGGTCGGTACGGTTCGGCATGGCGCGATGCCAGAGGTCGTAATGGACGATGGTCATTGACCCCGCCTCCCCGGCGAGCGGCAACTCGACCTGACCGTTATCCGGTTGGTCATTGTAGCATTGGCTCTGCGGAAGCACGCCCGTCGGTCCCCGTTCTTCGGGGGTATCTTGCGGATAATAGAGCGCCATCACCCAGCGGGTCGGATGCCGCCGTCGCGTCCAGCTGTCTTTGTGCATTCGCTGTCCGGTACTGCCCGGTGGGTTGTGATGGCAGTGGCGGTGCGGGTGCGTGTAATAGTTCGGACCTACCAGGCCCTTCAAAGCACCATCGACGGTGGGATGATCGAAAATTTCCTGAATCTCAGGGATTCTGGGCACCAGGTTGTTCCCTGGATTACCTTCATTCTCAAATACCGCTTCCGTCTCTTGGAAAATTGTCTCGTGAAAATCTGCGGGCAGATCGGTTTTGATATTGATGTGCCCGTTGGCAATAAAATACTGCATCTGTTCGTCGCTGAGTAGATGTGTGCTATCAATCATTTTGAAAAACTCCTTTCTAACCTTTAGTGCTAGTTAGTGAGGGGATCTTTCCCACATTGTTGAAGCGTTCATTGATTCATTAGTGGGGTACTCATTGATTCTTCTTAGGTTCTACCCTTCGGCTGCACATGTCGCCCCTCCGGGGCTAAAGGCACCGAAGCGCCAATAGTTTTCACGTTTCACGCATCACGTTATCAACAGCTGCAAACTAGCACCATTGGTTTCTAAGTTGTTGGAAGTCTACCACCGAAATAGGTGCGGTCCAAAATCTGCCCTGTAGTATTGTGAGATAACCCCGCCGGGCGGCGCAACTTCGTCGATCCGCTCCCGGTCTTCGTCCGTTACCTGCACGTCGGTTGCCCCCAGATTATCCTCCATCTGCTCCATTGTGCGGACACCGACGATTGGGCTGGTAATCCCCGGTTGTTGGGCGCACCACGCCAACGAGAACTGGCTCGGTGTGCAGCCCTTCTCCGCTGCGATCGCCAAGACAACGTCCAGGACATTGAACGCGGCATCTGAGAACAGATCCCTGTCTCGGCTCGCGTCCTGGTAGCGTGAATCTGCCGGAGATGCCTCGCCGCGTCTGTATTTCCCGGTGAGGAATCCGCCCGCCATCGGCGACCACGGGATGAGTGCCGTTCCATACGTCTGTGCCATCGGGACCAACTCCCGCTCGATGCTCCGATCCAGCAGGTGGTAGGGCGGCTGCTCGCAGATGAAGCGATTAAGCCCCAACTCTTTTGAAGCCCACAGAGATTCAACCACCTGCCACGCAGCGAAGGTGCTGCTGCCGATGTAGCGGACCTTGCCCGCCCGAATCAGATCGTCTAACGCTCTGAGCGTTTCGTCGATCGGTATATCCGAGCAGGGGCGATGGATCTGGTAGAGGTCAATATAATCGGTTTGTAAGCGTTGCAGCGATGCCTCGCATTGCTCAATGATGTGGCGACGGCTGTTGCCCTGTGCGTTTGGGTCATCGTCGTCCATGCGGAAGTGGACCTTGGTCGCTAACACGATTTGTGCGCGTTTCCCGTTCCGCTGGAACGCCTTCCCGACCATCTCCTCGCTCTTACCGCGGACGTACATATTCGCTGTGTCAAAGAAATTGATGCCGCCATCGATCGCTCGGTCGATGATGTCCATGGAGTCGGACTCATTTGTTTTTCCACCAAACATCAGACAACCCAGACAGAGCGTGCTTACCTTTGTGCCGGTCCTGCCGAGACTGCGATATTCCATCTGTGTCTCCTTCCCTTTTTGTTAGGACTTACACAGCGCGTTCGTAAGTCCCCCTGACAAGGGGGATTTAGGGGGTTAAAAATCAAAAACCTACCCTTCGTGTGCTAAATTTGCGTAAGGCCTGTTTGTCCTCCCTAGTTGTGTGGTTGTTAGGGCAACCACAAGTTGAGCGCAGCGAAATCCCGCCTGTCCCGATTTATCGGGGATTCATCGGGGGGTTGCCCCTACAAATGGAACTATAGTAGAGTTAAGAATTAATTAGACACTCCAAGCCGCACCACATCGGCGCAGTTGGAAACAGCGCCTACCATACATGGGGTCGGTAAATCTTACGCTTCTGCGACCACCGGGTTACGCAGAACACCGACGCCCTCGACCTCAATTTCAACGGTATCGCCGGGGGCGATGGGACCCACGCCGGAGGGGGTGCCGGTCATGATCACATCGCTGGGCAGGAGGGTCATCACCGCGCTGATGTAGGAAACCAGATGAGCGACGGAGAACACCAGATCGGAGGTGTTGGAGTCCTGCACCACTTCGCCGTTCAACCGCGTTTTGATGTCGAGGTTGTTCGGATCCAAGTCGGTGGCGATCACCGGTCCGAGCGGACAGAAGGTATCGAACCCCTTCCCAAGCAGCATACAGCCCATCTCCATCTCAGCGAATTGGATAACCCGCTCACTGATGTCGTTGCCGCAGGTGTAGCCGAGTACGTGGGCGAGGGCATCCGCTTCGGAGACGCGTCGTGTCTCTTTGCCGATAATGACCGCCAATTCACACTCGTAATGCACCTCTTTGCCTTGATGCGGGTAGATGATAGCGTCTTCTGGACCGATAGCGGTCAGGGTCGGCTTCATGAAAAGCATCGGATTGGTGGGAAGCGGTTTGCCTGCTTCACGGGCGTGTAGGACGTAGTTTAGCCCGACGCCGATGATTCTGGGGGTTTCGACCGGCGCGAGGACCGTTACCTGGTCCAGATGTGCGACAGCACCGCTTGTATCCAGACTCTCGAAAGGACAACCCTCCAGTTGACGGATTCTCCCGCCAGCATCTAAGATACCGTAACTCACCTCTGCATCGCTGCGATACCGTAAAATCTTCATATCTCATATCTCCTTGTGGTGTTTAGTACTTCGTCAAATAAATTGTGACACGCCACTCACCGCTCGGCTCCGACTTCGCCGAGAGTCTAAGACTTGGATAGACATATCCAAGCCATAAATACCCGGATGATAGCGCAATGTGCTAGGTATCTGTGTAGTGGATTTGTCAATCCACTACGAGCAGGATCATTAGCATTTATCTGACAGTGTACTAGAGTGATTACAGCTGCGTACGCGGAGCGTCTGCGCCCACTGCATACTTTTCTACAGCTTCGGGGTCCAACTCCAACCCCAAGCCCGGTTTGTTTGGGTCAGGCGACCACATACCATCTTTGGGCTCCGACCATTCTTTGTAAACAATTCTGTCCGATGCTTCAGCCATCCCCAGATACTCCACTATCCTCAGGTTTGGCGTTGCACAGGTAAGGTGTAGGTGAATAAGTTGGTAGGCGTGCGGTGCGACCGGGAGGTTAAAAGCGTGCGCGAGGTGCGCCACCTTCATCCATTCCGTGATTCCGCCCACGCGTCCGACATCCGGCTGAACGATGTCCGCTCCCCCACGAGCGATAAGCTCTTTGAAGCCGAACTTCGTGTATTCGTGCTCGCCTGTGGCAACGGGTATGTCGATCGCTTTGGCGATGGCTGCCAATCCGTCGATATCGTCAGCCAGTACCGGTTCTTCAAACCAGCCGACGCGGTATTCTTCAAAGGCTTTACCCATATAAATCGCCTGTTTGGCGTAATAGCCGTTGTTGGCATCGATAAGGATCTCGATATCGTCCCCAACCGCTTCACGGACAGCGGCGAGTCGTTGGATATCTTCCCGCTCGCTCTTCCCGAAATCCTTGCCGACCTTCATCTTGACCGATTTGAAACCGCGCTCAACATAACTGGTCTGTTCCGCCACCAATTCCTCTATATTGAAGTTTGTCCAACCGCCGCTGCCGTAGACCGGGACGGAATCGGTGTAGGGACCCAGCAACTGATAGAGCGGGACGTTGAAGTGTTTGGCTTTCAAATCCCACAGGGCGATATCGACAGCGGAGAGGGCACAGAACGCGAGTCCTTTGCGACCCACCCCTCGGACACACCAAAAGAGGTCGTCCCAGATCTTTTCGATGTTTAGTGGGTCTTGACCGATCAACAGCTCCTTGAAGGTGCCTTCGATAAGCGCCTGCCCTGCGCGACCACCGCCCGACGGGCTGAGCCCTTCGAGTCCGGAATCGGTGATGATGTGCACAAAACACGCGCTTCGCCCTTTTGCTACATGACGGATCGTTGCGTCCTGAATCCCGCCGAGGTCCGGCAGGGACAGCAACGTCGTTTTGACATCTGTTATTTTCATGGGGATCTCCTTCGTAACGTAGAGCGTCGTCTAAAGCTGATGATCGCTGGCTGATTTAAGGTGTATCTGCGTTGTCGAATTGTGCGCGTTTCAGCGCGGGGCAAGATGCCCCGCCTACAATTAGCTGCGTATACTCAATCAGAAGCCTGCTACCCCTGTCCCATATAGGGGATCTGCCCCCGCATGGAGTTTCCCGTTCTCATCAATGCTCACCCCTGTGGGACGGCCGAACCCACCACTCGCTGCAGCGTCCATACTCACAACGTGGTGTCCCATCTCCGACAAGGTGCGCTGCACATCTTCGGGGATACGTGATTCAAGGAACGACTCCTCGTACAACGCTTCCGCCCATACACGGGGTGCCTCCATCGCGCTCTGGATATCCATATCGAAGTCGATGTAGTGGATAAGCGCGTGAACCACACCGCTCATGCTGCGCCGCGCCCCCGGCGCATCGACTGCCAAGAACGGTTTGCCATCGCGGAAGAAGATGGGAACATGTGCGCCTCGTGGGGGACGCCGACTCGGTCCGAGGGAGAGTGGACGCCCCGGCACCGGGTCAAAGTTGCACATGTGGTCATTCATGACGATTCCCGTTCCGGGTATAGCGACATACGATCCAAATGCGTTGCCCAGGCTCGTGAGCATGTTAAACACGTTCCCTGCACGATCAGCCGCAGCGAGCGTCGTCGTGTCGTGCCCCCCAACCGATTTTGTACTTTCCTGATTCTGTGGCGGGGATTCGCTCTCTTGGTACGGCGCGGGTGATACCGGTTGCGGATCGTGTTCCACTTTGTCGAGACGGATGCGGCTGGCGACCTCGGCGGCGTAATCTTTACTCAGCAAGCCCGGCTCGCGCGGAAATGCGAAGTAATTCACCCATGCCCGCCGCATAGTTTCCAGCATAAGATGACGATAGGTCGGGCTGTCGGGACCGAAGCTCGCAAGATCAAAATTCTCCAATATATTCAGTGTCTGTGTGAGGAAATTGGAATCGCCCGGCGTATAGCGCAGCCCGCGGTATTCACCAAAATGCTCCTCCTGCAGCTCACGGGTATCAGACTCATAATTTGCTAAATCATCGTAAGTTAGGATGCCGCCGCCTCTTGTTATCTCATCAACAATTGCTCCCGCGATTCTGCCCTTGTAGAAGGCGTCCGCCCCGTCTGCTGCAATTGCGCGATAGGTGTCAGCGAGTTCGGGATACCTCAGTTTGTCGCCCGGTGCCCAGAAGGTTCCCGGTGCTGGCGGTAAGCCATCTACCAGATAGAGTTTTCCCAGAAGCGGGAATCGATCGAAGTGCTTCATCGCTCTCGCGATCGTGATAGTGGTTCGGGTGTCCACCTCCACACCGTTTTCCGCCAGCTCGATAGCCGGAGCGAGGACATCTTGAATCTCCATCGTCCCGTAGCGCTCCAGAACGGCGCATAGCCCCGCCACAGTTCCCGGTATTGCCACAGATTTGTGTCCGATGATGTTGGCGTCGTCTCGCACATTCTCCCAGCCGTAGAAACCGCCCTGTCCCGGCAGGAGTTCGAACATATCCGGCGTTGCTGCCGCTGGGGGCACTGTGGTGTCGTCGAAAACCGTCGTTTCGCCGCGGTCGGCAGCATGGACGCAGATAATACCGTTGCCGCCAACGCCGCACATGCCCGGCTCCGCCAATTGCGCGACGAATGCAGCGGCCACGCCCCCATCCACCGCGTTGCCGCCCTGCTGCATAATCTTCACGCCGGTCTGAGCGATGAGGTCATGCCCACCCGCAACCACGCCATTTTCCGCGACGACCTCTTCTCTCGTGGAGGCGATGCTGCTTTGTCTCATCTCACCCTCTTTCGAGTACGATGCCTTCCCGCTCAATCCGATCGAACATCTCACGATATGCCAGCGTACCGTCGTTATCCCAATACTCCGTAGAGATCGGCGCGTCGTAGCTCATGGGGATGAGACGGCTCCGATCCGGCCGCACCATGAAGATAGAGTTTTTCGGGTCGGCGATATTATACATCTTTGTCCCGTTCTTGAACTGCGACTTGATGATCCACTTCTCCTGTTCCGGCAGCTTCAGGTTCTTCAGTCGCTCCAGCGCGTCGCGGTCAAGTGTAAGTCCCAACCCCGGCTTTTCTGGTACGCGCAGGAAGCCGTTGATCGGCTGCAACCGTTCCTCCACGACATCGTCCTTCCAAGTTTCTGTGTCGGCGAAGAAGTGGAAGGTCGCCGTGGGAAACGCAGCCATCATGTGTGTCGTCATCGTCCGGGTGATTGTGCCGCCGACGTTCTGGAGCATGAAGGGGCTGTTGTCCGCGGCAAATAGCCCTGCACGACGGATAGCATCCCCGATCCGGGAATGTCCCAGCATGTAGGCGTCGGCAGGTTTCATCAATACTTCGTATGTTGCACCCATTGGGAAATGGTGGAGGACGATGGGCAGCCGCGAACGCTTGCGCAATTCGATATATCCGTCGATGTCCTCACCCGGCAGCGGGTCTTCAAAGCAGCCTGCGATTGGGTATTCTTCCAGTTTGGCGAGCAGTTCCGGCATGTGATCGTCTGTGCCGTGCATGGTGAAGTCGTAATGGATCTTGAACCCCTCCGGCGCGACCGCCTGCATCGCCTCGGTCTGATCCATGACATTCTCAAAGGGTGAGAGATGATACTTCAGCCATGTGTAACCCTGTGCGGCGTACTGCTCCACCGTCTCCGCCATGAGATGGGGATGCGTCGATACCGTCCAACTCCCCACCGGCACCCAAGAGCGGTATTTCTGGCCGAACAGCTTGTAGACGGGCACACCCGCGTATTGCCCCATCAGGTCGTACATCGCTGTTCCCAGGCCAAGGGAAACCTCGTCGCCTACCCAGTCGAAGGGATTGGTGCCGATGTATCCGTCGATCACCTCCTGCGACTCCGGACTCCCGCTCTCTCCTAAGCCTATCAGTCCGTTATCCGTATGCACGACGTACACCGTGCGCGTGATGGGACCGTAGAAATGGTTGAGCTGATACGCGATCCAATCGACATATTCGAGGGTAATTGGGTGAACCTCGATTTCAGTAACTTTCATGTTCTCCTCCGTCTGATGCTGCCTTGCTTGTGCCTCGTCAGTTGAAAGCAGGAATGGGTTCCGATTGACGGACGCGCCGGTTTCCGTCCGATGCCAACCGCTTGACCGCATCCCATTCATCCAATCTGTGCTCTCCGATGGTCAGCGGGAAGACGCAGTTGTTGTGAAGCAGCGGATCTGAGTCTGGATCAAACCCATAAATCTCACTCGCTCGTTCCCATTCGAGGGTGGTGGGGATCGGGGTGAACTCCGCAAGTTTCACCTGAACCCCCTGCGCGTGCACAAATTCGATGCTTTCGACCACCTCTTCCAAGGGTTGTCCGGGCAGCCCCATCAGGAGATAAACCCCGATATCGTCGGCTGTGAACCCAGCAGCTTTCAGGCGTTCGACCGCACGGGTGAAGCCGTTATTGGTGACTTTGGGACCGATCGCCTTTTGCCTGACCACATCGCTGGTCTCCAAGCTAATTCGGATTGTCTTGAACCCGGCGGCGTACATCTTATGTGCGAGTTCTGTGTCAATCACTTGGGCGTGCATCGAATTGGGTGTGTGGAAATAGAACTTTAGTCGTCGCTCAAGGACTTCGTCTAAAACCTTGTGGATGTGTTTTCGGGCGTTGAGTAGGAGCGCGTCATCGTAGAAGGCAAAGTTTTGCGTCCCAAACTCATCATAGCACCACTGGAGTTCATCGGCTACCTGCTTGGGATCGCGTTGGCGGAAGCCGGGACTGACCGACCGCACGGCACAGAAGGAGCACGTCATCGGGCAGCCTCGTGCTGTCAGCACCGCTGCAAAGTCGAGTTGACGGATCAGGTCATGTGCGGGAAAGGGGTAGTCGTTGATGTGGGTGGGGAGTTGGGAGTAGTCCGATTGGTTCCCTGTCAATTGATCAACCAGTCTGAGGGCGGAAAGTTCCCCTTCGCCCTTGACCACATAATCTGCCCCCGATTTCTCCACCGCGTGTTTGTAACAGAGTGTCGCATACGTCCCGCCGAGCACCACCGGCACATCGGGATAGCGCTGCTTGACACGACGGATCACCTCGTGCGGTCCCGGATACCAGTAGGTCATCTTCGATGTTACCAGTACCACATCCGGCTTCGGACGTTTATCCAATTCCGATTCAAAAATCTCCGGCGTGATGCCGTATCGGCAGAAATGGCGTGGCACATCTTTGACAACCTCTGGACGCTCAACCGGTTGACGATGATATTTCCCTGCCCCGTAGGCGTTGCCCTTCGGCTCAGTCAGTCCTTGCAGCTTGAGGAGGTCCGGGTTGTAGCGGTCGAGGCAGTCGATAAAATTGAGCTGATAGCCGTGCTGACGGAAGATACTACCGATAGAGAGCAGACCGATCGGCTCCACCCAGAGGTTGAAGGCGGCGAAATCGTAGATCCACGGGTTGATGAGCAACAAACGACCTTTTGACATGATAGTATCCATCCCTCCTTAGTTCTCTCTTCCGTTTCTACACTTGACGCAACATCCGCCTCTAAGCAACGCCGACATCGTCCAACGGCACGGTCATCTCCATCGCACCGAATCGAACGACCGCTTTCTGAGTTTGTAGGTCTACTTCGCTGAGCACCCCGACGCTGTCTAAGCTGTGTACATGGACTTCATCGCCTTTTGTTAGTTCGCGGATAGATGCTTGTCGCTCCTGCTCTTCTGGAAACTCGTTGAGCTGATCCGTCATATAGGCGCTGATCTCAGATAGTGATTCGAGCAGCGACCGCCGAGACGCTTCTGAATGACACAGCCGGTCAATCTGTCCCTTGATTTGGTAGAGTAGAGCGTAGGTATCGTCGCTGAGTTGTGCCTGCATCTCATTTTCCTGCGCGGATACTTCCTCCAATTTCTGGCGATATTCGCTTTGTAGGCGCATTGCCTCCGTTTCTGCTTCCATCGTGGTACGCTTATTTTCCTCTATTACTACCTTTGCAGCCTGCAACTGATTTATCAATTCGGCTGCCCCGTCGTCGGTTCCCTCGGAGCTTTTTTCTGCGCTTGTGATTACTTTGTCTGGCAATCCGAGACGTTTGGCGATTGCGAGCGCATTGCTGCTGCCGGGGGTGCCAATCAGCAATTTGTGCGTCGGTCGCAGGGTCGCTATATCAAATTCTACGGACGCATTCTCGATTCCCGGTACGGTGTAACCGAGATTTTTGAGCGGACTGATGTGCGTCGAAACAACCGTGCGTGCGTTGCGGGTGTGCAGATATTCGATAATGGATTTGCCCAGTGCTGCACCCTCTGCCGGATCTGTGCCGCCGCCCAACTCATCCAACAGTACCAAGCTATTCTCGTCTGCGGACGAAAGAATCTCTGCGATATTGCGGAGGTGACTGGAGAATGTGCTCAAACTCTGCTCGATGCTCTGTTCATCGCCGATGTCCGCTGATATGTGTGAGAATACCGCTATTTCAGAACCTCCTTCTGCGGGGATGTGCATACCCGACTGCGCCATCAGGGTCAACAGACCGACTGTTTTCAGCGTGATGGTCTTGCCGCCGGTGTTCGGACCTGTGATAATTAGGGTGTTGAAGTCGTCTCCCAGACGGAAGTCGATAGGGACCACCGTTTCAATATCTGAATTTTCTTCCCGTTGCAGGGTCAAGAGCAGCGGGTGCCGTGCCGTCTTGAGGTTGACCTGCCCGTTTGCGTTCAGGGAGGGCGGATTCATCTCATAATCGCGGCTGAAACGCACCTTTGCATACGTCAGATCAAGGTGGGCGAGGATCTTCAACGTTTCGCCCATCGGTTCGGTTACCGCTGCAATCTTGGCGGTGATTTCGCGCAGCAGCCGTACGATCTCCGCGCCTTCGGCGTCAATCGCGGCTTGTAGCTCGTTTCCGAGTTCGCGCACCGCTTCCGGCTCGATGAATACAGTATTGCCACGGTCGGACCGATCCCGCACCGCACCGGGGACACGGGACGCGTCGCGCTCTTTCACAGCAATCACAGGGCGACCCTTGCGCTCGCGTATGATCGGATCTTGTAGATAGGGACTGACACTTTGAGAGCGGAGGACCGATTGCAGCTTGCCTTGGATACGTCCTTTCACCGTCTGAATCGTTCTACGGATAGATTTTAGTTCGGGGCTGGCGGTACTCTTGACTGCGCCGTTTTCGTTCAGTGTGTTCTCAATCTTCGCATCAATGTCGGGATATACCCGAATGTTTCCCGCCAGTTGCCGGAGATGTGGATAGTCCCCTTTTGCGTCTTCCAGGAATCTCTTGACGATCCTGAAGGCGCGAAGGGTTTCCTTGACGTGCATGATCTCCTCGATGACGAGAATATCCGCGCCCTCGTCCAACTTCTCCAAGATTGGGGAGAGATCGTGCAGCCCGCCCAACGGCAGGTAACGGTCTGGCGATAGCAGCGTCTTCAACTCGGTCGTCTCGGCGATGAGTCGCTCAATCCGATGCGGGTCGGTCAGGGGTTGGATCTCCTCTGCCAGCCTTGCCCCTAAGCCTGATGCTGTATAGCTGACCAACAGTTCTCTGATTTTGTCATATTCCAGAACATCAAGCGCGTGTTGGTTCATGTTGGTTGATTTCCCTGCATTGCAGTGTTATTTGTCACCTAAGACCGCTTTCAATCCGGTTACAAACCGTTCATTTTCCTCTGGTCTGCCGATCGTTACACGGATGGAGTTGGGGAAGCCGTATCCCGCCACAGGCCGAACAATCACACCTTTTTGCATGAGTGCGTCGGAGATTTCATCTCCGGAGCGGTCAAAATGCACCAGAATAAAATTCCCTTCGGATTCGACATATTCCAGTCCCATCTGATCCAACGCTTCATACAGAACTGCTTTGCCGGCGGCGTTGACCGCTTGGCTGCGACGTACATGCTCCACATCTTTTAACGCAGCCCGTGCCGCCGCCTGTGCAACGAGGTTGCAGTTGAACGGTTGACGCACCCGATTCATCGTTTCAATGATGTCGGGCTTGGCGAGCCCGTATCCAATTCGCATCCCCGCAAGCCCGTAGATCTTGGAGAATGTCCGTGTGATGATGACGTTGCGTCCTTCGTGGACGTAGGGCAGTGTTTCTGGGTAGTCGGGGCGATTGACATATTCGTAGTAGGCTTCGTCAAAAACAACAAGGACATCGTCCGGCACACGTGCCATCAATTTCTCGGTCTCCGTTTTCGTCACCATTGTCCCGGTCGGGTTGTTCGGGTTCGCGATGAAGATAACGCGGGTCTGATCGGTGATTGCATCCCCCATCGCTCTCAGGTCCTGTGTGTAACCGTCCATCGGCGTGATGATTGATTCCGCGCCGAACACCTTAGCGACCAGCATGTAGACGACAAACGCACTCTCCGAGTAGATCACCTCCTCGCCGGGCGATACATAGGTCTCCCCGACCAGTTGCAGCACCTCGTTGGAGCCGTTCCCTAAGATCAGTTGTTCGGGATCAACGCCGACGTGTGCCGCCAGATCTTGTTTCAGGTAGTACGCATTTCCGTCGGGGTAGAGATTCACCTGTGCGGCTGCGTCTTGGATGGCACCCAGCGCCATCGGCGAAGGTCCAAGCGGGTTTTCGTTTGATGCCAGTTTGATAATATCCGAGATTCCCAACTCGCGCTGGACCTCTTCAATCGGTTTGCCCCCTTGGTAGGGTTGGATGGTTTCAATTCCGGGTTTCGGTCTCATAGTTTCCTCATGGTTCGTCTGTCAATTGATTGGGCATAGGTTTCTGTCGAGAATTGGATCTTATGTCTTATTTTTAGGACTTGAACCTTTACTATCATGTTTGCAAATCCAACGCCAAATCCAAACGACTGCAGCAGCTATGATCAAATACAAAAGCGTTTCAACTGTAATAGATAGGTTAACAACCCATTTCCCAAAAGGCGACAGATTGGGAGTAGTCCACACATCAACACTGCTTAGAGTAACTCCAAACATTCTAACATCGGGCTCAGATGTGAGAGTGCTGGATTCGACCTTTACATAACAGGTTACAAAAAAAGCTATCGCTAGATATAGTCCAAACATCCAGGATCGGAGGTGTTGTCCTTTCAATACGCTTTTGGCTCTTTCCCTATCTATTCTTAAATGTGAATCAAATCCCAAAATCCGTTCTATCTCGTGAATCCGTGACCACCGGATATAAGATCTATTTTCATAGGTCAGGGATGAGAAAAACCAGAAAGTCATTAACATTAGCCCTCCAACGGTCGCGAGCAATTTTGGGGATCCGGCTAAATAGGGTAGAGTCAATGCAGCAATAGATAGCGGAAGTAGAACGGCTGTCAATTTTGAGAATGACTCACTGTCATGTCGCCAAGAAAGGCCAAGTTCTTTATATTCTTCCAGCAAGTGTAAGTTTTCGTTTGACATGGTTGAGCTCCCTTTTAACTACGAGATTTAACCTGATATCTCTGCCACTATTATGCCTCGACTTCTTTTTTTATATTTTATTATGTGGGAAAAGCGTTTATTAGCATTCTCCACAATCCTGTGGTTGTTCGACTGAACTAAAAAATATCACGAACTCCGAGTTGTGTCAAGCGCAAACAGCGGGGCAAGATGCCCCGCCTACCGGGTGGTGATAGAACTGCTACTGCAAACAGTGGGACGTGGGTCAAAACGGAAAACTGAAGGTTCTGAGGAGGGCGTTTTGAGATTGACAGCTGCGGCACGCTTGGGTTAGAATGGGAATCAATTTCTACACGATGAGAAGACGTCCCGTCAATAGGAGGAAAGGGATGGTTATTGAATGGAATACGCACATTTTTAGTCCAGATCTGGGACGGTATCCGTTTCATGAGAAGGCATCCTACACACCCGATGTCTCCGTCCAATCGGCGGATCCGCTGGGGGCATATCTGGAGCAGATGGATCAAAACGGGATTGATCGGGCGGTGTTGGTGCATCCAGAGCCTTACGGAGACGATCACCGGCTTGTTCTGGACTGCTTGGAACAGGAGCAGGAGCGGGTCAAAGGCACCTGCCTGTTCTACCCGACAGATCCGGATGCCCCTCGTAAAATGGAGGAATTGGTATCGCAGCAACCCCGGATTATCGCAACACGATTCCACGCACATCGCGGCAAAGAGACCTATCTGGATAGCCTGACCAGTCCCGAAGTGCGGCGGATGTGGGAGAAGGCGTTGGACCTAAATCTAATTGTTGAACTGCACATCGGCCCGAACTATGCACAGGAAACGGCGGAGATGTTGCGCGACTACCCGGAGTCCACGGTGTTAATCGATCATCTGGCGGAGCCGCACATGGGAGATGCGGTAGAGTTTGCGGGTGTCTTGGATCTGGCAGATTTCGACACTGCGTATATGAAACTTTCTGGTCTCAATCATTTTGCAAAGGATGAGCCGCTCTACTTGAGTGCGCGTCCATTTACCCGTCGCGTGATCGAAGCCTTTGGACCGGATCAGATGGTCTGGGGTAGTGGCATACCCGACATAGTGGATGCACATCTATCGGAATACAGTGAGGCAGACCGGCGGAAGGTGAAAGGGGAGAATCTGGCAAGGCTGTTGGGTTGGGGAGCGTGAAACGTGAAACGTAAAACGTGAAGAATAATGCGTAATACGTGATGTGTAAGAAAACACCGCAGAGGCACAGGGAACACAGAGAAGGAGAAAACGAGAAGAGTCCATTTGTTCATTAGTTCATTAATGGACTAACGAATGGACGATATGGCAACATCATCTTCGTCAACTTGCGCGAAAGGTTATTATAAGAGGGGAGAGAGGATTTCTAATGGAACGTTTTCCTATTTTTCACGCATACGAATTCGGTGAAGAACAGAAGGCAGAGATGGATCGGGTCGGGCATTTTGTCCTCCCCGGCATATTGACATCAAGGGCGTGTGAACGATTGACCGAGGCGCTGTCCTACATTCAGTCGCTTGCCCCGAATGCGACAGAGGGGCATGAACCGAATCGGTTTTCCGCAGAATACGATGAATTCTTGGAGAGCCTGATTGCGCATCCACAGATGCTCACGCTCGCCCGACAGGTGCTTGGGCAGGACATCCGCTACGACCACTGTGTTGCGCTTAACCGGCCGGGCGGCAATCAGGGGACCCGCTGGCATAGTCACGAGTACTCGGACGACGATTCCAGTTTAGGATTCATACGCATATTCTTTTATGTCAACGGCTTCGATGTCGATGATGGTGGGTTGAAGGCGGTTCCGGGGAGCCATCTGTATCGAGACCCTAAGATCCATTTCCAGACGGATGAGGAGCTGCAATCAGGGTGGATGGCGGACAAAAAGCACCCGCTTACCGGCGAACCGTTGGAGATAGAAGATCTATCTGCGCCCGACGGTACGGTAGCACTGATGTGGACACACGCGGCACACGCGGTTAGTCCGAGACGACCTAATAGCAATACACGATGGACGGTGGTCTATGCCTATCGTAACCCGGGGAGGCCATCTGCGGCACGCTGGATTAGTGATGAGTTTGAGCGTAAGCCTATCGACGGGGCTGAAGGATTGATGAGTCTTTATTAGTAGGTCGGGATTCAGATTTCGGCGTAGACTTCAAGCATATTCCCTTCAGGATCGGCAAAGTAGACCGTTCGGTGTCCCCGGGGTTGGTCCGTAGGTGGTTCAAGGATTTTCACACCCTTGGCGACGAGTTGGTCGTGACACAGGCTTACTTCGTCCGGAGACACCAGAAAAGCGAGCTGCACACCGGGTAGCTCCGGTCGAACACCGTTCCCGTCGTAATACCGGGTACGCTTGCGCAGCGAAAGGAGCACATCACCCGCACGGAATGTCAGACCCGTCTCCGACTCGGAGACTACCGGAAAGGCGAACAGATCACGATAGAACGTTTTCATTGCCTCCAAGTTGTCACAGAGAACGATAGCGTAGTTGAGTTGTTGGACGGAGGTAAGCACGGTTAAATCCCTAATTTGAGATGACGATGCCGGAAAGGTAGAAACCGAGAAACGCCTTGAAGTCGCTTAAAACAGAAAATCTGACTCAAAGAGGTAGGACATCTTGGTAAGGACCGCCCGCTCTCCGTTGGTGCTGTCAGCGAACACGAGGAAGAATCGGCTCTCTGGGGTGAAGCGGTAATCAAAGACAGAGTTGAAGTTATACTTAACCTCGTGGGACATACGCTCGTCCACCCGCTCGACGAAGATCCGCCAGCCCATCCGATAGGTGAATTGGTAGGTGGTGTTCACCCCAACGATGAGTGTATTGCGATTTTCGCGCCAGAAGAAGTTGCTTCCGTTCACGCCGAAACTGAGTTTGCCGAAAAGATTGACGTTGGCAGAGACTCGCGTGTACCGGCTATATTTGTTTTGACGGGGACCAAAGCGGTTATACAGCGATAAACGTCCCCATTTTGGACGGTAACTGATGTTTGTGCCGATATATTCCCTGTCGTAAAGGGTTCCATCCTCACGTCGTGTTCCGCTGCCTACAAAGGTATACAGATCAAATCTACCGATATCTACCCCGCCGGACAACCCGATACGCCGGTCCCATAACAGATGCTGTCCGTTAAGTTTATAGAGGTGATAACCGCTTAGGTAGTATCCGCGGACAAGGCTATCTTTGTCGAATCGATGCCTGTATCGCAAACGACCAAAAGTCTTGCGGAACGCTTCATCTTCCAACCCCATCTCGTTGGGGCGGAAACCCTCTGGCATATCTTCGACGCGGGCTTGGGCGCCCCAACCGCTCTCATGATCCCAATCCATGGAGGCGTGGAACGCTGAGTGCATCTCACCGTGGATCAGATCGGTCACATATTGGCCCCGAGCGGTCACGTCGCGGTTGAGAGCGAATCGACCATCTAACGAAACCAGCGTCACGTCTCGGTCTTCCTGATGCTTCTGCAATCCCATTGCGCCGATCACGGTGCGCTCGCCAACGTTTCGGCTGATTCGCGTCGCGAGGAGGTTCGCCTGCTTCTTCTTATCGTCGTCGTAGCGGTCAACCATCGTTCCGTAGGTATCGATAAAAGCGAAATTGTAATCCCCAACTTTTCCTGTTGATTTCACACCGTAATCGATATCCTGAACTCGACGACTATAAAATAGGTCGAGCGGCATTTCAAATAACTCCGATCCCTCTCGGAAAAACGGGCGTCGTTCCGGTAGAGACATCTCCCGATCGCTTGAGACGCTGATGCGCGTTGCATCGCTTTCCAGTTGTGAAAAGTCCGGGTTAAACGTCAGATTTGTGGTGATGTTTGTCGAGAATGGGATGGCGATGTCTAAGCCGGTACTCATATCGAGCGACTCGCCTTCTACCGAGCGTTGGGTCACGTAGGGCAGAATATCGATCTTTCGATCCGCATTCACTCTACTGAATTCGAGGTCCTCCAACTTGCCGAACTCCGAAACCCGACTAAAATCGTCTCCTGTATCCGCCCACGTATAACGGGTCCCTTCCATCGGGTGGGGTCGCGCAAAGTTAATGCCCCATGTCGTTGCTTCGGGATCGAAGCGGAGTTCGCTGAAGGGAATTGCCATTTCCGCTGTCCAATGGTTTCCGTTCTTCTGGACCTTTGCCTCCCAGTCCGCATCCCACGCTTGGTCAAAATTGCTCTCGTTGCTGATTTTTGCGTCCATCTGCGTGCCCAACGTGTTGACCGCGAGAACGTAGCAGTTACGCTGATCATGGTAGGTATCAAGCAGCACCTGGATCGTGTCATCACGCCAGACAGGGGCATCGCGGCGCGTTTGCGTCTCACGCAATGCCTCCATATTCGGTTCATCGCAATGTACACCGACATAAAGCGTATTTGCATCATACAGGACCATCGCCTTAGTACCTAACTCTGCGGGGACGCCGTGTGCCCCTTCCACGCGATAGAAATTGTCCGCGATCTCGGCTTGTTCCCAGACGCCATCGCAGAGATCCCCATCAATGATGGGCGGCGTATCGAGCCATTTGGCTTTGATGACACGCCCTGAATTTTGAGTGTTAGCGAAAGCTGATGTCGTTAAACACGCTGTTATGATTAGGATCCCTAAGGTTATCCATTGTCGTTGTCGAAAATTTGTCCACATTATGACTGCTATCTCCTATCTATGCTGCCCAAGCAGTATCATCAACCGAATCTGCTTTCTTGAACTGTTTGCTATACATATCTGCGTACATCCCATCAGCTTCTAACAATTGCTCATGGGTGCCAACTTCAACGATCTTGCCCTCTTTCATCGCAATAATCATATCCGCATTCATAATGGTTGAAAGGCGGTGTGCGATGACGAACGAGGTTCTGGACTGCATCAACCGATCCAGTGCCTCTTGGATCTGTGCCTCAGATTCCGTGTCCAGATTAGAGGTTGCTTCGTCCAGAATCAGGATGCGCGGGTCTCGTAAAATGGTGCGCGCAATGGCGATGCGCTGCTTCTGCCCGCCAGAGAGGCGCATCCCGCGTTCCCCAACTTCTGTCTCATATCCCTCCGGTAACTGATCAACAATGAACTGGTGTGCGTTGGCGGCGAGAGCCGCTTGCACCACCTCTTCATCCGTGGCGCCGAGTTTGCCGAATCGTATGTTCTCGGTAATCGAACCCGCGAACAGGAAATTATCCTGTAACACAATTCCCATCTGATTTCGCAGCGACTTAATCGAAACGTCACGGAGGTTATGCTCATCCACGAAGATATTCCCCTCTACCGGATCGTAGAATCTGGAGATCAGGTTCGCAATGGTGGTTTTTCCACACCCTGATGGTCCAACCAACGCCACCATCATCCCCGGTTTGGCTTCGAGGCTGATGTTGTGCAGCACCGGGTTCTCTGGTTCATAATGGAAGGAGACGTTATCAAACTTGACATGTCCATGGATGCGGGGAAGGGTTATCGCGTCGGGTGTTTCTTCAACGGTCGGTTCCGAGTCGAGCAGACCGAAAACGCGTTCAGCCGAAATCATCGCCTCTTGAATTTGTGTGTTGACCCGAATCAGGTTCATGATAGGCTCTTGGAGGCGTTCCATAAACTGGTAAAAAGCGATCATTGCCCCGATGGTAAAGTCGCCCTGAATGACCAGATACCCGCCATAACAGAGTACCGCAGCCCTACCGATTGACCGGAAGAAGAGTGCAACACGGCCCATCGCCGTTTGGGTTGCCATGATTTTGATTCTTGACTCAAGGGTCTCGCGCATATTATGGAACAGCTGTCGTTCATGGTAACGTTCCCGATGAAAAGCCTTGACGACCTTTGCGCCCGCAACCGCCTCGTACATCCCCGTTCCAATATCCGCCCACTTGTGCCGCCATTGACGCCACATCGGACGCAGCCGTTGGAGGAAGAGGTGATAGTTCCCGATAATCATCGGGAAAATCAGCAGGGAGAAGAGGGTCAACTTCCAATTCCAATATAGCATGAGACCGAGCATGAGGACGAAAGTTACCGCATCGGTTATGATCCGAATCGTTGTTTCGGTAGCGAGGTTCCGCAGCGAAGCGACATCCTCTCTGACTCGCGAGATGATCTGTCCCGTCCCTTGGGATTCATAGAACTGCATCGACAGCGACTGTAGGTGAGAGAACACCTTATTTCTTAGGTCAAACAGGACACGCTGACTGACCCATGTCATCACGTAGGTGCAGAGGTAGGACAGGATACCGAAAATCGCATAGTAGACAACAATAACGACAAGGATAATAACCAACCAGTTGATCAGCGTATAATGGAAGTCATACCCTAACACGCTGTGTGTAAGCGTTGCCGCATAAATCTTAATTTCGCCATCGGCGGCGTACAGCTTACCGTTTTCTTTCCAAATCGTATGATGTTTTTCGTTTGCCCTATCAATGACGAGCCACCGGCTGCCTGGCTCGTCAACTGAGACGATTGCCTTTGAAGACAGTAGGATATCACGATCTTTGAACGCGTCATGTAACTTAGTGGATGCTTTATTAAACTCCTTACGTGAAAGATCTGACATCCTCTCAACTTCTGCTAAATCCGCCACGCCTTCAAGTGTTTCTAAATACTTCTTCTTTTGGAAGCCCGAGTCAAGCCGGAACACCTTCTGATTAATCCGGTATTTCTGACTTGTTTCGGTATCATTAAGTTCCCATTTTTGTCCCTGCTTTTCAATTGAAACGAGAGTGCTTGCGGAGAGTGAAATCCCTCTCGCTTCAAACTCCTGCCTCAACCTGTTAGAAACCACCACCTGATTGTCTAAATCATCCCGAAACGTCAAATTGAAACTTGCGAGTGGTTTGTTAGCGGGCATCAAAAGGTCATCAATGACGAACTTTTGAACAAGCGGCATGAATAGTGGCGATTGCCCCACAAGCACAACCAAGAAGAACCCGAGGATCAGCTTGGGTAGATAAGGCTTCGCGTATGCAAATAATCTGAAAAACTGTTTCATTGCTGACTCCACTTTGCTACAATTCAGTTAACACTTACATCTTCATCTTCTCGCTATTTTGGAGCACGTCTCGAATCTCTCTAATTGCCTTTGTCTCCACTGCCACAGTCTTTTGGAGCAGTCTAATCGCTACACGGCATTTCGGCTTGAAGTGATTTATGGCTTCTTTCGGGCTCTGTGCCCCTTGGTTCGGGTGCATCCACATCTGCATCCGAGACAGTCCCAAGCCGAGTCGAACTTTGGGCGTCGCATCCGTTGAGGAAGTTTCGTACGCTTCAAGTGAAGGTAGTGCCCTCTTAACGGCTTTGAGTAATCCTACAACCTTTTGGTACTCATCAATCGCTTTATCCAGATGCTCAAGTTCATCCTCATCTTCAAAGTGTTCTCTGATCATCTGTAGATAGTCCACAGCTGCTGTTCGCGCTTCAATAAATTGCGTCAGCGGTTGTCCGCTCCACTTCATAACTTTAGAAACGTTATGCTCGGTCAGTTTTCGCCTGCGACTCAGTAGACCGCTCAAGTGGGTGATCAGTTCGTCATAGGCTGCGAGACCGACTGCACAACCGTTAATCTTTCGGCGGGTCTCTGCCATTTTTCTGGCAACGCGCAGGGTGCCTAATGCTGCATCTCTGCCCTTGGGTTCGCGCTCACGCTCGCCGATTACAAACTGGTAGTAGCCGTGGGGACCCAGTTCAAGGAATCCACCGCTTGGCTGCCACTCTTTGTGGAGATCTGCGGCTTTGATCTGATAGCGAGAACCGTTCTGGCAGATAAGGGTTTCTGGTCCGTTGTCCTGGGTGAGGAACGGGCAGGAATCGTCAAACGGCAGTAATGTCGGTTTTCCAGCGCGCGTGTTTTCTTGGAGCCGCTCCGATGCAGCCTCGTAGGTATCATCGTATGAGACTTCGAAGCTATAACCGAGTGTGCGGCAGGTTGCGCGCAGGGGGTTGTGGAAAAAGGTATTCATCCCCGCTTCAGGGTCCGTGCGGTTATAAAAGAAGCGGAAGGCTTCACCGGACGCACCCATCAGATAGGTATATGAAATATCTTCCTCGCGATATTTCAGCGCTTCTTGGACAGTGTGGATATAATCTATAGGTCGCGTTAGGGCCATTGGTTGATTCGTTTGGTTCATTGTTACTTCTCCCGGCTTTTTTCAGCCTTTGTGTTAGGTTTTCCCCAACATAAAATGATGGAGTGGAATAATATAGGCTCCACCATCGTTGACACGAGACGACTATTATGCATAAACCGTGCCAACTCCAAATCCGGATCTATAAATGGGCTTGAACCCTTGCTATGGCTGGATTCTCTGGAAAAAGGCATTGACCGGGACAGAATATCTGAATCGTTTCAAAATGTGACAGTCGGAGAGGGGCAAGGAGGGTTATTTGAGGGGAAAAGGTCGCTGCGGTGCATCAATACAGGGTTTGCGCTTGATGTGTTACATTTTGCAACATGTTACATTTTGCAACGGCGCGGTATGCAGTGCGAAGGTGTTTTTCCTATTGTCAATCATCGACGAGAGGTGTTAAAATACCGCGGAATATAGAAACACACCTAATCTCAGATCTGAAAGGGAACGTGCAGGTGAACATGAACCGAGCCAAATTTGTCGTCGGCTCACTAATAGCAGAACCGGGGCGAAGTGTCGAAGGTCATCTTAAAGTGGGGAATATGCGGGATGGCACCCCCTTCCGATTGCCGATTGTTTTGGTTAACGGTGCAGGGGCTGGAAAAACGCTCTATCTACAAGCAGCGAGCGATGGGGATGAGTTGAATGGGATTGCCGTTATCCACGAAATTTTACGCCAGATTCGTCCTGAGACGCTACGCGGCAGAGTTATCGCTGTCCCGATTGTGAACTTTCACGCCTTTCACGCCAGACAAGCCTACAGTCCCGTCGATAACACGAAGATGAATCGATGCTTTCCGGGACGCCCCAATGGCACTTCCAGTGAACGGATTGCTTACAAGCTCTTTCATACACTTATCCGCCAAGCCGATTATTGCATTGACCTACATCAAGGCGGTGTCCACCCCATGATTGATGAGGTTCGAGTGCGTGTTGACCCGAAACACTCCCAACATGCAGCCTGCCTTGAATTAGCTCGTATCTTTGGGATGGGTTACATCTTTGATCAGAAAGGGCCGAAGGGACAACTCGCTCAAGCAGCCCCAGAGATTGGTATTCCGACGATTGATCCGGAGTTGGGTGGGTGTCACGGTTGGGATGCTGCCAGCATTGCAAAAGGGGTGCAGGGCGTATTGAACATCTTGAAACAGTACAACTTCATTGATGGCGAACCGAAACTGCCCGAACGACAGGTGGTTGTTAATCGGTTTGTGTCACTTTTTAGTGCCCAAGGCGGTTTCGTGTACTATCAGGCGGACTTGTATGACCGGGTGGAAGCGTATCAACCGATTGCGGAAATCTGTGATGTCTTTGGTCATCTGCGGGAGACCATCCGAGCTCCTGAGAGTGGTATCTTCTGGTCGCGCCCTGTCTATCCCATGGTCGCCAGCGGTGAATCGATTGGGAAAATCGGGGTGCCATCTAACTACATCCAGTGAGTAGAGAAAACCGGAAAACGGGAAAATGAATTGTTTCATTTTCTTGCTTTTTTCACCTTCCCATTTGCGCTAAAATACCAACCCAATTCTCCCCGGTTTGCGCTACTTCTTGGCTCTCTTTCAGTTGGCGGACTTCGAGCACTCGGAAGCCGTTTTCACTCAACTGAGCTTCGACCTGCGACGCCTCCTGTACCAAAATCCCGGACAGTATCAACCGTCCTACTGGCTCAAGGAATTCCGGGCATCGAGGAATCATCGGTAAGATAACTTTTGTGAGGATATTTGCGACGATAAGCGGATATTTTTGCTTTTCGAGCACGTTCAATCCGTCCCCTTGATACAAACGGATAACTGACCCTACCTCGTTGAGCTGAATATTGCTTTGGGCGATTGGAATTGTTGTCGCGTCCAGATCAACGGCATCGACCCGTTTGGCGCCCAGCTTGGCGGCTGCGATCCCCAAAATTCCAGAACCTGTGCCGATATCGGCGACGACATCGGAATCCTCTATAGCTGCCTCCAGCAATTCTAAGGCGAGTTGTGTTGTGGCGTGTTGTCCTGTGCCGAATGCCATGCCCGGATCCAATCGGATCAAGATCTCAGATGGTTCGGGAACAATAGCATCCCATGTCGGCGCAATAACCAAGCGTTTTCCGATCTTTTGGGGTGGGAAGGCTGACCGCCACTGCTCTGACCAATTATCTTCCTCAATGGACCGGAGCGTGACTTGTGCGGGGTGCGTGTCAATCCCTGCGTCAGTTAAACTTGCGAGAAAATCGCGCAAATCTTGGACTTGCTCACCAATGAGATCGTCCGTCGGGAAGTAGGAGATTAGTGTGACGGAAAGAGAGTTTGAGGAGAGGGTGTCTCTTATCTCGATGCCCGTCGCATCGCGCTCAAAGAGATAGTTTGTGACAGCGTCCGATGCTTCTTGAGAGGTTGTGATTGTTACCTGAGCCCATTTCATATCTTGATGGGTTGTAGCGGGACCCAACTGAGAAGCGATGTAACGCTTTACCCTGCTAATAGTTCATGAAGCCCCGCTCCCAATTCAGCCACCTCTATTCTGTCACTGGACTTATTGGCTTTTGTCGTCGTCGAGGTCGTCGTGGCGATGGAAAAGTTTATCGCCGAGTTTATCGAAAAAGCCTGAATGCTCTTCAGCTCCACCTTCGTTGCGTAGCTGGACAAAGGCCTCCAACAGTTCTGTTTCTCGCTCTGTTAGGTTCCTCGGCGTTTCGACCTGAAGTTCAACAATGAGGTCGCCAGAGCCGTAGCGGTTGTAGTAGGGAACGCCTTTGTAGGGGATGCGTAGCCTCGTGCCAAATTGCGTGCCACTCGGCACCGTGACTTTGACAGTGTCATCAATCGTTGGGATTTCAATTGTGGTACCGAGCGCAGCTTGCGGAAATGAAATGCTCGCCCTCGTTATCAAATCGTTATTTTCTCGTACAAAGAGTTCGTGAGGTGCTACGTGGATTACAACAAAGAGGTCACCGGGTGGCCCGCCATTGACTCCTGCTTCGCCTTCACCTCGCATCTGGATTTTGGCTCCGGTGTCAACGCCTTTAGGGACACGAACTTTAATCTGGCGAACCTGCCGGACCTGCCCCTGGCCGCGGCATTCGTTGCAAGGTCTGGGAATCACTCTGCCTTCACCTTGGCAACGTGAACAGGTGCGCGACATACTGAAGAAGCCCTGTGTCCGAGTGACTTGTCCACGTCCAAAACATTCTGGACAGGTCTCCGGTTTCGATCCGACTTCAGCACCGGTGCCGTGACAGGTTTGACAGGTTTCTGAGCGTGGGACATCGATGGTCATGGTTTTTCCAAGCATGACATCTTCTAACGAGATTTGCAGATCGTATTGCAGGCTCCGCCCACGTTTGGGACCTGCCTGCCTACGGCTCGATCCGCCAAATCCGAAAAGATCGCCGAAATCGCCGAAAATGTCCCCGACAATATCCTCAAAGTTGCCGAAGTCAAATCCGCTCCCGCCCATCATTCCTTCTAAGCCTGCATGACCAAACCGATCGTAGCGGCTACGCTTCTCAGAATCGCGCAGGACTTCATACGCTTCAGTTGCTTCCCTGAATTTTTCTTCGGCTGCTTTATTGTCGGGATTCTTATCGGGGTGATACTTGATTGCCAGCTTGCGGTAGGCTTTCTTAATCTCGTCTTCGCCCGCGCTTTGACTGACATTGAGCACTTCATAGTAGTCGCGTTTTTCCGCCATGGGTCCTCCCCACTATTGTTTTTCTGCCTTGCTGTCCTTGTCGTCATCAACAACTTCCGCTTCAGCATCGACAACAGTTTCGTCCGATGTTTCTGCTGTTGCCTCAGACTCCGCTGCTGCTTGGGCATACATCGCTTCTGCCAATTTATGGCTCGCCTGCGTTAGTGCCTCCGTCTCTGCCTTAATTGCTTCGACGTCACTTCCGTTCAACGTTTCCCTCAATTTCTCGATCGCGCTTTGGATTTCGTTGCGGTCCTCTTCAGAGATTTTATCCCCAAATTCGTTGAGGGAGTTTTCCGTGCTATAGATTAGTGAGTCAGCACTATTGCGAGCCTCAACTTCCTCTTTCTTCTGGGAATCTTCTTCCGCGTGTTCCTCAGCATCCGTAACCATCTGTTCAATTTCTTCGTCGGACAAGCCGCTTGAGGATTCGATCCGAATTTTCTGTTCTTTGCCTGTTCCAAGATCTTTTGCCGAAACGTTCACAATGCCGTTCGCATCGATATCAAATGTCACGTCAATCTGTGGCAGTCCACGCGGTGCGGGAGGAATACCGATCAGATCAAACCGACCAAGGGTGCGATTGTAGACTGCCATATCACGTTCGCCCTGAAGGACATGGATATTTACAGCTTCTTGGTTATCTGACGCAGTCGAAAAGGTTTGGCTTTTCTTGGTCGGGATCGTGGTATTTCGTTCGATTAGGCGGGTGAAGACGCCACCGAGGGTTTCGATGCCGAGTGAAAGGGGCGTAACATCAAGTAGAAGCACATCCTTGACCCCTTCATCGCCGGATAGAACACCACCTTGGATTGCTGCGCCAATGGCAACCACTTCGTCGGGATTGACGCCTTTGTGCGGCTCTTTACCGAAAAACTGCTCAACCGCTTCCTGCACCTTCGGCATCCGCGTCTGACCGCCGACCAGTACAACCTCGTCGATGTCCGATGCGGTTAACTCGGCATCGGCAAGGGCTTGACGACACGGTTCAATTGCCCGGTCAATCAGATCTGTAGTAAGCTGTTCCAGCTTCGCTCGCGTGAGCGTTAAATTCAGGTGCTTGGGACCGCTTGCGTCTGCAGTGATGAAAGGCAGGTTAATGTCTGACTGTAGTGCCGTTGATAATTCACATTTCGCTTTTTCTGCTGCTTCCCGCAGGCGTTGGAGCGACATTGGGTCTTGTCGTAGATCTATGCCGTTCTCGTTGAGGAACTCCTCGGCTAACCAATTAACAATTGTTTCATCGAAGTCATCACCACCCAAATGGGTGTCTCCATTGGTGCTCTTGACCTCAAAAATACCTTCTCCAATCTCGAGGATCGAGATGTCAAAGGTACCGCCCCCTAAATCGTAGACGGCAATTGTCTGATCCGTTTTCTTGTCTAATCCGTAAGCGAGGGAAGCGGCTGTCGGCTCGTTAATGATTCGCAGTACCTCAAGTCCGGCGATCTGTCCAGCATCTTTGGTGGCTTGACGTTGTGCATCGTTAAAATACGCGGGAACCGTGATGACAGCTTGCGCTACTGTTTCGCCCAGATACGCTTCTGCTGTCTCCTTCATTTTGCGCAGGACGAGCCCTGAAATCTCAGGAGGTGCGTACTCACGGTCATCAATCTTGATCCGTGCTTCGTTGCTGCCTCCTTCGGCTACCGCATAGGGCACCCGCTGCATTTCCTCGCTGATCTCATTATAGCGTCTTCCCATGAAACGTTTGACCGAAGATACGGTGTTCTGGGGGTTTGTTACCGCCTGCCGTTTTGCAACCTGTCCAACGATCCGCTCATTTTCTTTCGTAAAGGCGACAACAGAAGGGGTGGTACGATCACCTTCAGCATTTTCGAGGACCTTCGGTTCTCCGCTCTCTAAAACTGCTACACACGAATTCGTTGTACCGAGGTCTATGCCGATTACTTTACTCATTCGATTCTTCCTCCTCGAGGTTCGGGGCTTCATTTTCCTCGACCTGCTCACTTTTTCCCTTAGAGACCGAAACCATCGATGGGCGAATCACACGATTATGTAACAGATATCCTTTCTGCCACTCTTCAATAACGTGATTTTCGGGAACCTCCTCTGATTCAACGTGCATTACTGCTTCATGCTGCATCGGGTCGAATGGTTCGTTCGCGGCGTCGATTGGAAGAACGCCGCGCTTTTCAAGGGTGCTGAGAATGCCCTTATAAATCATCTCAACTCCTTCAGCGAGGGCGCCAAAGTCTTCAGATTCTGTTGTCGATTGGATTGCCCTTTCGATACTATCTACTGTTGGAATCAACTCTTTCACGAAACTTTCAAGGGCGTATTTTAAGGATTCCTCTTTCTCACGTTCAGTCCGTTTTCTTGAGTTATCGAACTCTGCGACTGTGCGAAGCATCTGATCGCGTTGTTCCTCTGCTTCAGTTTTATATGCCTCATACTCGGCTTTGAGATTGGCGAGCGCTTCCGCTTCGGGTGAAACCTCTGGTTCGGCATCTGCACTGGATGCTTCTGCCTCAGCGGCTTCCGCTCCATCATCGATCGGTTCACTCTCTGCCGAGTCCAAATCAGTCGCTTCTGTTTCCTGCTCTTCTATATCTGTTTTTTTATCTTCTGACATGCGCATGACCTCTCTAAGGAATAGCTACAAAACAACTTCCACATTTCACCGATACTACGGTGATTCTTCAAACAGTTCACTGATCGTCTGGGAAGTAAAATTGACAATTGATACAATCCGTGGATACGCCATCCGGGTTGGTCCGATAACCCCTATTGTTCCAAACTGATTCCCTCGCACCCGGTAGTTTGATCTGACGATACTGCACATTTCCATACCTTCACATCCGTTTTCGGTGCCGATTAGTACCTGAGTTCCGAGGGGTTCTTGCTGCGTAGACAGGAGATCGGCGACCTGTTTCTTCTGTTCTAAGACTCGAAATAGCGATTCGATTTTCTGAATTTCTTCAAACTCGGGCTGACTGAAGAAATTGGCGGTGCCATCAATGTAGACATGGGTTTCCTGCTCTAAGGCAAAGGTGTTCCGTGCAACAGTCACTATCGGGGCGGACAGGCGTTGATCGAAAACGGCTTTCAGCTTCGCAGGGTCTTGTGAGATCTGCCTTATCTGTTTCAAAGGCAGCCCTGCTAATTTTTCATTTAGTATCTGATTTATCCGGTAGAGTTCGTTATCGGACAGATTCTTAGGTATAGGAACGACCTGATTCTTGACGGCTCCAGAAGCCATCAATAGAACCGCAAGTATGTGCTCGCTATCGATCGAGATAAGTTCAATTCGGCGCAGGATGCTTTCGTGTAACTCTGGGCTTAGGACGACACCGATATGATGCGAAATCGCGGACAGAATCTTGGATGTCTGCTCCATAATCTCTTCAAAGTCACGAGTAGGTGACGTGTATCCATCTCGGATAAACTGCTTTTCTCTTCGGCTCAACTTCTGATCGGTCATCAGACTATCGACATAGACACGATAGCCCTGCTCCGTCGGAATCCGCCCGGCAGACGTATGCGGGTGCGTCAGATAACCAAGTTCCTCAAGATCCGCCATGGTATTCCGCAATGTCGCCGCACTTAACCCCATGTCGTAGTCCTGCACAATTTTCTGTGAACTGACGGGTTCGGCTGTTCGGTTATAGCAGTTGACAATTGCCTCTAAAACGGCATATTTTCGAGAATCTAACGCAGAAGTTGTCAAGAGGATCGCCCCAATTCGAAAGGTTTTTTAGCACTCTATTCTTGAGAGTGCTAACGAAATTAAACTACCATTTTCAGAGGGATTTGTCAAGCAAAAAGGAAACGCATCAGATGGGAAGCCGGAGATGAATGCTTTGGTTGAATGCTTTGGTTTGTTGATTCAGTCCGCTTTGGAATCGCAATGGCCGTTCAGCGTACTCACAGCGTCGTACTGTTAGTGCAGAGCAGCTTAGAGAAATCGAGTTTGTCCGAAAAAACTCGATTTCTTTGCACGCTTTCTTAATATGGGCGAAAACAAAATCAGCCTGAAATCGGGTTAGCAATTTCAGGCTGATTTATAGTTGTAGCTGATATAGATTGTGTTACGCTGAGTGCCTCGCGGACAGGGTTACATCATCCGTTTGACGATCGATTCGCCTTGTTCCTTTGTAACAGCGAGATCTGTTTTTCTGCCGATTGCACCATCCTGAAGGACCGGTTCGAGGTCTTCGAGTGCGTCACGGGTCGTATCCTCATAAAACAGACCGATGGGAATCTCATCCCCCCAAATCATCGCTTGCTCAAGGGCTGCCTGCATATTGGTGGGATCGTGCCCTTGCTCTTCGAGCTTATTCACGCGCTGTTTGAAGAAAGCGAAGGTATTATCCTTATTGAAGGTGATGCAGGGGCTGAAGACATCCACGAGTGCGAACCCGTTATGCTCAATCGCTCTGTACATCAATTCGGAGAGGTGCTTCGTGTCGCCACTGAACCCACGCGCCACATAGGTTGCACCTGAGAGGATCGCCAACGCGAGCGGATTAAGCGGCTGTTCGATGCTACCGAACGGGGTGCTCTTCGTCTTCATGCCCATTCGGCTTGTCGGCGAGGTTTGACCAATCGTTAATCCGTAGATCTGGTTGTTCATCACAATATACATGAGATCGATATTGCGGCGAACTGTGTGGAGGAAATGATTTCCGCCGATACCATATCCATCGCCGTCGCCACCTGTGACGATGACCTTCATCTCGTGATTAGAGAGTTTCATCCCCGTCGCTACAGCAAGTGAGCGACCGTGTAGGGTGTGCATCCCGTAGGTGTTGATGAATCCGGGAAGGTTGGATGAGCAGCCAATCCCACTGATTGTGACGAACTCATGTGGTTCGCGTCCAGTTTTGGCGCAAGCCATTTCAAGTGCTCTCAATACACCAAAATCACCACAACCGGGACACCAATCTGGAGCAATGTTCCCCTTAAAATCCTTCGCGGTTGGAGCCGCCTTTATCGGTTTACCATCGTTTGCCATCTTATTCCTCCTTATACTACGATTTCTTGATACGGGATATACAGTTCGGTCTTACCTGCCTCAATCTCCTTAGCACCATCAACGATGTGGTGTGGCATGAACGGCTCGCCATCATATTTGCGGATATGACCCTCGGCGTTGAAGCCGGTTTCACCGCGCAGGAAGCGAGCGAACTGACCGGTATAATTACCTTCAACAATAATACCGCGCTTACACTTTGCAAGGACCGCGTTCACCTTCTCTTCGTCGAGCGGATAGAGCCAGCGGAAATGAATATGATTCGTGCTGTACCCCTCTGCTCTGAGCAGGCTCGCCGCTTCGTCGAGGAGGCTGTCTGTCGAGCCCCACCCGATCAAGGTGATGTCTGCGTCTTCGGATCCCGTAAGCGTCGGGGCTGGTAGTTCAGCCATGATGCCATCCATCTTACGCTGGCGTTTTTCCATGATGTCACGACGTTTGTGTGGATTCGTGAACTCGTCGCTAATCAGCACACCATCTTCATCGTGGTCATCGGTTGCCACAACATGGACATGTCCCGGTGTTCCGGGCAGCGCACGTGGAGAAATGCCGCTGTCGGTAATCTTAAAGCGCTGATAGTTTTCGTCCGAACCGTTGTCTTCGGTGATGATCTCGCCGCGATCAATCTCCTGATCCCACTTGAGATGATCTGGGTCGAAATTCGTGTAGCCCATAGAGAGTGTGAGGTCGGAAAGCACCATCCCCGGACACTGATATTTATCGACCAAGTTGAAGAGTTCTGGGATCACAGTGAAGCCGTCAATAATACTGGTCGGTGCGACAATAATTTTCGGGAAGTCGCCTTGGCTGGCACCAAGCAGCTGCCACAGATCGCCTTGCTCGGTTTTGGTCGGTAATCCAGTCGAGGGTCCACCGCGCTGGACATTAATAATAACCACCGGAATTTCCATCATTCCGGCACTACCGATAGCCTCGGTCATCAGTGCGAAACCACCGCCGGAGGTCGCACACATCGCACGAGCTCCACCATGGGCGGCACCAATCGCCATATTCGCGACACCGATTTCGTCTTCAACCTGCCGAACCATGATGCCCAAGTCACGGGCATTGGTAGCCATCCAGTGTAGCACACCGGTTGAAGGGCTCATCGGATAGGCACAATAGAATTTGACACCGGCTGCCGCACCGCCCATTGCCATCATATCGTTACCGGTCGTGACCGCTAACGGTTTGTCCTGCATCGGCAATGATGCGGGGAACGGTGTGAAATGTTCAGCAGCATGATCAAACCCTGCTCTGGCGATGCCGACGTTTTCGTCAACAACTTCCTGACCTTTTCGCTGGAACTGGATTGTTAAAATATTCTCCAACTGTTCCAAGCCAGCACCAAGCATGTTAAGCGCCGCGCCGAGCAACAGCGTGTTTAGCATAATCCGGTTTCGGCTGTTGTTAGACAGCTCTTTAAAGGAGAGCGGGCATAACTGAACGCCCTCTGGTACATCTCCTTCGGGCTTCGTGTTGTCACTGTTGTAAAGAATCGCCCCACCGGGGACGACGTTCTGAAGGTGCTTGTCCATTGCATCTTGGTTCAAAGCAATGACCAAATCAATCTTATCGCCATGGTTTGCAACAGGTTCGGAGCTGAGCCGCATGGTTAGAAAGGTGTGGCCGCCACGGATAAGGGATTGGTAGGCACTGTAGGTGAACGCATAGATGCCACGACGTGCACAAATCCTCAACAGTAACGGTCCACTACTCTCAATACCCTGGCCGGGTGCCCCACCCATACCAATGGCAAAATCGTAATTTCCCATTTTATATCCTTTCTATCATAGGTTTTCCACCTATTTGAAAATCGTAGATTAACAAAGCCAAATTCTTACTACATATTGATGAGGTGAGAAATTTGCTTTTACTGTGCAAAAATCAGGTGTGCGTGTTCAAAATTTGGTTGAATAATTAAGTGAAAACAAGATTTTATGGTTAAATAAGGTCTGGTCAGCAAAAAACCATATTAAGCATACCACATCCTACCTTATTTTTCAAATGAATTCTATACAACTGGGGGACATCCCGTGCCTTTGTTAAGGGAGAATGTTTTCGCGTTAATCAACAATTTTAATTTCAGAGTTCGCTTAGTGCTTTTTCTGCTTCAGGTGTTCCAATCTCTGACAACGCAAAAGCGGCATGGTCACGGACCCGATCGGATTCATCTGTCAAGGTGGCTATCAAAGCCGGTACGGCATCGCTCGCAGCTGCACCGACATTGGCCAGCCCAACCGCAGCATAGGTACGGATGTCAATTTCATCGTCGCCGAGCGCCTGAATCAGCGCCGGCACAACCGCTTGGGTGGAGTTCCCGATGGTGCTCAACGCACGGACGGCATATTCGCGGACGGGGTCATAGGTGTCGTTTAATGCCTCAACTAAAGGAGGCACAGCAGGTTCTCCAATTCGTGCGACGGCGTCGGAGGCGTTAAGCGCGACATGCCTGAATTCGTGGGCAAATGTATCGATCAAAGCGGGGATGGCGGGTTCTCCAATTTGTGCCAAAGCGTCAGCCGCACCATCACACACATCCCAGATCACGTTCTCTAACGCCTCTATCAAGTCAGGCACCGCGGGTTCACCAACCTTAACCAGTGCTGCGATCGTCGCTTCACGATCCTCATCGTATTCCAGTTGTTCAATTAATTCATCAATATCGTAATCTTCCATAACATAGCCTAATCAGTACTTTAGATACTTGATTTATCCCTCCAGAGCGAGCAAGAACGGATTTTCCAGTGCCTCAACCAACTGGCGTAGAAAGCGGGCTGCGTCCGCACCATCAATTAAGCGATGGTCGTAGGAGAGCGCGAGTGGCAACATCAGGCGCGGCTGAAATTGGTCATTGATCAATAAGGGTTCTATCTGACTGCGGGAGACACCGAGAATAGCCGCTTCGGGGGCATTGATAATCGGCGCGAAATTGGTCCCACCGATACCGCCAAGATTGCTTATTGAGAAGGTTCCACCTTGCATATCTTCCAAGCCGAGTTTCCTGTTTCTTGCCTTTTCTGCCGCCTGACTGAGTTCAATCGATAGCTCGATGATGTTCTTCTGATCGACATCACGGATAACGGGGACCAGAAGCCCTTGCGATGTATCGACCGCTACACCGATATGATAGTATTTTTTGTAGATAATCTCCTCTTTCTCCATGTCTACGCTCGCGCAAAACTGCGGAGCCTGTTTCAGCGCGCCTGCGACGACTTTGAGGAGTATTGCTGTGATGGTAAGTTTGCCACCGTTATCTGCGACCCTTGAAGCATACTGTTTTCGGAGTTTTTCTAACTCTGTGATATCCGCTTTATCGAAATTTGTGACATGTGGAATCGTCCCCCAAGCGGTAACCATATGTTTCGCGGTAGCGCGGCGAACCCCTCCCATCGCCGCTCGCTCAATTTCACCCCATCTTGAGAAGTTTGGTAACGGTTCGGCAGTTTCAGTAGGCGGTTGTGTTCTGGATGATGCGACGGCTGCCGACTCCTCCTGTTTTTCGGCGTGGGCAGGTGGCGATACCGCTTCGGGGACAGGGGCGGTTTTCTCAGGTGTCTTGGGGGGCGTAGGCGCTTCTCCGCTTGCACCCTCTGTATCAACCGTCAGAATTGGCTTCCCTATCTCTATTATCCCGCCTTCTTCTACATGGATCGCAGTGATGACACCGCTGACGGAGGAAGGGATTTCGATGGCAGCCTTATCCGTTTCGATCTCCAGTACCGGCTGATCCACTTCTATTGTGTCACCGACGGACACCAGCAGGGCGACAACATCGCCGGCGTCAATATCTTCTCCGAGTTCGGGGAGGTTAAATTCGGTTGTCATATCTGTTACCCGTGTTTGCTTACTACACCTTTTCTCGCAATAAATTGGCGATTTCGGTGACGGCAGGCAGCTGGTTAATGGTCAAAACTTCTCGCAAATCAAAAAATTTTTGTCCTACTATAGGGTGTTTCTGCTTAAACTTGGTAGGATGAAACTTATCAACAAGGAAAAATTTCCTGTTTTTAGTGATGTCCCAACCATTATTCTCTTGGGCTTTCAAAATAGCACCGATGATTCGTGCTTCCTGATTTTCTGTAACCTTCTTCTTAAACTCGTGTATTTCCAGGTTTTCCCTGCTTTTATCATAAGCAGCGGTAATGATGTTCTCAAGTTTTCCGATGCTGACGATATACCCTTTTGCGTACAAACCAATATACGTGTGGTCCCTGTATCCTTTACTATCATAATACAAGTTGAATTCCTTATTTTCGTTCAACGTATCTCCGGCGGCTACTCCCCGCATAAGGTATGGTGCACTCAGCAATAGGTCTTCTTCTTGAAGAAACGCTCGAAAATCCTCGGCAAGCTCCTTCATCTGAAAATCGAAATCTGATAGCACACTTTCAAAGCTATCGATGATTGCTTCAAACGTTGTCGGGATAAACTGAATATGTTGTTTGTGAGTTTTATTGAAGGCCTGCACATCTGCCTTAACCTTACAGATAAATTCGTCGTTTGGCGAAGTAGGACTGAGTAGAAGAAGAATCTGGTGCTCTTCGTTGTTAAAAGTGGAGAGATGTCGCTCAAGTTGGTCCGGGTCGTAGTTCTCATCGAGTTTCGTCTCAATGACGATTTTGAAACTAGTTTGGGAAATTAGCCCATCAGGAGTGCTGTGCTGGCTGGGGGTCTGTTGAGCGAATGAAACCCCAATATCAAAAGGTATATTGAGACACTCGTTGATAAACGTCGCCAAACTGTACGGATTGTGAGCATATAGGCGGGAAAAGAGCAGAAGCGTGTTGTTAGTGACAACGTTCTCGCGCTGTGAGTACCTTTGAAAATAATGCGGTCCGTTCAAGATTCTGCCTCCAAGCCGATAAGGCGTAACAAAATGGAATCGTGCTCCCTAATTATACTGTAGTTTGGACAATTTGTGTTGCATTGCAAGTAGCGTTCTCAAGCGTTCTTCGATTTTTCTGCCTGTTTTGCCCAACACCTAACTTGCAGAAAAAACGATGCCCCAGCGCGTAGGTTGGGTTGAACGCACCCGACCCCATACGTTCCAGTAATCTAAAAGATGGGCTAGCCCACGACCACTCATTGTGCTGTAAGCGTGAGTGAAACCCAACTTCAAAGGTGTCTGACAGTGTCGCCTATCGGAGCAGTTATGCGTGTTGGGTTTCTCTCAGTTTTTCTGCGACATCTGTATCTCCGAAAGGGTAGGCCTTTTTATGTTGATACCGTTTGGCTATGGGTTTCCGCTCAACCCAACCTACGGAAAATTGTCCCAACTTTAGTTATTATAACGCAAGTTGCTAGTCGTCCAACCCGCTCGGCTTGGATAGCCATATCCAAGTCTTGGACTCTCGGAACGGAGCCATCTTTGTACGTGTGCAGTGGATTTGTCAATCCACTGCGAGCAGGTAATGGGCTTTATTCAGTTCCCATTCTCCCGTTTAACAACATCTTCCATAACTAGCAACTTAGGTTAATATACAGTTTATTATACATTTTACCTACTTCATGCGTCAACTGCGAGGGAAGAAACAGGGGAAAGCAAACGGGGGGATAAATCACACGATGACCTCCTCAAGCCCTGTTTTGAGCAGTTGTGAAAAGCGCGAATTTGGATTTCGCACAAGGTGGTCCCGTTCCCCGTGCTCTCGGATCTCGCCATCTTCCAAGATCATAATCTCGTTGACCCGCTCAACGGTTCCCAGACGATGCGCGATGATAATACCTGTCCGATTTTGGAGCAGCTTCTGAACCGCACGATCAATCTGCTGCTCGGTTGCTGGATCCAGTCGAGACGAAGGTTCGTCAAGGATAATGATTCCCGGATCTTTGAGAAATACGCGGGCAAATGCAAGTAACTGCGCCTCCCCAGCCGACAACCCTCCAGAAGCGATTATAGTATCAAGCCCCTCTGGGAGCGACTCATACCATCCCGACAGTCCAAGATCTTCAATAACCGCCAAAATCTGCGAATCACTGATTTCAGAGTTGAAAAGTGTGATGTTGTCCCGGACAGAGGCATAAAAAAGCTGAACGTCTTGTGTCACCAACCCCACATGTTGACGTAGGTTGTCTAATCGGACGTTCATTATCGACCTGCCATCCAGCCGGATTTCTCCTATATTTGGTTCGTAAAACCGAAATAGTAAGCGGGTTATGGTTGTTTTCCCGCTACCCGTCCGTCCTAACAGACCGAGGACTTTGCCCGGTTCAAGGTTAAAGGAGATCTGTTTCAGGACCGGTTCACCTTCGTTGTAGTTGAATGTTACCCCATCAAATTCGATAGAGATGGCTCCTGAGGCGGGGAGCGTTTCTGTTCCATCTTGAATCTGGCTGGTTGTGCGCTGCAGGGCTTCGATTCGCTTTATGCCGGCTGTTGCTCGCTGTAGATCGTTAAGTTGACGGCTGATCTGATCAAGCGGATGCCGGAGCATGGCGGTATACTGGACGACCATGAAGACTGTACCTATGGTGAACACCCCATCCCGATAAAGATAGATGCCCATACCCATTGAGATCGCAAGCCCGAGGGCGAACATAATCCTTGTAGTCGCTTGTACGATTTCGCCCATGATTTCCGATCTCAGCACCCGTCGATAGGCATCGCTGTTGACATCGTAGAATCGGTCCATGGTATAAGCATTTCCGCCGTTCGTCCGGATATCTTCAATCCCGGTCAGCCGCTCTTCTATAAATCCATACAGTTTGGAATAACCCTCTCGCTCGGCGGTATACGCTGGCACAGCGATGCTTCGTATAAGATTGTAGATGATGAATGCGACAAGTACAAACCCTGTTAGTGCAGCGCCAACTCGCCAATCCTCGCGGGAGACCATGATGAGCACGCCGATCAGAAAGAATGTGCTGCCAATGACCTGTAGTACGAATTCTGAAAAGAAGTTTGAGAGCGCGGTTGTGTCACCGTCGACGCGTTCGACCATCTCGCCGGGGGTGTACTCGTGATGGAACGACATATCAAGCTTTAGACAGTGGAACGCCAGATCGCCCCGCATCCGATTCGTTGCCCGCCACCCGACGTCCTGCCCCAGGTAGGAGTTGACTAACATAATGATCTGTCCGAGGATACCGACGGCAAGGAATAGTCCAGCAGCGATAAGCAGATTGCGGAGTGCTCCACCCGTCGTCGCTGTGTCAATGAAGTAACGGAGAATCTGCGGGTTGGCTAGACCTAAACCGATCCCAGTAAACATAAAGATGGCAAGCAGTGTCACCCGAAACCATTGCGGTTTGAGGTAGTAAGCGAGGAGTGAAACGTATTGTCTAAGGGGGACTCTTTGCAAACCGATTTCGTCCTTTCGGCAAAGCGAGTGATTTTAAAGGATATCCGCTTTAATCATGTTCGTTGTTCCCGGTACGTCCGCCGGTATGCCCGCGATGATAACCACCTGCTCCCCCGCACCTACAAGTCCTGATTTCAATACAGCTTGTTTTGCACTTGCAATCATCGTATCTGTGTCAGGGGCGAATTCAGTCAAGACAGGGAATGCACCCCAAAGGAGCCCTGCCCGTCGGAGCGTAGTTTCATAGGGACTGACAACGGCAATCGGTGCAAGTGGACGGTATTTGGCTACCAGTCTCGCGGTTTGGCCCGTCCTCGTGCAACAGATAATTGCCTTTGCGCCGATTTCTATGGCGGTGTGGCAGGCGGCGTGTGCGATTGCGTCCGGTACGCTCTCTTCAAGGGTGATTGGTTGACGTTTGAAGTACTCCACGTAGTCGATGGTAGTTTCGGTTGTCGTGGCGACTTCAGCCATGGTTCGGACTGCGTCAGAAGGATATTTGCCGATAGCCGTTTCCCCGGAAAGCATTAGGGCATCTGTGCCGTCGAGAATCGCGTTGGCGATGTCTGTGACCTCCGCGCGCGTGGGGCGCGGATTGACAATCATTGATTCAAGCATCTGGGTGGCGGTGATGACTGGCTTACCCACAAGGTTTGCCCATTTGATAATCTCCTTTTGGATGAGCGGGATCTCCGGGAGGGGCACCTCTAACCCCAAATCTCCTCTGGCAACCATCACACCGTCCGCTTCCGTGAAAATGTTATCTAAGTTGTCCAACGCCTCCCGCTTTTCCAGCTTAGCGATGATCGGTATATCGGAATTGTGTTCTTGAAGGGTGGATCTCAAGTTTTGAACGTCTGCGCCACTTCTGATAAAGGACTGGGCGACCCAATCGACGCCGTGATCAACCCCAAAGCGTAGGTCTTCGATATCTTTCGGGGTTGGAATAGAGATCTGTAATGAGATGCCGGGGACGCTGATGCCCTTGTTTGAACGAAGCAACCCGCCCGCAACGACTTCGCAAACGATGTCCGTGCTTGTGGTTGAAGTCACGCACAATTCAATCTCTCCGTCCGCCAATAGGATATGATCCCCCGGTTTAAGGTCCGTAATTAGTTCGGGATAGTTGATTGAGACGGTATCGTGATCGCCGATGACCTCCCGTGTTGTGAGGGTGAACCTTGCGTTGGTGGATAACTCGATCGGCTCATCCGAGAATTTACCGATCCGCATCTTCGGTCCCGAGAGATCTTGCAGGATCGGTATTCTGACGCCGAGCTGCTTCGATACTGTTTTTAGGTTGGCGATAGTTTGTGCGTGATCCGCGTGTGAGCCGTGTGAGAACGAAATCCGTGCGACGTTCATCCCTGACTCAATCAGTGAACGTAACATCTCTGGTGAGTTGCTTGCGGGACCGATCGTACAAACAATATTTGTGCGCTTTCGTTGCATATTATAGCTCAAGTTGTTACCTGAAGTTAAATGATTATACCATAGATCCAAACTGGGGCAAGCAGATCTGCTTTACTTCAGTATCAGCATCCGTCGCGTCGCAGAGAACTCACCGGCTGTCAGCGTATAAAAATAGACACCGCTGGCGAGGGACTCACCAAGCCCATTCCGACCGTCCCAATAGGCGGCACGGCTTCGGCTCCGATACATACCCGCCGCCTTATATCCAACCACCAAACGCCGAACCATCTTCCCGTTCATGTCGTAAATTTTCAGTGTTACCTCCCCCGATTCTGCCAACTGATACGGTATCCATGTCTCCGGGTTAAACGGGTTTGGATAGTTTGCCAACAACGCCGTCGCTTCAGGGATTAGTGATGCCAGCAGCTTTTTAAGGTTTGCAATCCCCTGCTTGAAAGCGAGCGAACCGTCATCTTCCAACCGCGCCTGTGCTATCCACGCCTCTATCATCGCAGCATCTACGCTTTCTACTCCAATCGGCGCAGCGCTTGCGCTGGCAATCCCCTGCGCGATGGGTACGATGTCGAAGATATTAACAACGCCATCGCCGTTGATATCGACAGGCGAGTCGGGGGGCACCCTTTGTCCCAACTGCTGTGCGACGAGGATTAGGTCCAAGATGCTGACGACCCCATCTCGATTGACGTCCCCGGGCAGCAACCGTTCCTGAACGGTAACGTAGATTGGAGGCGGGGTTGCAGAAATACTGGCACCGGTGGTAGAGCCAAACTGCAAGTTCGGGAGTGTCACTTCTGTTTCACCGGCAGATTTTGCCTTGAACCTTACCTGAACGAGGACGCCGGTGCCGCTCGCGCCTTGGGTTGAGAACCGTGCGGCACTGAGTCCCCCAATTTTACCCGCTGCATTATCAATGGTCCCACCCTGGAAGAACGTGCTGCTGCCATCCATCTTCAGAAAATCGCCTTCGGTCACGTCAACCGCTTCAAGGGCAGCGGGGTCGAATGTCATATCAAACTGCCAGCCTGCCAAGTCGGAGACATTTTCCGCACGGATGTCAAGGGTAAAGGTATCACCGAGGTGAATTGGTGTTGGAGGAACAGTGTAGCCGACACCCATTGACACCGTATATTCCGTTCCGGGTTCAAAACCAAAAAACCCGTTACCCCGGGTGTGCACCACGACTAACAGGACATTTCGACCCTGCCGAAGCATGACGGGGAAAAAATCGGTGTAATTGTCTCCCCCAATCCCACGGAGGTTCTCGTAAATCAGAGTTCCGTTGAGCCATACTCTTATCCCACGATCGCCGCCGACGTACATCGTTGTCTCCTGTTCCCGCGGCGAATAGAGGGACACAGAGCCGTAGACAGAACCGTAGATAGGCCAATCGGGTAGGTGGGGTCTCACCATATCTGCGATGTTGTCTCTCCCTGTGGACGGGAGTTTGTAGGAAGTCCACACCTCGGGTCCGACAGAATCTCCCTCTATTGCCCCATGGGTAGCGACCTCCACTTCTGTTACCGCCCCTCCACTCGCTTCTGATAGCCAATCGGTGTTGTTCAGATGGTCGCCCACTGTATCCGGTAACACGACCCATGACCACGGTCCCTCTAGCTTGGGACCTCCTTGTGGGAAGCCCGGATTGTCGTGCCAAACGAGTGTTATATTTTCGCGTAGTTCCTCTAGGGGCGAAAGGTCAGAGATCCTGTTATTACTGACATTTAACCATGTCAAGTTGGCTAGCCCTGCAAGTAGTGATATGTCCGATATATCGTTATGCGCAAGGTTTAGTCGTGTTAAGTTGGTTAATCTTACAAGGGGAGATATATCCGATATTTCATTGTTGTCAAGCATGAGCCATGTCAAGTTAGTTAACCCTGCAAGCGCGGCTATGTCTGATATTGGTATTTTGTTACCTCCGAGATGCAGTATTGTTAAGCTAGTAAAATCCGCCAAAGGTGTTAGGTCCGATATGTTTGAACCAGGAATATATAGAATCTCCAGTTTTGGTAAACTAACAATGGGGGATAAATCGGATATAAGATTGCCGGCCGCGTGAATTTTTCTTAGATTGATTAATCCCGCAAGTGGTGACAGATCGGAGACCGGCATGTCATCGATTTCTATATAAGTGAGATTCGTTAAGCCCCGTACAGGAGATATATCGGATAAGAGATTTTCTTGAATCAAGAGTACGCGCAGGTTGATTAATCCCGCAATTGGCGATAGGTCAGAAATCTGATTGCGGTCAAGGGCTAAAAATCCCAGATTTTTTGCAAATTGCATACCCGTCAAATCTTGGATGTCCTTGTCCTGTGCCTCAAGCTCTTCCAACCTTTCCATTTCCTCCACAGTAATCGGAGCATTCGGACCTTTACCAAGTGCTTCTGCTATTGCAGCACGTAGGTTGGGATCAAGAATTTGAACAACGGTATTCGGTTTCTGTTCTGGCGGCGTCACGACGGGAGGCACCACGACGAGTGTCGGGAAATTCAGCGCAAAAACTATATCCCGAAAACTTGATGTCCAAGCGTCCCGTTTCATACTCCCATTATCCAACACCAACAAACCCGCGTTCTGTAACCCCACATCCTCACGGATATTCTCAAGAAAGGCTTCCGTCTCTAACCCAACGACTGCGGCAGCGTATGCAGCGTCCACATCGTCCTGAAACGCCTCATGGAGACGAGAAATCGGTTCGATATCATCAAACGCACCCCCTGTGTCTTCCAATGCACCCTCATAGCGGTCCATATCCTCTTGGACGAGTGTATCCATCACCGACTGCTCAACATAGAGCCGTAACGCTTGCTCCTTGTCATAAGCTGGGTTGGTTGTACTCTCTATTACCGGACGGACTTGGTCCTCAAACGTCTTCATCCCCTCCGTATGACAACCGAAACAGGAGAGTCCGTTCCGCACCGTCGGGTCGCTCGCTGCGGGATTGGATACGATGTTTATCGGTGCTGCGTCTAATCGAGAGCCGGAGGCATTGACCAGATAATACCCCTGCAACCCGTTAGGCAGATTGAAGATAACCTCCCCGCCGTCATGGGTGAAAGCGAGGGGGTGATTGAAGATGTTCTGTGTGCCAACACTCCCTGCAAAGTCGTAACTCTTCCAGTACGCCCCGTGTATAGACCTGTGCCGCTCCACCATCCGGTTGTTAGTGGAGACACCGGAGTTGTTGAATCCTGCACGCCAGACACGGACACCCGGTGCATTGCGGAGATTGCTATCTACATCAACCCCCAGTCGTGTTTCCAATTCCTTGTCTGTCAACGGCAGAGAGAGCAGGTTGTGGTAGAGCGGAGGTAAAGATGCTTGTGCCAAAAACCAGTCGATATGGACCAATGGTATATTACTCCTCATCTCCGTCTGTAAACGACTGAGTTGTGCCTTTAACTCGGTTTGTGTCGGTGCATCAAACGAGATGTGATACGGATAGGCACCCTCAATCTGCCCCCAACCGTCATTGATGTCCCACTCGTAGTTTCGTAGGTCGATGTAGAAAATTGTTCCTTCGGGGTCGATGGGCTGTGGGTTAATAACTGTATTCCCCCATGAAAGACTATTGACCAGTTTGGAGAGTCCGTTACGATAGGCCTCAAGGACTTCTGCGGTCTCACCGGCGTTGTAGAGGTGGGTAAGTGTGAAGTAACGGGCAAAGGCGCGGTCGAATGATGGGAGGGAGGTCAGGTGGTTCTCGATGGTATTAAGGACTTCGCTGGGGGTGACGAAACGTCTATCGGTTGTGGGGGGCGCCGCCCAATCGGGAGCGCCTGCCAGTATCCAGTTTTTAACCGTTTCAATCTGTGGATCGGGTAGCGGGGGACCTCCCAGCGGCATCAGTTGGCCCCCTTCTCCAAGCAGCCGCTTATAGAGTCTGGAAGCCTCTGGATTTCCCGGGACAACAGAGCCATTTGCTTTGATAAGCGCGCTGTGCTCAATTAGGAGTGTCTCTTTATAGGCGCCGTCGGGACCGTGGCAGATAAGGCAGCTTTGTTCAAAGATAGCGTAGGCGTCTTGGGCTACCCCCTGTTGGGCGGATACAGTTTGAGACGATAGGGTGAGAATCAATACACAGATGAATGCGATGTGATACTGCTGCTTACAAGTCCCAATCAAGTGTGGGACTGGATGACACTTAAACATAGAGGGGGTCTTTTCTGGATAGTTTTATTGATGAATCCCGAGGTCTTTGCCCAATTATAACTATTTTATCAGGATTGATAACCCCAATCAAGCGAAAAAGCCGTCAAAAGTAGGGCTATTCAGTTTTAGGCTTTTTACCCGTTTTGTTTGAAAAGTCGGAGTCGGGAAGTCGCTCATAGAGCGACGTGTCGGGATTAGGAAATCCCTCCTACAGAAAAACTAAATGACCCTACCGTCAAAAGAAATCGTTCTTGATTTTGAGGCTAAACTTTGCTACACTCTTTGGACGTTTCTATACTCGATAATCGGTATGAGTCAATTGGGCGGGGGCATAGTCGGTTCGGGTTGCGACGTTAGCCGGTATGCCCCCAAAAAAGACGCCTAAAGAAAGACTCAGCCCTCAAGAAAACTGGATGCTATAACATCCTAGCACCGTTACCTCTGATCTCCGATCCACAAACCCCCAATGAACTTTACTATCAACAAACTCCATCACAAAATCTTTCTTACCTATAGTTCCGTATTCCTGATTATAATCATCGGGATCTTCGTGTTTGCCAGTCTTGTTATTGTGAATACTGTTGATCGGCAAAGTCAAAGGGACGCCCAAGAATTCAAAGCACGGATTACCCACACGATAGATCTGCTTCAACAAGATATCGAGGAGAAAGTCCGACGCGAAATCAAGGATTGGCGGGTCGTTCAGGCGATTCGAGGGCGTGAACCGTATCCTCCCAGCATCACCGATAGTGCCTTGGACATCTTGGAATATGGAACCGATGAGGGCATCATCACCGCAAGTAAGGTAGAAAACAGTAGCGGTAATTCCCTCAACTTACGCCACGGCGAAAGAGATCTGGAAGCATTAGATAGGGTACGAGCGTTGAAGCCAGAACCGGCGGCGAGGTTCCGGACACCCGAAGGGCGAGCCACAATCGAGATTACATTGCCGATTCAGGCAGAGGGTGAACTTTTGGGATTTGTCACCGGCGGGTATTTTTTACATAAGCACCTCAGCCAAGCCCTGAAAGATTTGACGCTCCATCCAATCTTTCTCAAAGAAGGGACTCGCCTCGTGCCGCTGAATACACCGGCGGGTACAATTCCTGAATTTGAGCGTGAATCGCTCCTTGCATCTGTAGGCGATGTGGATCAGCCATTTCAAAAGATCCCGCTTATTGGTATACAGCACAGCGTCAGTCATATCCCAATCTTAGCTCCCAATATCGAGACGCAGGTTGAAGCAGAGCCGAAACCTGAAGCGGTTGGAATAGAGTTGATTCTGGCGTATTCTCATCGGGATGAAATCGAATTGCAGCAGCAACTGATGTTGTTTCTACTTATCATCGGTGGGGTTGGGCTCGCTTTGGTGTATATTGTCAGTTATGTCGTTGGGCTTCAGATGACTAAGCCTATCAATCAGTTGGCAGCAGGAGCGGCAGAAATCGCGTCAGGCAATCTGGAACAGCGGGTCGCCGCCCAGAGTCGAGATGAGATCGGTAGATTGGCGGGGGCTTTTAATCAGATGGCGGCAGCGCTGAAAACGAGTCTGGAGAGACGGCTTGTTGCAGAACGATTTGCAGCATGGGGAGATGCTGCGCGTTGGGTTATCCACGAGATTAAGAACCCACTGTTTCCTATTCGGCTTTCGATCGAGAACCTGCAGCGAGCTTATCAAGGTAGGAACAACCAATCGACGAAGTTTGAAGAAATTTTTGTGCAATGCACTGACATAGTTATCGAAGAGGTGGATCGACTACAGCGGCTGGTGGATGAGTTCAATGAATTTGCGCGAATGCCCCCTCCTAAACGGGAGTTGTCCGATCTGAATTCAATCGTGCAGAACGTGGTGAACCTGCACGCAGAATCTGTTGAGAGTATTCAGATTGAGGGGAGTCTCGCCCCCAATCTCCCGTCCCTTTCCCTTGACGCAGCACAGCTTACACAGGCGTTAGGGAATCTGGTTAACAATGCAATTGAAGCAATGCCGGATGGGGGAACGCTGGACGTTTTGACTGAATTAGTCAATGAAGCGAAAATTCGGATTAAGATTCAGGATACAGGTATCGGTATGTCGCCGGAAGTACTGGCACAGATTTTTGAGCCCTACTATACGACAAAAGATAGAGGCACAGGACTCGGCATGGCGATTGTTCAGCGCATCGTCACCGATCACGATGGGGAAGTCTTCGTCGAAAGCGAAGAGGGAATTGGCACAACAGTTTGGGTTGAATTGTATTGTGAAACATCAAACGTGATAAATGAAGCAGTCTAAAGTCCTCTTGCATGTTACCCATTTCGCTTTAAGGTTTGAATCCCGGAAGCAGCACCGATAATGACTTGGTCTGTCCGATTAATGAAGAGCCCGTTTTCGACAACGCCGGGAAGATTATTGATGGCAATCTCAGTGGCGACCGGATCAGCAATGCTATCGAAGGTGCAGTCCAGAATGTAGTTGCCGTTGTCGCTGACAAAATCAGAACGCAGGGTTGAATCTTGACAGATCTGGTTGAGTGCGATCTGGGTTGAACCCCATCCGAAGGGGACGACCTCCACCGGTACTGGAAAATTAGAACCTAACTGTTCAACCAGTTTCCCTTCGTCAACGATAATTACCAATCGTTTGGAAGCGTGGGCAATGATTTTCTCTCGGACCAATGCGCCACCTGCGCCCTTGATAAGGTCGAGGGTGGGATTGACCTCGTCCGCGCCATCGATGGTCAAGTCGATTGCGGGGTACTCCCCAAGGGTTGAGAGCGGTATGCCCTGTTGAACTGCGATTTCTTCGGTCTGTTTGGATGTTGGGATACCGATAATATCAAGGCCGTTCCGAACCTTTTCACCGAGTGCCAGCAGCGCATAGTAAATTGTTGAACCTGTGCCGAGTCCGACGATCATGCCGGACGCTACCTCCTCGACAGCCTGTTCCGCTGCGAGCTGTTTGAGTTTTTCTGTTTCCATATTTTCTCCTGATAGGGATTTGTCCCGATAAATTGGAAGGCTCATGTTAAAAGAAAGTGTAATATGCTAAGAGCGTGAAACGTGATGCGTGAAACGTGAAAACTATCGGTTCATTAGCAGTGAAGAACAACGATCCTACGGTCTACGATCAAGAATCCGAGAGTTGTTCCCTACAGTTTCTGTTGCACGATTTCTCAACTTGAGCCAATCGGGATTGATGTCCACGCCTCTTAAATTGCTCATCTATGCTAAGTTTCTAATTTTAACACCTCACGGGATGGTTTTCTACTCAAATTGTTATGTGCCATATATCACGAAATATCAAGCAAGGATAGCCGACAATGAATCTATATTTCCGCCTACTGAGTTATGTTAAGCCGTACTGGAAAAGCACGGTTGTCTCACTGATAGCGATGTTGATTGTGTCTGTTGGCAATCTTGTTCCAACGTGGATTAGCGGTAGAATTGTTATTGACGAGATAATTCCACAGCGGGACATCAGTCGACTTTACTGGATTGCGGTCCTGCTGCTTGGTGTCTTTCTGATAAAGAGCGTCGCGGTAATGTTGGCGGAATGGCTGTCTCATGAAATCGCTGAAAAGATTATCTACGATATGCGGACACAGATCTACAGCCACCTGCAGAAACTGTCGTTCCGCTTTCACAAGGACAGCACCACCGGCGATTTGATGTCGCGTGTGGTGAACGACATCGATGCGATGCGGGATATGCTCGCGCATACCATACACATATTCACTGTGCAGGCATTGACCTTTACCGGGATCGCAATCTTGCTGTACAGTATGAACTGGAAAATGGCGAGCCTGACCATTGTTCCGATCCTGATTTTGGGACCTTTGATTGTCTACTTCGGTATAAAACTGCGACTCATCTCCCGCGATGTGCGCGCAGAGCTCGCGGAGGTCAATGCCCGTCTACAAGATAACCTTTCGGGTATCTTTGAGATCCAAGCCTTCGCTCGTGAACCCTACGAAGAGAAGCGGTTCATCGCCCGATGTGCCGATTACCGCAACTCAATCATTCGAGGGGTACGCCTGTGGGCGCGACTGAATCCTACCGTTCAATTTTTGCTTGGCGCGAGTTGGACGGCGATTCTGTGGTACGGTAGCTGGCAGTTGATAAACGGGTCAAGTGATATGACCGTTGGACAACTGTTCGTTTTCATCGGGTTTCTGTGGCGCCTGTTTATACCGATTGAGATGGCAAGTCACGAAAATGAACGGTTGCAGAAAGCCCTCGCCGCCGGCGAACGGATGATGGATCTGTTAGATACAGCGCCTGAGATCAAAGATGTTCCAAACGCTTGGACGGGCAAGGTTAGAGGGGAGCTCCTGTTTGAGGATGTTTCGTTCAAATACACGGACGAAGATGTTTTGACAGATGTAAACCTTAAGATCCGGCCGGGGGAGACAGTCGCTTTTGTCGGTCCGAGCGGTGTCGGCAAAACTACGTTAGTGGGGCTTGTGCCGAGATTCTACGATGTAACCGGCGGACAGGTGAAGGTTGATGGTGTCAGTGTACGGGATTGGCAGATGCAGGCGTTGCGGCGTCAGATTGGGCTCGTCCCACAAGAGACGTTCCTGTTTAACGGAACAATCGGAGAGAATATCGCCTACGGCAAGCTGAACGCCACGCAGATGGAAATAGAGATAGCAGCGAAATCCGCCAATATCTACGACTTCATTATGAGCCTGCCAGATTGCTTTGACACCGTTGTTGGGGAGCGCGGCATGCGTCTCTCCGGCGGACAGAAACAACGGGTCTCGATTGCACGTGCCGTTCTGAAAGATCCGCCCATCCTCATCCTCGATGAAGCGACCTCCTCTGTCGATACGGAATCAGAGCAACTCATCCAGCAGAGTTTGATGAATCTACTGCACGGACGAACCACGCTGATTATTGCCCATCGGCTGGCGACCATCAGATTCGCAGATCGGATCGCGGTGTTGGCGGACAATCGAATTGTCGAACTTGGGACACACGTGGAGCTGCTTTCGCAAGAGGGACTGTACACGCGACTTTACAATGCACAGTTTGGGGACAAGCACTTGTAGCGTCAAAATCTGCATATCTCAATCGGTGTAGCGTTGTGTGCCGTCAAAGGAGGTTCGGGGCCAGCTTGTGTGGGGCCAATCCGTGAAACTATACGGGATATAGTGGTTTGCCATGACATGGCGCAAAGCACCGGGCTTCTTGATTGGACCGCCACGATGGATCAAGCCACCGTGGAATAACACCACGTCACCCTGACTGGCTATTATGGAGACTTCAGGTAAATTGTTCTCTTTAAATATCTGCTCGGTCCTGTTGTGGCGATACTCGTAATCCATCTTCCCGTTCTCATCCAACGTCTCCCAGTATGTCACAAGTTCCCGTTTATGCGAACCGGGTTGGATATAGATCGTGCCATTGTCTTCGTTGACATCTACCAAAGGCAGCCAAACTGCCATACAGCCGGGGAGCGGGCACTGATCTTGGTGGCGCACCCCCTCGGAACCTTTGTAGAAATACATGGTTTGTATGCCTTCTACTTCCTCCTCAAAGCAATCTTCCAGCGGCTGGTGTAGACGTGAATCAATCAGCAGTGCAAGTGCTTTCGGATCGTACCAGTGCTGATTATTGGTACGCCCCCAATTGTCTGGTTCGCGAGGAGCGAAACCTTCCAGTGTCTTTTCTCCCGAATGAAGTGCCATCATGTGCTCGACGAACGCCTCACACTCCGCTTTGGAAAAGACCGATTTCAGGATGGTATAGCCATCCCGCTCGTACTGTGCTTTCTGTTCTGGTGTTAGACCTTTCATTAAAAAACTCCTTTCATACTGATGGTAGCTCTATCTGTCCTCGTATAGCCACTCGATTGGACGGATAACGATTTTACGATGGCGGGGCCAAGCGGGCGGGTCTGTGGAAGCGTCTAACTGTGGACCGAAGTCATAGAGCAGTACAACTTCATCTCCGAAGAAATGGGCGTTCGGATACGACACATATATCATATCAGCCGGCAGTTCACCGAGTTCCTTTTCGCCACGAACCATACCGATTTCGTCATCAGGGTCGATGCGATCGGATCTGTCCGCAGGACCGCCAACTTCGAGCGTCTTAAAGTGGCGCCAGCTATCCCCATCGTCTGTCGAGATGGCGAGCGAGAGACGGGACCGGCGAAAGCCACGTCGAATTTCATCGACGCCCACCTGATTCCACACGCAGAGCAGATCCCCGGTGGTTGGGATAACGCGGATCCGACACGGCGAGTATGAACTGGCGAGTGCTGTCGGCTGGGGCAATGACCAAGTGATTCCCTCATCATCACTGAAGCTTTGATAAAGACGGCCCAGCGTCGTTCGGAACATCATCAGAAGTCTGCCATCGCGGAGTTGGACTGCGCCGGGTTCATCGCAGGGCCACATCCCGCCGAAACCGTCTTGATGCCAGATCACGATGTCCTGAGGTCCCCGCTTCCAAGTAGCGCCCTCGTCGTCCGAATAGTGCACTTGGCTCGTGTCGATTTCCGGACTGTGGGCATGCCCCTCTGTCTTAAAACGCTTACCTTGGAAAGTGCCGTAAGCGCCGGCGTCTTTCAGTTCCGGAAACGTGCAGGGCGGGCAGAACCGCGTGGGCAAAACCAAGCGGCCTGACCGGAGTTGAAAGAGTGTGTCGTGATAGTTGCTCGCGGTCTCACCGGGTAGGTTGATGGCGTTCTCTTCTGACCACGATTCCCCTTCATCATCGGAAGTGCGAAAACAGAGGGTGTAGCCGGACAAGGTCCCACCGGCTGTGCCGCTAGGGCGACCGTAGAGCAAACCGAGCTTTCCCGACTGCAAGCGGATTAAGCAGGTTGGGGCACCTGTCCCCACGATGGACTCGCCACCGGTCTGAAGAGGACCACTCGCCGACCAAGTTCGTCCACTGTCATTGGAGTAGCTGACATTCAAGCCCGACCAAACCATCATCCATCGTCCATCCCGTAGTTCAACTATACCTTCGTGTGCGCCCGGGACGCTGCCCTCAAAAATCTTAGAATCTGCCATTGTCCGTGTCCTTCTCAAATATTAGAAATATGACATGTCTTTTTTGCAATTTTGTGACATAATGTGGGCTAATATCATTGTATAATTTTTTAGTTTCTCATTCAACAGAATTATTACAGAACTAAGGGGGCAAGCGGAGGCGATATGATTACCGAGCAGGAGATTCAACAATTTTCGGAGATGGGGGCGGTTACTATTGATACGCCACTGACACAACAGCAGCTCACAGCAGCGTCGGATGCGTTTGATCGCCTACTCCCAGGACCGGGGGAAAAACCGCGCTACCGGGTCAGCACAACGTGTACCTTCTACGATCCGGAATTGCTGGACATCATCCAGCATCCATTTTTTGAGGAGGTAGCCAAGCGGGTTCTACGAGCCGATGAGGTGCGCTTCTTTCAAACTGCCGTCGTGACAACTTACCCAGCACCCAACACCCCTTTCAGTTTCGATCAACACGTGGACGTCCAGTACTGCCTCTCGGATCTCGACGCCACACCCAGACGCATGGTTTGTAGCTATTTTCTGTGGATCGACGATGTGACTGCACAACGCGCGCCCTTGATGTATCGTCCCGGCAGCCATCGACTGATAGCCAGAGAAAGGGAAAACCGACCGGAACTGAAAGGCAGCGCTGCACACGTCGAGGGCGTCTCGCTGGCCAGACTCCCTCAGCTTGACTATGCGGACCCTATCCCCGTGGTGGCGCGCGCCGGACAAACGACGGTGCTGACCACTGCGATGGTGCACGGCGCATCTATCAATGTAGACTCTACGCCCCGCAAGGCGATGGTGATCACCTTCACGGCGGCGGACATAGAGATCGGTTTGCCCCAGAATCAAGCGGAGACTAAGCGAGCGTATGATCGCGAGTTGAAGAAGCGTCTTCGACCTGAACGGGCACATATTGTCCCGGCTTGAGGCTTGACTGGAGAAAGCAGTATCTGAAACAGGGCAAGTGCCAAGCGCGGCTTTTTTCGTTGACGGAATTTGCTGTTTGTGATTAAATGCCAGCGAATGTGAGCGGGTCCATGGGTAACAATGAATGATAGCTTTGGATGGGATACGATGTTCCCAATCGTCATGCCGTAATTGCTATGAGTGAAAATATGAAAACTGATCGAGGACGGGTTGCGGATCCGTGCGTGATGGTCATATTCGGCGCTTCAGGGGACTTGACGAAGCGCAAATTAGTGCCAGCCCTGTACAACCTTGCCCAGAACGGATTGTTGAACGAAAACGCTATAGTTGTCGGTTTCGCACGCCGGGAAAACAGCCACGATAATTTTCGCGCTCAGATGACGGAAGCGATTAAAGAGTTTGGCACCACTGCATTTGATCCATCGCTGTGGGAACGGATGAGGGGGCGACTCTATTATCATCAGGGCAATTACGACAATCCGAACGATTATAACCGCCTTGCAGCGCTGCTAAAGCAGCTGGATAAGGAATGGGGGACAAACGGGAACTATCTCTACTATTTCTCGACACCTCCAAAGTCCTTTGAGGTGATTTCCGACAGTTTGGGTAGAGCTGGGCTTGCAAAGCCTGAAAACAGCGCGACATGGCGACGGACTATCGTTGAAAAGCCGTTCGGGCACGACTTGGATTCCGCCAAGGGGTTGAACCGTCGTTTGCTTGAGACCTTTGATGAAGAGCAGATCTACCGGATTGACCACTACTTGGGGAAGGAGACGGTACAAAATATCATCGTTTTTCGATTCGCCAACGGCATTTTTGAACCGACGTGGGACCGACGCTATATTGACCATGTGCAGATCATGGTTGCTGAGAGCATCGGTATCGAAGGGCGCGGTGCATACTACGAGGAGTCAGGCGTCCTGCGTGACATGATCCAGAACCACATGTTCCAGTTGTTGGCGTTGGTGGCGATGGAACCCCCAATCTCTTTCGAGGCGGATGCGGTGCGAGATGAGAAGGTAAAGGTATTGAATGCGATCCGTCCGATGCGCCCCGAAGAGGTGATCCACAACACGGTACGCGGTCAGTATCACGAGGGGATAGTGGATGGGGAAGGCGTAATTGGCTATCGCAACGAACCGGGGGTTTCACCCACTTCAGAACGGGAGACTTATGCGGCGCTGAAGCTTTTTATTGAAAATTGGCGGTGGGCAGGCGTGCCGTTCTTCTTACGGTCTGGGAAGAGATTAACCAAGCGCGATACACAGATCGTGATCCAATTTCGGAGCGTACCCCATCTCCTCTTTCGCGGTAGTGCGGAAGAACAGTTAGAGGCGAATCGGCTTGTCCTTCACATCCAACCCGACGAACGCATCACCATCCGATTCCAAGCAAAAATTCCGGGACCAACCGTACGTCTGACCCCGGTTGATATGGACTTTCGTTACGAGGACTTGGCAGGCAGTAGTCCCGCGACTGGGTACGAGACGCTACTGTATGACTGCATGAACGGCGATTCTACGCAATTCCATCGGGCGGATATGGTAGAAACAGCGTGGGAGATTGCAACCCCCATTTTGGATGTCTGGGAAGCCTTGCCGCCTCGCGATTTCCCAAACTATGAGGCTGGAACATGGGGACCCGATCCCGCTAATGAGCTTATTGGAAAAGACGAACCCGGACGGCAGTGGCTAAATCCCAATTTCCCATAGCGCCTGACGCAGTTGGGTAGGAGGCATAACAAACATGGCTGATAAGAAGACTTTGACAGTTGATATAGGCGGCAGTGGTATCAAAGCAATGCTTCTGGATATGGAAGGAAATCCGATAGGAGGCCGGGTACGCGTCCGAACGCCACGACCTGCTAAACCGGAGGCTGTCCTTAAGGGGATCACCAAGTTGACCAAGAAACATCCGGACTTTGATCGTGTATCAGTTGGCTTCCCCGGCGTTATACGTAAAGGCGTGACTGAAACAGCAGTGAATCTCCACAGGGATTGGGTTGGGTTTGATTTAGAAGGGACGTTGTCGGAGCGACTTGGCAAACCAGTGCGTGTCTTGAACGATGCAGATATTCAAGGGTTCGGCGCAATTTCCGGCAACGGCGTGGAGCTGGTTGTCACGCTGGGGACCGGCTTCGGATCTGCCCTGTTTCTCGACGGGCAACTGGTGCCTAACCTTGAGATTGCCCACCATCGGTTTCGCAACAGTAGAACGTACGAGGAGCATTTAGGAAGTGCTGCATTAAAGAAAACTGGTAAGAAAAAATGGCAACAACGTGTTGCGGAAGCGATTGCCTCTCTCGAACACCTGTTTAATTATGATACCCTCTATATCGGAGGCGGCAATGCTCGGAGGCTTACGCTTGACCTTCCCTCGAATGTTAAGATAATTCCTAATATCGCAGGTTTATTGGGCGGCATCGCTTTGTGGCGAGAGTAGATCCCTCTCATACGCCAAAAAAGGAAGGGCTATTACGTGAAATATCCAAACATTTTATACATCCATTCCCACGACACCGGACGCTACGTTCAGCCTTACGGGCACGCTGTGCCAACACCGAGCCTCCAACGTCTCGCTGAAGGGGGAGTCCTTTTCCGACAGGCATTTTGCGCAAATCCTACATGCTCACCTTCCCGCGCCAGCCTCCTAACCGGCAAATGGGCGCACAGCTGCGGGCTGCTTGGTCTGGTCAATCGTGGGTTCTCACTGTCGGACTATAGCCAGCATATCGTTCATGCTCTTCGGGATGGTGCCGGGTATCACTCGGTTTTGGGCGGCCTCCAGCACGTCGCCAAAGATCCCGACCAGATCGGTTATGATCAGATCCTCGATGGCGAGCGTACTCCCGAGAAGGTTGTCTCACGCGCAGTTGACTTCCTGCAGGATGCGCCATCACAACCTTTCTTCCTCGATGTTGGTTTTTTTGTGACGCATCGGGAGTTTCCAGAGCCCGGTCCGGACGAGGATCCGCGTTACTGTCTGCCGCCTGCCCCTATTCCTGATACGCCTGAAAATCGCTACGATATGGCGGCTTACAAGGCGAGTGTCCGCATTCTGGATAATAGTATTGGGACGATCTTGGATGCACTTGATGAAAACGGGTTGGATGAGAATACGTTGGTTATCTGCACCACCGATCATGGACTCGCTTTTCCGGGCATGAAGTGCAATCTCACCGACCACGGCATCGGCGTGATGCTGATTATGCGTGGACCTGGTGGTTTTACCGACGGTCAGGTCTGCGATGCGATGGTCTCCCACATTGACGTTGTTCCAACGATCTGTGACCTATTGGATATTGCTGCGCCGGAGGGGGTGCAGGGCAGGTCAATGATGCCACTTATCCGCGGCGAAGCGGAAGCAATTCACGACGAAATCTTTGCGGAGGTCAATTACCACGCCGCATACGAACCACAACGCGCTGTCCGCACACAACGGTGGAAGTATATCCGCCGATACAGCGATCGGCAGAAGCCGGTGCTTCCCAACTGCGATGGAAGTCCGACCCAAGATGTCTGGCTGCGACACGGTTGGCAAGATCGATATATCGCGCCTGAACAGCTGTACGACCTAATCTTCGATCCAAACGAAACCCACAATTTAGTCGATGATGCGACTGTGACACCTGTGCTTGAGGATATGCGTCAGCGGCTTGACCGTTGGATGGTTGAAACGGAGGACCCGCTGCTGCACGGACCCGTCCCTCCAGATCCCGGCGCTCAACTAAACGATCCAGCCAGCACATCGCCACCGTATTCGCTATACACCGTGCCTTGGGAATAGTATATTTATGGATTATTTAGGGGGTAATTTGGGTTATCAATAATCGCTGTGAGATCTATTTGACAAACTTTAACAGATATGATATGATTAACTTACCTTTATCGAACTGAAAACGCCGACGTTTTGATTATTCCCAATTTTATAGGGGACCTGAATGATATATGCCTCAGGTTGAGAGGATTCAATCGTCAATTTTCAATATATAATTTTCAATAACTGTACTTCCGAGTGAGATAGGAGGATAGAGCCGATGACCTACGTCATCACTGAACCTTGCATCGATGTTAAAGACACTGCCTGTGTTGATGTTTGCCCAGTTGACTGCATTCATCCAACCTCAGACTCAGATGACTTTGAGAATCACAACCAACTTTTTATTGATCCTATAGAGTGCATCGACTGCGGTGTATGTGAACCGGAATGCCCGGTCGAAGCGATTTTCATAGATGAAGATGTCCCCGAAGAATGGGAGCACTTCACCCAGTTAAACGCTGACTATTTCCAATAATAACGTACCACAAAACCAAAAACGGGCAGCGATTCGAGCCGAATGCGAGTAGGAAGCTCTAATTGCTGCCCGTTTTTTTAGATGCCGCAAAATAGTATAATGGTCTGGGTCTGGTTGGCACTATAGGTTCACAGATGGTGGTTTAATCTATGCTAAACCGAGTCATATGACTTCTCAAGCAACTTCTTAGGAAAGGAATGTTTTGAAAGAAGATTCTCTCTTACAAATTAGAATAACAGGCGTTCTGATCGAAGATAATAAAATATTGATAGTGAAACAGAAAATAACTCCTGAACGAAGCTGGAGCCTTCCCGGCGGAAGAGTGCAAAAGGGTGAAATGCTGGAGGAAGCGATCATCAGAGAGATGAGGGAGGAAACAGGATTGCAGACAAGCGTTACGAAACTCCTTTATGTCTGTGATTATCCTGAAGTGGAGCCGCCTATACTCCATATTTCCTTTTTACTCGATAGAATTGGTGGCGAAATGCGTCTGCCTTCAAATGAGTTCGATGAGAACCCTATTTTTGATGTAAAAATGGTGCCGATAGATGACCTACCATCTTATGATTTTTCAGATAAATTCAAAGATTTAGTTCAAAAAGGATTTCCAGACGCTGGTGTTTACAAAGGTCATAAAAGGTGTATTGGTCTGTAAAAGGTGCTGAGTTGAGCTTGGGAGAATGTAATGGGTACAGTAGACCCCATTACTTAGACCAAACAATCTCAAGAAATAACATATTATCGCAAAGGCCTCAAAATCCAAGTGTTTACCACTAAGCCACTACAGATATCGCGGAATAGCCTGTAAATGACACCTCAGCCAACCCAGATTAAGCGCCTTCCAGACGCAATTCATGTCCGATGGAACGATGGACACCAAAGCGAATATTCCTACCAACTGCTGCGTCAAAAATGCCCATGTGCACGGTGCCAATCAGAAGAACCAGATCAAAACCCACTACGCGTGTTGCCCGCCGATCCGCTATCCAACCTTACGCTCGTTGATATACAGCTTGTTGGTCGTTACGCAATTCGGTTAATCTGGGCTGACGGACACAAGACAGGCATCTATACATTTGATTTTCTTCGCTCATTGCAGCCAGATTCAACAGAAATCGCCCCTGATTAATTAACTACTCTCATCATTCAGCGTCCCTTACTGCGTTTCAATCACGTTTCTACACTCTGGCTGGAAACACCTTAAAATTGCAGATAGCGTGCCGAAACACAACGACTTTTGATCCGTTCTCTAAAATCATCTTAATTTCGTATCTGCTCACCCAATCCACCAATCCACGGAAAACCTCTCCTTCCAACATCGTGACTTCAATCGTCCGTCGAGCACGTCGTGCTTGTATGATCACACTTGTATTGATGCTATAGCGTTTGCTTGGTTGTACGATGGGCTTTAAGTTTTGTTTCTTAATCTCTTCGTTGTAGTTGATTATTGACTGTATGCCCGTAGCATCCTCCGCTTTGTAACAGTATTTGACATCGGTTTTCGGTAGTTCTCGGCTTTCCCCTTCCGCCCCGATAGAATCGGGATTCAGAGCAACTTGTAAAACGAAGTCGTATTTGGTGAATTCGGTAATCATCGCAGGGACCAGGGCATGGTCATACAATCCAAAAAACATCGGTGTTTGAAGGCGTATCTGCTTCTGTATGTACAGATCGCCAAAGGTTGGCTCTTCATCCGGTGTTGACGCTGGGTCTGGTTGGGGTGTACGCGGGGAAAGGGACCGCTGATTTGGGGGAGCACCAGTTGATTCAGGTGCTATTGTTTTGGCACCTGAAGTCTGCGTTTCCTGTTTGGACCGTTGTGGGGTGGAGGTCGCTGGTGCGGGTTGGACAGGCATTCGAGGTGGGGTGAAAGGTCGTTCCTGAGCGGTGTCATTTGGTTGCTGAGGTGGAGTATAGTTGCGAGGTATCACTGCCTTACCTTGGCTCAACCGTTTCTGCTCAAGTGGGGTTAGCAGGACCTGCACGTTCTGAGCGATGGGACCTCTATCGCCAACAACTACCTCATATTTAACATACTGTCCTATGTGGATTTCGTCGTAAACACCCTGAATTGCAGATATGTGTAGAAAAACATCCTCTTCGCCGGTGTCTTGAGCGATGAACCCATACCCTTTATCTGGGTTATAATATTTGACGCGTCCCGTTGGCATCATGTCCTCTCCGTCGGGTTAAAAATTTTCTATTGGAACGTAAACAGGTCGGCAATTATATCACGTCTCCACTGTTTCAGTAACAAAAAATGCGGCGGTTGGATTGAGTAGCGGATTTACTGCATTGAAAGCAATCGTGGGGAAAATGTGCTGTTGCCGCTGGTTTAGAAATAGCAGGGAAGATCTCTGCTCTGAATCGGATCAACGTATTTTGCCAAGTCGCGTAGGGCGATGACAGTGCAATCGTTATCGCGAAGATAATCCATATAGGTTTCAAAGACCTTTGGCTCTGTATTGACCCAAGGATGCTCAAGAGCAGGTACACCGTGGAACGTCAAGACGGCAATCTGCCCATCCCTTGCCCCCTCAATTGCCCACACCAAGTCATCAAACGTCCAGTGCGGTCCCGATGCGCCTGTCGTGGGGACGAGCAGTGGATGGTGTTTCGCCGGATTGTACGCAGGTCCCCTGCCGCCCTCAGAATCGTAGGAGAACTCCGGTGCAATACCGCGTCGTGCAAAGAGGAAATCTCTTTCAGTGAGGACTTTTACAGCTTCAGGTCCGTTAGAATAACCCGGATAACAGAATGTTTCAGGTACAGTGATACCGTGCTCCTTGCAACGGAGATCGATGTGCTGTAGGTCCGTATGCAGCTCTCCGCTTGATTGACTGTTCACGTTTTTGTGGTGGCGTGTGTGGTTGCCGATTTCAAAACCGGCTTCGTCCAGTGCCTTGACCTCTTCCCATGTTACATAGTGCGTCTTTTCCGTGAGAAAGTTGAGTCCCTCGGTGATGAAAAAGGTCCCACCGAAGCCGTAATCCTTGAGTAACGGTCCAACATAGGTGGCATCCGACTTGTTGCCGTCGTCGAAGGTCAGAACAACCAACCGGTCGGGGATCGGTTGGAGGTCTTGGAAGGCGGATATAGACTTATCGTTACCATCAACATGTGATTCGTTCATCGTAAGTTTCCTCTCGGCGTGGCACCTGTTAGTTGGCTTCCAAGAACTCCCAGAGTCGGTCAAATTGCGATCCTGTGATAGGTCGATGCCGCAAGATAGTGTTGGTATCCTTTTTCTCCATGTAACTCGGTGCAAATTCCAGTCCTGCACGAAGTTCCTCGCGGGTGATCCCTACCTCCTTTGGTCGGCGTCGCACCTTGCATCGGTCTAATCGGTCCGTCAGGATTTCGGGTTGTTCGTCGCATTGCCAGGCGATGATAATTGCGCTGAACGCGACCATCTCTCCGTGGATGTAGCTCGTATTATGCTTTTCTTCCAAGGCAAGCCAGAAAGGGTGATCTCCACTCTCAGCCTCCGGCCGTTGAATCCAGCGAGAATCACGTTCCTGCACGCTTTTCATGATGTGTCGGACGCTTTGTCCTGTCAAGTTCCCCTCCGTATCGAGTGTCGCTTCGAAGCCTTGCGTGAGTTCTTCGTGATGACTGAGGACTTGATCGATTACTGCTTCGTCGCAGGGCGGTCCTATGCCATTCTTGGCACGCCAGCGCCACTCGGCCGGTGCAGCATATCCGCATAGTATATCACCGAGACCGGCGGTATTCAGATAGTAGGGCGCTTCGAGAATTAGGTCGTCGTCCACCAAAATATGGTCGCAGTCCACCCAGGGCCAATCGTCAATCGTCCCTACAATTTCCCGTCCGTTCCATTTTGCCACAACTCCATGGATAATCGCTCCCGTTGATACAATCGTTGGGACCATGATAAGCGGCAAATCTTTATCCAACGCCACAAACTTGGAGACATCCAACGCTCTTCCGCCTCCCAGCCCGACCACTAACTCGGCATCGTCGGGCAAACTGTCGCTTATCTCCTTTTGGTGTTTGGAATCGAGCCACATTGCGTGGGCTACCCCTATGGGCTGCTTGGATAGATAGGGCTGCGCTGTTTCGTGTGCAGTCGGTGTAGACACCATTAGGTAAGGCGGCCACCCGGAACTTTCTTTTTTTAGCAGCCCTGAGCCGTAGCGAATGTCATATTCTGCAGCGGGTTTCATCTGACTGGCTTGGGACCAGCCGCGCCCTGCTTTATTCATATCTTCTACCTTTCATTTTTGATCACTTTTTGAAAACGTCTTTCGGATTTTATCCGATTGTGTCTCAATTTTCAATTCTTTTCTAATCTTATGTCCGCGCAGATTGTTCCGCCGCTATGACCAACATCAGCGGTAGTCCCGGAAATTTGGAGACCTTTGACGTTTTAGTGTGACAAGGTCGCAATAAATTTCAGATGTAATCTGTGACCGTTTGCAGTATAATTAGATCGATTTTGCTTCCAATCAGTTGTATAGTTGATTGTCTTGGCATCATGGGGGTGCCATTCTGCGATAATCCGCGAAATCTACCTACCACACCCCCGTAGGCGGGGTATCTTGCCCCGTTGCCACTCTACGATAATCTGCGAAATCAGCAGATCATTCAAGATAAGTAAAGAGATGGCACCTTGATACGTTTGATTGTCAACATTGGCAGGGAAGAACCTACGCCTCCCTTCCGTCCACGATCATACTACGTTTTATTTATAAGCGACGAAGGGAGCGAACGGTATGCAGCCGACACAAGTTGCTGTCATTGGTTGTGGGAGAATTGCCAACGAGGGACACCTACCCGCCTACCGCACAGCGGCAGAAGCAGGTCTTTCCATACTGGTAGGCGTTTGCGATGTCATTCCAGAGCGGGCACAGCAGACCGCACGACAGTATGACACGAAGGCTTTTGAATCAGTCGAAGATATGATTGCTGAAACACGGCCGGAGGTGGTGAGCATTACCACCATGCCATCGAGTCACCATCACCTAACGCTACACGCACTTAACGCTGGGTGCCATGTGTTGTGTGAGAAACCGGTTGCGATGGATTTCAGCGAAGCGGAGGAGATGGTCCAAGCGGCTGAACGTGCCGGACGCCTCTTGAGCGTCTGTTTCGAGTATCGCTATTGGGATGAATCGGTCTATCTGTATAACCGCATTGCCGCTGGTGACCTCGGTCCAGTACATGCAGTGCGCACTTGGGGCGGGAGCGTATACGGTTTCCCGACGATTGCGAGCTTCCACCGACAAGCGAGCGCAGGTCGTGGTGTTCTAGACCATTGGACGATTCACAATTTAGATTTGGCGCTCTGGTTGTTGGGCAACCCTGAACCGCTCACTGCCAGCGCATTCTGTCATCAACGTCTCGCTCGCTATCCGGCGGCGCTGGGTCCCTCGCTCAATACGATTAAGCCAGGAACGGTGGATCCAGAGATTGAAGACTTCGCCATGGGTTTCGTACGGATGGAGGGCGGCACAGTGATCTCCGTTGAAGCAAACTGGCTACAACCCTCCGTCCGAACGTCATGAGGGATGGGAATTGCTTGCAGAGCGTGGGACGGCGTCGATCTCACCCATCCGCGTGTGGCACGACCACGGTGATAAATGGATTGATGCTACACCTCCACCGGGGACACTTGCACCATGTGACTACCGTATGGAACGGTTGATCACGGGCTTTCTGCAAGCCGTTCGCGCTGGCAAACCAGCGCCGGTGTCAGGTGCAGAGATTTTGCGTATCCAGCGCCTTATGGATGCACTGTACGAATCTGCGGCACGGGGGCATGAGGTCGTCGTTGCGACAACCCCATCGAATCCGGCGGAGCAGAAATGAACCGGTTGGACAGACGAAGTATACCGGGCGGATACAACATGGCGTCACGCTTATCTGAGCGGATGTGCGAAAAGGGGGCAGGCGTTTCATCAGGGTTCTCACGCACGTTCTGAGAAGGGATTTAGCTTATGGGATTAATCTATATCGAATATATCAGTCGTCGCCCAGGTGTAGATATGGCGGACTTCCGAGCCGGGGTGACCCACGGACAGGAGGGCTGGGATACCGGGTATGGGGAAGACCAACTGGTGTTGAATATTGGTCGGACGTGGCGACTAGGACCAGAACCGGAATATCTGGCGGCCTGGTACTCACCACAAGCCAACTTTGATCGGATTGATGCTTGGGATCGCATCTTTCGCAGTGATGAGGTGGATCCGCTGGAACGCGCTTTTTTTCAAGTTGCGCGGATTGATGTCGCCGGCTGTTATACGCCATTGGTCGAACCGGTTTACGCCCGTAATGGACCCTATTATGCCGAATTCTTTCGCGTCCAAGCAGATTTGGATACTGTCCGCAGTTTCTACACCGAACGGACTCAGAGGCATCCTCGCTTTGCCCTCAATCTGCTGGTGAGCCGCATTGGGAAACTCGGTCCTGAGCCGGGTGGACTCGCCATCTGGCAGATACCGAACTTCGTAGCATTGGGTGCGCTTGCCCAAGAATTGGATGGGGTGCACTTACCCATCGAGTTGGTAACTGCTGGAACCTACATGGATTTTGGGCGTGAGATTTTGTGAATGCCTGTGAATCAATTCGTAGACCCTGTTCCAAATCTATCGGGGTTCATAATCACCGCGTCCAGACCTGTATGGGAGAAAGCATGAACTACTCGGAAGAACGGAAAGGATTGCCATAATGAAAGATGAGATCATTTCGGATCTAAGCCAATGTCAACCAGCTCACCGGCTTGACCGGGATTATCGGCATGGTACTTGGCGATTGATTGATTACGAAACGGAAGAATTCGCTGGAACAATGATCTATTCTGGTCCGGATATGAATTCTAGCCCACTGACATTGCCCCTAAATCGTGAAGGTTACCATGCGATATATGTGGGTGTCCATTACCCAGGCCAATTTGGGGATGTGCATGTACGCCTCCGTCTGACCGATGATCCAGCATACACCCTCGTGAGAGCAGAAACACAATCTGGCAAGGATCTCAACGGCATCCCACCGGAACTGCGATGGAGCCACACAACAAAGGCGTTCTCAGATTACCAAGTTTCCGAGGCTTTCTGGAAGGTTGCAGATCTCACGGGGACAGATCTCGTTATCAGTCGCTTCAACGAGGGCGGTCGGGGAGGTAGCTATGCCCAGATGTACAGCAGCCTTGTCTACCTGCGACTGGTTCCGCTTGCCGAGGCGGAATTGGACGAATACCGACGAGAACTACCTCAGGAGGATACCAAATGTCTCATGGCGATGAATGACGCTGGTATCTTCGCTGACCTTCGCACAAAGGAGGATATCTGGGCGCAGTTTGAACCGTATCGAGACAGCGATGTGGGGATCATGCTATGGGCAACCTTCAAGGGGGAAAACTGCACCTATCGCAGCCGTATTGGTCGCACGTTGACTGAGGGGAACAATCCCTTCGACCGCTTCTCCGTTCACGAAGGTTGGGACGTGACGCTCAGGGCATTAGAGGAACAGGGTATTGACTTCATGACCGAGGTTGTGGAAGCCGCCCACGCACTCGGTCTGCGCATCTTTCCAAGCCTCCGATTGCAGGGACCGCAAGCGGTGCCGCTGGAAATGGAGACAGGAAGTTTCTACGAACGGCATCCCGAATTTCGCTGCAAGGACAAGCACGGTAGAGGGATAGCGCATCTCAGTTTGGCCTTTCCTGAAGTCCGGCATCTGTGGATTTCGCTCCTTTGTGAAGCCTTGGAATACGGGTTTGATGGGGTGCATGTGATCTTCTGTCGTTCCCAACCCTTTGTGTTATACGAGGCACCGGTGATCCAACGGTTCCGTGAGGAATATGGAGAGGATCCGCGCGAATGCCCAGACGACGATCCGCGTTTCTGGAGAGTGCTGTCTACCTTTGTTACCCAATTTGCCCACGAACTCAAGGCAGCTGTCGATGCCATGAGCCAAAAAATGGGAAAGAAACTTGAGATCGCCTACAATGTTACCTCGACGATGGAAAGCCGACTTCGGGCGCCGGGGATCGATCCGACTTCGAGACCGGAGGTCGCCGGTGGGACTAGCAAATATAATCTCAGCGAGGTCATGCAGAGTAATATGGTTTGGGGCGTTGATGTCGAAACCTTAGTGCGTGAGGGCTTAGTGGATTACTTGATGCCCCATCCAACCTTTGCAATGAATGCGGCAGAGTGGATTCAACCGATGGTGGAGTTGGTGAAGGACACACCGGTGAAATTGTATCCAGACCTCTATCCCCGCCGCCAGCCTCCCGCCGCCTCCCTGTATTCTGCACAGACCTTATACGAATTGGGCTGTGACGGTCTCGCTCTGTGGGACACTTATTCTCGCGTGTTTCGGATTTCCGAGTGGGCGATGATGAAGCGCTTGGGTCATCGGAGAGCCTTGAAAGATTGGCGTGAAAGCGGTAAGGGGGACGACTACTTCCGCGTCCTGAACTTCAAATGGGTCGGCGACCGAAGTGGGGATCCGCGCTACTACCAGACCAATGGATAAAAAGTCTGCTTTGTACTCTCATCTTAGTTGGACAGATGAAAGTATGTGGTCGCTATTGAAAAACTTACAATAGAACGGATTCTTGACTTTCTCAGATCGGTCGTGCTATGATAATCTTTAGAATTTATCCTTTTTCACATGGTTATGGTTGACCGGAAAGATATTCATACTGAACGAGATTTAAGCGCAATCTATCAGGCACATTGGTAATTTTTGACCCATGACAGATCGCCACCGTCGAAACACGAATATACTCCAGCGTTGGGGGGCAGCGTTCACAACTTGGACTGAAAGATGGATTCCGGACGCTCTCGTGATTGTTTGGATACTGACTGTGGTCTGCTTTATCTTCGCTCTCCTCTGGGGAGATGCCTCCCCGGTGTCAGCGGTAAAAGCGTGGGGCAACGGGTTCTGGGTATTGCTTGAGTTTGGGATGCAGGTGTGCCTGACAATGATGACGGGGTACATCGTCGCCAATGCACCGCTCGTCAGACGTGCGCTTCAGAAACTGGCATCATTACCAGATCCAGATAAACCTGTGCAATCCATCGTCCTGATGAGTCTGTTTTCCATGATCTCCGCGTGGCTCAGTTGGGCGTTCAGTCTGATTGCGAGTGCACTGTTTGCTGTGTTCTTGGTCCATCGGAATAAAAAGGTCGATTATCGGCTACTCGTGGCAGCAGCTTATCTTGGACTTGGCTGTACATGGCATGCCGGATTATCAGCTTCCGCTCCGCTTTTGGTGAACACTCCCGACAATTTTCTGATTCAGGGCGGAATTCTCCAGACGACCATTCCAGCGAGCGAAACCATTTTTAGCCTTTTTAACATCATCTTGCTTGTGTTGGTCGTTGTTGTGGTGACTGCGATGATGGCGGTGATGCACCCTTCAGCGGAAAATACTTACCGGATCCAACCCGAACTTTTAGAGCAGCTGCAGCTGTTTGAAGCACCTGAAAAACCACCTCAGGCATCGCCATCAATACGTCTGAACTGGTGGCCCGGTTTTAACTTGATTGTCGGGACGGTTGGACTTGCTTGGCTTTTTGGTGAAGTTGTCCGTTTAGGTCTTGCCAACGTAATCACCCTCAATAGTATCAATTTCTTTTTTTTAATGGTCGGCATTCTCCTGCATTGGTATCCGTGGCGATTTCTTAAAGCGGCGGAAAACGCAGGCAGGGTTGTGTGGGGAGTTATTATCCAGTTCCCGTTTTACGCCGGTATCTTTGGGTTATTCAAATTTACCAATCTGGCAACCGCGTTCACCGAAGCCTTTATTACTATCGGGAGCAAGAACACGTTCCTGGTGATAGCCTATTGGTATGCAGGTATTCTGAATTACTTCATTCCCTCTGGGGGTTCAGAATGGGCTGTTACGGCACCATACCTTATACCCGCAGGAGACGCGCTTGGTGTTGAAGCGCCAAAGATAGTTGTTGCATACGCTTGGGGTGATATGATGACCGATATGATTCAACCCTTCTGGGCGATTGCAATGCTTGCCATCGTTAAACTGGAATTCAGAGAGATTATGGGCCGCTTGTTACTCGTATTCTTTGTATATGTTGGGGTAACATCGGCGGCATTTTTCGTCTGGCCCCTGTTATAAACGGGCGAAATATGTAGAGCGAATTGCTGAATCCCTGCGTTTGAAGATGGCAGAATCGGCTAGATATACTGACTTAACAGTGGACGATCCTTTTGGACTACTATTTTCGAAACCCATGGAGGATTTAACAATGACAAGATACTTTGATTTTCTTTGGCTGTTCGCACTACTTCTACTCCTTCCAACTGACGGCTACGCTCCCTGTGTTGTGTTCACGCCACCCGAGCAGCAATTAAACGGTACCGGGCAACGTGCGTTCATCGCCTATGATCCGCAGACACAACAGGTCGACCTCGTTCCCAGCATCAACATCAGCGGTGAAGCAGCAGAATTCGGTATCGTCATCCCGACGCCATCCATCCCAAAACTTGACACAGTTGATCGGCGGATCTTTAGGGAGTTGAATGAGGTCACAATGCCGGTAACCCGATGGCGCGGAGGCGGTGGATCTTCGGGTTGTAACGTTTTCACAACGGCGGACAGCGACGATAGTCTTGTATTTGATAGTGCTGCCGAGGATGGTGTTACCGTCATCTCTGAGCAGACCGTAGGGGCTTTTGATACGGTTATCCTCACCGCCGACAATCCGATGGCATTAACCGATTGGCTTGACGAGCACGGTTATCACCACTCCATTGACGACAATGCGATACTGCAAAGTTACATTGATCAGAGATGGGTATTCACTGCCATGCGACTTAACGTTGAGTTTGAAGGTGGTGGACGTCGCCCTGCCCGCTTTTTCGACCAACCTATTGATCCAATTTTATTGACATATAGGGCAGAGCGGTTAATCTACCCGTTGCGTCTAACCTCAATTAGTGCACGGGAGGGTACAGATGTTACTGTATACATTCTTACCCCGGATAAGATGCACTTTCCAGACGCGAGGGTTGAGTACGCCAATCGAATTACCGACGACGAGCGCGATGCGATTCGTCATCGGCACCCGACCTTTGGCAGCTTCATCGGAGAATCGCGCTACCTAACCCGCTTACGTCGTAGCTTCGCCCGCACCGAAATGAGTGCAGATTTTGAGTTAGTTCGCCATCAGGATAGCGACGAATTTCGCCGCGTCCGATATATGGGGCTTACTTTTCTTCCCGATCTCCTACTGCTTGGGTTGGTGGCAGTTAGCTACCTTGTATGGAGACGAATATGGCCGCTAAGACGTTGGTCACAAACTGAAGCGACCAAATCAAAGGGGATTAACTGAATGAATTTCCAACGTCGTAGATTCGTCACATTTTTCGGATTTGTATCTATCATTCTCCTTTTTCCGTCTGTCTCGTCTGCGAGGTTCCAAGAGGGCTTCGGGTTATACGCGGGGTTCCATAGCCCATCGGAGTCCAGTACCGATAGCATTTACGGAAGCGTGCCCATGTTCGGGGTAAAGTATAAGCTCGCAGTTTCATCTCACACAGGGTTGGCAGCATCAATCGGTTTGCATCGGAAAAATGGAGATCCGTACAACGATAATACCTTCGTCAGTGCAGATTCTTCATCTAATTTGACGTTTGCCCCGGTTGAAATGAGTTATATTATTAATCTCATATCAAACCTACCCGAAACGGATCGACGGGTTCATAGTTTGTATATCGGTGTGGGTGTCAATCATATTTGGACTCGTGAAGAGGCACCCGGATCGCCCCTCGCAACGGGGGCTGCCTTTGGCAGTCAGGTTTTGGCTGGTACAACTTTCTCAATATCTAAGAACTTCGTTTTGGGCTTAGAGTTCAAACATCTGAGAAACCGACCGCTCATGAAATTGGACTCGGGCCGCAACTATCGCGTACAACTCGACGGTACGCAGGCTCAAATGACATTTGTGTGGCATTTCCGGAAGTTGGTTGCAGACTCCAATGCCAATTAAAGCACCTCCACTCGTAACTGCGCCCGGATCCTTCGAGGCTGCCTGTCGGTCGTAACCGGGACAAGCATAATCGCCGCTTAACAGAAAAGGAATATTATGCCGAAAATCATCGTTGCCAATTATTTCCAAGAAACCAATTCGTTCCACCCAAATCCCACGACATATGAGGATTTTAACGTCCACTTCGGTCAGGATTTATTCGAGGCGGGTCGTGAGGATATCAACGGTGCGCTGAATATTTTCTCTCAACGGTCCGACTTGGAGATTGTGCCCACTTATGGTGCTAGCATGGGTGCGGGTGGCACAATCACTCACGAATGTTTTGATCGGACCACCGGAGAATGCTTGGAGGCGATTGAGAAGAACAGTGCTGGAGCAGATGCCCTGTTTTTCGCTCTGCACGGGGCGATGGCTGCCGAAATAGAGAAGGATCCCGAAGGTTACATCCTTGAAGAGACCCGTAAGATCTTGGGACCGGATATCCCTATCGTAATTTCCCTCGATATGCACGGCACTGTCACCCGACGTATGTTGGAGCTTATCGACGGCGCCGCCATTCTGCACACCTATCCACATATCGATTGGTATCAGTTGGGTGAACGGACGGCTACAATGCTACTCAGTATCCTTGATGGTGCGAAGCCGGTTATCGGGAGTGTGTACACGCCCACCATGGTCCGGGGCGACGAACTCAAGACCGCAACCGGTGTGCACGGCACCTTCATCCGGCACCTTGAGCGGCTCGAAGAACGGGACGATGTGTTGGCCGCGGGCATCATGCTGGGCCATCCACCCACGGATTGCCCGGAGCAGGGATCGCGGATCATCGTTGTTACCGATAATAACAGGGAATTGGCTGAACGGGAAGCGATGCGGATCGGTCAAAACTTTTGGGACATGCGCGAACGGATGCAGTGCGTTCTGCACAGTGTGGAGGAGGCAATCGAAAACGCCAAGAAAGCGGACGGATCGGTTGTTTTTTCCGACGCCGCCGATGCCACAAGTTCCGGCGCGCCCGGCACCAGCAATGCCATCTTAAAAGGGTTTTTGGAGAGCGACTATACGGGACGGGTTCTTTTGCCCATCCGAGATGAACCGGCGATCAAGCAGGCTATGAAGGCAGGGTTAGGCAGCACTATTACCGTACCGCTCGGCGGCACGAGGGACCCCCGTTTTACCCCGATAGATGTGGAAGTTACAGTGGAAGCCCTTGCCATAAGAGACGATATACCGATAGCTGTTCTCAGGGCTGGTAATATTACTATCGTTGCTGCTACCCAAGGCGGTATACTGTGCGATCGATGGATGTATCCTGCTGTTGGCCAAGATCCTAAAACATTCGATGTCATTATCCAAAAATTGCCGCATACGCCCTATGAATTCTATGACGAATGGGCTGTCCGAAACATGACTATCGACGTTCCGGGCGCAGCGAGTCCCAATATTAAGACATTAGGCCACAAAATCGTCCCGCGACCGATTTACCCACTCGATGAAGATATGTCCTTTACACCGCAGGTCGAGATATTCGATTAGCAGATCGCGACAAAGATAGGTCGGCATGTGCAATTTTATTGCGATTCTCTGATCAACTCGTGTTATAATCTTTCTCAAATCCAATATGTCTCGGATTACTTTAACAGGGGAGGGACCATAAATGGTAGACGATAGCAGAGAAGAACACCGAATGATCATTTTTGGGAATGATAGTGACCCCGTCCAAGAACACTTAATTCGAGAAGACGGTGCAGACGGAGGGTTTTCTACACAAAACGGGATTTTGGAGCGGAAAATACACGCCGAATCCTATACGGTTACTCTATATGCGTTGTTGAAAGATTACGGTTTGATCCCTGTTTTTCGGATTAAGCCGAGAATACGATTCCGCCGGTTTAACTACGATAACCAAGCGTCGAGCGCACCGCTCCGCTACAACTTAAATGACATCGTTGATTTTGCCGAAGTGAAACGCGGTATTGAATCGGGTGAGCCTGTAGATAATACGGTTCAAGAGGAGGTTTTCGGCGATGCCCCCACGCTCGGAGACCTGTCCGATGATCCTGCGTTACAGTTGGTTTCCCAGCGCGATCTGTTTTTGCGGAACCCGCCTTTTAAGACTAAGACAAAGGTCTTCGGCGGTGAGGACGGGGATGCGCACGGGATTCCAATCGGAAAATTCCTCGATGCACTAAACCATCCTGCACAAACCCAATCCATTTTTGAATCCTTTCCGCAGGGATCATCGTTCGCTACGGATCTCCTGGAAGCGTTAGAACCGTTCCATCACTTGGAATTTCAGTTTGGTGTCTACTCCCGATATGAAAGACGCGACTGTGTGCTGGCAAGTGATATTTCTAAAGCTGCGGGCGGATACCGCACCACTTTCGATCCGTGGACAGTATTGGGATATATCCACTCCGATGGTCAGATGCAGCAGCTCCAAATCCTTGCCCATGAGAGAGGCACACGATGGGAACATAAAATTATGATCGAGGATATGGAAGCGCCTACGCTTGAGTTGATCTCTCAAAAGATACGCACATTACGCCAGGATAAGCTCATTGGTCGAGTTTTATCCAAAAGTCAGACCGGCTTATCGCTCTTGGCAAACACACAAGAGGCGCGGGTCAATGCAACCAATGATCTGTTTGTGGATTACGAGCTAAAGGTGGAAGTGCCCATTCCGAATGATCGGTACGCGGACATTGAATGCCGAAGAAGATTACGCAGCGTTTTTAACTCGAACGGTCGGTACCAGCTCCATCCGCTCAATAAGGATATTATTGAAAGACATCTCAACCTTGCGAAAGGCCTCAATAGTGGCGTGATGTACACGTTAGACAACGTCTATCTGATGCAGGGACCCGCTCCACAAAGGGTCAAAGCGGCGGATCTGTTCATCACAAGGACCCCGATTCGTGAAAGGGTCGTTATGCGGTCAGCAAAGGACCTGAGAGAACGGATGCCAACAAATGGATTTGAGAAGTGCTGGAATGAGTCCATTGATGAGGTCGGATATACGATTGTCAACAACGCGAGTGGCAGATGTTATACCGTCAGTTACGGTAGGAGAAAAACTGGAAATATCCTTGATGGCAAGGTTACAGGGCAACCCTCAGAACATTATCTCTCGATCAAATATCTGGGGATTACTCCTGACCGTTACGGAGATTTTATCTCTAAGACCTCCACAGGTGCTACAAGGAAAAGGAATGTTTCACCGCGGATGATGTTCGGTATGATGTCTACAAGGGAAGACAAAGTCATTCAGGAGATGAAGGGTCTGCTAAGGCATCTTAGAAGTAAAGGATCGGTCTGAGATGACACTGATTTTCCCCAAAGGGGTCAAGTCATTGTGCACATGGGAGCGGGCGAGCCGATGATTGAGATTTGCGGAACGGGCCACATCTACCGGAACCCGAAGCCACATCTGTGCGCTCGACATGCGTGGCATCCAACGTTGGTGGTCATTGATCAGAACGAACTAATTGCCGCGTTTGACATCGGTGAGGCGGTCGAGAGCTTGGACTACCGGACTTATATCAGCCGCAGCCATGACAGTGGGCAGACTTGGGACGTACCGCTACCGATCTTCCCCGATAATCTGATCCAGCATCCGACGCGACGCACTACCCATATTTCACGGCCGAAACGGATGTCGAACGGCGAACTGGTCGGATTCACCGCCCGCTTTTACCGTGACGATCCCGAACAGGGCATCTGGAATCCGGACACGACCGGCTTAGTTGAGATGGATTTGATGGTAGCGCGAAGTCCCGATGACGGTCGGACCTGGAACCAACCCCACCACATTATACCACCACTAATAGGGCAACCCTTTGAGGTCTGTCATAACATTGTCGAGTTATCGGACGGCAGATGGTTGGCTCCGGTGTCATGCCTACGGTGTTGGGACGGCGCAGCTCCCAACGGTCTGAAGGTTATCGGGATGGTTTCCGCCGATCAGGGGGTGACTTGGGCCTCGTACATTGATATCCTTGATGACTACGCTAACGGTATCGTCCATTTTGAGCAATCGGTTGTGCAGTTGGCGGATGAACGGCTTCTCGCCGTTGGTTGGGCGTTTGATGAACGTAGCGGCAAGACCAAAGCGGTCAACTATGCAGTCAGTAACGATGGCGAGACGTTTTCAACCCCACCGCGTCCGACAGGCTTGGATGGGGAGACCAGTAAACTTTTGGCGCTGCCGGATGGACGCGTCGTTTGTGTTTACCGTGGTATTGATCCACCGGGGTTGTGCGGCACTATCGTTCATCTTGATGGAGACGATTGGCGGCACGAGGAACCGCAGGTCCTATGGCAGGGAGACAGGCTCACAAAGATGTTTGGTGAGGCAACCGCGACCGAAGAGCTGCGATCACTGAAACTCGGCTGTCCGAATCTCGCGCTGCTACCCGATGGCGATGTGCTGGTTGCGTTCTGGTGCCACGAGGATGAGGTCTACAACATCCGCTGGGTACGCCTTGGGGTCGGTTGAGGTTGACGCAGTGTGCTATTATTCCTATTTTAACCTAAGTTGCTAGTTATAAGAAAACGGTTCAAACCGAGCGAATAAACGCTAAAGTCACTCCATCACCGCCCCGATAAATCGGGATTCAAAGCAACTCGCAGTGGATTGACAAATCCACTGCATATTTACAAAGATGGCTCCGTTCCGCCTGTCCCGATTTATCGGGGAGAGTCCGAGACTTGGATATGGCTATCCAAGCCGAGCAGACTGGACACCTAGCAACTTGCGTTATTTTAACGCAAGTTGCGGGTTATAGTGCGTAGGTTGGGTTGAACAAAGTTGAGACATCCGATTCAGGCACCTCAAACACCTATCAAACTGGAGGCGATGCAGATAGTATCGAGGAGATAGTGAAACCTAACTTCATACCCCCACGTTCCTGGACACCTGCTAAGAAAAGTGTTGGGTTTCACTCCGATTTTTGAGATTTGAATGAGAATCGCGCATCGGCATTGAGTTATCAGGGTTGTGATTTTTGTCTGTTTTCGTTCAACCCAACCTACGCCTTATCCACAGTAGTGTGCTAACATGATCGCCGCATCGCCCCGATTTATCGGTACGGAGTATGCCTACTACTATGGAGGCTACTAACAACTTGGGTTATAATAGCCCCTGACTCCTGTGCAAATTGTATCATTTCTGTAGGTCGATTTTCCAAAATCGACGGTTTGGTGTCGAGATGTGAATCTCGACCTACAGGTTCCTATGGATTTCCAATCACTAGCAACTTGCGTTAAATTAGATCAATTTTAGACTGCCATGTCAGTATAAATCAATAAAATTTTCGGTTCATATAAAAGAAAAGTGCAACTATAAACCATAAGTCTCCGCGAATTTATTATTAATAGGACTTACGCGTTCGCCGCTTAATCGGCAGTTTTGGACAGAAGGATGGAAGAAAGAGGAAAGTCAAAGACTCTTCCGATAAGATCGAAATCCACGAGAATCGGGATCGGAACGGAGATAGAGACACCCTTCCAATCGCACCGGCAAGGGAAGGAATTTTGCGCAAGTCCCGATCGTGATATTCTAATTGTCAACAGATTCTGCAGCGAGATGAGGAACCCCTTACATATCCCAGCTTAATAAAGGATCTCAATTTAATGAAAAAAGAATTTCTCCGTTTCACCTTATATGCGATAATAATCTATCTCACCGTCGGCACACTCAACCTCGCCGTTGCCGCTACCCATCCATTGGCGAGAAACATAACGCATGTTTGCGGTGTCAGCGATGGCTGGGCGAACAAACGGTATTCGGACCAATTCCCCAACCGCCATTATGCCCGATCCGTTGCGGCGAACTTGAACGTTGGCGAACCCCGCACGGTACGGATGATCTACTTCCTGCCGAATGACCGTCCGTATCAAGCAGAGGTAGTACAACAAATGAAGGCTGAGATCCGCACCGTTCAGACCTTCTTTGCCGATCAGATGGAAGCGCACGGCTACGGACGGCTAACCTTTCGTGTAGAAACCGACTCCCAAGGTGAACCGATAGTTCATCGCGTGGATGGAAGATACCCCGATAGTCACTATTTTGATAATACCGATGTCTACGCGGATGTCCCTGTGCGCGACGAGATAAAACTAGCATTCGATCTTGTTGAGAATGTCTACTTGATTGTCGTTGACAACCGTAGACGTGGACTTTCTGATACGGCTGGAGGTATTGGAGCTCGTGTGTCAAAAACAGGTGGAGAGGCTATGACTAGTGAAACCTTTGATTGGGTTCTTTTTGCACATGAACTGGGACACGCCTTCGGATTGCAACACGATTTCAGGGCTGGTGCATATATCATGTCATATGGTTATGGACTGAAAAATCGTTTATCTGCATGCCATGCCGAATATTTGTCCATGCATCCCTACTTCAATCCTGACACGCCAGTTGATGAGGTGGATACGCCTACTGTTAAACTTATTTCGCCACGTATCTATTCATCGGGGGCAGGAAGGGTTCCGGTTAGAATTGAAGTTAGTGATTTCGATGGACTTCACCAAGTGATCTTACACGCTGCACAACCCGACAATAGATGGTCGGTGAAGTCGTGCCGTGGATTTTCGGGTGAAAAATCAGCAATCATTGAATTTGATTATGACGGCGTAATCCCATCTGCCCATGACCCATCTTACAGTAGAAATACAAGCCTTTTGGATCCGCTTGTTCATCCGATTGTTATTGAAGCCGTTGATATGAATGGGGATGTAGACTCACCAATGTGGGGTGGAGGTTTTCGATTTGTGCTATTTTCTGACGCACTTGAGCCGTTGTCGAAAATCTCAGGTGATAACCTGCAAGGCTTACCCAATACACCGTTACCCCTCCCATTTGTCGTTGAATTGCGGGATTTGAACGACGGTTCTGCGCGTAGGGAAGTTCCCGTCACATTTACCGTTACGGCAGGCGGTGGAACACTCAGTGTTGAGCGCGTCAAGACAAATCACGCAGGCAGGGCGGAGAGCACGCTCACACTGGGTCCCAACTTCGGAACAAACACCGTTGAGGTATCCGCTGAAGGGCACACGGTGACGTTCAATGCTGTGGCGGGGGCTCCGTTGGACATTCCGGACGCCAACCTCCGCGCTGCGATTGAGGATGCGCTTGGTCAGACACCGGGCACCCCGATTGCCCCGGGAGCTATAACCCGTCTTGAAGCACCAAACGCCAACATCAGCGATTTGACGGGGCTTGAAAGTGCAACCAATCTGACAGAGTTGTATCTTGGTGCTGAAGTGGTGGAAGGTGAAGGGTGGGTCAATAGCAACTCGGTATCAAATCTCTCGCCGTTGGAAGATTTAACCAACCTGAAACGGCTAGATCTTAGGAGCAACAACATCACGGCTATCTCACCTTTGGCAGGATTAACTAACCTGAGATGGCTGGAACTTTGGAGCAACCGTATCTCTGACATCTCACCGGTGGCAGGATTAACTAACCTGACAGAGCTAAGACTTGGAGGCAATTCAATATCCAACCTCTCACCTTTGGCGGGATTAACCAACTTGCATTACCTGCTTCTTCAGAACAACCGTATCTCTGACATCTCACCGGTGGCAGGATTAACCAACCTGACACGCCTGGGGGTCGCAAGCAACAACATTTCGGACCTTTCACCTTTGACGGGATTAACCAACTTAACAACGTTGGGGCTTAGGAGCAACCGCATTTCGGACCTCTCACCTTTGGCAGGATTAACTAACTTGGCAAAGGTGGTGCTTATAAGCAACAGCATCTCGGACCTCTCACCTTTGGTGACGAATACAGGATTGGGGGATGGAGACGAGGTTGATGTGAGGGAAAACCCCCTGAGCTACCAATCTATCCACACCCATATTCCCACCCTCCAAAGCAGAGGGGTTACCGTTGAGTTTGACAACCGAACGGCTGCGCCATTATTGAATATTTCAGGCGTGATTACCGCGTCAAATAATGTGCTTATCGTTGAAGCGAGGGACAGTAACGGGCGCGTACTTGAAGGGGTTCCGGTGACGTTTACTGTCACTTCAGGCGGTGGAAAACTCAGTGTAACGAGCACAATCACCGATGAAAAGGGCTGGGCACAGAGTACCCTCACGCTAGGGTCCGATGGGGATACGAATATAGTTCATGCAAGTGTCGAAGGAATTTCTGAGTCGGTGACCTTCAGCGATGTTCAGGCAAACATCCCTGATTCCAATCTTCGCACTGCCATTGAGGCTGCTTTGGGCAAAAAAGAGGGGGTGCCGATCGCTCCAGGGGAGATGGCAGCATTAACTCGTCTTGAAGTACCAAACGCCAACATCAGCGATTTAACCGGGCTTGAGTTTGCAACCAACCTAACATATCTGGATCTTGGGTTCGATACAGAGGGGCGTCGGATTAACAGCAACTCCGTATCAAATCTATCGCCTTTGGTAGGCTTAACGCAACTGACATATCTGAATCTTTGGGGGAACAGTATCTCAGACATCTCACCTCTGGCAGGATTAACTAAACTGACACAACTGGAACTTTCCGACAATAGTATTTCGGATATATCGTCGGTGGCGGGACTAACCAATCTGACATATCTGGATCTTGACGGTAACAGCATCTCGGACATCTCCGGGGTATCAGAGTTAACCAATCTGACACGACTAGAGCTTGGGGGTAGTGGGGGTAGCAACCTCTCGGACCTTTCGCCTCTGGCTAACTTAACTAACTTAACAATACTGTGGCTTTATGGCAACAACATTTCGGATCTCTCGCCCTTGGTCGCCAATACGGGATTGGGGAATGGAGATAAGGTTTATGTTCAGGCAAATCCCCTGAGCTACCAATCTATCCACACCCATATTCGTGAGCTCCAAAGCAGAGGGGTTACAGTTGAGTTTGACAACCGAGCGCATCCCGCCCTTCTGAAAATCTCAGGCGATAATCAGAACGGCGCGTCCTTCGTATCGTTGTCGCAGCCATTTATCGTCGAAGCACAGGACGCAAACGGCTCTGCGCTCGGGGGGATTCCGGTCACATTTGCCGTCACCGCAGGCGGTGGTACACTCAGCACTACAATCACAAGGACTGATCCCAACGGTAGGGCACAGAGTACGCTCATATTGGGTCCAAATCTGGGAGCAAACACCGTTTCTGTGTCTGCTACCGGAATTGAGAGTACAGCCACTTTTCACGCTATCGCTGATACCCTCCCCACCGAATTCCTATGGTCAATACCACCCGGTATCAGTTTGATTCATGTCCCCCTGAAGGTAGTAGCCGTTAATGGGGAAGAGAAGACCATCGACAGGGTTGGCGACCTCTATGACGCGCTCGGTGGGGCATCAAAAGTCACCTTCCTCGCCACCTATGACTCACAAACGCAACAGTGGGTAGGCTATTTTGGTGCTTCAGACAA